>JBEKIF010000025.1:0-103083 GCA_050011895.1 Streptosporangiaceae bacterium | reverse complement strand
GCGATAACGGCGGCAACGCCACCGGTGTGACCGGGGATGCCACCAGCTTCGCCGATATCGAGGCCATGCGCCGCCAGATCGAGGACCGCCTGGGCCCGGTGGACATCCTGATCGCTAACGCGGGTGCGAGCCTGACTCCGCCCGCGGCGCTGGAGGACATCCCTGAAGACGGGTGGCGGGCCACGGTCGACGCCAGTCTGCTGGCCACCTTCCTGACGCTGAAGAGCTTCCTGCCCGGCATGAAAGCCCGCGGCCGCGGGGCGATCATCACCCTGGCGTCCTCGGCTGGCCGCCGGGCCGATGCCCGCGCGCCGATCCCCTATGGCGCGGCGAAGGCCGCCGTCGCCCTGATGACGCAGGACGTGGCCGCCCAGGCCGGGCCGTACGGGATCAGGGTGAACTGCATCGCCCCCGAGACGATCCTGACCGCGCGCACCCGCGAGCAGATCCCGACCGCGCAGCAAGCCGCGATGGCCGGATTCCATCCGCTCAAGCGACTCGGCGTACCCGAAGACGTCGCCGCCGCCGCGGTGTTCCTGGCCTCCGATGCCGCCGCCTGGATCACCGGCGTGATCCTCGACGTCAGCGGCGGCGCCGTCATGACCTGAGACCCAGGGAGGACAAGACATGGAAGCCAAGATCGTTAACCCGCTGCCGGAGTATCAGCGGGTGGCGCTGGCCGAGCCCGCCCCCGCCGGGTACCTGCACATCGCCGCGGTCGCCGAACCACCGCACGGGCGCACGCCGATCCCGCGCCGCGCATCGCCGGCCAGACCCGCCCGCCGCCACAGCCAATCCAGGCTGGCCCCGCTAGGACCTTGGGGACAGGCCGAGCCCGCATCGGCTCGCCAGCGTGCGCATGGTGATGGCCAACAGCGAAAGGCACGCCGGAATGATTGATCTGGGCGCCGACGACGACGACCCCAGGCACCCCGTATATCAGCAGTCCGTAATCGTTCTGCGCGGACTCGGCGCCCGCCGAATGGGCAGAGCCAGTGACACTCTGTGACGGCTAGCCGTAGCAGCGCTTCCTGGCAACCGCCGGGCGGGGACCGACGGCGGCTCTGCGTGCATACGGTCTCGGATATCTTTGTGCTCCTGAGCTGGGCGGCCGGTAACGGCAGCCGTCAAGAATGAGCGTTGCCGTTGATCACCGACCCGTGGCCAGATCACAGGTCGGTAACAACGGCTACTTCAGCTCATCTGAAGGATGGTGACTGAGCCTACGAGGCCGTCTCGCTGCAGTTCGTCGAGCACATCATCAATCGTCACGGGGTGCCTGGTGCGGGAGTCCACAATCTGCTGGAGGCATGCCCAGACAGCTTGCCGGTCGATATCTATCTGGTCGCGGATGAAGCTGTCTGGGGACTTCGCCTTGAGATCCCAAGGAGCCAGTCGCTCCGCCGGAAAGTCCCGCAGATTCTTGGTGACGATGATCTGGGCTTTCGCCCTGATCGCGGCGGCCAGGACATGACGGTCGTTAGGGTCGGGAAGGTCCAGGGCTGCGATGAGAGGCTCGTAGCCGGACACGAGGCAGTCGCGCACCGCTGTGTTCATCAGCTGGCGCAAGCGGTCGGTCTTCTCGACCGTGATGTCCGGCATGTTCTTCCGCAAGTTGTCGGTTACCTCATCCAGGATCTTCTCGGTCCACTTCGCCTGCACCAAGTGCGGAAGCTGGGCGATACGGATCAGCAAATCTCGCAAGGTGTTGGGGTAGAGGACGTCAGCGTCATACACCGCGATGAAGGGCATGGTCAGTACAGGCCCAGCTCTTGGCTCAGATCAGCCAGATCGTCGGCGGCGGCCCGCCGCTTCAAGTCGTCTTGCCGCTTGTACTCCATGAGCGCCTCGAAGGTTATCCGTCGATGGCGGCCGACTTTGCGGAAGGGAATCTGCCTAGATTCGAGCAGGCCGATGAGATAAGGCCGAGACACATTCAATACGTCGGCTGCCTGCTGGGTAGTGAGCTCGGCATCTTTCGGGATGATCTGGACGCCGTGGCCCGACTCCAGCAGGCTGAGCACTTGGGCAAGCATGACTACGGTCGGACGCGGAATCACGAGTGCGTCCTCGGCGCCGACCTCGCCGAGGGCCTCGATCAGATCCTCACCCGGATGGCTACTGAGGTAATCGCTGATGCGCCGTGCGGCCCGGCCCGCGACCTCGGTGTCTACATCTCCCGGGTCAATCGAGGCGATTGGTTTGCTTGGCATCGTCGCAACCTCCTCCTCGTCGCATTATCCGCAATAAACGAAGCATCCGCAACACTAGAGCCTCCACTGGGCACCCGCGCTCGCTTGGGCTGGTCGTCGCTGAACGTGATCGCGCTGCCGGTGGTTGCCTGATAGGCCACAACATCTGACCGGTGTGTACATACCAACGATGGGGTTCTCAGGTGGTCCCCTCCGGTCTGATCAACTCGTCGAAGTCCCCACGCTTGCGCTGCCTCGAGGAACTTGGTCCACTCGGCGGCGGTCAGATGCAGGACGTCATCGTCTGGGTAGCGGACGTCGCGCAGGTCTACGCATCCTGGATGGGTGCAGCGGACGGCCTCGATGGTCATGAGCTGGTGCCTTCGGCGTCGAGCTTGGCGGCCAGGCCAGCCAGAGTGTGATCAACGACAACATGCAGTGCGGTTGGGGTTGGGCGTTCGATGGCGAACCAGACGCCCGTGTCGGGCTCCTGGTCGACCTCCCAGCGGTTGAGGTGCGCTTGCACCACGGCAGCGACGTTGGTGGCGTGGTCATCTGGTAACAGGGTGGAGCGCCTGTCCATGGCGGCAGCTTATGGACAGCATAGGTTCGCATGCGAGAGCATGCGCGGTCTCGCATTTACATGATCATGCTGGCTAACGTGATCGCGTGCAGATTGATCATGAAGCGGCCGAGTTTCCGTTCCAGCAATTGGCCGCCATCCTGCGGGAGAGGATCGAGACCGGGGTGTACCCGCCTGGGCGGAAGATCCCGAGCATCATCGACCTGGTTGACGAATCGGGCTTGTCCACGATGACCGTGCGGAGAGCCGTCCAGGTGCTCGCCGATGAGGGTCTGGTCCGGACCGTCCCTGGTCGCGGGACCTTCGTCTAGCAACGGTAGGGACTCCTCACCGCTGCGCCGCCCGGAGTCGAGCGTCAGGAGACTGCGGCGGTGCAGCTGAAGGGCTGGCGATCTCGCTTCGGTCACCGACGCGGCCTGGGCGGCCTCCGACACCTTGCACTCCGCGGCCGCCGCCCTGGGCAGCCGAGTCCTACGCCAGGCATCTGACAGCTACGCTCGCGCGGGCCGAATTCCCCACGCGCGGATGCCTCGGCCCGCCCCTGCAGGCAACGCCCTGCGCCATGCCGCCCGGCTGCTCTCTCGTGCCGCGCCGGTTAACCCCACCGCTGCCCAGGCTGAGCTGATCGTCAGGTTGGCCGCCCTCGCTGAGGCAGTCATCGAGCTACGCCAGGCTCAGCAGCACGCTGCCCAGGCCGCCGCCGCCCGCCGGGCAGCCGAACACCTGCACGCCGAGGGCAGGCGCCTCAGCCGGCGCACGGAGTCCCGCGCCGCCAGGTCGGCGCGGCTGGCCACTGAGAGCTTCCCAGCCTCGCCCTGGGCTGCGGCACCCGCGCCGGGCTGGCCCCAATCCGCACCATCACACCGGCGCGGGCCGGGGCCGTCCAGGCCACGGGGTCCCACCCGCTGACACCGCCCAGTGAGCCCCAGGCTGAGAGCAAGAGGAGTCGCGAACCCATGACCACGGCACGAACGACGAGGGAGAGAGGTGCAGGGGACGTGGAAGCGTACACAGTCGAGGAGGTAGCGGAGATGCTGCACGTCGGCCGCGACAAGGTGTACTACCTGCTGCGAACCGGCCAGCTCCGCAGCATCAAGATCGGCAAGCTGCGCCGGATCACCAGCCAGCACGTAGACGAGTTCATCGCCTCGCTCGAAAGCAAGCCGAGGTAGCACCATCTCGTTGTAGAACACCGTGCTACATTGTTCTACGTGCGCGATACCACGCTCCCTCCCGTGAGGGTGACGGCCGACTTCAAGGAACGACTGGCCCGCTACGCCGCTTCGCAGGACCGCGACGTTTCATGGGTCATCAGGAAGGCGATCGAGGAATACCTCGACCGCCGCCAAGACAAGGAATGAGCACTGCCAGCCCTGGCCACCACGGGTACCGGTGGTACGCCTCGAACGCCGGCCAGGGCACGCCAGGACCACAGCGAACCACCTGGCAGAAGGAGAAGAAGTGTCCAAGATTTTAATCGGGAAGTACCAGGCCACCATCTACCCGGACGGAGACGGCTTCACCGGGGCGATCAGCCTGGGATTCGACGGCCAGGGCAGGCGGCAGCGGATCAAGCGGAAGGGCCGCGGTGGCATGGATCGCGGAAGATGAACAGTGGCGGCCCGTCACCGACGTCGGGTTCGATCACGAGCGGTTCGCGGTCTACGTCTGGCGCTCGGTCCGGAGCTCGGATCGTGGGCGTTCAGATCGGTTCAAGCTGGACCAACGTCCTTGAGCGGTCCCGGTTGAATGCCGTGGTATACGGTGAACTGCAACCCATGCGCGAGCCTCGCCAGCTGTGGGCGCGTTGGTAGCAGCGGAATCGGAGAACCTATGACGTCGCAACTCAGGCTCGCCGTCCACAGCTTCCCGGGCGAGCGTCCGGTGCTGCTCGTCCATGGATTCACCAGTAGTGCCCAGCTCGACTGGATCGAGCCGGGCTGGCCGCAGGCGTTGGCTGCCCAAGGGCGTGGGACGGTCGCTGTCGACCTGCCCGGTCATGGCTCGTGCCCGGCGGCCGATCGCGACGCGATCTCGGTCAGCGCGATCATTGCGGGCCAGGTCGCGGCGATCGACAGCACCGGCCAAGACGAGGCCGACGTGGTCGGTTATTCGCTCGGCGCACGGCTGGCCTGGCCCTTGGCTGCCACTGGCCGGGTAAGGCGCCTGGTCCTCGAGGGGCTGGGCACGACCGACGCGTGGCTGGCCGATATGGACATCGAGTTGCTCCGCGCGGTGGCAAAAGGCGAAGCCGAGGCGCCCGACCCCGAGCTCGCCGAACTCGCAGCCTGGATCTCTCAGCCCCACCTCGACCGGGATCAGATGCTGCTGCTCATGGAAGCGCTGGCCGCCGAACCGTTCGATGCAGGCGCCGACCTGCCCACGGTCCCGACGCTGTTCGTCTCGGGAACCGAGGACGATCCTGTCGACCAGCTGGCAGCGACCCTTCCGAACGCGAAACACCTCCCGGTGGCCGGTGATCATCGCGGCGCGCTGATGTCGGCTGAGTTCCGCGCCGCGGCGCTCGACTTTCTCCACTAAGTTAGGCGGTCCGTCCTGCGCCGTGGCATCACAGCGCAGGTCACGGGGTCGTGTCCTGGTCCCCTCCGTCATCCTCGACAGGCGCCGGAACCCTGGCGAGCGGGCGCCGGGTCGAGGTTCGGCGTAGCCGATCGCATGCGACGCGACCGCAGGGAGCGACCTCGACGCGGTGGTCGGGAGCGGGACACTGGAAGCGCCGAGGAAGACGGCAATGTCCAGCACCGGATGCCATGCCGGATGGCCTGCCATGATCAGCGGCACGATGGCGTGAGGGCCGGGCCGGCGCGTGCCGGCCGGGGCCCCTAAGGCCGGAGGTCGGCGCAAGGGTCGGCCCACGGCGCGCGCAGCGCGCCGTCTTGATCTAAGTACGGCTTAATTCGGCAACGCATGGCTTCGGTAGCTGCGGTCGTGGTCCTGACAAGACGCTCGCCGACCACCGCGCCGACCGCAAAGCCTGGCTCCTGGCCATGCTCGGACTGCCCGCCGTCGATGACCAGCGCTACCGCTGGGAACGGGTCAGCCCCGCCGACCCCGACCACATGCCACCCGCCCAACGGCTCCTGCACACCCTCACCGACCGCGCCCGATGGCAGGCAGCACTCGGTGAGGCCAGACGCAGAGCCCAAGAACAAGCTGTAGATGTTCCGGCAACCGGGAGGGCAGCATGACCGCCGTGCAAGCCGACCGGCTGTTGACGGTCGAGGAAGCGGCCGACTGGCTTCGGGTCAGCCGCTGGTCGGTATACAACCTGATCCGCAGTAACCAACTGCGCACGATCAAGATCGGTCGTCGCAGGCTGGTCACCCGTGCCGCGTTGGCCGAGTGTGTAGAACTCCTGGCGAAGGACGCAGCCTGATGTCGCCGGGACGGCAGCGGGCGAACGGCGAGGGCTCGATCTTTCCCTATCGCACCGGCTATGCAGCCTACGTGTGGGTGACCACCCCGGATGGCGCGCGCCGCCGCAAGTGGGCCTATGGCAAGACTCGTGAGGACGTGCACGGCAAATGGCTGAAGCTGCACGCGGCAGCGCAGCGGGGTCGGGTGGCGACTAACTCGCCGACCCTCGCGAATTATCTGGCGTACTGGCTACGCGAAGTCGTCGTCCCACCCAACTACGCGCCGCTGACCTGCGCGACGTACGAGACGCTGACTCGCCTTTATGTCGTGCCCGGGCTCGGCGCGAAGCGGCTCGACAAGCTCGCTCTGCGAGACGTCCGGGCCTGGCTCAACCAGCTCCGGAGCACTTGCCAGTGCTGCGCTCAGGGAAAGGATGCCCGGCGTCCGGAGAACCGGCGCCGATGCTGCGCACTGCCCGTCCCTGTGTGCTGTCGGCAGATCGCATCGGAACGGACGATCCGCGACGCCTGGACGATCCTGTGCAGCGCGCTGACTAACGCGGTTACGGAGGAGCTGATCTCGAAGAACGTCGCAGCGCTGCTTCATGTCCCGAAACCACGTAAGCGCAAGGTGAAGCCGTGGACTGTCGATGAGGCCCGGCGATTCCTGGAGTCGGCCAAGCGAGACCAGGACCCGCTGTATGCGGCATACGTCCTGATCCTTGTCCTCGGCCTGCGAAAGGGCGAGGTCGTCGGCTTGCCGTGGGATGCCGTCAATCTCGACGGCGCAGAACTCGACGTAGGCTGGCAGCTCCAGCGAATCCGCCGAGAGCTTCTGCACCGGGAAACCAAGACTGCGGCGTCCGATGCCACCCTGCCGTTGCCCGGAATCTGTGTGACCGCCCTGCGGATGCGCGCTAAGGACCAAGCGGTGGCTAGGGCGACGGCTGGTGCCCGCTGGATTAGCTCTGGCTTCGTGTTCACGACCAGCGTCGGCACGCCGTTCGAGCCGCGGAACTTCAACCGGCGCCTCGATACGCGATGCACTCGGGCCGCTGTCCGACAGATCACCGTACACCATGTGAGGCATACGTGCGCGACACTACTCGCTGCCCTGGACGTGCACCCGCGGGTGGCCATGCGCATCCTGCGTCATGCGCAGATCGACGTGACGATGAACGTCTACACCAAGGTCTCGGACGCCAAGACGCTACAGGCCCTCAAGCGCCTCGGCAAGCAGCTTGATTCGTAGGCGTAGCTGTACTTCGCTGCTGACGACGGTGAAAGAAGCCACTTCCGCACCGGGAGGTGGCCTGTGACCTGGTCGGGGTGGCCGGATTTGAACCGGCGGCCTCTTCGTCCCGAACGAAGCGCGCTGCCAAACTGCGCCACACCCCGCCGACCGCTCGATAACTCTAGCCGATCGCGGGAACCAGCGTGAGCAGCGTTACTTCCGGGCGGCAGCAGAACCGGGCCGGCGCCCACGGCGACGTGCCCAGGCCGGCCGAAACGTTCAGCCAGGCCTGCCGCGGTGCGCCGCTGCCCGCCGGGGGATGCCGGTGCAGCCCGCTGGCTCGGGCCCGGTCGATTCCGCAGTTGGTGACCAGCGTGCCGATTCCGGGCAGCCGGACTTGCCCGCCGTGGGTGTGGCCGGCCAGCAGCAGGTCGTAGCCGTCGGCCACGAAATTGTCCAGCACGGCGGGCTCGGGCGAGTGCATCACGCCGAGCCGCAGGTCCGCTGCCGGGTCGGCCGGCCCGGCGATCTTGTCGTAGCGGTCAAAGCCGATGTGCGAGTCGTGTACGCCGCCCACTTCGATGTCGGCCTGGCCGACCTTGATCCGGCCGCGCCGGTTGTTCGCATCAAGCCACCCGGCCGCGGTCATGGCGGCGCCGAGATCGGCCCAGGGGAGGTTCGGCGGCCCATGGTCGTGATCGAGGGCGCTCGTCCGCCAGAGATAGCGCAGCGGGTTCTTAGGCTCCGGCGAGAACATGTCGTTCGAGCCGTAGACGAACACGCCGGGCCGGTCAAGCAGCGGCCCGAGAGCCTCAAGGAATGGTCCGACGGCGTCGCCGTGGGCGATCGTGTCGCCGGTGTTGACCACGAGGTCGGGCTCAAGAGCATCCAGTGACCTGACAAAGGACAGCAGCCGGTGCCGTCCCGGAGTCAGGTGCGCGTCGGAGAGGTGCAGGATCCGCAGCGGCTCCGCGCCCGGCTGAAGCACCGGGACGGCACAGCGCCGCACCGCGAACCAGTTGCGCTCAATCACCGAGGCATAACCGAGCGTCGCGGCGCCCGCCACGGCAGCGGTCGCGATGACAGTTCGTGGTCGCATCTCAATATGGTGCCATGCCTTGCAGACTGGCCGGCCCGGGCGGTGCCGCCGCCCCGGGTGCCGGATGCCGTTCAGGGTGGCGGCACGATGGGCGGATGACTGGACTGAAGGATCGGCTCCGCGGCGACCTCACGGCGGCGATGAAGGCCCGCGACGGGGTCCGCACCAGGACCCTCAGGATGGCGCTCACGTCCATCGCCAACGAGGAAGTGGCCGGGAAGGCCGCCCGCGACCTTGACGATGACGAGGTGCTCCGGCTGGTCTCAAGGGAGGCCAAGCGACGCCGGGAGGCAGCCGACGCGTTCGACGCGGCGGGCAGGCCGGCCCAGGCAGCGTCCGAGCGGGCCGAGGAGCAGGTACTGGCCGCCTACCTGCCCGCCCAGCTCGGCGACGCCGAACTTACCGCCATCGTGACCGGGGTCCTCGCCGAGACCGGAGCCTCAGGAATGGGAGCGATGGGTCAGGTGATGAAGGCGGTCACGCCGCGGGTCGCGGGCCGGGCCGACGGCGGCCGGGTAGCGGCAGAGGTCCGGCGGCAGCTAGCCGCCTCGTCCTGACCACCCCGCCCGGCGCTCGCGGGCCGATCCGAGGTGGCTCAATGTCCCGGCTTCTTGTGCCCCGGGCCCGGCGGGCCCGGCGGACTCGGCGTTGGCGGGAAGCCGCCGCGCTTAGGCGGCGCCGGCGGCTTGGGCGGCTTCGGCGAGGCGAACCCGTTGCCCAGCGAGAAGAACGGGCTGTCCCCCGGTACGCCGACGAACGGGACCGGCGCTCCCAGGGCGGCGTGCAGGAACGTCATCTGCCAGGTGGCCCCGGGAGCGTTGTCTCCGAACATCTGCCCCGGGCAGTCCTGGCTTCCGTCTACCTCCCGGTAGCAGGAATGGGGGTAGCCCAGCATCTCCCCCCCGGTGGTCGGATCGATCGGATTGAAGACCGACACATAACCAGCCAGGGTCGGCGTGAAGCCGGCGAAGGCCGCGTAATAGCCGCTATTGGCGGTGCCGGTCTTAGCCGCAGCGGGCCGGTTAATGCCACGGTTGCTCGCCGTGCCGCTCGTGAGGACGCCCTGCAGGATGAAGTTGGCCGCGTCCGCTACCGCGGCCGGCAGCGCCCGGTGGCAGCCAGCAGACTCCACCGGCAGGCTCGCGCCCGACGCGGTCACGACCGCCGCGATCGCGATCGGCCTGCAGTAGATGCCCCCGGCTGCGACGGTCGCGTAGGCGGCAGCCATGCTCATCGGCGAGACGTTGACGGAGCCCAGCGTGAACGAGGGGTAGTTGTCAGCCGAGTACTGCTGATCTGAGCCTCGGTCGGGGCGGAGCAGCGACGTGCCGTCGCCGCGGGTCATCCCGAGGCTGACCGCGGTCTTGACCACGCTGCAGAGGCCGACCTTGCGCTCAAGCTCGGCGTAGAAGACGTTGATCGAGCCGGTCGTGCCGTTGTAGAGGGTGAAGGTTCCCTTGCCCGCTCCTTCGGCGTTGGTGACATTAAACGGTCCCGTGGGCTGGCCTTTGCAGTTGTAGTAGCCGCTGAGCGAACTCGGGGAAACTATGGGCAGGTTGAAGCCGAACGGGGTGCCCTGCTTGAGCGCGGTGAGCAGAGTGAAGATCTTGGACGACGAGCCGGTCTGCACGCCGCCGCTGCCGTCGTACTGCTGGTTCACCGCATAGTCGACCGTGGTCTGCCCTGGCCCGTTGCCGTAGGGCCGGTCCACGGCGATCGCGCGGATGGCACCGGTGCCCGGCCTGATCAGCACCTCGGTATCAACGTTGCGACCGGGGTTGTAGGTGGACGAATAGGGCGGCGCGACGAAGTCGACCGCGTCCTGCGCCGCGCGCTGGTCCTTCGGGTTCAGCGTGGTGTAGATCTTCAGTCCGCCGGTACTCTTCAGCGCCGCGTACGCCGTCGCGTAGCCCGGATCGGTCCGCATCGCCGCCAGCACGTAGTCGCAGAAGAACGCGGCACTCCTGGCTGAGTTGCTGGTGCAGCCGCTCTGCAGCGTCGAATAGTGCATGTGCAGGCCGAGCGGCCCCGCCTGGGCGGCTCGCGAGGCGGCGACCGTGATGTAACCCTGCTGGGCCATCTTCTGCAGGACCTCGTTGCGCCGGTTGAGCGCGTTCTGCGGGTTGACCAGCGGGTTGTAGAAAGTCGGGTACTCCACCATGCCCGCCAGCATCGCGGACTCACTCAAGGTAAGGCCGGCGGCGGTGGTCCCGAAGTAGCGCTGCGCCGCGACCTCGATGCCGTAGGCCTGGTTCTCGAAGTAGGCGGCATTGAGATAGGCCGCGAGCAGCTGGTCCTTGGTCATCTCATGCTCGACGATCGCGGCCATCCGCAGCTCGCGGATCTTCCGCTCGGGCGTCTGCGCACTCGCGTCCACTACTTGCTGCGGAGTAGTGGCGGTCAGGATCAGCGCGTTCTTGACGTACTGCTGGGCGAGCGTGGACCCGCCCTGGACCGCGGTATTCTGCAGGTCGTTCACGATAGCGCGGGCCGTCCCCCTGATGTCGAAAGCCCCGTGATCGTAAAACCTGGCATCCTCGATCGCCACGATCGCGTGTCGCATAACCGGGGCGATTTGGTCGAAGCCGACCGGCACCCGGTCAATGTTGTTCGGGTAGTAATAGGCGATCAGGTTGCCGTTCGCGTCCAGGATCTCCGAGCGTGACGGCAGCGTGCCCAGGGACGGCACCGACAGCGTCTGAAACGTCGTCGCCGCGTTTCTGGCCGCGACACCAACGGCGCCCACGACGGGAACGAGGATGGCACCGAGCAGCAGGCCGGCCGCGGCCGACATGAGGACAAGGAAGCCAGCCGCGCTAAGGCCCGCGCGCCGCGGCGATTTCAGCACGGACTAAGAGTACGCTGGCCGCTGGCCGGACCGAACCGAGACATCGAATCCACAGCTGACAGCGCTACCACGCGGGCGGGCGGGCTTCGGGCGCACCGGCCGGCGCCCCGCGGCCCCGGGACTGCCCCGCAGGCTGCCCGGCCGGGCCCGCGAGAGACGAGTGACTAGTCACATGTGTCCGCATAGCCCATGAGGGCTATCCAGGAAATGGGCCCAACGGGGTCTAGCGCTCCGGGCCCGGCACCCGTAAGTTACTCTTTCGCGACCATCGCATCGGGGCTTGGCACATGCCAATGGCCCGGGACCGTAACTAAACGCCATCCGGCGTGACGACCCTGTGCGGGCGTGACGATCAGGAGGAGTTGGGCTACATGTGGATCACGGACTGGACAGCGCGTGCCGCGTGCAAGGGCACGGACCCCGATGAGCTCTTCGTTCAGGGGGCGGCGCAGAACCGGGCCAAGCTGATCTGCCGCGGCTGCCCGGTCCGGACCGAGTGCCTCGCCGACGCGCTCGACAACCGGATCGAGTTCGGAGTCTGGGGCGGCATGACCGAGCGAGAGCGGCGCGCGCTGCTCCGCCGCCGGCCTGACGTCACCTGCTGGCGTGACCTGCTGGAGAACGCTCGCAATCAGTACGAGCGCTCCGGCGACGAACTCGTCGCCAGCTGACCTGAGCCTGCCTACCGGCTGCTTGACAGCCTAACCGGCTGCTTGGCCCTGGTCGGCCCGGAAGCTCTGCCCGATGATCCGCAGCCCGGCGAGATCGTGTACGTCGTCGGGCTGAGCAGGCACCTCGGTGATGGGGACAAGCGGGTGTGCTGACGTGAAGTGTTCCGTCACCCGCCGTTCGGTCGCGGCAAGCTGCATCCGTCCGGCGTGCAGCCGCAGCGCCGAGATCGCCAGCGAGTGGGTCGGCGGGCGTTCACGCGCACGCCCGGCCGTCGCGGAATCGCCAGCTGATGGGTCGCCGGACGCAGGCCGGCTGCGAGCTACAGCCCCGGCCCGCTCATCGATGCCCTGGAGGGTCTCGGCCGCGGCCAGGCTGCGGGCGGCCGACAACCGGCCGGCAGGCGACCTATGCACCCGGTTCAGCATCAGCCCGGCCAGCGGCATCCCTTCCTGGGCCAGCCGTTCCACGAAATAGGACGCCTCGCGCAGCGCGTCGGGCTCGGGTGCGGCGATCACCAGGAAGGCCGTTCCGGGCGCGCGCAGCAGCTGATAGGTGTAGTCGGCGCGCTCGCGGAAGCCGCCGAACATGGTGTCGAGCGCGGAGACAAAAGTCTGCACGTCCTTGAGTACCTGGCCGCCGAGCACCTTGGTCAGCACCCCGGTCACCACGCCGAAGCCCGCATTCAGCACCTTGAGGTAGGCCCGGCCGCCCAGTTTCGCCGGCGCCGTGAGCAGCCGGAGCAGCTTGCCGTCGAGGAACCTGCCGAGCCGTTGCGGCGCGTCGAGGAAGTCGAGCGCGGACCGGCTCGGCGGGGTGTCGACGACGATGAGATCCCATTCGTCGGCCCGCCGTAGCTGGCCGAGTTTCTCCATCGCCATGTACTCCTGGGTGCCGGCAAAGCTTGACGACAGCGACTGGTAGAAGGGGTTAGCCAGGATCTGGGCGGCCCGGTCCGGGTCGGCGTGGGCCTCGACGATCTCATCGAAGGTCCGCTTCATGTCGAGCATCATCGCGTGCATGCTGCCGCCCCCGACGTCCCCGTTATGCCCCTTTTCTTGCTGCCCGCGGCTGCCGTGTCCCCTGGCTGCGAACGGAACCGGGCGCGGGGTGTTATCCAGCGAGGTCAGGCCCATGGACTGGGCCAGCCTGCGGGCCGGGTCGACGGTGAGCACGACGACGTGCCTGCCGCGTTCCGCGGCCCGCAGGCCGATCGCGGCAGCGGCGGTCGTCTTGCCCACGCCGCCAGAGCCGCAACACACGATGATGCGGTTCCGGCGGTCGTCGATCAGCGCCTCGATGTCGAGTCGCCGGGGGTTAGCATTGCGCATCAGGCGGCTCCCTGGTCCCGCAGCGCGGCCGCGAGCCGGTAAAGCCCGGCCAGGTCCATGCCGTCGCTGATCATCGGCAGCTCATAACAGGGCTGGCCAGGCGCGGTCAGCCTGCGGTGCTGTTCCCGCTGCGCCAGCACGGTCCTGGCGTGCTCGGTCAGCTCGGCGGCCAGGTCGGCCGCGAGCCTGAGGCTGTCCTCGATGCCCGCCGCCTTCAGCCCGAACGCGAGCTCATGCTCGTCCACCGAGCCGCTCGCCGCGGCGCGGAGCGGCCCGGGCGGCAGCACGACCGGGCGGACCATATTGATCATGATGCCGCCGGCCTGGATCCCGCCGCCGGTCAGGTCGTGCAGCTCGCCGATGCCGTCCAGGGTCTCCTGGACCGGCATCTCCTCCAGCACGGTGACGAAGTGCACGGCAGTCTCCGGTGAGCGGATCACCTTCAGCACGGTCTCCGCGTGGCCACGGATCGGTCCCACCCTGGCCAGGCCGGATACCTCCGACGCCACGTTGAGAAACCGGCCGATCCGTCCGGTTGGCGGCGCGTCCATGACCACGGCGTCATACACCCGGTGGCCTGATTCCTTCCGGCGGACGGCCTCCGCCGCCTTGCCGGTCAGCAGCACGTCGCGCAGGCCAGGAGCGATCGTCGTGGCGAAGTCGATGATGCCGAGCCTGGTCAGCGCCCGGCCCGCGTGCTTGAGGTTGTAGAACATTTCCAGGTACTCAAGGAGCGCGGACTCGGGGTCGGCGACCAGCGCGTACACATCGCCACCCGGCTGGGTCGAGGTCGGGGGCGCCACGGCCACCTTGCGTTCCTCATAGGGCAGCGGCGGGCAGTCGAACAGCTGTGCGATTCCCTGGCGGCCCTCCACCTCCATAAGCAATACCCGCTTGCCCCCCGAAGCGAGCGCAAGAGCCAAGGCGCCGGCCACGGTCGTCTTGCCCGTTCCGCCCTTGCCGGTGACGACGTGCAGCCGTACGCCTTCCCAGTCGGTGTCCCTTGTGCTCACCCCTTGGAGGCTATCCGTGGTTGTCACCTAGTGGTCCGCTGCCTCGCCGGACGCGGGGGTCGCGCTGCTGCGAGATGTCACTAGGCTGGTGTTATTAGCTCAAGGCATGGCCGGAAGAAGAGGTGTCGGCCGATGGAAGCTCTACTGGTCATCCTGATCGTCCTTGTGGTGGGCGGGCTCATAGCTGTTGGCCGCTCGTTCCGCGTCGTGCAGCAGTACGAGCAGGGGATAGTTTTCAGGTTCGGCAAGGTGCTGGCTGGGCCGCGCGGCGCCGGGCTGACGATGATAAGGCCGTGGGGCGATCGCATGCAGAAGGTCAATATGCAGATCGTTGCCATGGCAGTACCAGCCCAGGAAGGCATCACCCGGGATAACGTCAGCGTCCGGGTGGACGCGGTGGTCTACTTCCGGGTGGTGGATCCGATCAAGGCCACTATCAACGTGCAGAATTACCTGTTCGCCATTTCCCAGCAGGCACAGACTTCGCTGCGGTCGATCATCGGCCAGTCCGAGATGGATCAGCTGCTTGCCGAGCGGGACACCGTCAACAGGGAGCTCCGCCGGATTATCGACGAGCCGACTGAGGGGCCCTGGGGCATCCGGGTGGAGCGGGTCGAGATCAAGGATGTCTCGCTGCCCGAGGGCATGAAACGGTCCATGTCCAGGCAGGCGGAGGCCGAGCGGGAGCGGCGGGCCAGGATCATTACTGCCGACGGTGAATACCAGGCGTCCAAGCGGCTGGCCGCCGCCGCCAACGTGATGGCCCGCGACCCTGCCGCGCTCCAGCTACGGCTCCTGCAGACTGTCGTCGAGGTGGCAGGCGAGCGGAACAGCACCCTGGTCATGCCGGTTCCGGTCGAGCTGCTCAGGTTCTTCGACAAGTTCACCCCCGCTACGCCGGGCGGCCCTGAGGCATCGCCGTCGCTCGCCGATTTCGGTGACGCCGAGGTGGCCAAGGCCGAAGCGGAGATCGCCGAATCCCCGCTGGAGATCCCGGAGATCCCGGCGATCCCTGAGCTGCCGGAGGAGCTGGCTCCCGGTAAGAGCCTGGGGACCAGCAAGCTGGGCGCCCCCGGCCATGAGGCCATCGCAGCGCCCGATGGCGGTGCTAACGGGAAGGGCGCAGCCGTCACCGGGACCGAGCGGGACGCCGGGACCGAGCAGGCGGCCGGGACCGAGCAGGCCGCCGGGAACAGGCGGGCCGCCGGGAACAAGCAGGCCGCCGCGGGGAACGAGGGCGCCACCGGGGAACCCGGCGGATAGCCGGCGGGCTAACCGGGACGTGGCCGTGCCCGGGCCGGGAGGTACCGGCTCGGGCAGGCCCGGCTAGGGTTTCGTCATGCAGAAGTGGGAGTACGCAACCGTTCCGCTGCTGGTGCACGCGACCAAGCAGATCCTGGACAACTGGGGCGACGACGGCTGGGAGCTGGTGGCCGTGGTGCCCGGGCCCAATCCCGAGCAGCTCGTCGCCTACCTGAAGCGGGCCAGGCCATGAGCGCGGATGAGCCGGGCGAGCAATCCTGGCACTCGCCGGAAGCCAGGCTCAGCGCCCTCGGGCTGACGCTGCCTGAGGTCCCGAGACCGCTTGCGGCTTATGTTCCTGCCGTCCGCAGCGGTTCTTATGTGTATACCTCCGGTCAGCTGCCCATGGCGGGCGGACAGCTGCTGGCCACCGGCAAGGTCGGGGCGGACGTCGGCGTGGCCGAGGCCAGCGCGCTCGCCCGGACCTGCGCGCTGAACGCGCTCGCTGCCGTCGTGTCGGTGACCGGCCGGCTCTCGGCGGTCCAGCGGATCGTGAAGGTGACGGGCTTCGTGGCGAGCGCGCCTAGCTTCACCGAGCAGGCTCAGGTCGTCAACGGCGCGAGCGAGCTGCTGCTCGAGGTGTTCGGCGAGGCGGGCAGGCACGCGCGGAGCGCCGTGGGGATGGCCGTCCTGCCGAGGGATTCGCCTGTGGAGGTCGAGCTGATCGCCGAGGTCAGCGACTGACCCAGGGATCACGCCCGGGCCGAAGCGACTGACCCAGGGATCACGCCCGGGCCGATGAGGGAGTACCGGTGGAGGAAGTCAGGGTCTGGTTGCGCGGCAAGCTCCCCGAACGGGGCCGCGAGGTCCTGGCCGGCCGGCAGCCGCCGGTCGCCCCGCGCAATGCGGCGACCGTGATGCTGCTGCGGCCCGCTCCGGCGGCTCCGGCCCCGGACATGGAGGTCTACATGCTGCGCAGGAAAGCCAGCATGGCGTTCGCTCCGGGGACCTTCGTCTTTCCCGGCGGGTCAGTCGATGACCGGGACGCTGACAGCGAGGTAGCTTGGGCGGGCCCCGACATCGCAGAGTGGGGCCGGGTCCTGGATGCGCCGCCCGAGCTGGCCCGCGCGCTGGTGTGCGCCGCCGTCCGGGAGACCTTCGAGGAGTCCGGGGTGCTGCTGGCCGGACCGTCCGCCGACTCGGTGGTGGCCGACACCGCGAGCGCGGACCTGGAATCAGACCGGGGCGCCCTGCTCGACCGCTCCCTGTCGCTGGCCGAGATGCTCACCAGGCGCCGCCTCGTGCTCCGGTCCGACCTGCTCAGGCCCTGGTCACGGTGGATCACGCCGATCGTCGAGGAGCGCAGGTTCGACGCAAGGTTCTTCGCCGCGGCGCTGCCGTCGCCGCAGCAGCCCAGGGATGTCGGCGGTGAGGCGGCCGCGGTGGCCTGGCTGCGCCCGGCCGACGCGATCGCCGCGGCGCGCGGCGGCGAGATCGTGCTCTGGCCGCCCACCTCGGTCACCCTGGCGCAACTGCGGGCCTGCGCGAGCCTGACTGAGGCACTGGCGGCGCCGCGCGACGTCGCCCCGGTGACGCCCGGCGTCGTGTCAGCCGACGGCACCTTCTGGCTGACCCTGTCTCCGGTCCTCGAGTACCCGTTGTGAGCGGCCAGGACATCAGCGGCGAGCGGTCGTCCCAGCCCGGGATCGACGGCTCAGGCACCCCGCGGGCGCGCTGCGTGCTGGCCCCCAATGCGTCCCCGATGACGCTGGACGGCACCAACACCTGGATCATCGCCGAGCCGGGCTCGGCGGCTGCGATCGTGGTGGATCCGGGCCCGGCTCACGAGGGCCACCTGCGCCGGGTGCTGGCGAGCGCCGCGCGGGCCGGACAGCGGGTCGCCCGGATCGTGCTCACGCACGGCCACTCAGACCATTCGGCGGGCGCCCGGCGGCTCGCGGAGCTGACCGGCGCCGACGTGCTGGCGGTGGATCCGGCGCACCGGCTTGGCGCCGGCGGGCTCGGCCCCGGCGCCACGATCCGGGGTGCCGGCTGTGAGCTGCGGGTGATCGTCACGCCCGGGCACACGCCCGATTCGGTCTGCCTGCTGATCGAGGCGGATGGCGCCTTGCTGACCGGCGACACGGTGCTCGGCCGCGGCACAACCGTGATCGCCCGCGACGGCAGCCTCGCCGATTACCTGCGCTCGCTGGACCAGCTACGGGCGGTCGCGGAGGCCGCGCGGCTGCGGGCCCTGCTGCCTGGTCACGGGCCGCTGCTGGCGGACCCGGCCGGGACGCTCGACTACTACATAGCGCACCGCGCGGAGCGGCTCGCCGAGGTCGAGACTGCCCTTAGCGCGGGAGATCTGACGGTGGGGGAGATCGTGGCGCGGGTATATGCCGACGTGGATCGGTCGCTGTGGAGATTTGCCCAATGGTCGGTCCGGGCCCAGCTGGCGTACCTGGCTGACCGGGGCCGGCTGCCGCCGGGAATGAGCTATTGAGCGGGGCGGCATCCCGGTCACCTAACCGGGCCCGCTTGCGCAGCCGCTCCAGGTCCACCAGCAGGACGGACTTAGCTGCGAGCTGGATCCAGCCCCGGCCGACGAAATCGGCGAGCGCCTTGTTCACCGTTTCCCTTGAAGCCCCGACAAGCTGGGCGAGTTCCTCCTGGGTCAGGTCGTGATTGACCTGCAGTCCCTCGGGGCGCTGCACGCCGAACCTGTCCGCCAGGTCAAGCAGGGCCTTGGCGACCCGGCCGGGCACGTCGGTGAAGACCAGGTCGGTCATGACGTCGTTGGTGCGGCGCAGCCGCTGCGCGAGAGCACGCAGCAAATGCAAGGCCATATCCGGACGGCCGGTCAGCCAGGCGCGCAGGGCCAGATGATCAAGCGCGGCCAGCCTGGCGTCGGTCAGCGCGGTCGCGGTCTGGGTGCGCGCGCGGGGGTCGAACAGCGACAGCTCACCGAACATCTCGCCCGGCCCGAGGACGCTCAGCAGGTTCTCCCTGCCGTCTGCCGCCGTCCTGGTCAGCTTGATCTTGCCGTCCAGCACGATATACAGCTTGTCGCCGCCATCGCCCTCGCTGAACAGCCGCTCGCCACGCGCGATCTCGACGCTGTGCATCTCGGCCCGGAGCGCGCTCGCACCGTCCGCATCGAGTGCCCCGAACAACGGCGTCCGGCCGAGCACGTCATCAACGTGGTCCAAGGCGCCTCCTCGCGTCCAGCTACTACTTAGTGTGGCCCATCGGTCACCTTGCCGCTACTAGGGTAATGTCGGCTTTCGCCCAGGTAGATCGGCACATCATCGCCGTCACAGCCCACGGCGGCCACCGCCCGCCGCGGTGGCAGATGCCCGGTGGCGGATGCCCGGCGGGGGTGCACGGTGGCGGGTGCTCAATGACCAGCGTCGTCGGCCGCCCGCGCCCGGGAGTCCTCGATCTCGGCTTCGGCTGCCGTCCGGTCCGCCCACTTGGCCGTCTCAACTTCCTTGCCGGGCTCAAGCGCCTTATAAACCTGAAAGAAATGCTCGATCTCGAGGCGGTCGAACTCGGAGACATCGGTTATGTCGGTCAGGTGCGCCACCCGCGGGTCCGTCGCCGGCACGCACAGCACCTTGTCGTCCAGTCCCTTCTCATCGCGCATCCGGAACATCCCGATCGCCCGGCACTTGATCAGGCAGCCGGGAAAGGTCGGCTCCTCCAGCAGCACCAGCGCGTCAAGCGGGTCACCGTCGTCGGCGAGCGTGTGTTCGATAAAGCCGTAGTCAGCTGGATAGCGGGTCGCGGTGAAAAGCATACGGTCCAGCCTGATCCGGCCCGAATCGTGATCCATCTCGTACTTGTTGCGCTGTCCCTTCGGGATCTCGATGATCACATCGAACTCCACGATGCCGCCCCTTCGTCACGTAGATGATTGACTCCGTTGCCTGAGTGTCTACCCGGTCCGGAGCTAGTGCCCCTACCGGGACTAAGCATCTCCCGGATGGAGGCTGATCGGTGAGCCGGCTCGCGCGCGCGGCGTGGCTGACCCTCGCCCTGCTCAGCCTGTTCACGATCGGCGCCGGTGCCGCGGTCGCGCACCTGCTGCCCGGCCGGCTGGCGCTGTGGCGGCTGCCCGCCGTGGCGCTGCGCCCGCTGGCCGGCAGTGCCCAGGTGCTCGGCCCGGTGGCCGGCACCGCCCCGGGCGGCCCCGCCGCCACCCCGGCGGGCCGCGCAGCCACCCCCGCCGGGGTGGCCGCGGCGCTGTCTCCGGCCATCGGGTCGGCCGTGCTCGGCCCGGCCGTGGGAGCTGTCGTTACCGACCTGCCGACCGGCAAGGTGCTGTTCTCGCAGGCTGGCACCGCGCTGTTCGCGCCCGCCTCGACGGCCAAGCTGGCCGTCGCCGTCGCGGCCCTCGACGTGCTCGGCCCCGCCGCCCGCCTGCAGACCCGTGTCGTCGCCGGCCCCAAGCCGTCCGGCATCGTGCTGGTCGGCGGCGGTGACCCGACCCTGGCCGCCGGGCCGCCGCCCGCCGCTGACTACCCGCAGCCAGCGACGCTCGCTTCGCTTGCCGCGGCGACGGCCGCGGCGCTGCGGGCCGCCCATGTCCGGCGGGTGCGGCTCAGCTATGACACCTCGCTGTACACCGGGCCGCTGATGGCACCGGGCTGGAAACCCAGCTATGTCAGCACCGGCAATGTCACCCCCATCGAGTCGCTTGAGGTGGATCAGGGCAGGCTGACCGCCAGCGGAGCGCCCCAGGACGTCGACGACCCGCAGAACTTCCGGCCGCGTACGCTGACCCCGGCTGCCGATGCGGCGCAGGCGTTCGCCGGCTTCCTGGCCCGGGACGGGATCCAGCTGGCCGGCCCGGTCAGCCAGGCGGTGGCCAGGCCAGGCAGCCGCACCCTGGCCACGGTCAGCTCGCCGACCGTCGCCCAGATGGTGCAGTGGATGCTGATGGAGAGCAACAACGTGATAGCGGAGAACCTGGCCAGGCAGGTGGCCATCGCCACCGGGGCGGACGCGTCGTTCAGCGGGGCCGCGGCCGCGGAGCTCACGGTGCTGCGCCGGGCGGGCGTGGCCAGCGGCATCAGCCTGGTGGATGGCAGCGGCCTGTCGCCGGACGACCGGATCGCACCGGACACGCTAGTCAAGATCATCCAGCTGGCGGCTGCTGGCCGCCCGCAGCTGCGCGCCGCCAGCACCGGCCTGCCGGTGGCCGGCTTCGCCGGCACACTCGCGCCAGGCGGAAGCGTCTTCGGGCCCGCCGGGAATGCCGCCCTTGGCGTCGTGCGGGCCAAGACCGGCAACCTGTCGACCGTCGCCGCGCTGGCCGGGCTCGTCTACGCCAGCAACGGCCAGCTCCTCGACTTCGCCTTCATGGCTGACCGGCTGCCCGCCAAGGGACTGGCGGCGGCGGGCGCGGACATGGCGCGCCTCGCCACGGCGCTGGCGGGGTGCGGTTGCCACTGAGTCCGCGCCAGGCGGCCGGCCAACGTACGGTGGTGGGGTGAGCAGCTCGCAGATGATTGACTGGAATGTCGCCACCGCCACCGCGGTCCGCTGGGCGCGCCCGGGGCCCGAGGTCACGATGGGCGAGGCCAGGAAGGTGGTCGCCGAGCTCCGCGAGATCGCGGCGGCCGTCGCCGAGCCCGTTGCGGCCGTCACCGGCCTCGACAACGCCTACAACGTCGGCCAGGTCGCGGTCGTGGACCGGCCCGGGTGGATCCGGGCCAATGTCGACGGGTTCCGAGTCGTGCTCGACCCGCTCGTCGAGCACATGCGGGAAAACGGCACCGCGCCGCCGCCAGGATCGGTGATCGGGGCCGTGGGGTCCAGGGTCACCGGCATGCAGGCGGGCCTCATCCTCGCCTATCTGGCCGGCCGGGTGCTCGGCCAGTACGAGCTGTTCCTGCCGCCGGACCCGGATGCTCCCGCGTCCGAGGCGCCAGCGGGGCGGCTGACCCTGGTGGCGCCCAACATCGTGATGGTGGAGCGCGAGCTCGGGGTCGACCCGCACGACTTCAGGCGCTGGGTCTGCCTGCACGAGGAGACCCACCGCACCCAGTTCACCGCCGTGCCCTGGCTGCGGCCCTACGTGCAGCAGCAGATGACCGAGTTCCTGCTCGCCTCGGACCTCGACCCGGCCTCGATCCTCGACCGGCTCCGTGGCGCCGCCGAAGCGGTGGCGGGCGCGGTCCGCAAGGGCGGCGGCGATAGCCTGATCGAAGCCATCCAGAGTCCGCGCCAGCGCGCGATCCTGGACCGGCTCACCAGCGTGATGACCCTGGTGGAGGGCCATGGCGACTACGTGATGGACGCGGTCGGGCCCGCCGTGGTGCCGTCGGTCGCCGAGATCAGGTCCAGGTTCACCGCCCGGCGGAGCACCGCTGGCCGGGTGGAGCAGGCGATCCGCCGGATCCTGGGCATCGACCTGAAGATGAAGCAGTACGAGCAGGGCTCGGTTTTCGTCAAGACCATCGTCGAGCAGGCCGGCATGGCGACCTTCAACAAGGTCTGGGCATCCCCGGACACCCTCCCGACCAAGACCGAGATCACCAGCCCGCAGGCCTGGCTCGACCGGGTCGACGGCAACGGCGCGGCCGGCGCCTGACCGGTCATGGGCCCCCATCCCGCGGTCGCGGCGGTCCGCCTCGCCGTCCGCCGCGGGCTGGCCGGCCTGGCCGGCGGCGAGCTGGTCCTTGCCGCCTGCTCCGGCGGCGCCGATTCGCTGGCGCTGGCGGCCGCGGTCGCGTTCGAGGCGCCCAGGCTCGGGCTGCAAGCCGGCGGCGTGACTGTCGACCACGGGCTCCAGCCGGGCTCGGCCGGCCAGGCGCTCGCCGTGACACAGGCGCTCGCCGCCATGGGGCTCGCCCCGGTGCTCAGCGCTGCCGCCGTGGTCCAGCAGCCTGGCCAGCCGGGATACCCGGGCCCCGAGGCAGCGGCGCGGGGCGCCAGGTACGCGGCCCTGGACCAGGCCGCGGCAACCACCGGCGCGACGGCGGTCTTGCTCGGCCACACCCGGGATGATCAGGCGGAGGGCGTGCTGCTCGGGCTGGCCCGCGGCTCAGGCGCGCGCTCGCTGGCCGGGATGGCAGCGCGCAGCGGCCGTTACCTGCGGCCGCTGCTGTCCGTCAGCCGGGCCCAGACCGCGGAGGCCTGCGCGGCGCTCGGCCTGCAGCCATGGGAAGACCCGCACAACAGCGATCCGGCCTATGCCCGGGCCAGGGTCCGTCACCAGCTGCTCCCGGCGCTGGAAGCCGCCCTCGGCCCAGGAGTCTCCGCGGCGCTGGCCCGCAGTGCCCGAGCGCTGCGAGCTGATGCCGACCTCCTCGACTCCATGGCAAAGACCGAAGCGAAACGGATAACCGGCGCTGACTCGGCCCTTCAGCTTGACCACGTAGCGGCGCTGCCCGATGCGATCAGGACCCGGGTGCTCAGGCTCGCCGCTATCGCGGCCGGGTGCCCCCCCGGTGCGCTGACCGCCCGGCACATCGGCGGGCTCGATGACCTGGTAACCCGCTGGCGTGGCCAGCGCTGGACAGACCTGCCGGGCGGCATCCGCGGCCAGCGCAGCTGTGGCAAGCTGACGTTCACCGTCGTGACCGGGCCCGGCCCGGGGCCGCAGGCCCGCCAGGATGGCGCGATGGCGGATGCAGCGACCGGCCAGCACGGGGAGGGCGCGGGTGGACGCGACTGACATGGGCGCCGACCTCGAGGAGGTGCTGATACCTCCCGGGCGCTTGCAGCTGCGCGTCGCGGAACTCGCCGCCCAGGTTGATCAGGATTACGCTGGCCGCGAACTGCTGCTGGTCGGCGTGCTGAAGGGCGCCGTCATGATCATGGCGGACCTGGCCCGCGCCATGCGGCTGCCCGTTCAGATGGACTGGATGGCGGTCTCGTCCTACGGGTCAGGCACGAGGTCCTCCGGCGTGGTGCGGATCCTCAAGGACCTCGACTCCGACATCACCGGCCGCCATGTGCTGCTGGTCGAGGACATCGTGGATTCCGGCCTGACGCTTTCCTGGCTGGTCCAGAACCTGCAGTCGCGGGAGCCCGCCTCGCTGCGGGTGTGCGTGCTGTTGCGCAAGCCGAGGGCCGCGCAGATGGACGTCGAGGTGGCTTATACCGGTTTTGACATCGACGAGAAGTTCGTCATCGGCTACGGGCTTGACTACGCAGAGCGATACCGGAACCTGCCGTTTATCGGCACTCTTGCCCCGCATGTCTACGGCGGGAACACAATCCGCGATGAAACACGTTCAGCTGGGTAGAGGGCTGTCGGGGGCCGTTGAGGCGCTTGGCGGTGTTCTTGCGTGCCAGCTGTGACTTCAGCGGTGTAACGTCGATTGTTCCCGTGTTTCGGGCAGGCTTAGAAGGAAGCCGCGCGTGGGCGCTGGGACGCATGGCAGTCCTGCCGGGGGTCGGCGGGACATGAGGCTCGGCAGGAGGGATCGGCCCCGGACCGCGGGGCCGTTCATCGATGGATCTGAAGCGCTACTTCCGCGGGCCGTTCGTGGCCGTCCTCGTTGTCCTGCTGGTGTTTTTCTTTCTCTACAGGTACGCGAGCTCAGGCACGTCGTACCAGCAGAAAGACACCTCTCAGGTAATCGGCCTCATCGAGGCCGGCCAGGTCAAGTCGGCCCTGCTCATCGACACCGACCAGACGATCCAGGTCACGACCAAGAGCGGCCAGTCGCTGCAGGCGTCCTGGGTCGGCAACCAGGGCCAGCAGCTAGCCACGACCCTGCAGCAGGAGTACAAGGCGGGCAAGCTGCCGCAGGGCTACAACGTCGAGGTGCCCAAGGGCAGCTCGATCTGGGGCCTGCTCATCAGCTGGCTGCCGTTCCTGCTGCTCATCCTGATCTTCCTGTTCATGCTGAACCAGATGCAGGGCGGCGGCTCCCGGGTGATGAACTTCGGGAAGTCCAAGGCCAAGCTGATCACCAAGGACACGCCGAAGACCACATTCTCCGATGTGGCGGGCGCTGACGAGGCGATCGAGGAACTGCAGGAGATCAAGGAATTCCTGCAGACCCCGGCGAAATTCCAGGCCATCGGGGCGAAGATCCCGAAGGGCGTCTTGCTCTACGGGCCGCCGGGAACCGGCAAGACCCTGCTGGCCCGCGCGGTCGCCGGCGAGGCCGGGGTGCCGTTCTACTCGATTTCGGGCTCCGACTTCGTCGAGATGTTCGTCGGTGTCGGCGCCTCCCGGGTGCGGGACCTGTTCGAGCAGGCCAAGGCCAACGCGCCGGCGATCGTGTTCGTCGACGAGATCGACGCCGTCGGCCGGCACCGCGGAGCGGGCTTCGGCGGCGGCCATGACGAGCGCGAGCAGACCCTGAACCAGCTGCTGGTCGAGCTGGACGGCTTTGACACCAAGGGCGGCGTCATCGTCATCGCGGCCACCAACCGGCCTGACATCCTGGACCCCGCGCTGCTGCGCCCCGGCCGGTTCGACCGCCAGATCGTGGTCGCCCAGCCGGACCTGACCGGCCGCAAGGGGATCCTGCGGGTGCACGCGCGCGGCAAGCCGCTGGGCCCGGACGTGGACCTCGACATGATCGCGCGCCGTACCCCCGGATTTACCGGCGCGGACCTGGCCAACGTCATCAACGAGGGCGCGCTGCTCACCGCGCGCGGCGACATGACCCAGATCAACATGGCGTCGCTGGAAGAGGCGATCGACCGGGTCACGGCCGGCCCGAAGCGCAAGAGCGTACTGCTGTCGGAGAAGGAACGGAAGATCATCGCTTACCACGAGGGCGGCCACGCCCTGGTCGGGCACGCGCTGCCGCACGCCGACCCGGTGCACAAGATCACCATCATCCCGCGCGGCCGCGCACTCGGTTACACGGCGTCGGCGCCGACTGAGGAGAAATTCCTGGTCAGCCGCGCCGAGATGATGGATCAGCTGGCGATGCTGCTCGGCGGCAGGACCGCGGAGGAACTTGTCTTCCACGAGCCGACGACCGGCGCGGCGAACGACATCGAGAAGGCAAGCTCGATCGCGCGCGGCATGATCACCGAATACGGGATGAGCGAGCGGCTCGGCGCGCGCAAGTTCGGCACCGGGGACGGCGAGCCGTTCCTCGGCAGGGACATGTCGCACAGCCGCGACTACTCAGAGGAGATCGCCTCGGCGATCGACGACGAGGTCCGCCGCCTGATCGAGTCCTCCCACGACGAGGCATGGGACATCCTGGTCCAGTACCGTGACGTGCTCGACAACCTCGTGCTGCAGCTGATGGAGCACGAGACGCTGTCCAGGGATCAGGTCCTGGCGATCTTCTCGCCGGTGCGCAAGCGCGCCTCCCGCGGTTCGTACACCGGTTACGGCAAGCGGCTGCCCTCTGACCGCCCGCCGGTGCTAACGCCCAAGGAGATGGCCCTCACGGCAGCGGCGGACCCGAAGGACCTGCCCGCTGCGGGCAACGGGCAGGCACCGGGCGCGGTTCCCGACGGCTCACCGGCCGCGGGACCGTCCGGCCAGGCCAGCCCGATCAGGCCGATCGGCTCCAGGGGACCGATCGGCCCGCCCGGGCCTGGCCCCGGTGCCCCGCCGCACGGACCCGATGAGGCACCGTACGGCGGGGATAGGTGAGCCAGCAGGTCGATCAGGAGCGGATCGAGCGCGCCGTGCGCGAGATCCTGCTGGCTATCGGCGAGGATCCGGACCGGGACGGGCTGCGGGATACCCCGGCGCGGGTGGCCCGGGCTTATGCGGAGCAGTTCGCCGGGCTGCGGCTGCAGCCTGAGAATGTGCTCACGACCGTCTTCGACGCTGACTATGACGAGATGGTCCTGGTCCGCGACATCGAGCTCTACTCCACCTGCGAGCACCACCTCACCCCGTTCTTCGGCCATGCCCACGTCGGGTACATACCGAACGAGAAGGGCCAGATCACCGGGTTGTCCAAGGTCGCCAGGCTGGTCGATGTGTTTGCCAGGCGGCCGCAGGTCCAGGAACGGATGACCAGCCAGATCGCCGAGGCGCTCATGCACGTGCTGGAGCCGCGCGGCGTTATCGTGGTTGTCGAGGCTGAGCATTTGTGCATGAGCATGCGAGGCGTCAGGAAGCCAGGCGCCAAGACAGTGACATCCGCGGTCCGCGGATCCTTCCGCGACTCGGACCGCACCCGTGCCGAGGCACTGAGCCTGCTCGTCGGCCGACACTAGGACTGTGTAGCCTGCCGGGGGCCGGTCAGTTGACTCAGGCCCAGAACCGAAAAGGACCTGACGGCCAATGGACACCTGCATTGCCTTACCGCCCAGGTCGGCACTGCCCAGGTCGGTCTGGACGGCCGTCGGAGGGTGCCGCGTTCGGCGAGTTTGGCCCCGCTGCGGGTCGTCGGTGACTACGCTGAACCCCCGTGAGCCGGGGCTTGACCTACATGTCTGAGATGACCAACCAGAACGGGGCAGGCCCCGCTGGGCTCGTTTCCGGCGACGCGGGCCAGCGCGCTGGCCTCCCGGCCTCCCGGCCGCCCGATCGCAGGCAGCAGCGCCGCTGGGTGCCGGTCGTGGCGGGCTGGCTCACCCTGCTGATCGGCCTGGCGGACATCATCCTCGGCTTCCGGACCGGCGTCCTGTACCGGCATGTCAATCACCCGCTGCACCGGCTGTCCGAGATCGCGCCTGGCACGCTATCCAACCTGACCCGCACGGCGGACGTCATCATCGGGCTGCTGCTGCTCATGCTTTCGCACGGGTTGCGCAGGCGAAAGCGCCGGGCCTGGCAGGCGGCGGTCCTGCTGCTCGCCTCAAGCGTGGCCCTCCACCTGCTACATCCCCATGTCGGCACGATCGCCGTGACCGTCGCGCTGCTCGGGGTCTTGTGTCTTTACCGCCGTGAGTTCTACGCGATAGGCGATCCGCTCACCCGGTGGCGGGCGCTCGGGACGCTCATCGGACTGCTGGTGGCGGACATCGCCATCGGCCTCGCGTACCTTGCGGTCACCCGCGGGCTGGCCAGCGATTACACGCTCCTCCAGCGGGTGCAGTCCGTGATCTTCCACATGGTCGGCTTCTCCGGGCCGGTCGTCTTCACGTCGGAGACCCGCGGCGATCTCTTCGGCTTCCTGACCAGCGGCCTGGGGCTGTTCACGCTGGTCTTCGCCGGTTACCTGTTCCTGCGGCCGGCCAAGCCGGTCGACCGCCATGCCGCGCGGGATACTACCCAGGTCAGGGATCTGCTGACCAAGTACGGAGACCGGGACTCGCTCGGTTACTTCGCGCTCCGCGACGACAAGAGGATCATCTGGTCGGCGACCGGCAAGTCCTGCATCGGCTACCGGGTCCTGTCCGGCGTGATGCTGGCCAGCGGCGACCCCATCGGGGACGCAGAGGCCTGGCCAGGCGCGATCCACGCCTTCCTCGACGAGGCCGCGCGGCACGCCTGGGTCCCTGCAGTGATCGGCTGCAGTGAACTCGGCGCGGAGGTCTGGTGCCGCGAAGGCGGGCTGACCGCCCTTGAGCTTGGCGACGAGGCAGTCATCGACATCGCGGACTTCTCGCTGCAGGGCCGGTCGATGCGGAACGTGCGGCAGATGTGCAGCAGAGTGGAGCGGCACGGCTACTGCGCTCAGGTGCGCAGGATCGGGGATATACCTCAGGCGGAGATCCGCCGGATGATCAGGCAGGCGGATTCCTGGCGCGGCAGCCCGACGGAGCGCGGTTTCTCGATGGCGCTCGGCCGGGTCGGCGGCCGCGGTGACGGCCGCTGCGTCGTCGCGACAGCCACCGAGGACGGCGTGCTCCGGGCGATCCTGCACTACGTGCCCTGGGGATCGGATGGCCTCTCGCTGGACCTCATGCGGCGCGACCGGGCGGCCCAGCCGGGCTTGAACGACTTCCTGATCGTCGAGACCATCAAGAACGCGGAACAACTCGGGGTGAAGCGGATCTCGCTGAACTTCGCGGTATTCCGCGCGGCGCTGGAGCGGGGCGAGCGGATCGGCGCAGGTCCCGTGCTGCGCGCCTGGCGCCGGGTCCTGCTCTTTGCCTCCAGGTGGTTCCAGATCGAGTCGCTGTACAAATTCAACGCCAAATTCAGCCCGCAGTGGGTGCCGAGGTTCCTGGTCTACCCGAGTACCAGGGACGTGCCACGGATCGGACTAGCCGCCATGGAGGCGGAGGCCTTCCTGGTCTGGCCGAAGGTCGGATTGCGCAGGGTGGCGCGGAAACTGGGGCTCGGCAGGCTCGCGCGCCGGATGCGCCGCACCGAGCGCGAGTCCGGCACTGGGCGCGAGTCCGGCACTGGGCGCGAGTCCGGCACTGGGCGCGAGTCCGGCACTGGGCGCGAGTCCGGCACTGGGCGCGAGTCCGGCACTGGGCGCGAGTCCGGCACCGGGCGCGAGTCCGGCACCGGGCGCGAGTCCGGCACCGGGCGCGAGTCCGGCAACCGGCGCGAGTCCAGTACGGACACCCGCTCCGGCGCCACGCAGTAGCGCCCCTGTCCGCTGCCCGTGCAGCCAGATCCGGTGCCAGCCCGCGGCAGCACATCCAGGCGGCCGTCAGCGCGTAACCCTGGCCTTGCGGGCTGATGGGCGAGTGGCTGACCGCGGTGCAGGCGCGCGGGGCACGGGCACCCGCTGACGCACCGCGGCCTAGATCGTAGATTGGCCCCTATGGCTGGCGAGAAACGGGCCGAGACGGCGTCCCGGTACCAAGGCGGGGCGCGGTCGCCTGCTGGCCTGCCGGAAGCGGACAGGTGCCTGGTCATGGGCGTCGTCAATGTCACACCGGACTCGTTCTCCGACGGCGGCGCCTGGTTCGAGGAGGGCGGGGCTATCTCCCATGGTCTCGACCTTGTCGCCCAGGGCGCGGACATCGTCGATGTCGGTGGTGAGTCGACCCGCCCCGGCGCGCCGAGGATCGACGCTGCCGAGGAACTGCGCCGCGTAGGCCCGGTCGTCAGCGCGCTGGCCGGCGCGGGCGTGCCGGTCAGCGTCGACACGATGCGGGCGGAGGTGGCCGAGGCCGCCCTGGCCGCGGGCGCGCGGCTGGTGAACGACGTCAGCGGCGGGCTAGCGGACCCGCAGATGCAACACTTGGTGGCCGAAGCCCGGGTGCCTTATGTGGTGATGCACTGGCGGGGTCACAGCCGCCAGATGCAGGACCGGGCGGTCTACGGGGACGTGCTGCGCGAGGTGCGCGATGAACTGCAGCAGCGCGTGGACGCGGTGATCGCGCAGGGGGTAGACCCGGCACTGATCGTCGTCGACCCTGGGCTCGGCTTTGCCAAGCTGCCCGAGCACAACTGGGCGCTGCTGGCCGGGCTCGACCAGATCGCGCGGCTCGGTGGTGCCGGATCGCCCTTCCCGGTGCTCATCGGGGCGTCCAGGAAGCGTTTCCTCGGCAGGCTGCTGGCCGCCGCCGATGGGGAGCCGCGGTCATTTGCCGGCTGTGACGATGCCACCGTCGCCATCTCGGCGCTGGCGGCGACTGCCGGTGCGTGGTGCGTGCGGGTGCATACGGTGCCAGGAAACGCCGATGCGGTGCGCGTGGCGGCCCGGTGGCCCGGTGCCGCCGGGAGGATGGGCGAGCGCGGATGAGCCTGGACCGGATCTCGCTGGTCGGCCTGCGCGTTTTCGGCCGGCACGGCGTGCTGCCGCGGGAGCGCCTTGACGGTCAGGAGTTTCTTATCGACGTGGCGCTCGGCGTGGACACCACGGCCGCCGCGGCCGCCGATGACCTGTCCCTGACGGTCGACTACAGCCAGCTGGCGGACCGCCTGACCGCGGTAGTCTCTGGCGAGCCGGTGGCATTGATCGAGACCCTGGCCGGCCGGCTCGCGGCCGCGTGCCTCGCCGATCCTAGCGTCCAGGAAGTTGACGTCACCGTGCATAAGCCGCACGCGCCGGTCGGCCAGCCGCTACAGGACATCAGCGTGGCAATTCACCGGCGCCGCGGATGAGCGCCGCAGTAGCGGACGGCCTCCGGTGACCGGGGTGCAGCACGTGCGGACCGCGGCCCGGCCCCCGGCCGCGACGCAGCCCGCGGTCGCGACGCAGCCCCCGGTCGCGGCGTCCGGGCAGGCCCCTGGCCCGCGCCGGGTTGTCTTGGCGCTTGGCAGCAATCTCGGCGACCGGCTGGCGCACCTGCAGGGGGGACTCGCCGTCCTGGGTGCTGCACCCGGGCTTGGCTGCCTTGCGGCATCGCCCGTCTACGAGACGGTCCCGGTCGGCGGCCCGCCCCAGGGTGATTACCTGAACGCGGTGGTCATCGCCGAGACCTCGCTGCCGGCCCGCGCGATCCTGGAGCGTGCCCAGCATGCTGAGGCAGCCCTGCATAGGGTCCGGGCGGGTCGATGGGGCCCGCGTACTCTTGACGTGGATGTCATCGTCTGCGGTGCGGAGATCAGCGATGACCCGGAGCTGACGCTCCCGCATCCAAGAGCGCACGAGCGTGCGTTCGTCCTTGCCCCGTGGCATGACCTGGATCCAGACGCGCAGATTCCCGGGCGAGGCCGGATCGCGGACCTGCTGGCGAAGCTCGGCCGCGCTGGGCTCCGCCGGATGCCTGACGCCAAGTTGCACCCGCCTGCCCGCGGCCAGGAGAGCTGATCCGCCGATGAAGCCGACCCGGACCTGGACGCTGGCTGCGATCGTCATCGGCTGCGCGCTGGCGGCATGGCTGACAGTGCGCGTCACCTTCACCTCGCTGCCACCGCTGCCGTGGACCTCCGTACCTACCCTGCTGCTGCTCGCCGTGGCGGAAGTCCTGACCGGGCGGAACGTGCGGGCGAGGATACTCGGCCGGGGGGGAGCCAAGCCCTTGCCGCCGATAGCCATGGCGCGGATGGCGGTGCTGGCGAAGGCAAGCTCGGTCGCGGCCGCGATTGTGGCCGGCCTCGCGGCCGGCTTCCTTGCCTACGTCGGCGGCTCGCTGGAGAAGATGGTGCCCCGTGGGGACGCTTACGCGGCCGGTGCCACTCTCGCGTCCGCCGTCGTCCTCGGCATCGCCGCACTGTATCTTGAGCACTGCTGCCGCACCCCTGATCCGCCTGACGAGGAGAAGGACGGTACTCAGCCCGGCACGCGGCGCGGCGCGCGGTAGCTGTAAGCTGCCCCCGGCCCAGGTGGGGTGCGCGCCCAGATCGGCCGGCGCACGCATGATCGGCTGGACCTGGTGGATCAGCGCATCGGTACGGTTTTTCAGTACCGAACCGCGGATCCACTCGGCTTGATCGGCCGGGGAGCCAGCGCGGATATGCTGACGGCGACCGTCCGGTACCCGGCGAGGACTGGAACGACATGGACGATGACCAACTGAGCGGCCCGGCCGGCCCCGCGGAGCCGGATCCTGGCCAGCGGCCTCCGGCGCGGCGGCCTGCCGCCGAGGGGCCACCTTCCGGGCGGCCTGCTTCCGGGCGGCCTGCTGCTGAGCGGCATCCTGCTCAGCTCCAGGTGGGCGTGGTGGGCGCCGGGCGGGTGGGAACCGTGCTCGCGGTTGCGCTCAGCCGGGCCGGGCACCAGGTCGTGGCCGCGTCTGCCGTATCTGACGCGTCGATCAGGAGGTTCGAGAAGAACCTGCCGGGCACGCCGATACGCCAGCCGGCCGAGGTCGTCGCCGAGGCCGACCTGGTGCTGCTGACCGTGCCCGACGACGTGCTGCCGGGCCTGGTCGCCGGGCTCGCGTCGACCGGGGCAGAGCTGGCGGGGCGCCTGCTGGTGCATACCAGCGGCCGGCACGGGCTGGCCGCGCTCGAGCCCGCCACCCGCCAGGGAGCGATCCCGCTGGCGTTGCATCCGGTAATGACCTTCCCCGGGCGCCCGGATGATGTGGACAGGCTGGCCGGGATCTGCTTCGGCGTGACGGCCCCCGACCCGTTCCGCCCGGTCGCCGAGGCGCTCGTCGTCGAGATGGGCGGCGAGCCGGTGTTCATCAGCGAAGAACTCCGTGACCTCTACCACGCTGCCCTGTCGGGCGGCGCCAACCACCTGGTAACGCTGGTGGTGCAGGCCGGTGACCTGCTGAGGCAGGCGGGAGTGCCGGAGCCCGGCCGGATGCTCGGCCCGCTGTTGTCCGCCGCGCTCGACAACGCGCTGCGGCTCAGCGATGCCGCCCTGACCGGGCCGGTCTCTCGCGGTGACGCCGAGACGGTCGCCAGTCACATCGGGGCGCTTCGGGCGGCAGCGCCCGAGGTGCTGCCCGCTTACCTCGCGATGGCCAGGCTCACCGCTGAACGGGCGCTCGCCGCAGGCATCCTCACGGCGCCCGATGCGCAGCGGCTGCTCGGCGTGCTCGCCGGGACCAGCCGGTGATCCCCGTCGTGGCCGCGGCCAGAGCCGGTGCGGGCGCGGACCGGCCGCTGGCCCCCGTTATGGCAAGACCTGCATGCGGGCGGGCCGGGACTGGCCTATGACCGTTCTGGCCACTACCAGGGCCGCGCTCGCGGCTGCCCGCGATGCGCTGCCGCAGCCCGTGGTGCTCGTCCCGACGATGGGCGCGCTGCATGCCGGCCACCGGGTGCTGCTGCGCCGGGCGCGCGAGATCTCGATGCCTCATGGCAGCCTGCTGGTGTCCATCTTTGTCAACCCGCTGCAGTTCGGCCCCGGCGAGGACTTCGATCGCTACCCGCGCGCCCTGGAGCAGGACCTGGCCATCTGTGCCGCGGAAGGCGCCGCCGTCGTGTTTGCGCCTGAGCAGGCACAGATGTACCCGGTCAGGCAGATGATCACGGTTGATCCCGGCGTGATGGGGCAGGTGCTCGAAGGCAGCTCCAGGCCCGGCTTCTTCACCGGGGTGCTGACCGTGGTGCTGAAGCTCTTCCAGCTGACGGCCCCGGACGTCGCGGTGTTCGGCGCGAAGGACGCCCAGCAGCTCGCTCTGGTGCGGCGGATGACGGCCGACCTTAACCTGGGCGTGCAGATAGCCGAGGCACCCATTGTGCGCGATGCCGACGGTCTCGCCTCGTCGACCAGGAACGGATACCTGTCGGCCCGCGAGCGGGTGACCGCGCTCGCCCTGTCGCGGGCGCTGAGCGCCGGCCGCCTGGCTGCATGCGACGGGCCGTCCGCGGTGCGCGCCGCAGCGCGCGCGGTGCTGGCCGATGCCACCACGGCAGAGCCGCCGCTGGTTCTTGACTACCTGGCCCTCGTCGCCCCGGACACCTTCGCTGAACTGGCGGACAGCGCAGCCGGCCCGGCGCTGCTGCTGGTCGCGGCGAAGATCGGGACAACCAGGCTGATCGACAATACTGCGCTCGTGCTTGGCGGGCCGGGCTGATGGCCGGGGCAGCGGGCGGCGCCCTGGCCCGGCCGGCGGCAGCCGGGTCCGAAGGTCAATCGGGAGAGCAATGCTGCTGACGATCGACGTGGGAAACACCAACACCGTGCTCGGCGTGTTCGAAGGCGACGAGGTGATCGAGCACTGGCGGATCGCCACCGACCCGGTCCGGACCGCCGACGAGCTTGCGGTCACCCTGCGGGGCTTGCTCGCCCAGAGCACCCTGTCCAGTGACGCTGACATCAGCGGCATTTCGCTGTGCTCGACCGTGCCGTCCGTGCTGCATGAGATGCGAGAGATGTTCCGGCGGTACTACGGAGATGTGCCCGCTGTCATCGTCGAACCGGGGGTGAAGACCGGCGTCCCGATCCGGATGGACAATCCCAAGGAGGTCGGCAGCGACCGGATCATGAACGCGCTCGCCACGGTGCACTTGTACGGGGGCCCGGCGATCGTCGTGGATTTCGGCACCTCGACCAACTTCGACGCGGTCAGCGAGCGAGGCGAGTTCGTCGGCGGGGCACTCGCGCCCGGCATCGAGATCTCGGTAGACGCGCTGTCCCGCAGGGCGGCGCAGCTGCTCAAGGTGGAGCTGACCAGGCCGCTCCACGTGATCGGCAAGAACACCGTAGAGGCGCTGCAGTCCGGGATCGTGTTCGGGTTCGCTGGCCAGGTCGAGGGAATCTCGGAGCGGATGGCCAGGGAGCTCTCGCCCGGTGACCCGGGGGCTGTGACGATCATCGCCACCGGCGGGCTTGCGCCGCTGGTCATCGATGAGGTCGCCGTCATCGACGGATATGAGCCCTGGCTGACGCTGATCGGCCTGCGGCTGGTCTACGAGCGCAACACCGCTGCTTCCTGACCGCGGTCGGTCCGTCGCCACGGTTAAACCAGCGTGCAGGCGCCAGGCGAGCGCCGGTACCCTCGGGCAGATGACCGACCAAGAGCAGAGCCGCGGATCCGCTGGCCGCGGAGCGGGACGACCCGGCGGCACCGTGCCCGAGCAGATGCAGGTGCGGCTGGCCAAGCTGGAGCGGATGCGGGCGGCCGGCATCGAGCCCTATCCCGTCGGCTTTCCCCGCACGGCGACGATCGGGGAGGTGCGGGCCCGCCATCGCGATCTGGCGCCGGATACCTCGACCGGTGAGCACGTCGGCGTCGCCGGGCGAGTCATGCTCTACCGCAATGGCGGGAAACTCTGCTTCGCGACGATCAGGGACGGCACCGGCGACATCCAGGTCATGATCTCGCTGGAGCGGGTCGGTGCCGACGCGCTCGCCGCCTGGAAGCAGGACGTTGATCTCGGCGATCATATCGGGGTGCAGGGCGAAGTGATCGCCTCGCGCAGTGGCGAGCTGTCGGTGCTTGCCGACTCCTTTGCGATCACCGCCAAGTCGCTGCGGCCGCTCCCCGACAAGCGTGCGGGCCTGGCCGATGCGGAAGCGCGGGTCCGGCAGCGGTATGTCGAGCTGATCATCAGCCCGGCGGCGCGGCAGATGGCCGAAATGCGGTCCATCGTGACCAGGGCGCTGCGCGAGGAACTGCACGCCCGCGGCTTCCTCGAGGCCGAGACACCGGTGCTCCAGGTGCTGCATGGCGGGGCCAACGCCCGCCCGTTCGTCACCCGGAGCAACGCCTACGACATTGACCTCTACCTGCGGATCGCCCTGGAGCTCTATCTGAAGCGCCTGGTGGTCGGCGGCATCGAGAAGGTCTACGAGATCGGCCGGATCTTCAGGAACGAGGGTGCCGACGCCACGCACAACCCCGAGTTCACCATGCTCGAGCTCTACCAGGCCTACGCCGACTACACCACCATGGCCACGCTGACCAGAGAGCTGATCCAGGGCGCGGCGCGGGCTGCGCTCGGCGGCACCGTGGTGCGCACGCCGGACGGATCCGAGCACGACATCGCCGGCAGGTGGCCGATGAAGACCGTGCATGACGCGGTCTCCGACGCTCTAGGCGAACAGGTCACGCCGGACACGAGCGAGGAGGGCCTGCGCAAGCTGGCCGCCCGGGCGGCGATCGAGCTCAATCCGGGCTGGGGCCGCGGCGAGGTGCTGCTGGAGATGTACGAGCACCTCGTGGAGGCGCGGACGGCCGAGCCGGTCTTCTACTGTGACTTCCCTGTCGAGGTCGCTCCGCTGACCAGGGCGCACCGGGACGACCCCAGGCTCGCGGAGAAGTGGGACCTGGTCGCCTTCGGCACCGAGATCGGGACGGCCTACTCCGAGCTGGTGGATCCGGTGGAGGAACGCGGCCGGCTCACCGCGCAGTCGCTGCGCGCAGCGGGTGGCGACCCGGAGGCGATGCAGCTGGACGAGGACTTCCTGCGCGCGCTTGAGTACGGCATGCCGCCAACCGGAGGGATGGGCATGGGCATCGACCGCGTGCTGATCATGCTGACCGGCGCCAGCATCAGGGATACGATCCTGTTCCCGCTCGTCCGGCCAGAGTAAGGCAGGCGGAGTTAGGCCAGCCCGGTGCCGCGCTCAGCCGGTTCGGTACCGGCCGAGCGCTACGGCCAGGTCAGGCGACGATCCGCACGGCTCCGACGTACGCGCTCCAGAAGACTGCCTGGACCTGGACCGGCTGGCCGTAGGTCGGCGCATCGATCATCATGCCGTCGCCGACGTACATCCCGACGTGACCGATATCGGGGAAGAAGAACACCAGGTCGCCCGGCTCCAGCTGGCTCCGCGAGATGTGCTCGCCCTCGTTCCACTGGTCGCCGGTGTAGTGATCCAGGCTGATGCCGACATGGGCGTAGGCCCACATCACCAGGCCAGAGCAGTCAAACTCGTTCGGCCCCGCAGCGCCCCAGACGTAGGGATCGCCCTGCCTGGTCAGCGCCCACCGCAGCGCCTGCACGCCGATGGAGTTGCCGCCTGGCACGTTGATGGCCGGGTATCTGCCGGTCTGCCGGAACTGGGCGAATGCCTGCTTATACGCCGCGCTGTTCAGCACGTTCTCTCTGGCCTGGATCGCCGCGACCGTGCCGCTCATCGCCGTCGTCAGCTTCTGGGCCTGGACGGTCTCCTGGGTAGCGGCCAGCTGGGCGCGCTGCGCTGCCGCCTCAGCGGCGGCGAGCAGGTTCACCTTGGTGCCGTTTTCCTGCTGGAGCTGCAGCATGATCGAGGCGCGGTCCAGGAATGCCTGCGGATTGCTGCTCTGGAGAAGCTCAAGCGATGGGTCGACGCCGCCGGTGAGGTAACCCTCGGCCGCTATCTGGCCGACTGCGAGCCTGCCCGCGGCGAGCTGCTGCTCGTCGCGCACGGCGGTCTGGTGGGCGATCTTCGCCTCGGACCGCGCCTCGGTCAGCTGGATCTTGAGTCCGTCGTACTGCTCGCTGAGGCTGTCGATCTGGTTGGAAAGCTTCGCCGCCGCGGCCAGGAGGGTATTCATGCTCGGCGACGAGCCCGCCGTGCTTGCGGCCCCGATCCCGCTGGGCAGTGCGAAGCCGACCAGGACCGCGGCGCTCGCCAGAATGGCCGTGCGCCCCCATGCGCGGTGCGAGGTCGCGCGGGCAGTCGCGCGGGCGCGAGCCCCCCGTGTACCAGTCTTGCGGTGCCTGCCCGATGGCAAGCGCTCCACGTGGAGTCTCCTCTCCTAGGCCGCCTACCGGGTTAGCTGACGGGTTCGGGCCGGAGCAGCCCTACGGCAGGCCCTGGGCCCATGGAGCAGGCCAGGAGCTGCCGATTCACCCCGGGGAAGGATGGTTCCCCGGCTTCCCTGATCGCGTTTCGGCTGACCGGGAACTCGGCGGGTCGTGCCGTCCGTCGCCGGATTCGGAGGCGGACGACTACAGGGTTAACAGCGCTGCACGTTAATGGAGCGACAGCATGCCGCGAACCCAAACGGCGAAATTTTTACTTTTCGGCCGCGCGCGGGCCCCACGATTGGACCAACGCCGTCCATGTCCACGCTCACTATGCTCCACCGGCTCCGCTCTTCGGCAGCTCAACTTGAAGTTTCCGCAGGTCACGCCGCGTGTCTCTACGCAAAGCAAGCGCCTGTGATCTGCGCGTGATGTGCGCGTGATGTGCCCGAATAGCCAGCAGGGCCGAGACTGCTACGCAATACGTACCGACTCGGTGACGCTCTGTGGAGAATCGAATTGCCACGCCGGCCTGCCGTTTGCCATGCTATCCCGAAGCACAACGACGATGACGCCTAAAGAACCGAAGGTGGCAGGCAGTGGGTTATACGGTCAGGTCGGCCCGCACTGGCGACGTCCGGGCCATCAGGGGCCTGATTGATGCCAATCTCGCGACCGGCCTGCTGGACAAGCCCACGGTCACGCTGTACGAGGACATCCAGGAATTCGTGGTCGCGGTCAGGGTGCCGGACGGGGGGGCTCGGGACGAGCAGGTGATCGGGTGCGGGGCTCTGCATGTCATGTGGGAGGACCTCGCTGAGATCCGGACGATCGCCGTGGCTGCGGACTGCCGGCGGCTGGGGATCGGTGGCTTGCTGGTCGGCGCGCTGCTGGCTAGGGCGACTGAACTCGGCGTCCGCCGGGTCTTCGTGCTCACCTTCGCCGTGTACTTCTTCGGCCGCTACGGCTTCGAGGAGATCAGCGGAGCGGCCGCCGACCCGGACGTCTCCGACCCTGACGTCTTCGCCGAGTTGCTGCGCTCCGCCGACGAGGGCGTCGCCGAGTTCCTCGACCTGGACCGGGTCAAGCCGAACACTCTCGGCAACACCCGGATGCTGCTGCGCCTCTGAGGGCTGCCGCGCCGCTGACTGAGGGTTCCCGCGCCGCCCGGCGGCTGCTGCGCCGCTGGGCTGAGGGTTGCGGCTGCCGCGCCGCTGACTGAGGGTTCCCGCGCCGCCCGGCGGCTGCTGCAGCCGAAGGCGGCAGCCTTCTTGCTTTTCGGCCGATGCCGAATATTTCTCCCACTATCTGCGGCAACTGCTCCAGATTAGTAAATCCGGCCGCTCCGGCCGGACGATAGCCCGCGGGCCTGTTGGCAAGCTCAGCCGGCCGGCGAGCTGGCCCGATCGTGAGTGGCTTGCCGCGCTCCGGGGGTCGTCGAGAAGTAATCGGCCCGTGGCGAACGTGATCGGCTCACGCCAGGGCGTCGGAGGTGAATGCGCGTCCGAGTTGCCGGCCAGGCAGGTGTGAAGTTCTGTGGATGTCCAGTTCACCGGCGGATCCGAGGAGCGGCCCGTCGATCGCGCGAATAGGCGCGGGGCGAGATCACCGTAGCGGCCGGCAACGGCATCGAAGCCGGATTTTGACATCAGGCGCGGCGAACCATGGCGTCCACGCGTGCGCTGGCAACAGATAGCAGCCGGTGCGGTCCTCGAGCGTGATCTCGAGCAGGTGGCGCGAGTCAAGGCCGGGAATCGGACGGCCGCCGGATGCCAGGTTGCACACCTGCGCCGAAGTGGTGGTGATGCGATCAGCTGCCCCGAATGCCGGCGCGTGGCGAAGGCGGTCGAATTCTGTTGTATATCCCGGCGGACAGCATGAAGCGGACCTTCCCTGCGCAGCTGGTCGGCGTGGCGCGAGGCAACTCTGCTGGGCCTGCTCGCCACGTATGAACATGCCCGGCCCGCGGGAGCGTTTCGTCGAGTTCCAGCCTCCGGGCCGGATGACTAGAATCGCCAGTGCCCGCCGCAGTGCGATCCGGGCCTGTCGCGGGCCCTGGGGCCGCTTGGCGTCGTTCGCGTGGGGCCATGAGCCCCGCGGGATCCGGCCGGCGCCGCGGTGACCATGATGGGCCAGAATGCCAATTGAGCACTCTAGGTTTTACGCGCGCAGGTGGCCATGGTGCTGCTGTCGCCGGAAAGCCAAGTCGCCAGTACGGGGCCGAATGGAAGCACGCTGAGCCCGGCCGAAAGGAAGCCGGCAGTCCAGGACCGAAAGGAGGAGCGCTACGTGATCAGGGACTTGAGTGTGCTGACGCCGCCGCTCGTTGTGTGCGTTGCATTCCTCATCGGTGTCGGCGCGTTCCTACGGCGCGAGATGGGTGCCCGGCGCAGGCGCGGTGATCAGGATGTGTCTGATGATATTTCGCCCAACGGCACGATTCCGCGTACGGAGGGCAACGAAGCCGCTGCGCCACCTGATGATGAGGAAGCACGGGACGCCGATTGATGGACAGCTGATCCTAATCTGATTACGGAGAGTTACGGGCCTCTTCCGGATTGCTTCCGCGCATCCGCAATGTGGAACTCCCTACTTCAATGAGCATGGCCAGAATTGTCAGGTGCAAGGATCCTAGTATAGGTTTAGCATTCTATAAATGCTTGCTTCAACGGAAGGGCTGGCGCGCATGGCTCAGAAGACGGTGGTGACGGTCGTCTGCGACCTTCCCCACGACGACGAGGTCGAGGGCAGGGAGACAGTCGCGTTCTCCTTTGACGGAACCGCGTACGAGATCGACGTGTGCACCTCGCACGCGAAGGAACTGCATGACAGGTTCAGCGAGTACACAGATAGCTCGCGTAAGGTAAGCGCGACGGGACGCCGCCGCCGGGCGCGCACTGGCCCCGGTCGTGAGCGGAGCGCGGAAATCAGGGCATGGGCAAGGAACCGCGGCCACAAGGTAAGCGAGCGCGGCCGTATTCCGGCGACCATCATCGCCGAATACGAGGCCAGTCACTAATCACCGGGCAAGGCCGGGCGGCCCCGGCCCCGGCGACGTCGTGTACCGGGCGACCGTCGCGCCGGGCCACATCACGGACCCCGCCCGGACGATCGCTCGCCCCCCGGCCCGGCAGGCGAGTCGCCCCGCGCCCTGATCCGGCAAGCACGCCAGCGGCCAGCTGTGCACTCCGGTGCGCCGCTGGCCGCTCCGCGGTCGGCGCCGAGCACCACGTGTTCGCTCCAGGGCACCGCGCCTTCGCTCAGGGCGCCGTGCGCGTTGGCGCAGGCATTACGCACGTTCGCGCAGGGCATCGCGCACGTTCGCGGCTGGCACGACGCGCGTTCGCGCAGGGCACCAGGCGCGTTCGCTCCCGGCGTACCCGGGAACATGGTCCTTCTGCCCTAGGTTGGATGGGGTGAACGCCCAGCCGACGGGGAACGTCTTAGTAGTGCGACATTTCGCACCCGAGGCGTCGCCCGGCGCCGGGCTAGCATGCGGAAGGACGGCGGCGTACATCCCAGCGCCTCCCCCGACCGCTCTGTGAGGGAGCGACCAGATGTTCGAGAGATTCACCGACCGGGCGCGCCGGGTCGTGGTCCTGGCTCAAGAAGAAGCCAGGATGCTGAACCACAACTACATCGGCACGGAGCACATCCTGCTCGGCCTGATCCACGAGGGCGAGGGCGTCGCCGCCAAGGCGCTTGAATCGCTCGGGATCAGCCTGGAGGCGGTGCGCCAGCAGGTCGAGGAGATCATCGGCCAGGGCCAGCAGGCCCCGTCCGGGCACATCCCGTTCACTCCGCGTGCCAAGAAGGTCCTTGAGCTGTCGCTGCGGGAGGCCCTGCAGCTCGGCCACAACTACATCGGCACCGAGCACATCCTGCTCGGCCTGATCCGTGAGGGCGAGGGCGTTGCCGCCCAGGTCCTGGTCCGGCTCGGCGCCGACCTGAACCGGGTCCGCCAGCAGGTGATCCAGCTGCTCCATGGTTACCAGGGCAAGGAGCCGGCCGCGGCAGGCGCGCCGTCCGAGACCGCGCCGTCAACGTCCCTGGTGCTCGACCAGTTCGGCAGGAACCTGACTGCCGCGGCGCGAGAGGGCAAGCTCGATCCCGTCATCGGCCGGGAGAAAGAGATCGAGCGCGTCATGCAGGTGCTCTCCAGGCGGACCAAGAACAACCCGGTCCTGGTCGGCGAGCCCGGCGTGGGGAAAACGGCAGTCGTAGAGGGCCTCGCGCAGAAGATTGTCAAGGGCGAGGTTCCCGAGACCATCAAGGACAAGCAGCTCTACACGCTCGACCTCGGCGCGCTGGTGGCGGGCTCCAGGTACCGCGGCGACTTCGAGGAGCGGCTGAAGAAGGTCCTGAAGGAGATCCGCACCCGCGGCGACATCATCTTGTTCATCGACGAGATCCACACGCTGGTCGGCGCCGGGGCGGCCGAGGGCGCTATCGACGCGGCCTCCATCCTCAAGCCCATGCTGGCCCGGGGTGAGCTGCAGACGATCGGCGCGACCACGCTGGATGAGTACCGCAAGCACCTGGAGAAGGACGCAGCGCTTGAACGCAGGTTCCAGCCGATCCAGGTGGCCGAGCCGACCATCAAGCACACCATCGAGATCCTCAAGGGCCTGCGGGACCGCTACGAGGCGCACCACCGCGTGTCCATTACCGACGACGCGCTGGTCGCCGCCGCGCAGCTCGCCGACCGGTACATCAGCGACAGGTTCCTGCCTGACAAGGCGATCGACCTGATCGACGAGGCCGGGTCGCGGATGCGCATCCGCCGGATGACCGCGCCGCCTGACCTGCGCGAGTTCGACGAGAAGATCGCCGACGTGCGCCGCGAGAAGGAGTCGGCCATCGACTCCCAGGACTTCGAGAAGGCGGCCAGGCTCCGGGACACCGAGAAGCAGCTGATCGACAAGAAGGACGCCAGGGAGAAGGAGTGGAAGGCCGGCGACATGGACGCGGTCGCCGAGGTGAACGAGGAGATGATCGCGGAGGTGCTGGCGACCGCTACCGGCATCCCGGTCTTCAAGCTCACCGAGGAGGAGTCGCAGCGCCTGCTGCGGATGGAGGATGAGCTGCACCGGCGGGTCATCGGCCAGAACGATGCCATCAAGGCGCTGTCGCAGGCGATCCGGCGGACCCGGGCAGGCCTGAAGGACCCGAAGCGGCCCGGTGGCTCGTTCATCTTTGCCGGTCCTTCCGGCGTCGGCAAGACCGAGCTGTCCAAGACGCTCGCCGAGTTCCTGTTCGGCGACGAGGACTCGCTGATCCAGCTCGACATGAGCGAGTACATGGAGAAGCACACGGTCTCGCGGCTGTTCGGCTCGCCTCCTGGATACGTCGGATACGAGGAGGGCGGCCAGCTGACCGAGAAGGTCCGCCGCAAGCCGTTCTCTGTGGTGCTCTTCGACGAGATCGAGAAGGCCCACCCGGACATCTTCAACTCGCTGCTGCAGATCCTGGAGGACGGCCGCCTGACCGACGCGCAGGGCCGGGTGGTGGACTTCAAGAACACCGTCATCATCATGACCACCAACCTCGGGACCAGGGATATCTCCAAGGGCGTCTCGGTCGGTTTCGGCACCGCTGGTGAGTCACGCGGCTCGTATGACCGGATGAAGACCAGGGTGAACGAGGAGCTGAAGCAGCACTTCAGGCCGGAGTTCCTGAACCGCGTGGATGACACCATCGTCTTCCACCAGCTCACCGAGGAGGAGATCGTCAGGATCGTGGACCTGATGATCGCCAAGGTGGATGAGCGGCTGCGGGACCGCGACATGGGCTTGGAGCTGCGGCCCGCGGCGAAGGCGCTGCTGGCTACCCGCGGTTACGATCCCGTGCTCGGGGCCAGGCCGCTGCGGCGCACTATCCAGCGCGAGATCGAGGACAGCCTGTCGGAGAAAATCCTCTTCGGCGAGCTCAAGGCCGGCCAGATCGTGATGGTCGACGCCGAGGGTACCGGGACAGCGGCGAAGTTCACCTTCAAGGGCGAGCCCAAGCCCGATGCGGTCCCTGACGCGCCGCCGGCCGAGATCGCCGCGACCAAGCCAGCTGCTAGCGGCGCCGGTGGCGGTTCGGCCAGCGCTGCCGAAGGGCACCGGAGCGCCGAGTAGCAGCCGCCGCCCGGCTGCAGGCAGCGGACGTGATAGGGGCGCTGGCCGCGCGAGCGGCCAGCGCCCCTCACGTTGGCAGGGGTCGTTCTGGCAGCCCGTAGTACCCTGGCCCGGCCGGCCTGGCCAGGCCGTCGGCGATCAGGGCAGCCAGCGCCCTGGCCCGCTGGTCCCCGGCCGGCCACGCGGCGTCAAGCCGCGCCGCTGGCACCGGCCCGGTGGCGGCCCTGAGCACGGCGAGCAGCCGGCCGCGGCACTCGCGGTCGCTGCCTGTGTAGCGCGCCGGCGTCGGCCTGCCCGGACCTGGCTGGCTGCCCGCCAGCCGCCAGGAACAGTGCCGTGCGACCGGGCAGCTGCCGCAGCGCGGCCTGGCCGCGGTGCAGACCAGGGCGCCGAGTTCCATCACGGCCACCGACCAGCGCGCGGCCCGGCGCGGGGCGGCGGGCAGCAGCGATTGCGCCAGCCGTCGCTCGGCGGCGGAGACGGCCCGCGGCGGCTGGTGCTCGCCTCGCATCAGCCGCGCGAGCACCCGGCGCACGTTGGTGTCCAGGACGGCGTGCCGCTGGCCGAACGCGAAGCTGGCTACCGCGGCGGCCGTGTAAGCGCCGACGCCGGGCAGCGCCGTCAGCTCAGTCACGGACGCCGGCACTTGCCCGCCGTGCTGGTCGGTGAGGATGCAGGCGGTGGCGTGCAGCCGCAGCGCCCGGCGCGGATAGCCCAGCCGGCCCCACTGCCTGACTGCGTCCGCCGGGGCGGCTGCCGCCAGCGATTCCGGCGTCGGCCAGCGGGCCAGCCAGGCCGCATGGGCGGGCAGGACCCGCGCCACCGGAGTCTGCTGCAGCATGATCTCGCTCACCAGCACCGACCACGGGCAGCTGCCGGGGCCGCGCCACGGAAGGTCCCTGGCGTGCGAGGCGTACCACCGCAGGACCGGTGCCACCACCTCGCCAGGCATGTCGTGACGATTCTCCGGTACGGCCGGCACCGCGCCTCCCGAGGCCGGGTCGTTGGAGTTATTCGTTAATTTCCGCACTTATTGTCCAGTAACGAGGTTATAGGTGCCTGATGTGGATTAAGGGGCGAAAAGGTGCCCCGGCGGCCTGCTGTGATCGCTTTGTCCGCCGGGCTACGGGAAATCCGATGCGCCGCGCAGGTGCTTCCGGCACGATAGCCTCTTGGGAGCGGGAGGTGCGCAGTGATAGTGCCGCAGGCCGACAGGCTTCGCGACGTCAGGTATGACATCCGGGGGCCGGTGCTGAGCCGGGCCAGGCAGCTGGAGTCGCAGGGGCATCAGATCCTCAAGCTGAACCTCGGTAACCCGGCCCCGTTCGGGATGCTCGCGCCCGGCACGGTCCTGGATGACGTGGCTGAGAGCCTCTACGCCGCCCAGGGCTACAGCGATGCCCGGGGCATCTACCCGGCGCGCCTGGCGGTCGCTGAGCGCTACGCCGGCCTCGGGATGACCGGGGTGGGCCCGGACGATGTCTATCTCGGCAACGGGGTGTCGGAGCTCATCGTCATGGCGCTGCAGGCGCTGCTCAACGAGGGTGACGAGGTGCTGATCCCCAGTCCCGACTATCCGCTGTGGACCGGCGCGGTCAGCCTGTGCGGTGGCCGGGCCGTGCACTACAGGTGCGAGGAGTCGGCGGGCTGGGCCCCGGATCTCGGCCATGCCGCCGCCCAGATCACGGCCAGGACCCGGGCCATCGTGATCATCAACCCGAACAACCCGACCGGCGCCGTGTACTCCAGGGACACGGTGCTCGGCCTGCTCGACCTCGCCCGCCGCCATGGGCTGCTCGTGCTCGCCGACGAGATTTACGACAAGATTCTCTACGATGACGCGGTGCACGAGAGCGCCGGGGTGCTCGCCCCCGACCTCATGGTGCTCACCCTCTGCGGGCTGTCCAAGACCTACCGGCTGGCCGGCTTCCGCTCTGGCTGGCTGGTGGTCAGCGGCCCCCGGCGCGACGCCGCGGAGTACCTCGAGGGGCTTGAACTGCTGGCCAACATGCGGCTGTGCCCGAACGTGCCAGCCCAGCACGCGATTCACACCGCGCTCAGCGGCCTGCAGGACATCGGCGGCCTGCTGCAGCCCGGCGGGCGGCTGCGCGATCAGCGTGATCATGCGTGGCAGCGGATGACGGAGATACCCGGGGTGGACTGCGTCAAGCCGGCCGCCGCGCTGTACCTGTTCCCGCGCCTCGACCCTGACGTCCACAAGGTCAGTGACGATGAGCAGCTCGTGATTGACCTGCTTGAGCAGCAGCACCTGCTGCTCTCTCACGGCTCCGGGTTCAACCTGCCGTCCACCGACCATCTCCGCCTGGTGTTCCTCGCCGGGGTTGACGTGCTTGACGACGCGATCGGGCGGCTGGGCACCTTCCTTGAGTCGTATCACCAGTAGTCAGGACCGCAGGTACAACAGCTGCCCGGGGCCGCCCGGTCATGCGGCACACTGCGGAGGTGAGGGTGACGATCCGCGTCCGGCCGGGCGCCAGGAACACCCGCGTCGGCGGTGACCACGGCGGTGCCCTGGTCGTCCGGGTGAGTGCGCGGGCGGTGGCCGGCCAGGCAACCGAGGCGGCGCTGGCCGCAGTTGCGGAGGCGTTCGGCGTCCGGCGCCGGTCAGTGACTCTGGTGGCGGGCGCAGCCAGCCGGACGAAGGTGGTCGACGTCGCAGGCGGCCAGCAGGCGATCCTTGACCAGCTCCGTTCCCGGTAGCCCGGCACACCGGCAGCCCGTCGCCTTCGCGGGCCGGACGGCCGTTTTCAGCTCACCAGCCGAGTTCGTCGAGGCGGTCGTCATCGATGCCGAAATGGTGGGCGACCTCGTGGATGACGGTACGGCGCACCTGCTCGACCACCTCCGCAGGGCTCCGGCAGATGGCGCAGATCGCCTGGTGATAGATCGTGATCCGGTCGGGCAGCACGCCCGCGTAATTTGTGCCGCGGCTGGTGAGCGGGAGGCCCCGGTACAGCCCGAGCAGGCCGGGGGGGCCGGGACCATGCTCGACCGTCACCGCCACGTTCTGCATCATCCGGCCGAGTTCGTCAGGGAGCCCGTCGAGGGCGGTGATGACCATCTCCTCGAACCGCGCGGGTGCCACGTCGATCACCAGCCCATTGTCAGGCAGCCAGGTACCGATCGCGGCGCCGGCGGTCACGCACACACCAGGCGGCCCGATCAGGCCAGGCTAAGATGATTACAGAACGTGACATCGACGCGAGCCACACCGCACAGTGCGCGGACGCCGCGGACGCCGACGGACCCCCAGGATGAGCGCCTCCCGGACTCGCCATATTAACCCGGACAAGCCTCCTACCTGCAGTGATGTTCAGATCGCCGGGCCGGCGGGTCGGCCGGTCTAGCCCTGTCAGCGCTTGCATACTCGTCGCATGGGCCCGATAGCGTTCCGTAATCAAGCGCAGAAGCGTGCGCTGCGGCCCGCGATCTACTGGAGACGCCGTTTCGTGGCGCTCGTCGTCGGCTTCGGCGTTCTCTCCGTGGTCGCCTGGGCCTTCTCGGGCGTGCTCGCCGTCAGCCGGGCGGCCGGCTCGCCCGCCGCCGGATCGCCGTCCTCGGCGCAGCACGACCACCCGCTCGAGTTCGTCACCACGAGCCCGGCCGCCGCCGCGAATAGCTCCGCCAGTCCGGGCGCGTCGGCGAACCCTGCACACGGCAGCCGGCCAGCCAGCGGGCTCCCGGCCGCCGGCCGGCCCGGGGACTCTTCCCGCGCCGGGGCTCCGGAGCCGCCGCCTAACCGGCGAGCCTGCAGGCCGGGGAGCGTCGTGCTGAGCCTGTTCGCAAGCCAGGGCAGCTACGGTGCTGGCCAGCTCCCGGTATTCGATGTGGACGTGGTCTCCACCTCGGCCAGGAGGTGCACTTTCAACGTCGGTCCCAAGTTCCTCGCGCTTGTGATCACTTCAGGGGGAGCCAAGATCTGGAGCTCGGCGGACTGCGTCGCCGGGGCGGGATCACTGGTGACCGACCTGGTCAAGGGCGTACCTGCGGTGCTGCCCATCTCCTGGGGGCGGCAGACCTCAACGCCCGGATGCGCCGCCGTGGGCTCGCTGGTGCCCGGTGGCACCTACGTCGCCGCCGCCTCCCACGGAAGGCTCGTCAGCGAGAAGGTAGCCTTCCGGATCAGCTGACCGGCCCGTTGGCTGGCTACGCGTACCTTTCCAGGATCGACGCTTCCGCAAGCCGGGACAGGCCCTCCCGGAGGCTGCGGGCGTGCGGTCCGCCGAGACCCTCCACTCGCTGCAGGTCCTCGACGCTCGCGGCAAGGACCTTTTGCAGCCCGCCGAAGTGATCGATGAGGCGGTCCACCGCCTGCCGCGGAATCCGGGGGACCATCGCGAGCAGCCGGTACCCGCGCGGGCTGACCAGCTCGTCCAGCGCATCGGGACCGCTGAAGCCCAGAACCATCGCGACAGCGCTTGAGTCGAGGAGCTCGTCAGGCGGCACCTGCTCCAGCCTGGCGAGCACGGTGGCAGCAGCATGCGCGCGATCCCCGGCCGGCACCCGGACGTAGTCCCGCACGAGCAGCTCGCGGTCTTGTGCCGTCCCGGCGATAAGCTCGTTGAGCTGGAGCGCGAGCAGCCTGCCATCGGTGCCGAGTTCCACCATGTAGTTCTCGATCTCGGCCGCTATGCGCCGCACCATCTCCAGCCGCTGCGCCACAGCCGTAACGTCACGCACGGTCGCCAGGTCCTCGATCTCGAGCGCGGACAGCGCGCCGGCGACTTCGTCGAGCCTGAGCCGGTACCGCTCCAGCGTCGCCAGCGCCTGGTTGGCGTGCGACAGGATGGCCGCGGAGTCCTCGAGCACGCACCGGTCACCGTCGATGTAGAGCGCGATGATCCGCATCGACTTGCTCACCGAGATCACCGGGTGCCCGGTCTGCCTGGCGACGCGCTCAGCGGTCCGGTGGCGGGTGCCTGCCTCGTCGGTCGGGATGGCCGGATCGGGGACTAGCTGGACTGCCGCCCGCACGATCTTGCTCGCCGACCCGTCAAGGACGATCGCGCCGTCCATCTTCGCCAGCTCCCGCAGCCGGGTCGCAGAAAAGGAGACATTCATCTCGAAGCCGCCGGAGCAGATATTCTCGACCGCCTGGTCGTGACCCAGCACGATGAGGGCCCCGGTGCTGCCGCGGAGAATCCGCTCTAGGCCGTCGCGGAGCACAGTGCCAGGCGCCAGCGCTGCGAGCGCGGCGCGACGGCGCTTTTCCCGGCCTTCGCTCACTGCAGGCACGTGACCCCCGGACAGTTGGTCATTACTGCGAGTGTAACGGCGGCTGGACGCGCGCCGACGGCTTCGGGCCGGTTGCCCGGTCCAGGACCAGGCCCGCCCGGCTCACCGCGGCTCACCCGCCCAGCGCCGGCTCACCCGCCGAGCCCCAGCGCGATCGCGTGTGCGACATCGGCCGCCTCCCGGACGTCCATCCGGGTGCCGATGCCAGCCAGGCTCCCAGCGGAGCCTGCCTGCCGCAGCGGCTCCAGGCTGCCCGGCGGCACTATCGCGCGCCGGAATCCCATCCGCTCCGCCTCGGCCAGCCGCCTCGGCAAGCCTGCCACCCGGCGGATCTCGCCGGCCAGCCCCACCTCGCCGATGGCGGCCAGGCTGCCCGGCACGCTGAGGTTGGATGAAGCGCTGGCCAGCGCGAGCGCGATTGCCAGATCCACCGACGGCTCAGTCAGCCGGACTCCGCCCACAGTGGCGGCGTAGACGTCCTGCTTGCCGATGGCTACGGAGGCCCGCCGCTGCAGGACAGCGATCATCATGCCCACCCGCGAGGAGTCAAGGCCGGACGTCACCCTGCGGGTCAGCTCCGCGGTCGACGCGCAGATAAGCGTCTGCACCTCGGCCACGAGCGGACGGCGGCCCTCCAGGGTGACGGTGACGCAGGTGCCAGGCACCGGGTCGGGCAGCCGGGACAGGAACAGCCCGCTGGGATCAGGCAGCTCGGCCAGGCCATCCTCGCCCAGCTCGAAGCAGCCGATCTCGTCGGTCGGCCCGTACCTGTTCTTCAGGGCGCGGACCATCCGCAACTGCGCGCGGGAGTCCCCGTCGAAATGCAGGACGACATCGACCAGGTGCTCCAGTGACCGTGGGCCCGCGATGGAGCCGTCCTTAGTGACGTGACCGACTAGCACCGTGGTCAGCGTGCGCTGCTTGGCCAGCGCGGTGAGTGCCGCGGTGATCTCGCGGACCTGGGTAACGCCACCGGGAACGCCTTCGACCCCGGCCGCGCAGATGGTCTGCACGGAGTCCACGATGAGCAGCCGGGGATCGACCGCATCCACGTGCTCAAGCAGCGCGGCGAGATCGGTCTCCGCAGCCAGGAAGAGCCCCCTGCTGACCGCTCCGGTCCGGTCCGCCCGTAGCCGGACCTGCGCGGCGGACTCCTCCCCGGTCACGTAGAGGACCGGACCGTTGCTCGACGCCAGCGCACCGGCCTGCAGGAGCAGGGTGGACTTGCCGACACCGGGCTCGCCGGCGAGCAGCACCACCGCGCCGGGGACGAGGCCGCCGCCGAGCACCCGGTCCAGCTCGCCTAGCCCGGTCGGCCTGGCGTGCGCCGCGGTGGCGTCGATGTCGGCGATCGGCACCGCGCCTGATCCGCCGGGAGCCGGCCGGGCCGGCTGCAGCGGCACCCGCGAGCCGGTGCGCGCCAGGGCGAGCGCCAGGGCGGACGCCGGGGCCCTGGCCTCAGCGACGGTGCCCCAGCCATGGCATTCACCGCACCGTCCCGCCCACTTAGTGCTCTGCCAGCCGCACTCCGCGCACTGGTAGAGCATGGCCGTCCCCGACTTTCCCATGGCGAGCACGGTAACGGCTGGTACTGACACCGGCCGGTACGGACACTGGCTCGGCCTGGCCAGTCCGGCGCGCTGGCCGGCATAAGCTGGCCACGCAGGATTCAATTGGCCGCTGCCTACCACAACAGGCAGGGACTCGAAACGGAGCGCTGAGCGGGACCTGGAGCACCAGAGCAAGGCCGGTCAGAGCAGGACCGGTCAGAGCAGGACCGGTCAGAGCAGAGCCGGTCAGAGCAGAGGAGGCGTCGTGGGTCACGCCGCCCGGGTAGGCGATGTGCCGGTGGCGTTGTCGACCGCGTCGGTCTTCCCTGAACGAGTGCCGGATGCCTTCGAGGCGGCGGCCCGCCATGGCTACGACGGCGTCGAGGTGATGGTGTCCGGCGACCCGATCAGCCAGGACGTGGACGTGCTGCGCCGGCTGGCCGAGTATCACGGCGTGCCTGTTCTCGCCGTGCACGCGCCGTGCCTGCTGATCACTCAGCGGGTCTGGGGACGTGACCCGTGGGGCAAGCTCGTCAGGGCCAGGGAGGTGGCCGAGAAGCTCGGCGCGAAGGTCGTCGTGGTGCATCCGCCATTTCGCTGGCAGCGGGAGTACGCCAGGGAATTCGAGGATGGCCTGACCCGGATGGATCAGGAGACCGACGTGGTCTTCGCCGTCGAGAACCTCTATCCGCTGCGGGCGCGGGGTGCCGAGGTAACGGCCTACTCGCCGCACTGGAACCCGGTGGAGCTCGACCACGCACCCGCCACGCTGGACCTCTCCCACACTGCCGTCTCCGACTCTGATGCGATGGAAATGGCGGAGCAGCTCGGGGACCGGCTGGCGCACGTCCACCTGGCGGACGGCACCAAGCCGGGCCTGCCTGACGAGCACCTGGTCCCTGGCCGGGGCAGCCAGCCGTGCGCGCAACTGCTGGCGCGGCTCAGGTCAGCCGGATACGGCGGAATGGTGGTGCTTGAGGTGAGTACCCGCCGCGTCGCCACTCGCGACGAGCGTCAGGCCGATCTCGCGGAGTCGCTCGCATTCGCCCGCCGCTACCTGTCGGGCGACGAGATACCCGGTGACGAGACGGCCGGTGACGAGACGGCCGGTGACGAGACGGCCGGTGACGAGACGGCCGGGAATGAGACGGCCGGGGTCAAGCGTCGATAATCAGCGTAACGGGACCGTCGTTGACCAGCTTTACCTGCATATGCGCACCGAATACCCCGCAGAACACCTGCCCGCCGAGGTCGCGGAGCGCGTCGGTGAACACATCGACCAGGGGCTGCGCGACCGGGCCCGGCGCCGCGGCCTGCCAGGTCGGCCGCCGGCCCTTGCTGGTGTCGCCATAGAGCGTGAACTGGCTGACCACCAGCAGCGGCGCGCCCGTTGCCGCGCACGATTGCTCGTCGGGCAGAATCCGGAGATGGTAGATCTTCCGGGCGAGGCTCGCCGCCTCGCCGGGGGTGTCCGAATGGGTCACGCCGACCAGCACCACCAGGCCAGGCGAGGGCAACTCGGCCACCGTCAGGCCGGCCACCTCGACGCTCGCCTGGCTGGCACGCTGGACTACAGCTCGCACGAGAAGGCATTCTTCCGCCCATGACGTCAGACAGCACTCGCCGGCCCAGTCCGGCCACTCTCATAACCGTCGCGCCCACCGGTGCCGAGTCGGAGAAGTCGGCCGTGCCCGCGCTTCCGGTCACGCTCGACGAGCTGGTTACGGCAGCGAAGGACTGCCGAGCGTGCGGCGCCGCCGTCGTGCACGTGCACATCAGGGACGGCCAGGGCCGTCCCACCCTGGACGGGACGCGGCTGGCCGACACCGTGCAGGCGCTCCGTGCGGGCACCGACCTGATCGTCCAGCTGTCCACCGGCGGCGCGGTCAGCGACGGTTTCGAGCCGCGGCTGGCCGTGCTGGACGCCTTGCCGGACGCCTGCTCACTCACCTGCGGAACGGTCAACTTCGGCGACGAGGTGTTCGCCAACCCGTGGCCGTTCATCCGCGAGCTCTACGCCAGGACCAAGGAACTCGGCGTGGTACCCGAGTTCGAGCTGTTCGACCTGGGCCACGTGGCGACGCTGCACCGGCTGCTCGACGACCTCGGCGAACCGCACGGCGGCCATGTTCACTGTGACCTGGTGATGGGGGTGCCCGGCGGGATGCCAGGCAACGCCGCCACGCTGGTCCAGGCCGTGGCCGCACTGCCGGCCGGCGCCACCTGGTCGGCGACCGGGATCGGCCGCACCGCGCTGCCGGTGATGTTCGCGGCGCTGGCGGCCGGCGGTCACCTGCGGGTCGGCATGGAGGACACGGTCACCTTCGCCGGTGGCCGCCCGGTGACCGGCAACACCGAGCTGGTCCAGCGCGCCGCGGCGCTCGCGGAACTGGCCCAGCGCCCGGCCATGTCCCCGGAGCAGGCCCGCGCGATGCTGGGGGTGGCCGGTCATCACTGAGAACCCGGTGGTCGCCGAGGTCGTCAGGTCCGGCTTCGCCGAGTCGAGGCACCGCGCCGCGATCGCGGCGCTGAACGCGGACGGCACGGTGGCGCTGGCAGCTGGCCTGGCGGCGGAGCCGGTGTTCCCCAGGTCATCGAACAAGCCGATCCAGGCGGCGGCGATGCTCGGCTGCGGCCTCGACCTGGACGGGAAGCTACTCGCGCTGGCGGCGGCGAGCCATTCAGGCGAGGACTTCCACGTCGCCGGGGTGCGCGAGATCCTGGCCCGTTCCGGGCTGGCCGAGGGCGCGCTGCGGTGCCCCCCGGATCTGCCCATTGATCCCTCGGCCCAGCGCGCGCTGCTGCGTAGCGGCGGCGGGCCGGACCGGATCCACATGAACTGCTCGGGCAAGCACGCGGCCATGCTGGCCACCTGCGTCGCGGCGGGCTGGCCCACCGGCAGCTACCGCGACCCCGATCATCCGCTGCAGCTTCAGATCAGGCGGATCCTCGAGCGGCTGGCCGGCGAGCAGGTGGCCGCGGTCGGCGTGGACGGCTGCGGCACGCCGGTGCTCGCCATCTCGCTGACCGGCGTCGCGCGCGCGTTCCGGGCGATGGTCCTCGCGGCGCCGGGCTCGCCGGAGCGCAAGGTCGCCGACGCGATGCGCGCGTACCCGGAGTGGACCTCGGGCACCGCGCGTCCCGAGCGCGCCCTGATGGCGGCCGTCCCTGGCCTGCTGCTCAAGTCGGGCGCGGAAGGAGTCGAGGCGTTCGCGCTCGCCGATGGCCGGGCCGGCGCGTTCAAGATCGACGACGGCGGTCAGCGCGCCCGGCCAGCGGTGACCGTGGCGCTGTTGCGTGCGCTGGGGACGGACGAGACCCTGCTAGCTGGCCTGTCCGCACTGGGCGCCCCAGCGGTGCTCGGCGGCGGCCAGGTGGTTGGTGAGATCCGGGTGAAAATACCCAGAGAGCCTTAACGGGAGACGCCGGCTGGCCAGTTTTGCAATTGCAAGCACTAGCGGCGAGAATTGAGTCATGAGCCCGGTTAGTGTTCCCGCGATAGGTGCCTACATCCGCGAGCAGCGGGAGCAGGCCAGAATCTCACTTCGCCAGCTGGCCCAGGCGACGGGTGTCTCCAACCCGTACCTAAGCCAGATCGAGCGCGGCCTGCGCAAGCCAAGCGCAGACATCCTGCAGCAGCTCTCGAAGGGTCTGCGGATCTCGGCGGAGGCGCTGTATGTGCAAGCCGGCTTCCTTGAGGACCGGCCGTCAGGGCAAGGGGTACGGGAGGCAGTCCTGACCGACCCGGAGCTCACCGAGCGGCAGAAGCAGATGCTCCTCGAGATCTACGACTCATTCAGGAACGAGGCGGCCCTGGACGCCGAGGACCGCGAGACAGCGGAACCGGCCGACGCGGGACTCGATCCGGCCGCGCTGGCCTGGCCAGAGCTGGCCGGAGGTCCGGGCGGAGCGGCGCAGGCCGACCCGGCGCTGGAGGAGGCGGCGCTGGAACAGGCGGCCCTGGAAGAAACAGCGCTGGAGGAGGCGGTCCTGGAACAGGCGGCCCTGGAAGAAACAGCGCTGGAGGAGGCGGCCCTTGAAGAGGCAGCAGCCCTGCGAGAGGCGGCCCTAGAGGCGGCAGCCCTGCAGGAGGTGGCGCTGGAGGCGGCAGCCCTGCAGGAGGTGATCCTGGCGCAGGCGGCGGTGGTGGCGCAGGCGGCCAAGGAGCTGGCAGTCCAGGAGCAGGCAGTCCAGGAGCAGGCAGTCCAGGAGCAGCCGGCCGGGGAGCATGCAGCCCAGGCGCCGAAGGGCCGGGGCCCGGGCGGGGCGGCGCCGAAGGCCGGGGCGAAGCGGCCCGCGCGAGGGCGGGCGGCAAAGGATCAAGGCCCAGAAGGTGCCGGCCGGCAGCAGGCCGGCCCTGGCGGGGCGGCGCCGAAGGCCGGGGCGAAGCGGCCCGCGCCAGCGCGGGCGGCCAACAGCCAGGCGGCCAACAGCCAGGCGGCCAAGAAGCAGGCAGGTCCTGCCAAGACACCGGCGCGGAAGCCGGTCAACAAGGCTCCGGCGACGCAGGCCGGACCGGACGGGACCGGACCGGACGGGACCGGACCGGACGGGGCGCGACCGAGCCGGCCCGCGAACCCCACTTCCAGGGTAGGCACAGGCAACGGCGGCCAGGCTGGCAGAGCGCGCGCGAGCACGGCCCGCACCAGATAGCCTGAAGCCGTGTTCTCGAACTTCGGCGCGTATAGCGCGCTCGGCTGGTTCTTCGAGGTGCTCCTCCTCGCGGCCTTTGTCATCGAGGCGTGGGCCCTGGTGGACGCGTTCCGGCGCCCGTCCGGCGCCTTCGTGGCCGCCAGTAAGCAGACCAAGCCTCTCTGGCTGGTCATCCTGGGAGTTTCCGCGGCCGTTGGCTTCGGCTTCGCCGCATATCGCCTTGGCGCGCTATCCATCCTGCCCATCGCCGCTTTCGTAGCGGCGGCGATCTACCTGACCGATGTCCGGCCCAAGGTCAGGGAGTTCCGCGGCGGGTCATCTCACCAGGGTCCTTACGGCCCCTGGTGAGACCTGGCGCCCGGCCGCTGGCGCTGCCTGCATTAAGCTGCTGGCCGTGAGTGGGGCCCGATGAGCGAGACTAACTGGCGCACGCACCGCCTCGAGCTTGACGACCAGACCTTGCGCGAATGGGACGCGACGGTGCTGGACTCCGGCCGGGACGCGATCGTGCTTGACACCTCTGCGTTCTATCCAGGTGGCGGCGGTCAGCCACCTGACCAGGGCGTGCTGCTGTGGGGTGGCGTGCAGACCCGGATCGTCGGCGTGCGCAAGGGCGACGATCTCTACCTCATTCCGGCCGAGGATGATCCGGTGCCGCCCGCTGGGACCACCGTGCGCGGCGCCGTCGCGGATGAGCGGCGCACGGCGCTCATGCGCACCCACTCCGGCCTGCACGTCCTGTGCGGAGTCGTGTTCCGCGATTACGGTGCGCTGGTGACCGGCGGCAACATGGAGCCATTCAGCGCCAGGATGGACTTCGACCTGCCGCAGCTGCCGGAAGGCTTCAGGGACGCGGTCGAAGCTGCCTGCAACACCGAGATCAGCGCCGGGCGCCGGATCGATGTACGGGTGCTGCCGCGGCAGGAGGCGTTCGACCTCCCGGACATCATCCGCACCGCTACCAACCTGGTTCCGCCGGATGTGAAAGACGTGCGGATCATCGACATAGTCGGCCTCGATCAGCAGGCGGACGGCGGCACGCACGTCGCCACGACCAGCCAGATCGGCAAGATCCAGGTCGTCAAGATCGAGAACAAGGGGAAGGGATTCCGCCGCCTGCGGATCCGCATCGCCGACTAGCAGCTGTTCAGCACCGCTTGTCCCGGCCGGACGGGTCCGGCAGGTTCGACGGCATGGCGGGGCGATCGCGTTAAGTACCGCTTGTCCCGGCCGGACGGGTCCGGCCGGTTCGACGGCACGGCGGGGCGATCGCGTTCACCGTAGCTTTCTTCCGGCCGGACGGCGCCGGCTGGCTCAGCGGCCTGGCGGAAAGCTCCCGTTCAGGATGGAAACAGCAGGAAAGCGGCGGGAACGGTGACGACCAGCACCGCCACAGCGCAGACCATGGCGATGGCCGGCCAGGGCAGCCTAGGTGCCGGGCGGAGCAGCCGGGAGACCCGCGCCGCGACCTGGCCGTCGGCCCCGTGGTCCGAGACGGCGAGGCTGCCGAGCGGAGCCCGGCCGCCGCCCGCCGCGCCGACCCTGATCAGGGCGGTGGCTAGTTCCCTGGCCGCCACCGGCCGGTGGCGGAGGGCCTGGTCGTCGGCGAGCATCTCGACGAGCAGGGCCACCGCGGCGTGGGCCTGCCGGGCCGTCACCGACCAGCTGAAGGCTTGCAGCAGCGCGGTAAACGGCAGCAGCACAAGATCATGCCGTTCCCGCAGGTGCGCCCGCTCGTGGGCCAGCACGGCGGCGAGCTCGGCCTGGTCCAGCAGGTCCAGCGTGCCGGCGCTGATCACGATCGCCGACCGCAGGCCGGGCACGCAGTAAGCAGCCGCCGCGGGGTGATCGACCACCAGCGCACCGGGAACCTTAGGGTCGCCATGGGCGAGTAGCGTGAGCAGCGCCCGCTGTCGCCTGCGGGCCCGCAGTACCGCGGCGGAGGCGGCGAGCAGTGCTCCGCTGAGCAGCAGCAGCAGCACGGCGCCGGTCGCCAGGGACAGCAGGCGGATTGCCGCCGGGAGGCTGCGGGCCCCGGCCGCGGCCACACCGCGGCCCGCGATCAGGCGGTAGGCCAGCGCATAAGCCCCCCTGACCACCCCGGGTCGCTGATCCGCGCCCAGGCCGGCCAGCGCCCCGATGGCGGCGAGGCCCCAGCCGAGCCCGATCGCCTGCCAGAGCAGGATCGCCGCCGCGGGCGACCTGCGCGGCCAGCGAGCGGCGGCGAGCGCCGATGCGGCGGGTACGCAGGCGACCGCGACGGCGGCCAGGATGAGGACTGCGGCGGGCACCCGCGGTCACTCCCTGGTGCCGGTATCCAGCGCCCCGAGCGCCCGGCGCAGTGCAGCGGCCTCGGTGTCGGAAACGCTGCGCGCGAACCTGGCCAGTGCCGCCTGCCGGTCGCCGGTTTGTTCCAGCGCGTTCAGCATCAGCTCGGTCACATACCCCTCCCGGCTCTCGGCAGCGCGGTAACGCCAGGCGCGGCCATCTCGCTCGCGCCGCGCGAAGCCCTTCTTGGCGAGCCGGTCAAGGACAGTCATCACCGTCGTGTGCGCCAGGTCACGTTCGGTCAGCCCGCTGCTGACCTGGCGGACCGTCAGCGGGTCCCGGCTCTCCCAGAGAATGTCCATGATCGCGCGCTCAAGCTCGCCAAGGCGGTTCACGGGCGCCAGATTACCTTCGCGCGTCGCCGCTGGGTAGCCTCACCCAGGTGAGGATCACTCTGGTGACCGGCGATATCACCGAGCAGCAGGTCGACGCAGTGGTCAACGCGGCGAACTCGGCGCTGTTGCCCGGTGGCGGGGTGGACGGCGCCATCCACCGGCGCGGCGGCCCGGCCATCCTGGCCGCCTGCCAGGAACTGCGGGCGGGCTCGCATCCTAACGGGCTGCCCGCGGGCCACGCGGTGTCGACCACCGCGGGCAACCTGCCGGCGCGATGGGTGATCCACACCGTCGGGCCTGTTTACTCGCGGTCCGAAGACCGCAGCGCGCTGCTCGCGTCCTGCTATACCAGTGCGCTGCGGGTAGCCGGCCAGCTGGGGGCCCATACGGTCGCGTTTCCGGCCGTTTCCACCGGCGCATTCGGCTGGCCGGTCGACGACGCGGCGCGGATCGCGGTCGCGGCGGTCCAGCAGAGCGGCGTGCCGGTCGACGAGGTTCGTTTCGTGCTGTTCAGTCAGGACGTGGCTGGCGCGTTCGCGCGCGCGCTGCGGTCAGTTCCCGGACAGTAGCGGATCGGGATGCGCACGACCCGCTCGCGCCTGGCCGCCATCGCGGTTGGCCTGGCGCTGGCCTGCGGCGTGCTCATCGTCGCCGCCAGCCGGCATCCGGCCCAGCCGTCGCTGGCGCTTGAAGGGATCGCCCAGGACCCATGTGCCCCGCAGGCGGTCCTTGCCGTGCCTGACGGCATCAGGGGGTGGTACCTGCCTGGCAGCAGCGTGCTACGGTCCAGCGGCGGTGTCTACGCTGCCCCGGGGCGGATCATCCCGGTGACGCCCGCGGCGGCGGCATGTGTCCGCGCGGCCGTTCGCGCGAGCCGGCAGTGGCTGGCCGGCGGCACCATCCCTGGCATTACGGGTCAGCAGCGATCGATGGCCACCCGGGCGCTGCTCGACCTGCGGCTGCTGACCCGCCCGGATGGGGCCGTGGTGGCCGCCTGGCACGGGGCCTGGCGGTATGCCTGGCCGCGCGATTCCAGCTGGGTGGCTGTCGCGCTCGCCGACACGGGTCACCTGGCGGACTCGTTCCGTGTCCTGCGTTTCCTGCAGCGGATGCAGCTGGCCAGCGGCACCTGGGCGGCCAGGTACTGGCCAGATGGCGCGGGCCCGGTGCAGGATGGCCGGCCAGCCGAGCTGGACGCCACCGGATGGGTTCCGTGGGCTGTCTGGTGCTGGGCCGCGGCCCGGGGCCCTGGCGACCGTGCGGGCCGCCGCCAGCTGGCGCTGTTGTGGCCGATGGTCGAGGCGGCCGCCGGCGCTGCCGACCGGTCCCTGACAGCCGACGGCCTGCCTGCCGCCTCGATGGACTACTGGGAGGACTCCACGACGGTCACGCTCGGTACTGCGGGGCCGCTACTGGCCGGCCTGCGGGCTGCCGCGGATCTGGCCGCTATGGTCGGCGCCCGGGCTGACGCGCAGCGCTGGTCAGCTGCCGCCGCGCGGCTGGCCGGCGCCATAGCGCTGCAATTCGGGCGCTCTGGCTATCATCGGCTGCCGCACGACGCGTCGGGGGCGGACGCGGCCATCGCGTTCCTCGGCCCGCCGTTCGCGGCGGCGAGCCCCGGTGTTGAACATGCAGCGCGGATCGCGGAAGCCGCGCTGACGCTGCCAGGCGGGGGGCTGCGGCCCGGCACCTCATGGCCAGGCGGCACCACCGTGGCCTGGACACCCGAGACCGCGTTCTTCGCGGTGCTGTGGGCGTCAGCTGGAGATCGTCAGCGGAGTGCTGCCATCCTGGCCTGGCTGGCCGCGCACCGGACCAGCCTGGGAGCGCTGCCTGAGCAGGTGAACGCGCGCGGGAAGGCTGTCTCGGTGGCGCCGCTGGCCTGGACCGACGCTGTCGTCCTGCTTGCCCTGCTCGCCCAGCGCCAGCGGCTGGCGGTGCCCCCGGTGTCCCCGGTGTCCCAGGTGTCCCGGGTGCCGCGGGTGCCTGCACCCGCTGGTACTGGCGAGATGCGACACTAGGGCTGTATGCCTGCGCCCAGATGCCCCGCCTGTATGCCTGCCCGCACGTCCCCGAGGGCGTTAGCGGGCCTAAGCCGGCCGTCAGCGGGCCGTCATCGGGCACCACGGCCGCGGCCCCGCGGGCCGGCCCTGATCACGGAGCTCAGCAGCCAGGAGGACACCGATGTCCGCAGAATCTCCGCGCTTCCGGCCGATCCTTGACCGATTTGCACCTTACCTGCCGGGCAAGGCACCGGCGCCGGGCGCCAGGTCTTTCAAGCTTTCTTCCAACGAGTCTCCGTTCGGCCCGCTCCCGTCGGTCCTGAAGGTCATCGCCGAAGCCGCCGTGGACGTCAACAGGTACCCGGACAACGGCGCGGCGGAACTTACCGGGGCCATCGCGGCGCATTTCGGGGTGCCGGCGTCGCACGTCGCGGTCGGCTGCGGTTCGGTCGGGGTGGCCCAGCAGCTTCTTGAGGCGGTCGGCGAGCCGGGCGCTGAGGTGCTCTACGCGTGGCGATCGTTCGAGGCCTATCCGTACCTGTCCGACCTTGCGGGAGTCACCTCGGTGCGGGTGCCGCTGCGCGACGAGACGCACGACCTGGCCGCGATGGCGGCCGCGGTCACCAGCCGGACCAGGCTGGTCTTCGTGTGCAACCCGAATAACCCGACCGGGACGGTTGTGCGCCGCGCCGAGCTGGTGGAGTTTCTCGACGCGGTGCCTGGCGATTGTCTGGTCGTCCTGGACGAGGCGTATTCGGAGTATGTCCGCGACCGCGATGTGCCGGACGGGCTGACGCTGTACCTGGACCGGCCCAACGTGGCCGTGCTGCGGACTTTCTCCAAGGCCTACGGGCTGGCGGGCCTGCGGGTCGGCTTCCTGGTCGGGCACGAGCCGGTGGCCGCCGCGGTCCGCAAGACGATGCTGACCTTCACGGTGAACTCGCTGGCGCAGGCGGCCGCTGTCGCGTCGCTGGCCGCCGAGCCCGAACTGCTCGACCGGGTCGGGGCGGTCGTCGCCGAGCGGCACCGGGTGGCAGCGGAGCTGGCCGGCCAGGGCTGGACGGTCCCGCCCACCCAGGCCAACTTCGTCTGGCTGCGGCTCGGTGACGATACTGCCGACTTCGCCGCCACCTGTGATCGCGCCGGGATCAGCGTCCGGCCGTTCGCCGGCGAGGGCGCCCGGATCTCCATCGGTGACCGGTCGGCCAACGACGCGTTCCTCGAAGTCACCGCGGGCTACCCGCGCCGTCATTGACCGGGAGCCTGGCGGCGGTGCAGGTTCATGTCATCCACGAGAACCCCGACTGGTATGCGCCGCTCGGGGCGGTCTTCGATGCCGCAGCCGTGCCGCACGAGCAGTGCCTGCTCGGCGAGGCGGTGCTCGACCTGAACGAGCCGCCGCCGCCCGGGGTGTTCTGGTCCCGGATGAGCGCGTCCTCGCACACCCGCGGCCACCCGCACGCCAAGGATCAGACCCGCGGGGTGCTTAGCTGGCTGGAGTCACACGGCCGCCGCGTGGTGAACGGGCGGCGGGTGCTCGAGCTGGAGATGAGCAAGGTCGAACAGCTCACCGCGCTGCGCGCCGCCGGGTTCGACGTGCCGCGCACGGTGACCGTCGCGGGCAGCACAGCGCTGGCGGCCGCGGCACGCAAGCTGCCGGCGCCCTTCATCAGCAAGCACAATCAGGGCGGCAAGGGACTTGGCGTGCGCTTGTTCGACCGCCACGATGATTTCGATGCCTATCTGAACTCGGCCGAGTACGAGCGGCCCGTGGACGGCATCACGCTGCTGCAGGAGTACCTGCGGGCCGCCGAGCCCCGCATCACGAGGGTCGAGGTGATCGGCGGCGAGTTCATCTACGCGATCACCGCTGATACCGCGCTCGGCGGCTTTCAGCTTTGTCCCGCTGACGCGTGCGCGGCCGATCAGGCGAGCGGGCCGGGCGTGTTCACGCTACGGAAGGGCTTCGATCACCCGATAATCGGGCGATACCTGGATTTCGCCCGGCAGCAGGGAATCGAGATCGCCGGCTTCGAGTTCATCGAGACTACTGACGGGCGGCTCGTCAGCTACGACATCAACACCACGACCAACTACAACGCCAGCGTTGAGGCGACGGCGCCGCGGCCAGCGCTCCCCGCGGTGGCCGCTTTCTTCCGCCGCCTCCTGGCCGAAGAACGCGAGTCCCGCAGCACCCGCCCCGCTCCGCCCGCCCCGGCCCGCCGGGCCCGGCCCGCGGGGCGGGGCAGGCCGGGGTTCAGTGATCCAGGCTTGTACCGGATTTAGTGGGGACATATGGGATATCAGGTACCAGCTGAGCTACTAAATCCGGTACAAGTACTGGTTCTCCCCTGACGGGAGGCCCGAGTGTGGCAACGGGCGAGTGCGGCAAGGGGCGCGGCAGAGCCGGCCGGAGACTGCGCGGAGCGAATGGCGAGAGGAGCCGTGGATGCGGTTCGGATACTGGATGCCGATCTTCGGTGGCTGGCTGCGCAACGTCACGGACGAGGGGATGTCCATCTCGTGGCCCTATATTCGTGCCCTGGCCGTCGACAGCGAGCGGCAAGGCTTTGAGCTGACCTTGATCGCCGAGCTCAACCTCAACGACATCAAGGGCCACCATGCACCGTCCCTGGACTGCTGGACGCTGGCTCCCGCGGTGGCAGCGGTCACCGAACGGCTGGAGCTGATGCTCGCCGTCCGGCCCAATTACCATTCCCCGTCGCTGACCGCCAAGGCCCTGTCTACGCTGGACACGATCGCACCCGGCCGGATTTCGCTCAACGTGGTGTCGTCATGGTGGAAGGACGAAGCAGCCCAATATGGCGCGCCCTTCGATGTGCACGACGCCAGGTACGCGCGCACGCAGGAGTGGCTCGACGTACTGTCTCGGCTGCTGCGCGAGGATGCCGTGACGCATTCAGGCCCGCTCTACCAGCTCGACGCGGCCGTCCTTGAGCCGAAGCCCGGTCGGGTCCCGCCCATCTACATGGGCGGCGAGTCGCCTAAGGCCAAGGACGTGATCGCCAGCCAGTCGGATGCGTACGTCATGCACGGAGACGCGCCTGAGGTCATCGCGGCCAAGGTCGCCGAGCTGGACGCGCGGCGGGCGCAATCCGGGAGGCCGCCACTGGTATTCGGCGTCTCCGGGTACGTGATCTGCAGAGACACCGAGGCGGCGGCCAGGGCGGAGCTCGACAGGATCCTCGATGTCCGGTCCTCACCGGAGGCCTATGCCTCTTACCAGGACTTCATCGAGGGGTCGCAGCTCGAATCGCGGGTCTCCCTGGAGGAGTACAGCGTGTCCAACCGCGGGCTGCGCAGCGGCCTGATCGGCACGCCCGATCAGATCATCGAGCGCCTGCAGGCCTACGAGCGGGCCGGGGTCGGCCTGATGCTGCTCCAGTTCTCCCCGCAGCGCGAGGAGATGGCCAGGTTCGGCGCCGATGTGATCAGCCGCTACCCGGATCAGCCCGCGCCGCCGCCGGGCTGAGCCCGCAGGCCCGGCCAGCTGAGCCCGCAGGCCCGGCCAGGTGAGCCCGCCGGCCGCGGTGCAGGGCCAGCACCTGTGCTCAGCGATCCTGGCGAGGCTCAAGCTTCTCCACCAGCAGCCGGTAGAACTGCCGGGGGCGCCCTGGCTGCGGGGACCTGTTCGGTGGGAGCGGCCAGGCGAGCCCCTCCTCGACGAGACCGTGCAGCAGCCGCCTCGCCGTGCGCGGCGTCACCTCAAGCAGCCGCCCCGCAGTGTCCGCGTCCACGATCAGCGTGGCGCTGGCCTCAGGCAGCTTCTTGGCCAGCCGGGAGAGCGTGTCCAGGGCCCGCATCCGGCCAGGTGTCCCGGTGGCCGGAAGGCGCGGCGTGGGGACCAGCTGGTATCCCTCCTTCGCCAGGGTGAACCCGCGGCCAGGCGGCCCTAGATGAGCCCGTCCCATCGCAGCGCGGGCATGTGCCTCCGCCTCAAGGGCCGTCCGGCCCATGCCCACCCCGGACTCGATCGTGATCCCGAGCTCGCTGCGGGCGCGATCGGTGAATGGCGGCGCCCGGAAGCCGTCCGTCAGGCCGGCCAGCGAGCCGCGGGTAGCCGTAATCAGGAAGCCGTGATCGCTCACCGGGCTGACCGTCGCGTGTAGCCGCTGCGCCTCCTGGACAAGGAACCGCTGCACGGTCAGCCTTAGTTCCTCGCGCGACTGCCGCGGGGACGCGCGCCGCGCGGAGTCCCTGAGCGTCGGGATCTCCACGATGGCCATCGCGAGTTGCGCATCCTCAAGCCTGCGGTAACCGCCGAGCAGGGCAGCAGTCTGCAGCGCCCCTTGGATCGCACTGCCGGTGGGCCGCACGGTGAAGACCGGGACATCCGCAGCGGAGAGCCGGTTCGCCACAGTTTGCAGGCACGTGAACGCGACGGAGGACTCGTGCTTGCGCCAGAGCCGCTCGTGGAATGAGGCAAGTACCGCCGGGCTGGCCGGATCCTCGCGGACGTGCAGGCGGCGGGCGGCGATGCCGAGCTCGGCGAACGCACCTTCGACGTCGGCGCGGCTCAGCACGTCGATGCTGGCCCGGCCCAGGTCGCGATCGCCATCCCGGCTGGCGCGGAACAGCGCGGCATAGAGCGCGCTTCCGGCCAGCGGCACGAAGGTAGCCGGGGCGTTCAGCACCCCGGCTTTGCGGGCGACTTCGTAGGGGACCTGGCTGGCGAAAAGGCACGCGTCGATGGCCGGGCCCAGCCGCACGACCATGTCGGCGGCCTCATGCTCGTCCCGGTAGGCCGCAGCGACAAGCCGCCTGGCCGGCCCAGCTCCGCTGGCGGCTGCCTGATACCCGGCCGCTGAGGTGCCGGCCAGCATGACTCGCTCTACGAGATCGTGGGGTCCGATGACGCCGATGGTGAGCTCGCCGGAGACCTGCCGTAATGCGTTCATGCGATGTCGTATCCCATCGCTGGTGCGGGTCCCGCCCAGGCTGCGTGGCTGGCCGCGATCCGCAGCGTACGTCGTCCCGCTCGCTGCCGCGCGCCCGATATCTGCTCCATGCCCGTCCTGTCTCCGGCCGCTTGCCCGGCGATGTGCGAGTGCCCGCTGTTACATTTCGTAGCTCATGTAGACGATCACCGGAAGAGGCAATTATCTGTGCTCTGGCAGCGTCGGCATGGAAAGCATTATAAAAGTGAACGAAAAAGGCGAGCAAAGGCTGGCGAGTGACCGAGCCGTTGCCTCGGGGCGCCTTGTCACATTTTAGTCAGCGGCCGTCCCGGGCGGCGAGCGCGTCAGCCAGGTGCATCTCGCCACTCCGTTACCGCGCGCATCACCGGCAGCGGGCTGTGGACCAGCGGAGTCAGCTCATGGTCCACCCGCACCGGCACCACGTTCGCCGCGGGCCGGGATGCTGACCGCCACGCGGCGAGGGAGTGATCGTGCGGCTGGCGGCCGCCTGGTCCCGGTCCCCTGACGGCAGCGGGACGGCGTCAGCCGACGACCTCCAGATCGATGTCAGCGCCGAGGGTCGTGAGCCGGGCCGCTACCGAGGCGTGGCCGCGGTCGATTGGGTAACCGGGCGCGACGATGGTCTCGCCGTCCGCAGCGAGGCCGGCGAGCACGAGCGCGATCCCGGTGCGCAGGTCGTGCGCGATGACCTCGGTGCCTTTCAGCGCCATCGGGCCGTGCACGACGACCGCGTTCCCGACGACTTCTACCTTTGCGCCCATCTTGTTGAGCTCGCCGACGAGCGTGTAGCGCCCGTCGAAGATGGTTTCCCTGATGTAGCTGGTGCCATCGGCGATACCGGCCAGCGCCATGATGGGTGATTGCAGGTCGGTAGCGAACCCCGGGAACGGGCAGGTAATGACGTTGATCGACCGCAGCGGGCGCTCCCTGCGGACCTGCAGGATGGCGCCCTGGCTGGCGAACTCGACGCCCATCTGCTCCAGCTTCCACCGGACGACGCCGAAATGGTCCAGCGAGACGCCCACCAGGCTGAGCTCACCGCCGGTGATCGCGGCGGCCATCGCAAAGACGCCCGCGTCGATGCGGTCCGGCATCACGGTGTGCTCGACGGCAGTGAGCTCATCGACCCCGTGCACGGTCACGAAACCGGTGCCCCCGCCGCTGATCTGGGCGCCCATCTTGTCGAGGAAGGAGATGACATCGAGGACCTCTGGCTCAAGCGCTGCGTTGTCGATGACCGTGACACCCGGTGCCAGCGAGGCTGCCATGATCAGGTTCTCGGTACCGGTATGCGAGGGCGTGTCGAGATAAAGGTGCGCGCCGCGGAGCCCGTCTGCCTTGATGTGGATCTCGCTCTCGCCCTCTTCCACAATGGCGCCGAGGCGCGCGAAGCCCCGGTAGTGGAAGTCCAGGCTGCGGCTGCCCAGGTTGCAGCCGCCGATGCCCTCGAGGGTGGCCTCGCCGAGCCGGTGCAGCAGCGCGGGCACGAAAAGCACCGAACCGCGGAACCGGCTCGTTATCTCGGCCGGCAGCACCGAGCTGGTCAGCTTCGAGGCATCTACGACCAGGGTTCGCTCCGCCTCGTGGAACTTGACCACGGCACCGACGGCCTGCGCGAGCTCGACCGCGCGGCGCACGTCCTCGATGACCGGGACATTCCTGAGTACCGTGCGGCCCTTCTCGGCCAGGAGCGAGGCGGCGATCATCTTAAGGGCCGCGTTCTTAGCGCCCTGTACGAACACCGTGCCCTGGAGCGGGATCCCGCCTCGTACGCGGTAGCGGGTTTGCGGGCCGCTGCTCATATCGCTGGGGCTCCTGTCGGTCAATGGGTATGTCATGCCACTGCGCTCGCCAGCCAGCAGTGACGGTGCGGCCTGTGGCCAGCCCGGCCCCGGGCCGCCCGGCGGGGGCCCCTCCCGTGGCGTCCAGTATCCCACCGCGTTCCCGCCCCCTAGACCATGTCAGCAGTGTTACGTAACGTATCTGATTGAATTCAATGAGTAATAGGCGGGCTCTGTCCGTTAGCCCCAGCGCAGCCCCGTAAGGCTCTCGTAGGCCTGGATGTAGAGGTCACGAGTCTGCTCGACCACACGGGCGGGCAGCGGTGGCGGCGGCCGGGTGCGGTCCCAGCCCGCCTCAGGCGAAGTGAGCCAGTCCCGGACGAACTGCTTGTCGAATGAGGGCTGGCGACGGCCCGGAGCCCATTGCCGCGCCGGCCAGAATCTGGACGAATCCGGGGTAAGTACCTCGTCGGCCAGCCGCAGCACGCCACCCGAGTCGAAGCCGAACTCTAGCTTCGTATCGGCCACGATAATGCCGCGGCGGGCGGCGACCTCGGCGCCGCGCCGGTACACCTCAAGCGTGATGCGCTCCAGCTCAGCGGCCACGTCCGCGCCATGGAGCGCCGCGACGGCGGATACCGGGACGTTCTCGTCGTGCTCGCCAAGGCGGGCCTTCGTCGCCGGGGTGAAGACCGGCTGAGGCAGCCTGGACCCATCTTCGAGCCCGGGCGGCAGCCGGGTGCCGCAGATCATGCCGGTGCGCTGGTAGTCGGCCAGGCCTGAGCCGGTCAGGTAACCGCGGGCCACGCACTCCACGGGCACCATCGACAGGCGGCGGCAGGCCATGGCGCGGCCCGCGAACTCGGCTGGCACCCGGGTGTCGACCAGGTGGTTCGGCACCAGGTCAGCGAGCTGTCCGAACCACCAGAGCGACAGCTGGGTGAGGATCTTCCCCTTATCGGGGATCTCGGTGCCGAGCACGAAGTCGAAGGCGGAGATCCGGTCCGTGGCGACGAGCAGCAGCATGCCATCATCGGTTTCGTAGAGTTCGCGCACCTTGCCCGAGTAGAGGTGCCTCATGGCCGGCGGCGCCAGGCGCGGGCGGTCATGAGAGACGCTCCAGCCGCTGGAAGACGGCGCCGAGCCGTTCGGTGTACCGCTCCGGCCTGCAGGCCTCGTCCAGCCTCGCCTCGTCCAGCGGCTGGCCGCGGTGGCCAGCGTGCTTGCGCAGCGTCTCGCGGAACGGCGACCCCGTTTCCCAGGTGTCCATCGCGGCCGCCTGGACAAGCGCGTAGGCGTCTTCCCGTGACATCCCGGCCGCTACCAGCTCGAGCAGCACGGCTGAGGTGTAGATCAGGCCATGGGTCGCGTCCAGGTTGGCGCGCATCCGCGCCGCGTCCACGACCAGCCCCTTGACCAGGCCGGTGGTCTGGTCGAGCAGGTAATCGGTCACGATCGCGGCATCGGGCAGTGCCACGCGCTCGGTAGCGGAGTGTGAGATATCTCGCTCATGCCAGAGCGGTATCCCTTCCATCACCGGGATGACCTGAGCACGGACCACGCGGGCCAGCCCGCAGATCCGTTCGGAGCGGACCGGGTTCTTCTTATGCGGCATCGCCGACGAGCCTTTCTGGCCCGCGGCGAACGGCTCGGCAAGCTCAGCGACCTCGGTCCGCTGGCCGTGCCTGACCTCCAGCGCGATCGCCTCGCAGACCGTCGAGATCAGCGCCAGCACGCTGACCCACTCGGCGATCCCGTCGCGGAGCACGACCTGTGTCGCGACGTCGGCGGGCGCCAGCCTGAGTTCGGCCATGACCGCCGCCTCGACGGCAGGGTCGATGTTGGAGTACGTCCCGACCGGGCCGGACATCTTGCCGACGGCGATCGAGGCCCGGGCCTTGGCCAGCCGCGCGGTGCTGCGGGCCATCGCGAACGCGAAATCGGCCACCCGGTGTCCCCACACGTCAGGCTCGGCGTGGATGCCATGAGTGCGGCCGGCCCGGAGCGTGCCCCGGTGCGCCAGCGCGTGCTCGCGCAGCGCTGCGGTGAGCGCGGCGCACCTGGCCGCCAGCAGGTCGGTGGCCTCGGCGAGCTGCACGGCGAGCGCGGTGTCGAGCAGGTCCGATGAGGTCATCCCGAAATGGACGTAGGCAGCCGCGTCCCGCGGGACGGTGTTGTCCGCCCAGGCGGACAGGAACGCGATGACGTCGTGGCCGGTGACGGCCTCCAGCGCGGCGACGGCCTCCGGCGCGGGCGGCGGTGCGGCCCGCACCGGCGGCACGCAGTCGGCAGGCACCGTGCCCGCCCGCGCGTGCGCCTCGAGTACCAGGGTCTCGATCTCGCACCAGAGCTCGTACTTGTGTGCCTCGCTCCAGACACGGCCCATCTCAGGCAGGGTGTACCGCTCGATCACAGGCTCTATCCTGCCGCAGCCGCACTCGTGGCCTGGCCAGCCCCGGCCTGGTGCTGCTCCGCGACGAGCATGACACTGGCGGCTGCGGCGGCCGCCCGGCCGGTGCCGCCTGCGGCGGCTCGTCCGGCTGGGTCCGTGCTGGCCGCGCCTGCTGGCTCATACCTCAGCTGGCGTGCCTGACGCTGGGCGCGCGGCGATGTCGCTGCGGTACCAGCCGCCGCGCATCCTGATCCTGGCGGCCGCGCCGTAGGCAGCAGCCCTGGCCGCGGCCTGGTCCGGTCCTGCGCCCACCACGTCGAGCACCCGGCCGCCTGCCGAAACCAGCGCGCCATCGCCGCGCATCCGGGTGCCCGCGTGCAGGACATAGGCGCCAGGTAGCCGTTCTGCGTCTTCCAGGCCGCTGATCTCGTCACCAGCCTCGGCCGTGCCCGGATAACCCGCTGCTGCGATTACCACCGTGACGGCTGCCCCCGGCATCCAGGCCAGCTGCCCGGCGGCTGCCAGCCCGCCGACCGCCGCCGCCCGCAGGAGCCCCGCCAGCGGCGTTTCCAGGCGATCCAGGATGACCTGCGTCTCCGGGTCGCCGAAGCGGGCGTTGAACTCGACGACCTTGATCCCGGCCGTGGTCAGGCACAGGCCCGCGTACAGCAACCCGGCGTAGGGGATCCTCCGGCGGCGCAGCTCATCGAGCGCGGGCATGATGACAGCGGCGAGTACCTCGTCGGCGAGCCCGGGCGGTGCCCAGGGCAGCGGGGCGTAGGCGCCCATCCCCCCGGTGTTCTGGCCGGCATCGCCGTCGTGTGCGCGCTTGTAGTCCTGCGCGGGCAGCAGGGTCAGCGCAGTAGTCCCGTCAGCAAGCGCGAAGACCGATACCTCGGGTCCGTCAAGGAACTCCTCGATGACGACCCTGCCGCTGTGCCGCGCGTGCGCGCGCGCCTCCCGGAGATCCGGTGTCACTACGACGCCCTTGCCGGCCGCCAGGCCGTCCGCCTTGACGACGTAGGGCGGTCCGAACGCGTCAAGCGCGGCACTGACCTCCGCCTCGGTCACGCAGCTGGCGGCGGCCGCCGTCGGGATCCCCGCCGCGGTCATGATCTCCTTGGCGAAGGACTTCGATCCCTCGATCATGGCCGCGGACGTGCCCGGGCCGAAGCACGCGGTGCCCGCTGCCCGCACCGCGTCGGCCACGCCGGCCACCAGCGGTGCCTCCGGGCCGATGACGACCAGGTCGGCCCCGGTCCGCCGGACGAGGCCGCAGACGTCAGCCGGGTCGGTAGGGGTGACCTGGTGGACCTCGGCCAGCGCGGCCATGCCAGGATTCCCCGGCGCGGCGTGCAGATCCGTGACGTCGCTGTCGCGCCTGAGCGCGCGCACCAGGGCATGCTCACGGCCCCCTGAGCCGAGAACGAGGATTCGCACGCGGTGAGCTTACCGGCCGCGGGCCTCAGATCAGCGGGCGCAGCTGCAAGGTCTGATCGCGGCGGGCCCCGACGCCGATCCCGCAGAACGGGGCGCCGATCATCTCCTCGAGCGCCCGCACGTAAGCGCGGGCGCTGGACGGCAGCTCACCGAACTCCTTAGCCGACGAGATGTCCTCCCACCAGCCGTCCAGGTACTCGTAGACAGGTACCGCATGGTGGAACTCGGTTTGCGTCATGGGGATCTCGTCGTGTCTGACCCCGTTCACGTCATAGGCGACGCACACCGGCACCCGGTCCAGCCCGGACAGCACATCGAGCTTGGTGAGGAAGTAGTCGGTGATCCCGTTGACCCTGGTGGAATACCTCGCGACGACCGCGTCGAACCATCCGGTGCGGCGCGGCCTGCCGGTCGTCACGCCGTACTCCATGCCAGTCTTGCGCAGCCACTCGCCCTGGTCGCCGGCCAGCTCGGTCGGGAACGGGCCCGCGCCGACCCTGGTCGTGTAGGCCTTGACGATCCCGATCACCTTGGTGATCCTGGTCGGCCCCACGCCGGAACCCGAGCAGGCGCCGCCCGCCGTGGGCGAGGACGACGTGACGAACGGATACGTACCGTGATCAACGTCGAGCATGGTGGCCTGGGCGCCCTCCAGCAGGATCACCTTGCCCTCGTCGAGCGCCGAGTTGATCACCAGGCCGGTATCCGCAACGTAACCCCCCAGGCGCTCGGCGTAACGCAGATACTCCTCGGCTATCGCGGCCGAGTCCGTCCCGCGCCGGTTGTAGACCTTGGTGAGCAGCTGGTTCTTCTCGCGGAGGGCCAGCTCGAGCTTCTGGCAGAGGATTCCGGGATCGAATAGATCCTGCACCCGGATCCCCATCCGGGCGACCTTGTCACCGTACGTCGGGCCGATGCCGCGGCCCGTGGTGCCGATCCGCGCGCTGCCCAGGTGCCGTTCGCTGACCTTGTCGAGCGCCCGGTGGTACGGCATGATCAGGTGCGCGTTGGCGGAGATGAGCAGCCGGTCGCAGGAGATCCCGCGGCCCTGGAGGCCGTCGATCTCCTCGAGCAGGACGGCGGGGTCGATCACGACGCCGTTGCCGATGACGGGCGTCGCGGCATTCGACAGCACCCCAGCGGGCAGCAGGTGCAGGGCGTAGCTCTCGTCGCCGATGACCACCGTGTGCCCGGCGTTATTGCCGCCCTGGTACCTGACCACGTAGTCGACGCTGTCGCCGATCAGGTCGGTCGCCTTGCCCTTGCCCTCGTCGCCCCACTGCGCGCCGACGATCACGATGGCGGGCATCTCATCAGGCCCTTCCGGTCGCAGCGAAGCCCCTGTCCGCTGTTGGCGCACGATCCGTGCGAGCGCGGCAGGGGCTCTTGCCTTGCGATGCTACCGGATCGCTAGTTATCTGACCGCAGGTCAGCAGGGCGAACCGGTCATCCTGGCCTGATACCGGTCAGCTGAGCCCGATACCGGTCCGCCTGGCCTAGAGCCGGCCTGCCTGGCCTAGAGCCGGCCTGCCTGGCCGGCAACCGGTCAGCCGGCCTTAAGCGTCGCGGCTGCGGTCTCGCTGGAATCGCGCAGGAAGCCGCCGCAGCGGTCGGCCTCATCGTCCTCGCCGATGGCTGCAGCGGCGACGGCGAGCATATTCAGCGACCGCAGGAAGCCCCGGTTGCCTTCGTGCTCCCACGGGATCGGCCCGTGTCCCTTCCAGCCTGCGCGGCGCAGCTGGTCAAGCCCGCGATGGTAGCCAGTCCTCGCGAAGGCGTAGGCAGCGACCGGGTCGCCGGCTCGCATCGACCGTTCGGCTAGTGCCGCCCACGCCGCGCAATAGCCGGGATACCGGGCCGCGACCGTGGCCGGATCGGGAGCGGCTGCTAGCTCCGCCCTGGCCGCATCGTTGTCCGGCAGGTAGGTCGGCGGAGGTCCGCCGAACAGGTTCGGGTGTGCCATGGCAGCAATACTGCACCCTGCCCGCGTTCCCGTGGCTTCCGGGCTCGCCGGCGGCTGGGTAGGTTTGGCCCATGTCCTATAGCAACCTCCCGGCCGCGGCAAGCGGTGTGTTCGCGCTCGGCGGCAACCTGGCTATCACCCGGCTCGGCTATGGCGCCATGCGTATCACCGGACCCGGCATCTGGGGTGATCCCCCCGACCGGTCCGCTTCAGTCCGGGTATTGCGCAAGGCAGCCGAGCTTGGCGTCGACTTCATCGACACGGCTGACTCCTATGGCCCGTTCGTCAGCGAGGAACTGATCCGAGGGGCGCTGCACCCCTACGACGGGATCACTATCGCGACTAAAGGCGGATTCGTCCGGACCGGCCCTAACCGGTGGGAGGCGCTCGGCAGGCCAGCGTATCTGCGGCAGTGCGTCGAGATGAGCCTGCGCCGCCTCGGCCTGGACACGATCGAGCTGTACCAGCTGCACAGGATCGACCCGCTGGTCCCGCTGGCCGACCAGCTCGGAGTGCTGGACGATATGCGGCGGGAAGGCAAGATCCGCCACATCGGGCTGTCGGAAGTGTCGGTCGCGGAGATCGGCGAGGCCCGGCTGACCGCCCCGGTCGCCTCCGTGCAGAACCGCTACAACCTGATCAGTCGCCAGTCCGAGGATGTACTCGACTATTGCGAGCGGGAAGGACTCGGCTTCATACCGTGGCATCCGGTTGCGACCGGCCGGCTGGCCGGCTTGGACGGCCCGCTGTCCGTGCTGGCGAAGCAGGTCGGCGCGACCCCTGCCCAGCTGGCCCTGGCCTGGCTGCTGCGCCGGTCCCCGGTCATGCTGCCGATCCCTGGGACTAACTCGGCGGGACACCTGGCGGAGAACGTGGCAGGGGCGCAGCTTGAGCTGACGGACGATCAGTTTGCCGCCCTCTCCGGGCTTGGCTGACTCCGGGCTTGGCTGACTCTGCCCGGCGCCCCGGGCCCGGCGTGACCGGCCCGGCGTGACCGGCCCGGCGTGACCGGCCCGGCGTGACCGGCCCGGCGTGACCGGCCCGGCGTGACCGGCCCGCCTGCCGGACGCTTATACCGGATTTCGTGGGGACATATAGGTCATTAGGGCTGTCGCGATGCACGTAATCCGGTATAAGTAAGTGATCACCAACCTTAACCTAGGGACATCCCAGATATTCAGGCAGCTAGGAGACATCGATGAGCCAGCGTTCGCCTGACATCCGGACCGTTCTCGGCCGGCTCGAAGGTCTCGGAACCACCGCGGATCTGGGCGCAGCAGGAATTTCCCCGACTCGCATCCGGACTCAGCTCAAGACGGGAGCCCTCGTCCAGCTTTCCCGCGGCGTATACGCGCTTCCGGGCCTGGCGGAGGCTGCGGTCGGCGACCCGGCCCGCGAGCATGCTCTCGCGACGGCTGCCGCCATCCGACGACTCGGTTCCGGAGCGGTGGCGAGTCATCAGTCAGCAGCCCTCATCCACGGCCTAAGCCTCCTGTCCCGGCCGCATCCGGCCAAGGTGACGCTGACCCGGTCACCTGAGGGCAGCAAGAGCCGCTCAGGGCGAGTCGGTACCCGCCTCCATATCGCGGAGATTCCGCCAGCTCACCGGACCACGGCCCATGGCGTCCAGGTCACCACCGTAGCCAGGACCGTCGTCGATCTGGCCAGGACCGTCCCGTTCGTCGAGGGAGTCGTCGTCGCCGACTCGGCTCTCCATGACAGGAACACGGCCTGGGGCGAGCTGATTGCCGTGCAGGCGGCGTACCCGCACTGGCCCGGGTCCCGCCGGGCGCAGCACGTCATCGACTTCAGCGATCGGCGCTCCGAGTCCGTCCTTGAGTCGGTAGCAAGGGTGAGCTTCGATGAGCATGGCCTGCCCGCCCCCCGCCTGCAGGCCTGGGTCGGCGGCGACGAAGGGATCGTCGGCCGCGCTGACTTCTTCTGGCCGGAGCACAGTACGATCGGCGAAGCCGACGGCGCGCTGAAGTACTCGACGCCAACCCGGGCCATCAGCCAGCTCGAAAGGGACGCCTGGCTGCGCGAGGCCGGGTTCGAGGTGGTGCACTTCACCTGGCACCAGATAACCACCGTGCCCTGGCAGGTTGTGGCGTCGCTGCGGGCCGCGTTCGGCCGCGCTGACGCGGCCCGGGCCCTGGAAGCCGGGGCTGACCGGCAGGTTCAGCCGCAGATATAACGGATATTCGCCCGCCCGTCCCGCCAGCACGGCGGGTCTGTGCGAGCGGGCGGGCGGCTACGAACCGTACCGTGGGGCTGCCTGGCTGTCAGCTGAGCTGCTTGCCTGCCGACATCAGGTCCTCGCAGGCATGCACGACCCGGTCGGACATCGCGGCCTCGCCGGCCTTGCCCCACGCCCGCGGGTCGTACTGCTTCTTGCTGCCGACCTCACCATCGATCTTGAGCACGCCGTCGTAGTGGGTGAACATGAAACCAGCTACCGGCCTGGTGAAGGCGTACTGCGTGTCGGTGTCCACGTTCATCTTGACGACTCCGTAGGAGATTGCCTCCCTGATGTCCTCGAGGGCAGAGCCGGAGCCGCCGTGGAAGACGAGGTTGAACGGCTTCTCCTTGCCGTACTTAGCGCCAACCGCGTCCTGGATCTCCTTCAGTACTGCAGGCCGCAGCCTGACATGCCCTGGCTTGTAGACGCCGTGGACGTTGCCGAAGGTCGCGGCCAGGATGTACCTGCCGCGCTCGCCGAGCCCCACCGCCTCGGCCGTCGCGAGCGCGTCCTCGGGCGTGGTGTACAGCTTCTCATTGATCTCGCCGACTACCCCGTCCTCTTCGCCGCCGACGACGCCGATCTCCATCTCCATCACAATGCGGGCGCTGGCGCATTGTTCCAGCAGTTCCGCGGCGATCTGCAGGTTCTCGGCCAGGGGCACAGCGGAGCCGTCCCACATGTGCGACTGGAACAACGGCTCCTGGCCGCGCGCGACCCGCTCCTTGGAAATCTGGACCAGTGGCCGCATCAAGCCATCCAGCTTGTCCTTGGGGCAGTGGTCGGTGTGCAGCGCGATATGCACCGGATAGCGCTCGGCAACCACGCCGGCGTACTCGGCAAGCGCGGTCGCTCCGGTCACCATGTTCTTCACGGCGGCGCCGGACAGGTACTCGGCGCCGCCGGTGGATACCTGGATGATCCCGTCGCTGCCGGCCTCGGCAAACCCTTGCAAGGCGGCGTTCAGTGTCTGGCTGGATGTTACGTTGATCGCGGGATAGGCAAAACCGTGCTCTTTCGCGCGGTCAAGCATCTCTGCGTAGATCTCCGGGGTCGCGATAGGCACGGCGGCTGTCCCCTCTCGGTTGATGACCTTCCCAGTATCGCGAAGCGGACCGGCGTGGCGGAACCCACCCGGCCGGAACTGCCTGGCAATAACGTCCCAGCCGGACCCGACGGGCCGTGATCGCCCTGGCCGGAACCGCCTGGCGGTTACCTGCCGCGGCCGGAACCCGCCGGGCCGTCTCGGCCGTGATAAACGGAAAGTACCAGGCCACGGGTCTAGTCTCGCCTCATGGGACGCCACGATGCCGATCCCAGGGAACGCTTGCGATACGTCTTGGCTGCGGTGGTTGTGCTGGTCTTGATCGCGCTGCTAGTCGTCGGGATTTCCGCGCTGCATTCCCTGGCAAGCGGCTAGCCGACCTGGCGGCACTCAGCCCAGGCCGAGGTCGGCCAGTTCGTAGGCCGACCGGTAAGGAAGGCCGCGTTCGGCGATCCGCCCGCGGGCGCCGCGATCAACGACAACCGCAACGCCCGCCACGTCCGCGCCGGCCTCCAGCAATGCGTCGACCGCAGTCAGCACCGAGGTTCCAGTCGTCGACGTGTCCTCAACAGCCAGGACCCGGCGGCCTGCGACGTCAGGCCCCTCAATCCGGCGCTGCAGGCCGTGTGCCTTCCCCGACTTCCGCACCACGAACGAATCGAGCACCCTGCCTTGCACGCTCGCGGCATGCATCATGGCAGTCGCCACGGGATCTGCGCCCAGAGTCAGGCCACCGACCGCGTCGTAGGACAGGTCCGCCGTTGCTTCGAGCATGACCCGCCCGGCTAGTGGGGCAGAGCGGCCCGCCAGAAGAATCCTGCGCAGGTCGATATACCAGTCCGCGCGCAATCCCGACGTGAGGATGACCTCGCCGTGGACTATCGCCTCCGCCTTGATCATGCGGAGCAATTCGTCACGGTCAGCCACGGGAGCCGAGCCTATCGCAACGCCGTCGCCCAGCCGGAGCGCCGGACGGTTCAGTGCCTTGGCCGGTTCAGTGCCTTGGCCGGTTCAGTCATGTGGCCGGGTCCCTACCGTGGCCAGTTCCCGTGGCGTGGCCAGTCCCTGGCGTGGCGAGTTCCCCTGGCGTGGCGAGTTCCCTGGTATGAGCAGTGCCCTGGCGTGGCCGGTTCGGTGGCCGTAGCCGGGTCCCTACCGTGGCCAGTTCCCGTGGCGTGGCCAGTTCCCCTCGCGTGGCGAGTTCCCTGGTATGAGCGGTGCCCTGGGGTGAAGCCCGCCTCCGGCGATCTGGTACGTTCGGCGTCTATCGCACCGAAAAGTAGGGGCTTGTTTGCCCAGGTCACTGGAATGGCGCGATGTCGTGACCGTACGGAATCTGCGGAATGCCGAAACCGGTGACAGAAACCCGGGTTGGCATATAGAGATATGATCCGCGCGATATGTCACGACGACAACCCGGCGCTGGTAGCCTCTCGCGTCAACAGAAGGGACGGTGTCGCGTGGATCGCTGCGCGCTGTTCGTCGATGCGGGCTATGTGCTCGCCGATGGCGCAATGGCTGTGCACGGTACTCGTCGCCGCGACTCTGTTTCCTGGGACTATCCAGGTCTTCTCAAGCTGCTGGCTGGCCTCTCGCGGGACCGGACCGGGCTGCCCCTGCTGCGCTGCTACTGGTACGAGGCGACTGTAGAGGGCCGCCGGACCGGCGAGCACGACGTGCTCGCCGATCTGCCCGGGCTCAAGCTACGGCTCGGGCGGATGCGGCCCGGCCACCGCGAAGGCGTCGAGATCGAGATCCACCGTGACCTGATCACGCTGGCCAGGAACGGCGCAGTCTGCGACGCGATCATTGTCAGCGCCGAGGAGGACCTCGCGCAGGTCATCGCGGAAGTACAGGACCTAGGCGTCCGGGTAATCTTGCTGCACGTCACGGTGGACGGGACCTGGACCGTATCGCGGCCACTCCGCCAGGAATTCGACGACATCGTCGAGATTTCCGGTGCGCACCTCCGGCCGTTTGTCGACCTCATAGCCGGTGCTGAGCCTGCCGCGCTCGACGATCAGTACCCAAATGGCGGTTATCCCGCACGCGCCCTTGCCAACGGTAACGGGTCGAACCTCGGTGTGCTCTCTCAGCAGGCACTTCCGGCTGCTGCCCGTCCTGCTGGCAGCACCATTTACCCGGCTCCCGTGATCGCCGAGTACCAGCGCACCGCCCAGCCACCGGGTTCGGCCGCTCAGGAATCACGCGGCCAGGAAGCGCCGCCTCCGGACAGACCCGAGCGCGCGCAGGGATTCAGATATCGGCGGTCCGGTGAGGTTCACGGGCAGGATCCGGGCGGCCATGACGGGCCGCGCCGCCGCCAGGCTGAGCCTGCCCCGATTGACCGGATGGATGAGCAGCCTCTCGCCAACCGTGGCCTTTCGCAGTCCAGGGACGCCGAGTCCGGCGGGATTCATGAGCAGGCTCAGGGCACCACTGCCGGATTGCGCGACCAGGCGCGGGCGCAGGCGAGGTTTGATGTCGCGCCCGCTGCAGCCGACACTGCCCCAGGGCTGGCTCGCGGTGGAATTGACGGCCTGCCAGTACCCAGGCCGGGTGAGCCGACTGGACTAGGGCACGGCCTCTCGGGCCAGCAGGTGTCCGCAGAACGCGAGGCTGGCATTCCGCAGCGCGTGCCCGGGCTGCACGTGCCCGGGCTGCACAGCCAGGCCCAGCCGCTCAGCCAGGCCCAGCCGCTCAGCCAGGTTCAGCCGCTCAGCCAGGCTCAGCCGCAGGTTGAGCCGCAGGGCCAGGGTCAACCGCACGGCCAGGCTCAGCCGCACGGCCTGCCTGGGGTGCAGGGCCTGGCTGGGACGCAGGGCCTGGCTGGGACGCAGGGCCCGCCAGGGGTACAGGGCCTGCCAGGGGCACAGGGCCTGGCTGGGGCACAGGATCCGTCAGGGATGCCGGGCCAGTCCAGGATGCCGGGCCAGTCCGGGCTGCACGAACGGGCTGGAGGGCAGCATCAAGTGGATGGCTCGCCTCAGGCGCAGGCGAGTTCGCTCGCTCCGTATTCCAGTCCTGACGACGCTGGCTCCATGAGCTACAGCCCCCGCGGCTACCAGCAGCCTGACCCGTTGACTGGGCGGTTGCCTGGGCAGCCTCGCGAAGAAATCGCAAGGCCGGCTCTGCCGTCGCCCCCTGCGCATGGACCGCAGCTCACGAGCAGTGTCGCCGAGCAGTACCTGGGAGGTCCTGCGGGCGGGTTCGGCCGCGAGGTTCCCCGCCAGCCTCCTGCGGGCGGGTTCGGCCGCGAGGTTCCCGGCGAGCCTCCTGCGGGCGGGTTCGGCCGCGAGGTTCCCGGCCAGCGGCCGCAGGCCCAGTTCCCCTTGCCGCCCGGGCAGGCCCCGTCTGGCCAGCTTTATCGCCCTTCCCTGTCACCCGAGGGCCCATCCAGCGGACCGCAGCCCCCAGCGTCATTGGAACCGGTGTCACAGCCGGTGACGATTTCGCTTACCGATGCCGTCCAGGCCGCGCACGCCGAGGGTTTCGGCTTCGGCGACGCAGTTGCGAGGGACGCCCCGGCCTTGTGGCTGGAGGCGGTCCTGGCCCGCAAACCCCGGATGCCTTCTGACCTGGAGGCCAGGCTGCTGCAGGGATCGACACTGCCGATCGACTCGCTGCTGCACGATGAGGTGAGGCATGCGCTCCGCCGCGGGTTCTGGGATGCACTCGAACGATCCCGTAGGTAACGTGCCGGGATTGTCCACGTAATAGCCGAGAGCCGCAATTGAACGGTGTCCTGACTGGGTACCGTACCTACCGTGGCTGTGCTGAGTCGTGAGGAATTCGACGCGATTGAGTTCGACGCTGCGTGCAGCGGCGACCACCAGACCGCCGCGAGGCGGATGAGCCGACTTGCGGTCACCGGAATCCAGACCGATTCGATGCCCCGGTCAGAGGCATACCTCCGGGCCGGGGAGCAGTGGCTGCTCGCTGACGATCCGGCCGCGGCGGCTAGCGGGTTCCGGCTCGCGATGGCGGACGGGGGACCGGTCTTCGTTGATCCTCGCGTCCCGCTGGCGCGCGCGCTTTTCCAGCTCGGGAGGCTGGGCGAGGCGCAGGCGCTGATCGAGAAGCTGAAGGCGGAGGGCAGGACGGACCCGAGGACATGCGACATCGTGGCCGAGTTGCTTGTTGAGCGCTCTGACCTGGCTGGTGCCCTGGACTGGGCGACCGCGGGGGTGGAAATCTGCCTAGCCCGCCCTGGTGGCGACCCCGCGCTCGATGCCGGCACGCCGAATTCGGCCGACGGCGGACCCTCGGCGGCCCGGCCCCATGCGGCAAGCGAGCCGGGCCCGGCGGGTCGGCTCCACGGGGTGAGCGAGCCAGGCTCGGCGGGTCGGCTCCACGCCGTGAGCGAGCCGCGCCCGGTCGGCCGGATCCCGGCGCGGGGCGTGTCCAGTGAAGACCGGGCCGAGCTGCGGATGCTCCTGAGCATCCGCTACCGGATCCGCAATGATCTCGGGCTTGCCGAGGACAGCTACGACAAGCTGCTCGACGAAGCCTGATCAGAGCCCTGGCGCTGGCACTGCCGGGGCCGTCTTGCGGGCCGAACGGACCGTGAGTGAGTCGGCTGCGGTATCGACATCCACCAGCACCGTGTCACCGTCGCTGATCTCGCCCGCCAGGAGTTGCCGCGCGAGCTGGTCGCCGATGGCTGACTGAATCAGCCGGCGCAGCGGCCTGGCCCCGTAGACCGGGTCGAAACCGGTCACGGCCAGCCACTCCTGCGCGGCCGGGCTGACCGTCAGCGTCAGTCTTCGGTCTGCAAGGCGCTTGCCCAGCCTGGCCACCTGCAGTTCAACGATTTCGGTGAGTTCCTCGGTGCTCAGCGCGTCGAACAGGATGACGTCATCGAGCCGGTTGAGGAATTCGGGCTTGAAGGTCGACCGGACCACCGACATCACTGCCTCCCGCTTCGCGGCCTCGTCCAGCGCGGGGTCCGCGATGAACTGCGATCCCAGGTTGGAGGTGAGGATCAGGATGGTGTTGCGGAAGTCAACAGTGCGGCCCTGGCCGTCGGTGAGCCGTCCGTCGTCCAGCACCTGCAGCAGGATGTCGAAGACCTCAGAGTGCGCCTTCTCCACCTCATCGAGGAGAATGACGCAATACGGCCGACGCCGGACGGCCTCGGTGAGCTGGCCGCCTTCCTCATAGCCGACGTAGCCGGGCGGCGCGCCGACCAGCCTGGCGACCGAGTGCCGCTCGGAGTACTCGCTCATGTCGATCCTGATCATGGCCCGCTCGTCGTCGAACAGGAACTCCGCGAGCGCCTTGGCCAGCTCGGTCTTGCCTACCCCGGTGGGTCCGAGGAAGAGGAATGAGCCAGACGGGCGGTCCGGATCAGCGATGCCCGCGCGTGACCGGCGGACGGCATCGGACACTGCCTGAACGGCCCTGGCTTGCCCAACCAGGCGCTTGCCGAGCTCGGTCTCCATCCGGAGGAGCTTGCCCGTCTCGCCTTCCAGCAGCCGGCCCGCCGGTATCCCGGTCCACGCGGAGACGACATCGGCGACATCGTCGGGGCCGACCTCTTCCCTGACCATCGGCCGGCCCTCGGGGATCGCGGCGTGACCGTCCGTTGCTGCACTGCCCGCGCCGGAGCCAGCAGCGTCCCCGCCTGAGCCAGCGGCCGCGCCATCGTTGGCAGCGGCCGCCGCGGCAGCCAGCTCGCGTTCCAGGGCCGGGATCTCCCCGTACATCAGGCGCGACGCGGTCTCGAAATCTGCGTCCCGCTGAGCGCGCTCGGCCTGGCCCTTGAGGTCGTCGAGACGTTTCTTCAGCTCGCCGACCTTGTTCAGGCTCGACTTTTCCCGGTCCCAGCGAGCGACCAATGCCGTCAGCTGCTCTTGCCGGTCGGCCAGGTCAGCGCGGAGCCGCTCGAGACGTTCCTTGCTGGCCGGGTCGGCCTCCTTGGCCAGGGCCATCTCTTCCATCTTCATCCGGTCCACCGTGCGCTGCAGCTCGTCGATCTCGACCGGCCGTGAATCGATCTCCATGCGGAGCCGCGATGCCGCTTCGTCGATCAAGTCGATCGCCTTGTCCGGCAGGAATCTCGCCGTGATGTAGCGATCCGACAGGGTCGCAGCGGCGACCAGGGCAGCATCAGAGATCTGCACCTTATGGTGGGCCTCGTAGCGGCTCTTCAGGCCGCGCAGGATAGCGATGGTGTCCTCGACGGACGGCTCACCCACGAAGACCTGCTGAAACCGGCGCTCGAGGGCCGGGTCCTTCTCGATCCGCTCCCGGTACTCATCCAGTGTCGTGGCGCCGACCATGCGCAGCTCACCGCGGGCCAGCATGGGCTTGACCATGTTGCCAGCATCCAAGGCGCCCTCCGCGGCGCCCGCCCCCACCAGGGTGTGCAGTTCATCGATGAAGGTGACGACCTGGCCTTCGCTCTGCTTGATCTCACCGAGGACCGCCTTGAGCCGCTCCTCGAACTCGCCGCGGTATTTCGCGCCGGCCAGCATGGCGCCCAGGTCGAGCGCGACGATGCGCTTTCCGCGCAACGATTCGGGCACGTCGCCGGCGACCATCCGCTGAGCCAGGCCCTCGACAACGGCGGTCTTGCCTACGCCCGGCTCGCCGATCAGGACGGGATTGTTCTTGGTACGGCGGGAGAGTACCTGGATCACGCGCCTGATCTCGGCGTCACGCCCGATGACCGGGTCGAGCTTGCCTTCCCTGGCGCTGGCGGTCAGGTCGACGCCGTACTTCTCCAGTGCCTGGTAGGTGCCTTCCGGGTCCGGGGTGGTGACCCGGGCGCTGCCGCGCACCTTCTCGAAGGCGGCAAGCAACTCAGCCGGGCCTGCTCCGGCCTCGCGCAGCACGGTCGCGGCCTGCCCGCCGTCGGACGCAAGCCCGACGAGCAGGTGCTCGGTCGATACGTACTCATCGGACATCTCCTTGGCGCGCCGGCCCGCGGTGGCGAGCGCCGCCAGCAGCGGCCTGGAGGCCTCGGGAGCGCCGAGGGTGGTCCCGGACGCGCTTGGCAGCCTGGCCAGCAGCCTGCTTGCAGCGCCCAGCACGGCAGCCGGATCAGCTCCGACGGCCCGCAGCAGCGGTGCGGCGGTGCCGCCATCCTGCTCGATCAGCGCGGCGAGCAGGTGCAGGCCGTCCACGTGCGGGTTACCCGCCGCCGCGGCACGCTTGACCGCCTCGGACAGCGCGTCCTGGCTCTTGCGGGTCAGCTTGTCATCCATTGCCGGTCTCTCCCGGATTCGTCGGCTGTCCTATTGCGTCGCGGCCAGCCGGGACCGCGGCGCTATCCGCGCGGCCAACCGGCACCAGGGCAGCGCTCCGGTTCCGGCTCCTGAGCAGGCCTGCCAGCCTTGCGGCTACGGCGCGGGTCGACTCGAGCTCGTCCCGGAGCTGGATGATCTCGGCGTGCAGCTCGGCGAGCAGCATCCGGCTGCGGTGCTCTTCGTTCTCCAGTTCCAGGATCCGCTTGATCCCGGAGAGGTTGACGCCCTCCTCCTGCGAGAGGCGCTGGACCTCGCGCAGGATGAGGATGTCGCGCAGCGAGTAGCGGCGCCCGCGGCCTGGCGCCCGGCCCGGAGAGACCAGGCCAAGCCGGTCGTAGGCGCGCAGCGTCTGCGGGTGCAGCCCGGACAGCTGAGCCGCCACGGAAATGACGTACACGGGCGTGTCGTCGGAAAGCTCGAACTCGCTCGTCATGTCATCTCCTTCCAGCCTGGCGGGCACCGGTACCGCGGGCTATCCCGCGCTGGCCCTGCGCAGCAGCTCATCCCGCGGGTCTGGGCCCGCCGTGGCCTGCTTGAAGGTCTCCAGCGCCTGCTTGGCAGTGCCGTTGATGTTCTGCGGTACCTGCACGTTGACAGTGACCAGCAGATCGCCGACGGTGCTGTCAGAGCGGCGGACGCCCTTGCCGCGGACCCGGAACGTCCGGCCGTTCGGGGTGCCCGCGGGAATGCGCACGCTGACCGGCATCCCGCGATGAGCAGGCACCTTAATCTCGGCGCCGAGCGTCGCCTCGGGGAAGGTGATCGGCACGGTTACCGTCAGGTTGTGACCCGACCGCCCGAATACCGGATGCGGTGCGACATGAACCTTGACGAACAGGTCCCCGGCCGGGCCGCCCCGCTCGCCAGGAGCGCCCTTGCCCTTGAGCTTGATCCGCTGGCCGTTCGCGACGCCCGCAGGGATGCGCGCCTGGATGGTCCTGGTGCTCATGGCACGCCCGCTTCCGGAGCAGACCGGGCATGGGTCGTCGACCACCAGGCCGCGGCCGCGACAGGTCCGGCACGGCTCCGAGAACGCGAAGTTGCCCAGGTTCCTGCTGGCCTGCCCGGTTCCCTCGCAGGTCGGGCAGACCCTGGGAACGGTCCCGGTCTTCGCGCCAGTGCCCATGCACGTCTTGCAGGGCCCTTCGCCGGCCAGGTGCAGCGATACGGTGACACCGTCGATCGCGTCGCCGAAGCTCAGCGACGTCTCTGTCTCGATGTCCGCGCCCCGCCGGGCCCGCTGCTGGGTGGTCCGGCCGCCGCCACCGCCACCGAACATGCCGCCGAGCAGGTCGCCAAGACGTCCGCCGGTGCTGCCCGGCTGGCCGCCGCCGAAGAGGTCGCCCAGGTCGAAGTTGTAGCCGCCGCCCGATCCGGGCACGTGCACTCCGCCGCCGCCGAACAGCGAGCGCGCCTCGTCGTATTCCTTGCGCCGCTTCTCGTCGGACAAGACGTTGTAGGCCTCGGATATCTCCTTGAAGCGCTCCTCCGACGCTGAGTCGCCCTTGTTGGCGTCCGGATGATACTTGCGGGCGAGCTTGCGGTACGACTTCTTGATCTCGTCGGCGGTCGCGCTCTTGGAGACGCCGAGGACCTTGTAATAGTCCTTCTCGAGGAAGTCCTTGGTGCTCAACGGTCCTCTTCTCGCGGAATTTTAGTCAGTGCCTGGTGCGCGTGCCGGGTCATCGGTGCCGGCCGCCGCACCGGACTCCGCCGACGCCTCGCTGCTGCCTTCGGCCGGGCTGCTGTCTTCGGCCTGGACCGGGCCGGCCGGGGCGCCGGGCTCCGCGACGTCGTGCTGCTCCGCTGAGCCACCGGGCCCTGCCGGGGCGCCGGGCTCCGTGACGTCGCCAGGCTCCGCGACCGCCACCCTGGCCGGGCGCAGGATTCGCTCCCCGACCTTGTAGCCGGGCTGCAGGATGCGAACGCAGGTGGGCTCGGTCACCTCCGCCGAGTAGGAGTGCATCAACGCCTCGTGCACGGTCGGATCGAACGGGTCGCCGTTCTCCCCGTAGCTGGTCAGCCCGAGCTTGGCCACCCCCGCTTCAAGGGACTCGGCCACCGACTTGAACCCTCCGGTCAGCTCGCCATGCTCCCTGGCGCGGCCAATATCGTCGATGACCGGCAACAGCTCGGTGAGCACGTTGGCCAGCGCCTGCTCCCTGACCGCCACCCGGTCCCTGTCGACCCGCTTGCGGTAGTTCGAGTACTCCGCCTGGAGCCGCTGCAGGTCCCCGGTGCGCTCGGCCAGCTGCACCGCGAGAATGTCCGCCGTGCCGTCCCCGCCATCGCCAGGAGCGGCCCCGCCGCCCTGGGGGCCCGGCGCAGCGGGCGTTCCCGCCGCGCCCGCGCCCCCGCCGCCCGGCTTGGACACCGAATGCCTGCCCGGCCTGGGCAGGCCTGGTCCGCGCTGGGCCTGGCCAGCCTTGCTGGGATCACGCACCTGACCGGTGGCCGGGTCGATGCGCCGCCGGTCACGGATGACCGGCCCCTGGGGTTCCTCGTCTGAAGGCCTCATCAGGCGGCGCCGCCTTCTTGCTCGCCGGGCTTATCGTCATCGACGATCTCCGCCTCGACGACCTCGTCGTCGTGGGTCGGAGCGTCATGGCTCTCCGCGCCCTCAGCCTGGGCCCCAGCGGCCTGCTGCGACTGGGCGTAGATAGCCGACCCCATCTTCTGGCTGACCTGAGCCGCATTTTCGCTGGCCACGCGGATCGCCTCGGTGTCGGTGCCCTCAAGCGCCCGCTTCAGCTCGGCGATCGAGGACTCGACCTCGGACTTGACGTCGTCGGGAACCTTGTCGGAGTTCTCGGAGAGGAATTTCTCCGTCGTATACGCGAGGGTCTCGGCGCGGTTGCGGACCTCGGCCTCCTCGCGGCGCTGGCGGTCCTCGTCAGCGAACTTCTCGGCATCCGCCATCATCCGCTCGATGTCGTCCTTGCCGAGTGCCGAGCCACCGGAAATGGTGACGGATTGCTGCTTGCCGGTGCCGAGGTCCTTGGCGGAGACGTTGACGATGCCGTTGGCGTCGATGTCGAAGGTGACCTCGATCTGCGGGACGCCGCGTGGCGCGGGCGCGAGGCCGGCCAGCTCGAACATGCCGAGCTTCTTGTTGTAGGCCGCGATCTCGCGCTCGCCCTGGAAGACCTGGATCTGCACCGAGGGCTGGTTGTCGTCGGCCGTGGTGAAGATCTCCGAGCGCTTGGTCGGGATCGTGGTGTTGCGCTCGATCAGCTTGGTGAAGATGCCGCCCTTGGTCTCGATGCCGAGTGACAGCGGGGTCACGTCGAGCAGCAGGACGTCCTTGACCTCACCCTTGAGCACGCCGGCCTGCAGGCACGCGCCGACGGCCACGACCTCATCCGGGTTGACGCCCTTGTTCGGCTCCTTGCCGCCGGTGAGCTCCTTGACCAGGTCGACCACGGCGGGCATCCGGGTGGACCCGCCGACCAGCACCACGTGGTGGATCGCATCCAGCTTGACGCCGGCATCCTTGATCACCTGCTGGAACGGTGCCTTGCAGCGGTCGAGCAGGTCAGCGGTCATCTTCTGGAATTCCGCGCGGCTGAGCTTGGTGTCCAGGTGCAGCGGGCCCTGGTCGGAATGGGTGATGTAGGGCAGGTTGATTTGCGACTCGGTCGAGCTGGACAGCTCGATCTTGGCCTTCTCCGCGGTTTCCCGCAGCCGCTGCAGCGCCATCTTGTCCTTGGACAGGTCGGTGCCGTAGTTGTTCTTAAAGTCCTTGACCAGCCAGTCCACGATGCGCTGGTCCCAGTCGTCACCGCCGAGGTGGTTGTCACCGCTGGTGGCCTTGACCTCTACGACGCCCTCGCCGACCTCGAGCAGCGAGACGTCGAAGGTGCCGCCGCCCAGGTCGAAGACCAGGATCGTGGCCTCGGTGTCCTTGTCCAGGTGGTACGCGAGCGCGGCTGACGTCGGCTCGTTGATGATCCGCAGTACGTTGAGCCCGGCGATCTGGCCGGCCTCCTTGGTGGCCTGGCGCTGCGCGTCACTGAAGTAAGCGGGCACGGTGATCACCGCGTCGGTGATCGTCTCGCCGAGGTACGCCTCTGCGTCCCGCTTCAGCTTCTGCAGCACGAAGGCGCTGATCTGCTGCGCCGTGAACTTCTTGCCGTCGATGGAGACGCTCCAGTCGGTGCCCATCTGGCGCTTGACCGAGCGGATCGTCCGGTCAACGTTGGTCACTGCCTGCCGCTTGGCGACCTCGCCGACGAGCACTTCGCCGTTCTTCGCGAAGGCGACGACGGACGGCGTGGTCCGCGAGCCTTCCGCGTTGGCGATGACCGTGGGCTCGCCGCCCTCGAGAACGGCGACGACGGAGTTGGTCGTCCCCAGGTCGATGCCTACCGCTCGTGCCATGAGTTCTGTCCCTTGTTGTGATCGTGAGTGTAAGTTGAGTCTGGTCGACGCAAGTTTGCCACGCTGCAGTCAGCCTGGCAAGTGACTTGAGTCTGATGTACTCAACTTTGCAGAGGGCCCGGACATTCCCGCCGCGGCGTGCGGCTAGCCGGCCCGGTGCTGGCCGACCTGTGCTGGCCGGCCTGGTGCTGGCCGGCCTGGTGCTGGCCGGCCTGGTGCTAGCCGGCCCAGTTGCCGGTGAGGAACAACAGCCCGATCGCCGCGCTGATGGGTACCGAGACCGCCAGGTAGAGCTGGCCAGTCCAGGGGCGCCGGGCGGCCAGCGCGGCTAGCCCGCACCACAGCGGCCATAGCAGCAGGAGCGCGCGCGGCACCGATTCGTACCATACCGATGTCGCCAGGGACGCGATGGTCAGGCCCGCGTAGATCGACTCGGGCCAGCGCCGGTACCACAGCAGCGCGACCGTGGTGATCACCCCGACGAGCACGGCCAGGATCTCCAGCTGGAACACGAAATTGACCGGCGCGGTGAACTCGCGGCTGAACCCGGCGGTCCAGGCGGTACGGAACGCGTCGACCGGATTAGTGAGGTGCCGATCCCAGCCGGCTGCCTCCGCGTGCAGCCAGGCGAGCCAGTCGCCGGTCCGCAGCCGCAGATAGACCTCGTATCCGGCCAGCGGGAGGAGCGCGGGCACGAACATCGCCAGAGCGCGGGCCCGCTGACCACCGGCCCGGCGGCCGATCTCGACGATCAGGGCCGCGCACAGGAACAGCCCTTCCACCCGGATGATGGAGGCCGCGCCCGCCAGGAGCACCGCCAGCATCCAGTTATGCTTCCGCGCCGCGAGCCAGGAGCAGAGCGCGAAGGCGAGGAACAGCGACTCGGTGTAGCCAGCGGCCAGGAAGATCGCGGCCGGGGCGGCTACCAGGTAGAGCACGGCCCGGCTGCCCGACCCTGGCGCGTAGTCGAGCTCGGCCAGCCGGCCGAGGGCAACGGCGGCCAGGCCGCCGGCGACGAACGAGATCAGCAGCCCCGACACCGTCCACTGCCGCACCACAAGCTGCACGATATGCAGCGCGATCGGGAATCCGGGGAGGTAAGCGACCTGGTTGGGGATCACGTGGCCGGCCGGCCCGAAGTAGCCGTACCGGGCGATCGACGCGAGGTTGACCGCGTCCCAGTTCTGCCAGAGGCCTAGCCAGGGCCTGGCCGCCTTGGCGCTGCCCTGCAGGATAAACATCGCAGGCCAGGTGAGCACGAGAACGGCGCACCGGGACAGCAGCCAGATGCGCAGTATCGCCAGGTCGGCGGGCGACGGCCGCGGCATCCGGTCAAGGACCCGGCCGACCGGTGCGGCACGGCTGGAGGCGTCATTGAGGGTCGTCATCGGTGCCGTTCCTTGACGGCCGTAAGGCCCGGGAATAGTCGCGGCCGTGCTACTGCGATGGCTCTGAGATTACCCGCGCGACGCGGGTGCCCGCGCGACCCGGTGAAGCATGCCTGTGCGGGACTAAGTTACTGGTCGGTAGGGTATCGGGACCCGGGGCGGCCGGGCGGCCGGGCGACGCCACCTAGATCATCGGCCCCGGGGCCGGCGGGGTTACGCTGGCACCGGCACCGTGCCGCCAGGCGCCGCCTGGCGCCGCCTGGCCCGACGCCGCACCTGGAGGTCCCCGTGGCCCTGCGCATCATCATCGGCCTTGCCCTCACCGTGATCGCGCTCGCGATCGCAGGACGGCGGCTGTGGTGGCTCTACCGGATCGGCCGCACCGGCCAGCCAGCCCCGGAGCGGATCGATGCCCTCAAGACGCACCCGGCCAGCGGCGCGGAGGCCGAGGCCACCGAGGTGCTCGGCCAGCGCAAGCTGCTCCAGTGGACGGTGCCAGGCATCGCGCACTTCGTCACTTTCTGGGGCTTCATCATCTTGATCCTGACCCTCATAGAGTCCTACGGGGACTTGTTCAGCCGCAGCTTCGCGATACCTGGCATCGGGCACTGGGCGTGGATCGGGTTCCTTGAGGACCTCCTCGCAGTGGCGGTCATGGCCGGGATCATCACGTTCGCGGTGATCAGGTTCCGCCACGACCCGAAGCGCGAGGGCCGGAACTCACGGTTCGCTGGCTCGCACACTGGCGCCGCGTGGCTCGTGCTGGTGCTGATCTTTCTGGTGGTCGCGACGCTGCTGGTGTACCGCGGCGCGCAGATCGACACCGGGGTCTTCCCTTACCCGCACGACGCGTTCGCCTCGCAGATCGTCGGGCACTGGCTGCACCCGCTCGGCGTCGGCGCGGACAAGGCCGTCGAGACAACGTTCGTGCTGGCGCAGCTGGCGGTCATCCTGGGCTTCCTGGTGCTGGTCACCTACTCCAAGCACCTGCACATCTTCGCCGCCCCGGTGAACGTGCTGTTCTCCCGGCGGCCGAACGGGCTTGGCGGGCTGCAGCCGATGCGCTCGGGCGGCAAGGTGCTCGACTTCGAGGAGGCCGACCCGGACACCGACATCTTCGGCCGGGGGAAGATCGAGGACTTCACCTGGAAGGGCATGCTCGACATGGCCACCTGCACCGAGTGCGGGCGCTGCCAGTCACAGTGCCCGGCCTGGGCGACAGGCAAGCCGCTGTCCCCGAAGATGGTCATCCTCGACCTCCGGGACCACGCGTTCGCCAAGGCTCCGTACCTGCTGGCCGGATCGGAGGAGGAACGGGACCAGCTGCCGGAGGCCGTTAAGAAAGAGGCAGACCGGCCCCTGGTCGGCGATGCCGCCGCAGGCGGCGTGATCGACCCCGATGTGCTCTGGTCCTGCACCAACTGCGGTGCCTGCGTCGAGGAGTGCCCGGTCGACATCGAGCACATCGACCACATCACCGACATGCGCAGGCACCAGGTGCTGATCGAGTCGGCCTTCCCGCCCGAGGCATCAGGGATGCTGAAGAACCTGGAGAACAAGGGCGACCCGTGGGGTATGGGCGAGGCCAAGCGACTGGAGTGGACCGAGGGGCTTGACTTCGAGGTGCCCGTGGTCGACGGCCCGATCGGCGACGACGTCGAGTACCTGTTCTGGGTCGGCTGCGCTGGGGCACTGGAGGACCGGGCCAAGAAGACCACCAGGGCCGTTGCCGGGCTGCTGCACACGGCCGGCGTCAACTTCGCGATCCTCGGTCCGGCCGAAACCTGCACCGGCGACCCGGCACGGCGGATGGGCAACGAGTTCGTGTTCAGCATGCTGGCGCAGCAGAACGTGGAAACCCTCAACGAGGCGGGCGCTCGCAAGATCGTGGCCAGCTGCCCGCACTGTTTTAACGCGATTAGTAACGAGTACCCGCAGCTGGGCGGCAACTACGAGGTGATCCATCACACTCAGCTGCTGGCCCGGCTGGTAGCCGAAGGGCGGCTCACCCCGGTGACGCCGATTGAGGAGAAGATCACCTATCACGACCCGTGCTTCCTTGGCCGGCACAACCGGGTGTTCACCGCGCCGCGCGAGATCATGGAGAAGGTGCCCGGCGTGCAGGCCCAGGAGATGCACCGGTGCAAGGAGCGCGGGTTCTGCTGCGGGGCGGGCGGGGCCCGGATGTGGATGGAGGAGCGGATCGGCAAGCGGATCAACGCCGAGCGGATCGAGGAGGCGCTGGCCACCGATCCGGACACGGTCTCGACGGCCTGCCCGTTCTGCCTGGTCATGCTGGGCGATGCGATCGGCGCGAAACAGGGTTCCGGGGAAGCCGCCGAATCGCTTGAGGTGGTGGACGTGGCGCAGTTGCTGGCCAGGTCGGTGCAGCCGCCGGCCGCCGCGGCCGTCGCTGGGAGCCCGGGGCCGCCGGGTGCGTCCGGGCCGCCGGGTGCGTCCGGGCCGCCGGGTGCGTCCGGGCCGCCGGGTGCTTCCGGGCCGCCGGGTGCTTCCGGGCCATCCGGAACCCCTGAAGCGCCCGTTACCCCTGGGGCTAACTGACCGGGGCAGCGGGAGTCATGGGCAGGGGAAAGGGGGGAGGGCCCAGGATGGACACGCGGCGCGCCGAGTCATTCAGCGACGGGGTTTTTGCCGTCGCGATCACGGTGCTGGTGTTCAACCTGCTGGCGATCGGCCACGGCGCGCTCAGCTACCGGCTGCTGCTGGACAGCTGGCCGCAGTATGCGGCATATGTCGTGAGCTTCCTGACGATCGGGATCATGTGGCTAAACCACCACACGATGCTGTCGTTGGTCTCCAGGGTCGACAGGATCACGCTGGTCCTCAACACCTTCCTGCTGATGGGCGTCGTCGCCGTGCCCTTCCCCACGGCCCTGGTAGCCGATCACCTCACGGCGGACGCTCCTGCGGGCGGCCAGGTAGCCGCGGTCGTCTACGGGCTGGTCCTGATCGCGATCTCGATTGCCTTCTCCGGCATGTGGATGTACCTGTCCGCGCATCAGGAATCGCTGGGAGCGACGGCGATCAGGGCGCCGCGGCAGGCGACGCTGCGGTTCAGCGCGGGCCTGATCGGCTACGTGATCGGCACGCTGGTCGCTGCGTTCTGGTCGTCAGGCGTGGCGCTGGCGATATATGGGCTGATCGCAATCTATTACCTGTTCGAGCACCTGCCCGGCCCCAGCCCGAGCGGCGAAGCGCCGCCGGGCGCATTCGGCGAAGCGGAGAACTCATTCGGCCAGCCCGGCTGAGCCGGCCAGACCGAGCCGGCCAGACCGAGCCGGCCAGACCGAGCCGGCCAGACCGAGCCGGCCAGAACGAGCCGGCCAGAACGATGAGTCGGCCAGAACGATGACCCGGCCAGGCTGAGCCGGGCTGCCAGACCGAGCCGGCCAGAACGATGAGCCGGCCAGACCGAGCCGGCCAGAACGATGAGCCGGCCAGACCGAGCCGGCCAGAACGATGAGCCGGCCAGACCGAGCCGGCCAGAACGATGAGCCGGCCAGACTGAGCCGGGCTGCCAGGCTGAGCCGGGCGGGCGGCCAGAACGATGAGCTGGCATCATCATCGCGCCCGTTTCATCCTCTTTGGGTGATCCAATTGATGGGTTTAGCTTACCTATACCGGATTTGGTGGCCTTAAGAGGTCTAAATATCCGATATGTGGCCACCAAATCCGGTATAGGCGAGGCGGGAAATGATCGGCGGCTGCCGGTCAGGATGGGGTGCGGACCGGTAGCCAGATCCGCACCCGGGTGCCTTGTCCCTGCCAGGATTCCAGGGTCGCCCGGCCGCCGTGGGCGGCGGCGATCGCCTGGACGATCGACAGGCCGAGCCCGCTGCCGCCGCCATTGCGCCGGGCGGCCGCATCGCCAGGTCCGCGGCCTGCGGCGGCACCCTGCGAGTGCCCGTCGTGGCCGTGATCATTGTCATCGGCCCGGTCCGTAGCGCGGTGGAACCTGTCGAACGCCCGCGCTGCGTCCGCTGCGGACATCCCGGGCCCGGCGTCGGCCACCTCGATCAGCACCCCGCCGGTCAGCTGGCCCAGCCGCACTGCCACCGGCGTGGTCACCGGTGTGTGCGCACGGACGTTGCCGAGCAGGTTGGCCAGGACCTGGCGGATCCTTGGCTCATCCACCACGGCGACAAGCCGCGGCGGGGCCTCGGCGCGGACCGGTCGGCCCGGCTCAACGGCGACCGCGTCGGCGACGGCGTCCCGCACCACGCTGGCCAGGTCGGTTTCCGTCAGGTCGAGCGAGGAGGTGCGGTCCAGCCTGGCCAGCTCGAGCAGCTCGGCCACCAGCGTGCTCATTCGCTGCGCCTCCTGCTCGATCCGGCGCATCGCGCTGGGCAGCTGGTCCGGCCCGAGCGCGCCCTGACGGTACAGCTCCGCATAGCCGCGGATGGTGGTGAGCGGGGTGCGCAGCTCGTGCGAGGCGTCGGCCGCGAACTCGCGGACCTTCTGCTCCGAGCGCAGCCGCGCACCGAAGGCATGCTGGATCCGGTCGAGCATCGTGTTGATCGCCGATCCGAGCTGGCCGACCTCAGTACGGTCGCCCGCATCTGGCATCCGGGTGGTCAGGTCGCCCTTGGAGGTGATCTCGTTGGCCGTGGTGGCCATCTTGTCGAGTGGCTGCAGGCCGCGGCCGATGAGCCATTCGCCGCCGATGGCGAGCAGGGCGATCAGCGCGCCGCCGGTGATCAGCTCGGCGACTACGAATCCGCGCACATGGTCGGCCACGGCGCTGACTGGCTGCGCGACGACGACGTAGACCCTGGGGCCATATTTTGCCGCCGCAGCGCGCAGCTTCGGGCCGCCGCCCGAGTCGGGAACGGTGAACTGCTGGTCATGCGCGAGGTACTTCGACAGGTCGCCGCTCGCTGCCAGCTGCTGCATCCCGGCGACCAGCTCCTGAGTGTCCCGTTCCTGGGTGGAGTTGCCGCTGGTCAGCGGACCGATGAGAACGTGCGGGGTGAGCAGGTACCTGACGGTGACCTGGACGGCCGAGTAGCCGTCCGGCTTGGCGCTGAGCTCAGCCGGACTGCGGGTCGCGTCCGCCACGAGCCCCGCGCTGAACTGCTTCGTCCATTGGTTCTTCAGCACGATGGTGCTCACCGTGCCCATGATGAGAAGGAAGATCACCGTCACGCCGATGAGCAGCACGAGCATGCGCGCGCGCAGCGACAGCCTGTGTGACCTCTTCATCCGCCGGGTCCGGCCTGCCCCTGTTCCGGTGGCCGGAGGCTGTAGCCGACGCCGCGCTGGGTGTAGATCATGGGCGGTCCGAGCGGGTCAAGTTTGCGGCGCAGGTAGCTGACGTAGGTCTCCACGATCTGAGACTCGCCCGCGTAGTCCCAGCCCCACACGCTCTCCAGCAGCTGGGCGCGGGTCAGGACACGTCCCTGGTGCCGGATGAGATACGCGAGCAGCCGGAACTCGGTTGGCGAGAGCTCTACCGGGATGCCGGCCCGGTGGACGGTCCAGCGTGCCTCGTCGAGCTCCAGATCGCCAGCCCGCAGGGTGCCTGCCTCGCCGCCGGGGTGCCCGTCCCTGGCGGTCCGCGACGCCCGTCGCAGCACCGCCCTGACCCTGGCCACCAGCGCCTCAACGGAGAACGGCTTGGTCACATAGTCGTCGCCGCCGATGGCCAGGCCGGTAACCGTGTCCGACGAGGTGTCCCTGGCCGTGAGGAAGATCACCGGCACCTCGTTGGCCGCCGCCCGGAGCCTGCGGCAGACCTCGAAGCCGTCCATGTCGGGCAGCATCACGTCGAGGACGATCAGGTCCGGGCGGTCGGTCTCAGCGCGGCGCAGCGCTTCCGTCCCGTTGGCCGCGGTGCTGACCGCGCAGCCATGAAACTTCAGGGCGACCTGAACCAGTTCGCGGATGTTCGGCTCGTCGTCTACGACGAGCACCTGGGGTATGCGATCGTTGTCTGCCATGAGATACCGGGTTCATTCTTGCTTGTCGGGGCAACTGCGGCGAACCCGATACCGGCGTTCGGCTGGCGCCGGACGGCGCTCAGACTCGTAAGCAATGCCGTCGTCCGGGGCATCAGATGCCCCGGACGACGGCACTTCCCGGCGTGCCGTCACCGGCCGCTAGCTGGACGACGACGCCTTGCCCGGGCGGATCACGATCAGCCTGGCGTCATTCGCGCCGCTGACCACGGGACCGCCGGCGAACACCTGCTCGCCGCTGGTCAGCGCGCTGCGGCCGACCACGTTGCCCTCATCGCGCACCACGGTGCTGGCTACCAGGTCCCAGGTCCAGGTGGTGCCGTCCGCACACTTGACGACCGCCTGCCCCGCGGTGACCGACTCGAGCACGCCACGCGCGAAGGCGAGGGTGCGCGGTCCGGACTTGGTCCTGAACGTGAACTGCCCGTGCAGGCCGCCGAGCGCACGCAGCCGCACGAGGCGGTTGCGGCAGAATCGCCCGACGACAAGGGCGGCCCTCGGATGCCTGGTCGCCCTGAGCCTGATGACCGCCTGCCTGCAGCGCCCGGCCACGGCAGGCCAGCCTGCAGATGCGGGGGTGGTCGAGGTCAGCGCGGCGGCGTCAGCTGAGCTCGCAGCGGATGAGGAAGCGGCCGTGGATGAGGAGGCGGCCGGACCGGCGGTCGTGCCGGGTGCTGAGCTCAACGCACCGCCCGAGGCCGGCGATGAAGCCGAGCTGAGAATGGTGTTCAGCGCGGCTGCCTGACCGGATCCGGCCGTGGCCGGGGCAGCGCTGCTGGCGAGTTCAGTAGCGGCGAGAGCCCCGCCGCCAGCCAGCAGCGCTGCCAGCGCGATCCCTGCGCCCCAGCGCGTCGACCGGCGGCGGCCTGGCCGCCGCGGCTGGTCGCCACCGGGGCCGAACTCCTGGGTGGGCCGGCTGTCCTGCGGGCCGCCGGTCGGCTGCCGCCGGTTTTCCTGCTGGCCGCCGGTCTGCTGCGGCCAGCTGTCCTGCGGGCCGCCGCTCGGCGGCTGATACATGTTGTCCATACCTTGAAGGATGACGCGCAGGCCTGGGACGAGCGGCAGCGGAACCTGGGAGCAGGCTGGGAACATCCCGGCAAATGCCTCAGAAAGCCGCTACAGGCGTTGGACAATGGCGACCGCAGTCGGCGCCGGACTCGCGAGCGAGCCTAAAGCCAGCGGAACCTCGTTACATGCGGTCGGGAACCGGGATGCCGAGCAGGCCCAGACCGGTCAGCAGCACCCGCAGGGTTAGCGCGGACAGCGCCAGCCTGCTATTCCGTACCGACTCGTCGGCAGCCTTCAGCACCGGGCAGCGCTCGTAAAACGCGGTGAACGCGCTCGCCGTCTCGAACAAGAACCCGGCGAGCCGGTGCGGCTCAGCCGCGCTCGCCACATCGGTGACGCTCGCGCCAAAACCCAGCAGATGCAACGCAAGCGCCCGCTCAGTGCCGTCGGTCAGCCTGATCGGGCCGGCGGCGGCCTCCGGCTCAAGCCCGGCCTTGTGGAAAATCGACCGGATCCGGGCGGTCGCATACTGCAGGTAAGGCCCGGTGTTGCCGGTCAGCGCCAGCATCCGGTCGAAGTCGAGAGCGTAGCTCGAGTCACGGGCAACCGACAGGTCGCCGTACTTCAGCGCGCCGATCCCGACCGCCTCGGCGATCCGGCTGCGCTCGGCGGGATCCTCGTAGCGATCCTCGATGACCTTGTCGGCCCGTCCGACGGCCTCGTCGATCAGCGTGATCAGCTTGGCCTGGTCGCCGCTGCGGGTGCGCAGCCGGTGCCCCCCTGGCGCGGTCACCAGGCCGATCACGGCGTGCTCCGCGCTGGCCGCGCCGGTTAGCCAGCCGGCCTGACGCGCGGTGGCGAACACCATCTGCAAGTGCTGATGCTGCTCGGACCCGACCACGTAGATGATCCTGGTGGCGCCGAGATCCCGCAGCCGGTACCTGATAGCAGCGAGGTCCGTGGAGTCGTACCCGTAACCGCCGTCACTCTTGCGCAGCATCAGCGGCAGCGGCCTGCCGTCGCGGCCGGTAAAGCCCGGCGGGAACGCGCAGAGCGCGCCGTCGCTGAGCACCGCCAGGCCCGATGCCTCAAGCTCGGCGCAGACGTCGGCGAGCATCGGGTTGTAGAAGCTTTCCGGTGCCATGAACTCATCAGTGAGCGTGACCTGCAGCCTGGCGTAGATCTTGCGGAGGTACTCCATGGAGTCACCGACGAGCAGCTGCCACAGCCGCAGCGTCTGCTCATCACCGGACTGCAGCTGGACGACGCGGCGCCTGGCCCGGTCGGCGAACGCCGGATCGGAGTCGAACGTCGCCCTGGCAGCCTGGTAAAAGGCGGTGAACTCGCCCTCGGCGAGCTGCTCGTAGGTGGCCCGCTCGCCGATATCGAGCGTGTGCTCGATCAGCATCCCGAACTGAGTGCCCCAGTCCCCGAGGTGCGCCGCCCTGGTGACCTCATGGCCGAGGTGCTCCAGCACTCGCACGATCGCGTCGCCGACCACAGTGGCACGCAAGTGGCCGATGTGCAGTTCCTTGGCGACGTTGGGCCCGGAGTAGTCGACGACCACTTTCTGCGGTGGATCAGCAGCCGGGACGCCGAGGCGGGCGTCGCCGAGCTGGCCGGACGCCTGGGCCTCGATCCACTCGTCGCGCAGCGTGAGATTGATGAAGCCGGGACCGCTCACCTCAGCCCGTTCGCACACGTCGCTGCCGTCCAGGTGACCGACCAGCTGAGCGGCGATGTCGCGCGGCGGGCGGCCGAGCCGCTTGGCCAGCGGCAGGGCCACGTTGGCCTGGAAGTCGGCGAACTGGGACGGCCTGATGACCGGATCGGCGCCAGCGTAGTCCGCGCCGAACTCGGCGCCGAGCGCCGCGCCCAGGAGCCCGGCGAGGGCCACCTCCGGATCCGTCATGGACTCAGCCTATCGGCCAGCGGCCAGATCCCGCGCTCACGTAACGGCTGCAGCAGCCGCCGGATCAGGCCGCAGACAGCAAGCGCCGGGCGGCCCGGCCGCCAACCATCAGGCTGGCGCAGGATGTGGTTATCAGGCCGGCCCGGGGCTGCCGGTCAGCAGGCTGGCGCGGGATGCTGGTTGTCAGGCCGGCCCGGGGCTGCCGGTCATCAGGGGCGGCGTAGGAAATGGCCGCCGCGCTGCGGGCCGAGCCGTTCCCTGATCCGTTCGGTTATCTCGCCGGTCGCCAGGGCGGCCGCCAGCCTGCAGGCAGCTGCGGCAGTGCGGGCGGTGGCGGCCCCGTGCGCGATCACCACCGTCCCCTCGAGGCCGAGCAGCGCCGCGCCGCCGTAGCTCTCGGCGTCCAGTCGCGCGCTGAGGTCACGCAAGGCGCGGCGCTGCAGCAGAGCGCGGAGACGGGCCGAGGCCGATCCGCTCAGGGCTTCCCGCAGCTCTCGGCCGGCGAACGCGGCAGTGCCTTCCAGCGTCTTGAGCGCAACGTTTCCGGTGAAGCCGTCGGTCACGATCACGTCCACCTTGCCGGTCAGCAAGTCAGAACCCTCGACGTTGCCGACGAAACTGATCGGCGCGGCGCCGTGCGGGGGCGCGGCATCCAGAAGCTCATACGCGCGCCGCGCCAGCTTGTTGCCCTTATCCGGCTCCGCGCCGATCGTCAGCAGGCCCACGCGAGGCTCGGAGATGGTGTGCGCGGCCTGCGCGTACGCCACGCCGAGCTGGGCGAACTGAACGAGCATCTCCGGCTTCGGGTCGGCGATCGCGCCGACGTCCAGCAGTAGCGTCGGACCGGGCCTGGTGGGCAGCACGACAGCGAGCGCAGGGCGGGCGACTCCGGGCAACGACCGCAGCCGGAACCGCGCGGTAGCCACTATCCCGCCGGTCGATCCAGCCGATACGACGGCGGCCGCCTGGCCGCGCCTGACCAGCTGGCATGCGACGGCAATGCTGGACCGGGGCCTGCGCCAGCTTGCGAGGGCGCCTTCGCTCATGCCGAGGGCATCCTCGGCGCTGACGATCCGCATCTCGTCGACGGCTCCGTGCTTGGCAAGCAGCGGGCGCAGCAGGCCGGGCCGGCCTGTAAGCACGATGCGCAGGCCACCGGACCGCGCCGCCGCGACGGCCCCGGCGACGATTTCCGCCGGGGCGTGATCTCCGCCCATCGCATCTACCGCGATCGTTACTGGCGGGAGTGCGCCGACGGGCGGCGCGTCGCCCCGGTGAGCGGCACCGCGCGGTGCCGCATCGCCCTGCTGGCTGCTATCTCGCTGGCCGTCGCTGTGCGGGCTACTGCCCTGCTGGCCGTCGCCGTGCTGAAGCGGTTCGCCGGGTGGCAGGGTATCGTCGGCGCCGCCATACGGACGGGGGTCGCCAGGCGAACGGGCGTCACCGGTGTCCCGCATCCGGCCAGCTTCTCATTTGCTGGCGGGCCGCATCTCGCCGGCATTGCCGACGCTCGCCTGACCTGCCGCACAACCGGCTATGCGTGGTCGGCCGACGGTGAAGCTGGGCGGCTGCGAGTGTGGTCGGCCTGCGCGTTGGGTAAGCCGCCGCTACAGCAGGTGACATGTTGTCATCAAGCGATGATCAACGATTATCCAAACGGGGGATGCGTAACCCGGCCCGCGATGTCAGCATGGAGCCTCTGGTCAGAGCGGGCGGCCGTCATCAGGGGGCAGATCTGGTGGCTCCCGACTACTGCAGGGAACCCTGGGCGGTCCTTGAGTGTCTTCTAAACGGGACCTGTTCGTATAGCTAATCACTAGCGCAGATGCTGTCATCTGCGTCCCAAAGGTAAGTGACCTGGCGATCCGCAGCATCCTGCCGCCAGCTGGCGACGCTCGCACGTCCGGCGACCCTGCCCGGGGCGGCGACCGACGGAGGGAGATGCGTGACTGGATATGAGCAGACGGGCGCTGCCAATCCGGCGGCGGGCCGTCGGTTCCGCGCGTTCACGGCGAAGCATCTCGATGCGCTTGCTGACCGGGCAGGGCTGGGGCCTGCTGAGCGGCTGGCAGTCAGGGCTGTGGCAACGGTCCTCCCGTTCCGGACCAACTCCTACGTCGTCGACCGCTTGATCGACTGGGATGCGGCGCCAGACGACCCCATCTACCGGCTGGTCTTCCCGCAGCCGGACATGCTGCCCGAGCCAGACATCCGGAGACTGGCGGACCTGCTGGCCGGCGGCGCACCGGAGAGCACGCTGCGCGCCGCGGCACATGACGTCCGGATCCGGCTGAACCCGCATCCCGCAGGCCAGCTGGCGCTCAACATTCCCGATCTGGACGATGAGCCGGTGCCAGGAGTGCAGCATAAGTACCCCGAAACCGTGCTGCTCTTCCCCAAGCAAGGGCAGACCTGTCATGCGTACTGCACCTACTGTTTCCGGTGGGCGCAGTTCGTCGACGAGCCAGACATGAAGATGGCGACAGACGACATGGGCAGGGTCACCGCATACCTCCGGAGCCATCCCGAGGTCTCGAGCGTCCTGATCACCGGCGGGGACCCGATGATCATGGGCGCCGACGTGCTGCGCCGCTACGTCGAGCCGCTGCTCGACCCGCGGCTTGACCACATCGAGTCGATCCGGATCGGTAGCAAGTCACTGTCCTACTGGCCGCAGCGTTTCGTCACTGACCCGGATGCCGATGACACGCTGAGCGTGTTCGAGCGGGTAGCCCAGTCAGGGCGCGTCCTGGCCTTCATGGCGCATTTCTCCCATCCGCGCGAGCTCGAGCCGCCGCTGGTGGCAGAGGCGGTACGCCGGATCAGGGCGTCGGGAGCCGTCATCCGTACCCAGGCCCCGCTGATCAGGTCCATCAACGATGATCCGGCGGTCTGGTCGGCGATGTGGCGGTCCCAGAGCCGGATGGGGATGGTGCCTTACTACATGTTCGTCGAACGGGACACGGGCCCGCAAGGGTACTTCGCTGTGCCGCTGGCCAGGGGATATGAGATCTACCGCGACGCCTACCGGAGCGTTTCTGGCCTATGCAGGACGGTGCGCGGGCCGTCCATGTCGGCCACTCCGGGCAAGCTGTGCATCGACGGCGTCGTGGATGTAGCTGGCGAGAAGGTCTTCGCCCTGCACATGATCCAGGCCCGTGACCCCGAGCTGGTCGGGAAGCCGTTCTTCGCACGGTTTGATCCGCAGGCCATCTGGCTGTCCGACCTCCAGCCCGCGTTCAGCTCGAGGTTCCCCTTCGAGCCCGATCCGGAGGAACTTCCCGGCTTGTGGGCGCCGGCCTTGTTCGAGCCCGCCCGCTGACCTGCCTCTCCGGCAACACAGTGAAGCCAGCCGCAGCCGTAGCCCAGCCAGGACGAGACTGGCGGGCCGCGGCTGTCAAGCCCGAGCGCCCCCGTTACTGGGCGGCCCCGGCCGACCCGCCCGCGCCGCCCGCGGGCCCGGAAGGCGGCGCAGGCGCGGCCGTGGTTGCGAACGGTACCCGCCCGTCCTGCCCGGCGAGCGTGTCGTCGTGCCCGGCGAGCGCGCCATCTCGGCCGGCCAGTCCGCCGTTATGCCCCGCGAGCGCGCCGTCTCGGCCGGCGAACCCGCCGTCTCGGCCCGCGAACCCGCCGTCTCGGCCCGCGAACCCGCCGTCGTGCCCGGCTGGCGCGCCGGCCGGCCCGCCCGCCCTGGCCAGTCCGGCATCCTGGCCGCTCACCACGGACGGTGCGCCGCCGCGGGCGCCCACCGCCGCCGGGGACGGCGCGGCCGGCGTTCGCCTTATCAGCAGGCAGCTGGCGGCGCCGACGACGAGGACCACGATGGGAAACAGCATCGTCGAGCGCATCGCGTCGACAAATCCGTTGGTGAAGATCGCCTGGGCTATGCGCTCGAGCTCGCGTGCAAGCTGCACCGTCACGCCTGGCGGCAGGCTCACGCTGCTGCCGCCCTGGCCCGCGCCGATGCCGATGCCGTTATGGGCCGAGGCACTGAATCCAGCGATGAGATGGTCCCGGGCGCCCGGCGGGAGCGCAGTGGTGCGCGTCCTGGCCTGGCTGGCCAGCGAGACGGTCAGCCTGTTCTGCAGCAGGGCCCCGACCGCCGCGGTGCCGATCACCGCACCCACCTGCCTGGTGGTGTTAAGTACACCGGACGCGGCACCCGCCATCTGGTACTGGACGTCGCGCATTGCCACCGTCGTCATCGGGGCGAACGTGCAGCCCATGCCGAAGCCGGCCACTATCAGCCCGGGCAGGAAGTGGTACCAGGCTGAATTGGGCTGCGCGGTCAGCGCTATCCAGCCCATCCCGAGCGCGAAACAGCTCAGGCCGGTCATCAGGATGAACTTGCCGCCGATGCGGTCGGACAGCCGCCCCGCCACCGGCGCGATGAACATCGAGATAACTGATGCAGGCGCAATAGCGAGCCCGGCCTTCAGCGCCGAGAAGCCGAGCACCGACTGCAGGTAGATGGTGAATGGCAGGAAGATGCCCATCATGCCGATGGTGACCGTGCCGGAGACCCAGTTCATCAGCGAGAAGTTGCGGCTCCGGAACAACGAGAACGGGATAAGCGGCTCATCCGCCTGCTTGGCCCGCTGTACCAGCAGAAAGACAACAAGCAGGACCACGCCCACGGCGAGCACGAGCGGGATGCTCAAGAACGAGGTGATCGTGGACCAGTTGTACCGCTGCCCTTCCACCAGTCCGTAGCAGATGGCTAGCAGCGCCGCGCTGGCCAGCAGGACGCCGGTCAGGTCGAGGCGGTGCCTGCGGCCCGTGCGGAGATCGGGGATCAGGACGCCGGCCAGGGCTATGACGATGATGCCGATCGGCAGGTTCACGAAGAAGATGTACCGCCAGTCGAACGCGGTCACCAGCAGCCCGCCCAGGGTGGGGCCCGCGATCGTGGCTACCCCGGCCACCGCGCCCCAGACACCGAAGGCGGCGCCGCGCCGCTCCGGCGGGAAGACCATGGTCAGGATCGCCAGCGTCTGCGGCACCAGGAGCGCTGCACCGAGGCCCTGCACGGCACGGAAGACGATCAGGGTGGCGGCGTTGGGTGCCAGCCCGCACGCGGCCGACGCCAGGGTGAACACCACGATCCCGATGACGAACATTTTCCGCTGGCCAAACAGGTCACCCAGCCGTCCGGCGGTGATCAGCAGCACCGCGAGGACAAGCGCATAAGCGTTGATGACCCACAGGATGTCGTCGAGCGAGGCGTGCAGCCTGGTGATCATGTCCGGGATCGCGATGTTCACGATCGTCAGGTCGAGCAGCGTCATGAAGAACCCGAGCGAGACCACCAGCAGAACGGCCCACGGGTTTCCCCGGTACCTCTTCACGGTTCCTCCTCACGCCGCCGGCCAGGCCGCACTTACTGCACGTTTGCGCCAAGCCTGGTCAGCCCGTCAAGACATATCTTGAACTCTCACTGGCCGATATCAGCCGTGCGGGCGTTCTCGCATCAGGGCACAACATCGGGTCATCCCGCAGCCATTCCAGTACGCCTCCGTGGCAGTTCCGGTACGTCACCGATGCTAGGCGGGGGTACCGACAAAACCGTGGCCAGGCAGTCTCGGCCGGGTGTGCGACACGAGCGTAGGGGTCCTGGGAAGGCGCAGGTTGCGACTCTAATCTGGAAGTTACTAGACTTCCAGATGGGAGGGTCCCGTGACTGAGCTGTCCTTGCCCGAGCTGGAGCAG
>JBEKIF010000024.1:0-80343 GCA_050011895.1 Streptosporangiaceae bacterium | reverse complement strand
GCTGGACCTCATTCACCACCTGGGCCGAGCGGACCTTCCGGCCCAGTGGCGGCCAGGTCACCCACGCACCCCGGCCCAGCGCTGCGTTGTTACCGTCCTGGCCGGGCGGCCGCGTGGTGGCCGCGCGGCCGCCGTCACTCCACGCGGTCCAGCGATGGCTCGGGATGTTCGCCCAGGTACTCCACCCAGGCCCGCTTCACGCACGGGTAATGCGTGGAGGCCTCGACCAGATCCATGAAGTTGCTAATGTTCGCGTCGAACCGCTGCTGAAGCTGCTCGTCGGCGATGCGCCCTTCAGCGGTGAAGGCCAGGTGGGCCTGGGCGAGGGAGAACATGTCCGGATATAGCCGCGAGCCGAGATGCTCAAACGGGACGCGCAGCGACCACAGGCCGCGGTTGCCCCCGCCCATCGAGGGCGATGCGGACATGAGCAGCCCGTGCCGCTCGTTGAACGGCTGCGGCTGGTAGCGGGATGCCCAGTCGATGGCGTTCTTCAGCACCCCCGGCATCGACGCGTTGTACTCCGGTGAGGCCACAACGAAACCATGGCAGGCCTCCAGCCGCCGCCGAAACTCCTCGGCGCCTGGCGGAAATCCCTCCTCCCGCTGGACATCCTGGTCGTAAGACGGGGCGTCGAAATCGCGCATCGCCGCAATATCGACATCTCCGCCGCCGGCCTCGATAGCCGCCGCTGCCAGCTCGGCAAGCCGCGTGTTGAGGGAGTCCCGGCGCAGGGACGCTGAAAAAACCAGGAACCGAACGGGCTGACGACGCCGGCTGCCGGGCATCAGCGGGCCGAAACGCGGCGACGGCGGAAGCCCGCCTCAGCGCGCCCCAGGCGACGACACGTACTCCAGATGGCCATGGGGCCTCTCCCAGAGACGGATAGGTGCGCAGCTTATCAACCTTTGCACGGTCGTCATCAGTCAGTCCGTGAGTCCGGCCCCCTATCCGCGCACGCGACCCTCATCTGCACCCACCATCTTCCGCACGCTGCGATGCGGACCCGGCGTAAGCAGGCACGCAAGACCCGAGAGAGCATATCGTCCAGATCCGTACACCCAGCTACCGCCCAGCGCCACGCAACTGCTGCCATACAGGTAAGGCGGCTACGTGTGCGGGTGGCCACGGCGACTCGACCACGCACCGTGATCGGCATCAGGGCCTATGTGCAGACGCGCGCGTCCGCGACGCCGTGTCATGCGGCATAGTCGGCAGGCGAGTCCTCATCGCAGGCCCCTGCCTGCCGGAGACTCGATGATCCCGACGTACCTCAGAGCAGATGAGTGTGACGGCGCCGCGCCCGCGGCCATCGGACCATATCAGTTTAGCTGCGCGTATGCTCCCTCAAGGGATGTGGACCGTAGAGTTGCATCCTTCTCCGTTATCGTCCGAGTCTGGTTCGGCTAGGTCGCTCCGCATCTCCTTAATGAGGATGTCGAGAATCTCCCCGGAAGTTCAGCTCAGCTTTCTCGTCGCGCTCTGCCGCAGCGCCATAGCGCTGAAGCTCCCTGGCGGAATTTTCCGCAAGATCCCCAAGGCGGCGAGGAGCGATCAGGATCAGCTGGTTTAGTGCCTCGAGCATTTCGATGCTTGCTCTGTCTAGGTTGTCTAGCTGAGCGATGGCATGCATCTGGCCGGGCAGTCCGAAGGCATGGCGGCGCTGGGGCGGCTGATTTTCCACTTCATATGCCGCGGAAACTCGTTCAGGAGTATTATCGCGGAAGCCTATCTGAACTCGCTCGAGATCAAGGATTCGAGCGTCCTGTCAAGCGGTACGACCGCGGCCCTGGATAAAACAAGTAATCTGGCCCACTACAGAATAACGCTCGAGCTCCTTGGGGGGCACGGCCTACGAGAATTTGCCAAGGTCGGCTATGGAGATCAGCTGACCCAGTCGCGTCTGGAGAAAGCTGATATTACAGTCTGCATGAATCAGCGAGTCTACGACGAGTGCCTGCGGTGCGTGACATTTCCTGCTAGCCCGCGTATATGGTCAGTCGCCGATATTGGCGAACCAGGTAGGATTTCCCATGTCGAATCGGAAAGGGAGCTTTACAGGGAAAAAGCTTATCAGGAAATTGTCAAGAATGTTGATCAATTGATTTCGGATATCTCGGTGGTAAGCCCATTTAACGCTAGTCGCCCATAAACAGTAACGCTCTCACATCGGCACGCATGAGCGAGCGTGGCGGGTTCTCCAAAGAGGCGTGCCTGCTGGTGCCCGACCGCGCAGGGGTTGGGTGCAGTTGACCGCGCGACCTGTTCTCCTTACGGAACGTGTGTCGTCACGTCGGCGACGAATGCGGGCCGATTCGCTGGTCTGCGGGCGGCGGAGAATCAGGCCCTGCCGAGCGTGGTCGGTCACGGCCCGTTGCCTGACTTCACGTGATCTTTACCGCGGTGCGTGACCTCGGTCGGCCCGGCTGATAGGAGTTGCGCCCAGCGCAACTGGTGTTATAGTTTAGGCAACGTGCCGGCCAAGGAGATCCTCGCGGCCATCGCGGACCTGGAGGCTGCCGGGTGGCGGGTTCAGATCACCGGCGGCAGGGCACATGCCTACGCCCTCGCATACTGCCCGGGAGGCCCGAACGGGTGCGCGCCGCTGTTCATCTACGGTACGCCCAGGGTGCCCGAGCACGAGGCGGCGAAGATCCGGCGGGCGCTGGAACGATGCGAGCACGCGGGGAGGGACACAGCATGAACGTGTACTGGTTCGACCTGGAGGTGGCGGGCCCGGTCACCGGGGACCACGTCGAGGCCCTGGGCGATGCGCTGTCCGCATCCGGGGGCATCGACGCGACGGCCCAGGGTGATCACCGCGGCGGGCGGGTCATGTTCTCGCGGGAGGCGGACGACGCGGTGCAGGCCATCATCTCCGCGATCGAGGACACCGAGGCTGCCGGAATGACCGTCACCGGGGTGGCAGAGGATCAGGTCAGCGTCGGGGAGATCGCCGAGCGCGCAAAGGTGACGAGTTCCTCAGTGCGCTACTGGATGACCGGCGAGCGCGGTCCGGGGGGCTTTCCCGAGCCGAGAGTCAGGCGTCAGCGCGGCAGCCTGTACTCCTGGGCCGAGGTATCCGCATGGCTGGCCGCCTCCAAGCTCGGCGAGGTCGATCACCTGGCCGCCGAGGCCGCCCAGGCCTGCGCGCTGATCGGCGCGGCCCTGACCGTCCGCTCGGGACTACGCGACCTGCCCCAGCACGACCGGCCCCTGCTCGCCCGCCTGGTCGCCTGAACTCTGCCGCAGCACCAAGGCCGTCCCGCCGCTGACCGGGCACGAGACAGCGACCCGGCTACGCTTGGTAACGGAGATCGCGGCACATCGCGCGAGTTCCGTGGAACGGCTCGTGGAACGGGGTCCCTGCGGCGACTGTGTGCAGCGTGTGCTTTCCGGGCATATTCGCGGGACATCAGTGCAGGCAGTGCGCGGCTCCTTCTGCAGCGCCAGGCGGAAGTGTCCTCCGCAGCACCCGTCTTTACCGATAGCTCGAGACGGGGTCCGCTGAATGGTTTTGCTCGTGAGACGTGACGACGATTGCTCATGAGTTCTGACCGCACTTGGCGGCTGGAATTGTGATCTTTGTTCGTGGGAAATGACCGGATCATGGCAGGTGTCGCGTATTGTGCCGCGAGCCGCGTCTGCCAGGATGCTCTCCATGAAGCTGACGTCACGTCTGTCCGATGACCGCCGCGCGCATGTCGAGGGGCGACTGCGCGCCAACCTGATGGCGTGGCTGACGACCGTGCGCCCGGATGGGCGGCCTGACAGCGTGCCGGTGTGGTTCTTGCTGCGCGACGACGAGACGATCCTCAGTTACAGCCAGCCGGCGAAGATTAAGCTGCGCAACATCAGCCGCAACCCGAGGGTGGCACTGGGACTCGACGTGACCGATCTCGGCCGGGACATCATCCGCATTGACGGGACCGCCGAGCACGTTCCCGGGTTCCCTGCGGCCGATCAGGTGCCGCAGTACGTGGTGAAGTACGCCGAGCGCATCGGGGCGATGTTCGGCACGGCGTCCGAGTTCGCCGCGCTGTTCTCGGAGGCTCTGATCATCACGCCGCACCGCCTGTACGCCTGACGGCGCCCGGGGCACCCCAGATCGCCGGGGAGGCTGCGCTCTCTTCGCTCTTTACAGTTCTTTGCTTTGGCTCAGTCGGCCGGGACACCGCCGGGATGTGCCTCCGCGTATTTCTTGACGGCAGCCATGGTCCGCAGGTTTTCTTTGTCGAAGCTGCTGATGATCAGCCTGCGGAGGGGGCGGAAGATGGCGGGCATGGCGATGTCCAGGACCAGCCAGCGGCTCACCCGGGTGGCGGCGTCCTCCGGCTCGAACGAGTAGTGAATGTGCACATCAACCGTGGCCCGCAGCTGGGTCACCGCGGTGGTGTGGTGGAAGTCGAGTGATCCCGGGGGCTGGAATCCGGTCACGGTGCCCCACCAGTCTTTGCCCGGCTCATCGGGTTTCCCGTCGTGATAGCGGCTGCCCAGCTGAACGGGGTAGGGCTCCACGTCGGTGGTCTTGGCGAACTGCGGGGAGCCGGGCAGCCAGCGGCCGTAGTTAGGCATGTCGGCGAGCAGCTCGAACAAGACGCCAGGCGGCGCCGCCGCGTGGGAGGTATAGAACTTGTGCCATTGCGAGGCCGGCATTTGCGTACTCCATGGTCGGGTCTGACGCTGGCGTCGCTCTGGATGAGTTGCTGCCCGCCGAATCTCGACGCCGGTTCCGGTTCGTGCCGTTGGCCGGCGGCCGGCCCGGGGCCGACTTGGCAGGCCTGCGTATTGACTGACGCGTGCTGCGCGACGACGGCGAGTTTCTCACACAGCCGGTGGCGGCGGCAGCCGGGGTGAGTGACGCGTTGTTCAGTCCAACGGGCGGATGGGCCAGCCGCCGATCACAGCCGCCCGAAGCACCGGGCCGAACGAGCGCCCGCGGACCCGCATGTTCACCGGGCGCGCCAGATCGACCCGATCTGGACGGTCACGGACCGCCGTCCAAGTCGACCTCGATGGCGCAATCAGGCGGCAATGCGTGCGTCTTTCTCTGTCGAGGACAGTCGCGTTGGGTGATGGCCTGGCTGGCCGTCGATCTCCTCGGGGTGGGACCCGCCGTACCGGACGGCGGTGCGGATGCGGGCAGCCTGTCGTCGGCCAGTTCAGGTTCCGTGCTCCGGGCGGACATGACCGCGCGGGCCGCCTCCCGCGCGTCGGGGCCGCTGGCCAGCGCGGCCCGCCGTCGAGTGGGGCCAGGCCGGAACACGATCCCCGGATGCTCGCTCAGGCGGAGGGCCCCGTCCGCGAGCCGGCTCGCCGCGGAGGACGGTGACATGCCAGGGCTGGCCGTCACGATGGAAGCCAGGCGCTCGGCCGCGGCACCGTCAGACCGCACTGCATCCGCGCCATCACCGGTGAGCTGCGGGCGATGGCGCGGACGCGGGCTTCGCTCTAGGCCGTCAGGGCGATCTTTCGCCCCTTCAGCAGCAGCCAGAGCATGAACAGCGCTTCGCCGATGAACGTGAAGCTGGAGACGCTGGCCGTGTAGCTCGGGCTGAGCAGCCCGGCGATGCTGTCGATGAGATAGCCGCCGCCGGCGATGACGAGCAGCACGCCGAGAAGCCGGGGAACGTAGCCGGACCTGCAGGCCAGGTAGCCGAGGAGAACGAGGTACAGCCCGAACACGATCAGGCTGGCCTTCCAGATGTCCTGGAAACCCTGGATCTTCAGCAGTGCCTCGGCCTGCCGGTGGCTGATGCTGAGCGCCGTCAGGTGGCGGGCGTTACTCAGCAGCGGGAGGACGCCCATGAGCTGGCTGACGGCAACCGCGAAGATCGCGGCATAACTGATTCTCAGCCAGGCCGCGAGGGTCGCCAGGCCCTTGTGGACCGGCTCGAAGAACTTCAGGAGCGCCCAGGCCACGACGACGTCCAGGATCACCACCGCCGTGAGTGCGGCAATTGCGAGACGGAAGAGCCCGGCGGAGGCCAGGATGTGCCCGGCCGTCCGGGTCGCATCGCCCGGGGTCACGAGGCGCTGGATAACGCCGAACCTGGCCGCCGGGGCCAGGACGGCCATAGCGAGAAGCCCGGAGCCCGCGACCAGCGCGGGGCGGCGCATCCGGCGGGCTGCCCCGGCTGACGGATCGATCGCCGTGGTCCTGGTGCCAGAAGGAGCTGATTGCGTAGTGGTCATGGCCTGAGCCTCGTTCCGGTGTGACGGGCCCCCTGGCCTTGACGGTCAGCGGTGCGCGCTCCCTTCGAGTTACCTTATCTTGTAAGGTACCCTTACGTCATAAGGTAGCCATACAATGTAAGGCTGTCAAGAGGCAGCGGGGCAAACAGGCAGAGGAGGATGACGGCCGTGGCGTCAGGTACCGGTCTGAGCAGGCACCACCGCGCCCCGCTGAGCCGGGAGCGCGTGCTTCTCGAAGCGGTCGCCCTGGCCGACGAGGCCGGCCTGGGCTCGCTGACCATGCGCAGGCTCGCGGACCGGCTGCACGTCGAGCCCATGTCGCTCTACTACCACGTGGCCGGCAAGGACGAGATTTTCGACGGCATGGTCGATCTCGTCTTCGCCGAGGTCGAGCTGCCCCCGGCGGGCGCCGAGTGGAAGACGGCCATGCGCGACCGGGCCGCCTCCGCGCGCGCCGCGCTGCGGCGGCACCCCTGGGCCATCGGGCTGATGGATTCGCGGCTGAACGCCGGCCCGGCAACGCTGCGGCACCACGATGCGGTCATCGGCTGCCTGCGGGGGGCCGGCTTCTCCATCGAGCTCGCGGCCCATGCCATCTCGGCCATCGACAGCTACCTCTACGGTTTCGCGAGGCAGGAGCTCAGCCTGCCCTTCAGCAGCCCTGAGGAAACCGCGGAGATGGCCGTGACCTTCCTCGAGCAGTTCCCCGCCGAGGCTTTTCCCCACCTGGCCGAGCTGACGACCCAGCACGTCCTGCAGCCGGGCTATGACTACGGCGACGAGTTCGAGTTCGGGCTGAACCTGATCCTCGACGGCCTCGAGCAGGCCCGCGCGCGACAGCGGAAGACCCGCTGAAGCCAGCTGGCCGCCACACGGCGATCCCATCTCGGAGCGATTCTCGCCGAGCCGCTCGTCGCGAGGCCGATTACCCGACCCCTGAGGCTATCGGGTGGCGGCGCTGGCCTGCTCCTTGGGACACTCGACAGGTCGCCTATGTCATCACGGACTCGCGGGCGCCAAAGAGGCATCGTTACGTTCGGTGACGGAGACGGCGGATCTTGGCGCCTGCGAGGAGGACCGGGAAGAAATGGCAGATCGGGGCCGAACACCTCATGACGGCGTAGCCTCGGTGTCTAGCTTGCGCCACGACCCAGACGAAAGAGGCGGTGGAGATGCCGAAGGTCTCAAGGGACAGTGCGCCGCTACGCCAGGATGCTGGCCCGGTGGTGGATCTGCGCGACGAGCTCGACGGCTACACCGTGAGCTTCACGTCGCTCCTCGACGACATCGACGCGACGCCCTTTATGAAGGGGCTTCCGAACGACCGCTGCCAGTGCCCGCATTGGGGCTACGTCTTCAAGGGCAAGATGACCGCCCGGTACGCCGACCATGATGAGGTTTTCGAGGCCGGCGACGCCTGCTACATTCCGCCCGGCCACGTCCCGGTGCAGAACGATCCCGGCACCGAGATCTTGTGGTTCAGCCCCACCGAAGAGCTGCGTACGGCCGAGGCGGCCATGATGAATAACATGCAGGCGGTGCAGGACGGCTCAACGCCTTAGGCGAAAGGCGCTCGGGAAGCCCCTCCTTGGGCAGGAGGCCGTGTTGCATCGAGAACACGCCTGGGGCGGCGCGCGGGTCGAGGTGTTGATCCTTTCGTAGATGTGCTCCGATGGGACGGTCCTGGCCCATCAGGTAGACCGTGCGCAGCAGAGAACTGCTCGAACTGCCGTCAAAGAAGGAAGTCCGCGTGGACTCAACCAGAAGGACCGCGCTCGTCGCAGGCCTGTTCTACCTGATCACCTTCGCTGCCTCGATCCCCGCCGTGTTCCTCCTCGCCCCGGTGCTGAACCACGCTGACTACATCGTCAGCTCCGGTTCCGACACGCGCGTGCTCTGGGGCTGCTTCCTCGACCTGGTCAACGCCCTGGCCTGCATCGGCACGGCCGTGGCGTTGTTCCCGGTGGTCCGGCGGCAGAACGAAGCGGTCGCGCTCGGCTTTGTCACCTCCCGGATGCTCGAAGCCGCCATCATCGTCATCGGCGTGGTCAGCCTCCTGGCGATCGTGACCTTGCGGCAAGATCTCGCCGGCGCACCCGGAACAAACACGGCCTCCCTCGTCACCACGGGCAGGGCACTGGTCGCGGTCCGTGACTGGACCTTCCTGCTCGGGCCCGGGCTCATGCCCGGCATCAACGCCCTGCTCTTGGGCTACTTGATGTACCGGTCCGGCCTGGTGCCACGTCTCATTCCCGTGCTGGGACTCATCGGGGCTCCTCTGCAAATCGCTTCCGCCATCGCAGCATTCTTCCGCGGCGACCATGCGGTCACGGCCTTGACGGTGATCGCGACCGTCCCGATCTTCTTGTGGGAGCTGTCGCTTGGCCTCTGGCTGGTCGTCAAGGGCTTCAAGCCGTCCCCCATCACTGCTGGCATGGCGGACCCGACGAGTAGGCGTAGCGGTCCGTAAGACCAGGCCCTATGACTGGTACGGGCACAAAGATCCAGAAAGCAGCATGCCAGAGTGCGTATCGGCTAACGGATTTGCTAACGAGGCCGGGCGGCACCTGGGACGGGCAGCCCGCGCTGGCCCCGGACGGCCGCACCATCGTCGACGGCTCGGCGTTCGGCCGTACCGCGGTAGGCCTGTGGGAGCTGCCAGCAGCCGCAGCGCGCCCGGCGCGGCCGGTACGCGGTGCGCGGCCTGTCCGCCCTGTCCCGGCGGGGCAGGCCTTAGCCGGGTTGCGGGGCGTCACGGATGGTGCGCTGTCAGTCTCGGGATCAGCTGGTCAGCGGTAGCTGCCGCGCCTGCGTGGCGCAGTGGGCGGCGAAGGCGTCGAAGACGCGCCGGGCTCGGCGCAGATCGAGCTTGGTGACGTCGCGTCGTAGCTGAGCGGCGTAATCAGTGCCGAGGGCGGCACTGGCTTCGGCCATCATGACCGGCTCAGCCAGCCATGCATTGAGGAGCGCAGCGTCGACTTCGAGGTGGAAGAGCAGCCCCCAGGCGCTGCGTCCGAGCCGGAAGGCTTGTATGTCGGTCTGCTCGGATTTAGCAAGGTGGACAGCGTCGCTGGGCAGGGTGAACTCCTCGCTGTGCCAATGCAGGGCTGGCGTGCTGGGCGCTAGCGCGGCGGTGAGCGGGTCGTCGCTGGTGAGGATCTGGATCGGCGCTACACCGATCTCGGATCGTGGCGCGCGGGTGATGATCGATCCCGCGGCCTTGGCGATCAGCTGCGCCCCCAGGCAGATGCCGAGCAGCGGCACCTGGCGGTCGATGGCCTCCGATATCCAGACCAGCTCCTGCTGGAGCCCGGGGAAGCCTGCGACGTCGGTGGCGCTCATCGGACCGCCCATGAGCACGGCGCCGCGGACGGACTCGGGCGGCGGCAGCACCGCCGACTGGTCGTCCAGCAGATCCAGCATCGTCACCGTGGTTCCGGCGAAGGAGTCCACTATGTGGTGCGGACCCTCCCATGGGACATGCCGGACGATCAGCAGCGGCCTTGAGTTGTCCCGCTCGGTCTGCGAAGTCACGAAGTCCATTTATATCGCAAGGTCCGCTACACCCTCGGCGGACCTCTGCGTTCCCTGCTGCAGGTCCGGCTGTGACAGGTTGGCCGGCACCAGGTTCTCGTAGGTAGAGTCGTGCGCGTCGACGGTGGCCTCGAGGTCGATCTCGATGGCAGCCAGTACGCCGGCCTTGCGTCGGCTCAGGACGGCGAGCCAGCCGGTTCCGGCGAGCATGTACGCGAGGAAGTAGTACGGGAAGTACCGGACGGGCGCGCCGGGCAGCGGGTAGAAGCTGCCGACTGTCGGGACGAGCAGGCACAGCATCGCCAGGACGAAGACGACGATGTTCCTGCGCGTGAGCTCGCCGCGGCGGCGCAGGTAGACCGGTGCTGCGATCGAGATGAGGAAGTAAGCCAGCAGGAACCCGAACGCGGCAAGGGTCCCGGCATCGCCGAAGGTCGTCAGGGGGTTGGTGAAGTGCTGCATGACCGCCGGGATCACGAAGACGGTGATCACGAAGACGGTGATCGCGACGTGCGGGGTGCGATTGCGGTCGTGGCTGTCGCCGATGCGGTGCGGGAAGACGCCGTGGCGTGCCATCGGGTAGAGGATGCGCGACCCGGCGTTGATGCAGGACAGCGACAGGGAGAAGAAGCTGAGCATCGCGCCCACGGAGATCGGCGCCTTGAAGAATCCGATCTTGTCAATGTCGGCGAGGGTGTTGAGGGGAGCCGCGAGGTCAGCCAGGGACGTGCCGTAATGGCGGGTGCCGAAGACCTCGACGTAGCTGACGAAGACGAAGATAAGGCCGGTGATCGCCAGGCTCCATACGACGGCGCGGGGCACGTTACGCAGGGGGTTCCTGGCTTCGCCGCCGAGGGCCGTCGCGCTCTCGAAGCCGACGAGGCTGAAGATGCAGATAACGACGGCGAGGTTGATGCCGTTGAGGCCGAGACCTTTGAGGGTGAGCTGCGCGGTGTCGATCGGGCTGCCGTGCCGGAAGAGCACGATAAAGCACAGGCCGAGGATCAGCGTAATCGACAGGCCTTCGAGCGCCAGCATGAGCAGCGAGGACATGCGGATGTCCTTGTAAGCGATGAACCAGCAGACGCAGGCGCTCACGGCGAAGGAGATGACGGCGGGGACGTGATGGTGAACGCCGACCGCGCCGAGGAACTGGTTGACGAAAATCGAGAAACCGGCCAGTCCGGCGATGGCGATGAAGGCGTAGGACCATAACAACGTCCAGCCGGACAGCACGCCTCCGGTCGGCCCGAGGCCGCGCCCGGTGTAGGCGTACATGGAGCCAGCCGACGCCGAGCGTCGCGCGAACTGGTTGAGGTTCATGACCACGAAGGAGAGCATCACGGTCGCGAAGAGGTAGGCGAGCCAGGTGCCCTGACCGGCGTCGGAAAAGGCCAGCGGCACGATGAGCACCGCGGTCATCGTGGGCGAGATGACCGCGACCGACTGGGCGAGCAGCGTGGGAAACCCGAGGACGCCGGTCCGAAGGCCCTGACCTTGCGGGCGGCGGGCCGACGCCGCGTCTTTGTCTGAAGAACTCCTGGTTCCGGGAGAAATCGCCATCGTGTGACTCCTGATGCAGGTGCCAGGGCACGACCACAGTGTCGACCGGCGCGGTATGGGGAGGGGGCAGTGCGTCGGTGCTATCTCGTGCTCACTCGTCGAAGGACTGGTCCTCGAGCAGGAGATCTTCGTAGAAGGCGCCGAAGTTCCGTGTCGGGTGGGCGATCGCCATCTCCAGCACCCACAGGTTCGGCTTCGGGTGCAGCTTGGCGTCGGCGAGCGATCCGTCGTAATGGGCTTCGTGGGGGAATTCGGACAGGCGGTGCCCGGACAGGTCGAGGTTGAGGCGCCAGCCACGCTCGGCGGCCGACATGCCGGCGTACTCATACAGTTCCGGGCCGGTCAGGCCCTTCTCGAACCACAGGTCGCGCACGTCCTGCCACAGGGCGCGGACATCATGCTTTGCCTTGAGGTGCTCGGAATCGTCGCCGAAGACGAAGGTCTCGCCGGCGTCGCCTTCGGTGTCCCCGTATACCGGGCCGATGTCGATGAAAAAGATGTCCTGCTCCCCGAGCACGATGCCGGGCTCGGAGTCAGCCAGGAAGTCCTTAGTGGTGTTCGGGCCGAACCGGACGATGACCCGGTGCCATCCCTTTCGCATTCCCATCGTGCCCAGCACCTGGCGGGCCATCGCCACGGCGTCCTCCTCGACCATGCCCGGCTTGATGTTCGCCGCAATCTGGCGAAGGGCCTGATGGGTGCGGGCCCTGACGTCGAGCTGCTTCTCGACGGAAAAGTTGGGCCCGGCCGCTTCGATGTCGATGCTGGTGGTCATAGCGCACCCTCTCGTCGTTTCCGCCGACAGTCCATGCCGGCGCTGCGGGTTCGACGAAAGCCTATGAGCATGTTGCCTCTCAGACAACCAAAGTTGTCAGGTATTAACATAGCCGACATCGTGGCCGGCGAGAGTTTACCTGGCTGACACAGACCTCAGGCTGGGTCAAAGATCGAGGACGAGGCGGGCTGTGCGTGATCGGCTGACGCAGATCATCATGTAGCGATTGGTTTCACGCTCCGAGGGCGTGAGGACCGCGTCGCGGTGATCGGGAACGCCTTCGAGTACTTCCGTTTCGCAGGAGCTGCAGATGCCTTCCTCGCACGAGCTCATGACGTTCGGGCAGGACGGCCGGATCGCATCGAGAATCGATGTGCCCGCGGGAACGTGAACGGTCAGCTGCGTCCTTGCGAGCACGACGTCGAACGCGGTGTCGTCCTCGCAGGTATGATCGGCGGTCGCTGCACTGAAGTATTCGAGCCGTACCGGGATGTCCGGCCGGATAGCCTGGCCCGTGGACAGCACCGCCGCGATCATCGGTGCCGGGCCGCAGCAGTAGGCGGCGGCACCGGCCGGAACCCCCATGAAGGCAGCCGCGAGGTCCGGGAGGCCGGCCTCGTCCTGTGGCACGACCTGCACGTCGCCGCCTGGTAGCGCCTCGATTTCGGCGACGAAGGCCATGCTGCGCCGGCTCCGGCCGCCGTAGACGAAGGTCCAGGGAAGGCCGGCCGCAGCGACGTTGCGGGCCATGGCGAGCAATGGCGTCACGCCGATACCGCCTGCGAGGAACAGGTAGTGGCTGGCCGGCTCGAGCGTGAAGTTGTTCCGCGGATGGTTGACAGTGACGCGGTTGCCTGGCTGAGCGATGCTATGCAGCTCCATAGATCCGCCCCGCCCGGCCTCAGTGCGCAGCACCGCCACGCGATAGGTGCAGGGATCAGCGGGCTCGCCATGGAGTGAATACGAGCGCACTTTTCCTGACGGAAGATGCAGATTGACATGCGCACCCGGCTGCCACTCCGGAAGCGGCTCGCCATCAGGATGGATAAGTTCGAGTGAGACAACGTCGGTCGCCTCGCGCCGCACGGTGCGAATGATCAGATCGAGGAGCGCATCGGTCGGCACGGCGATTTCGTCCTTCGCAGAGGATCGGACACCGCGCCCGGCGCATTGACCTGACTAAGTCATCAACGGTAACCGATCTGATTAATGACGGATCTGGCTGAGCTCGGTCTTGTCCTCGGCTGTGACGAGCAGGACCTCGGTCGGAACTCGTCGAGTCGTCATCCGGTGCGGCCGGCTCGCGTCGAAGTGCACCGAGGAGTCCTTTGGTATCTCATAGAGCACGCCGTCGTATTCCAGCTCGAGCGCTCCGCGCTGAACGTAGAGCCATTCCTCGCCGCGGTGACGCACCGGCGGCGTGGGCGGGCGGTTCGGGGTGACCGTGACTCGCAGTGCCTCCAGGGCATGCGAATCGGGATACCCGCTACAGGAGGCAATTTCCAGGCCGCCCGCATTGTGGCGGGGGGCGTCGCGACCGTAGGTGGCCAGCGGAGAACCGTCGATGTCTTCGCCGAGCAGAGTGCTGATGCGCGTGCTCAGAGCACTCGCCAGGTCGATCAGCATGCCGATCGAGGGCTGCCGCTCGCCGGACTCCAACCGAGACAGGTGCGCTTTCGAAAGTCCAGCGAGAGCGGCAAGCTGGTCCAGCGTCAGCCCGCGTGTCTCGCGTGCCCCGTGCAGTCGTTGGCCAATCGCGGCGAGGTCGACGTCGGCACCCATGAGGCGAGAATATCAGGCCTGTTACCTTTCAGGCAACTCAAGTTGCCATACGAGCGCTGCCGAGGGGTGCGCCACTGAAGCCGGGATACTCCTCGGCCCGAATCAGAACGCTGAGTAGCGGACCGCGATAACCCGGCGGCCCGCTGGAGCTGAGGTTGCTGCGGTTGCCGGGGTCTGCTGTCAGTCGTAGTGGCGCAGCCGTGGCCACAGCTGGGCCCACGGGTGGCGGGGCCCGGAACTCGCGGGCGGTCAGCCCGCTGACCACCACCGTGGCCCACGCCGCCAGCGCGGGCCACATCCGCAGGCCGGGCAGCGACACGCCGAACAGCTTGAGTGACACCAACGCCAGCAGCGGCGTCAGCACCGGCTGATCAACGTAGCTGGCCTGCAGGTGCCGGGCACAGTCCAGGAAATACAGCTCATCGCGGTGAAAGCCGTACCGCCCCGATAGCGCCATCAGCACGGCGAAAACGATGCCGCCAACCCCGATCACCCGCCGGTTAAACGGGCTGGCGCCCTGCCGCGGGATAGCGGCACTCGCGCCCGTCCCGGACTGGCGGTTCTGCGTGTCAGCGCCAGCGGGCCTTGCGCGCCGGCATCCGGGCGCGAGACTGGCTCCGGCGGCAGGTCAGGACCACCGCCAGCGGCCATACCGCCTGCGCCCCGGCCAGCACCCGCTCGGCGAGGCCGACCTGCCGGCCCCCGGCGATCAGCTCCGCGCCGAACCACACGAGCAGGCCAAGCAGCACCCCAGCGGCGCTGGCCGAAACAGCCGGCTGTAGTCCGGCCGGCACCAGAAGCCCCGGCTTCCGGGCTGCGAGCGGCCAGGCCGCGAGGGCTATGAAGCCAGTCGCCGCCCAGAAGGTATGCGGCAGCGAGCCGCCGCCCCCGGCAGGACATAGCAGGCTCCCACCCCCGCCAGCGCGAGCGTCATCACCCACCGGTCGGTAGCGCCGTGCGCCGCGAGGGAGCTGATCGTGTCGGCTACCGGGTTGAAGGAGCGCGGCTGCAGCCCGGCAGCCACCGTCCAGCCGCCCGCCAGTAGCACCGGAGCCACGGCCGACGAGACCACACCCCACCACGGCACGCCCCGCACGACCCCACCGTAAGGGAACCCGCAGCCGGCCGTGATCCCTGCGGGGCACGCGGGTACTCGTGTCTGGGGCCTTCAGCCGTGAAACAGGAGCACCGCGACTACACCGGCGATAATCGCTATGGCGAACAGGGCCGACGTTACCGCTACCGCCACCTGCAGCAGATCGGACAGCAGAGCGGCCAGGTGACGGGTCACGCGGGCCATAACCGCCAGGAAGATGAACACTGCGGCGGCCAGCACTGCTACGGCTACGGCGCCCGCTGCATGAGCTGACGTCGGGTGGATGGCCGTGGGCTGCGCCCCGGCCAGATGCATCCTGGCGCGCATGATTGCCTCCGCCAGGCGAGGCGCTATTGTTCTCATGGAAGTTCCTGTGTGTGAAGCGCCGGAATCTTCTTCGCGGGCACCCTCGTTGGCGCGGGGGTGCCCGTATCGGTTCGAGCCACCGTCAGGGCGGCGACCAGAGGGCCCGGGATCGTATGAGGGGCACCTGCCTCCCTTCACTTAAGTTCAGTTAAGACCTGCGACATAGCTTGCACTTCGGCCGTCTCTCCTTAGTTTCGTTCTACCCTCTAGCTGTTCCTCAACGCCTTGCTGACCAGGACGTTCGTACGGCCTGATGTCAGCCGGCGGGAAGCCCGGCCAGTGACCAGATCGCTCTCTAGCTGGGGTTTCGCCACGCCTATAGGATGGTATGGAGTGTTTACTTGATCTCTGAACTTCAGCTGAACAGAGGCCTGAATTGGAGAGCCTGGATCCGCGGCAGCTTCTTGCTCGCCGCCTGCGCGCGCTCAGGGAGGAGCGCTGGCCGGACATGAAGGTCACCCAGCCGCAGCTCGCGCGGGCGCTGGGCGGGAATCGTGCCCTCAGCGTGCCCCTCATCTCCTCGTGGGAGTCACGAAGCAATCCCAAGATTCCGCCGTACCCGCGGATCGAGGCCTACGCGGCGCTTTTCGCCACGGCCCGCTCGGTCGAAGGGGGCACGCCTCAGCTCCTCAAACGCCAGGACATGACTGACGATGAGCGGCGCTCGATGGATGACCTCAAGAGGGAGCTGACCCGCCTGCGCAACGACGCCCTCCGCGCGTCGGGCGCCACCGAAGCTGACCCGGCCAGTCAGATCATCCAATCGCTGGATTCCGGGCCCTGGCGCTTCGAGGACGGGAATTCCGTCATGATCGTATGCGCCCAGCTGCCTCCGGACATGCTCAGCCGGATGCCGTACACAGACCGGAGTGACCCTGACTACATCGCGCTTTACACCTACTCAGATCTGGATGCGCTGTTCGAGCTGTACGGGCACCTACGTGCCGCCAATCCCGCGAACCAGGTCGACCTGCGGGCCGCTGATCGGCTGCCGCCTGACGCGTACACCGCGCACCTGGTCGCGCTTGGCGGCGTTGACTGGAATCGCGCCACGCGATCGGTCCTTAGCGGCCTTCGACTTCCCGTGCGGCAGATAGCCGACTGGAGTTCACCAGAAGGCCAGTACTTTGAAGTCGATGAGAACGGGCGCACCACCAGGCACAGGCCGCTCCTGGAAAAATCGGACCAGCGCAATATCCTCCGCCAGGACGTGGCGCTATTCGCCAGGGCAACGAATCCTTTCAACCGGAAACGGACCGTCACTATCTGCAATGGAATGTATGGAAGCGGCAGCTACGGTGCTGTCCGGGCGCTGACCGATAAGCGGTTCCGTGACCGGAACGCCGAATACCTGCGATCCCGGTTTGGCGACAGCGACTCGTACTGTATCCTCACCCGCGTGCAAGTCGAGAACGGGGCGGCCTTGACCCCCGACTGGACTATCGCCGACTACAGGCTCTTTGAATGGTCACGGACGAATGATGCCGGGGAGTGAGACTCCGGATCATCACGGATCTCACCGGGATCTGCTGTGGGCACTCGAGGATCCGGCGCCGCCGCGTCGGAGCGTCGACGCCATCATCGTGCCGACTGCCCGCCGGCCTGCGTACCTGACGCAAGCAGCCGGCTTGGCCATGTCCTTGGACTGCCCACTGGTCACCCTGCACAGCGGGAAATGGACACGAGCAAGCGAGGCAGCCCAGCGGCTACCTAGAGGCGTTGACCTGATCGCCATCGACGTGCCCGAGCCCACTAAGCTTCGCCTGCCGGACCTGGAGACCTCACGCCTGCTAGCTGGCACCATTTTCGCCCGCCGGACAGACTTGAGCCCCAAGCGCAACCTCGCGCTGGTCCTCAGCCGAATGCTCAGCTGGTCACGTGTCGTGTTTCTCGATGATGACATCACCGAACTGAATCCGGATCACATGCGGCAGGCAGTCGGCCTTCTGGATACCCACAACGCCGTCGGGCTGATCATCGAAGGTTTCCCTGACCACTCGGTAGTCTGCCATGCCTTTCGCGATGCAGGCGGCGCCCAGCAATCGTTTATCGGCGGCGGGGCGCTCGCCCTCGAAGTGAAGCGGAGCTGCTCGTTCTTCCCCGATATCTATAACGATGACTGGTTTTTCGTGCTGGATGCAGAGAAAGGCCTGCAGCCCATCGCAGCCACCGGGAGGGTAAGCCAGCAGCCTTATGATCCCTTCCGGAACCCCGACCGGGCCCGGGCCGAGGAACTCGGCGACGTGCTCGCCGAGGGAATATACTGGCTGCTCGACCAGGGAAGACCCATGATGGATGCCGATCTGCGTCACTGGAGCAGCTTCCTAAAATCACGCGGACGGTTCATTGAGCAGGTGCTGGAGATGGTTGATAAGCACCAGCTCGAAACAGGAGAAAAGACCCGCAGGATCGCCGCGCTGAAAGGCTCCCTGGGCCGCCTGGCGCGTATCAAGCCAGCTCTATGCCACGACTACCTGCAAGCCTGGGCCGCAGACAAAGAGCTATGGCAGCGCCACATTCAGCAGCTCCCCGCCCACCTGCCGCGAGAGAAGGCACTCGACTCGCTATCGCGGCGGGGCACCCCGCATCTGACGTGGCACGCTCGCGGGAAGCCGGAGACCAGCACGTAGGGAGTGCCGGGGCAGAATCCCCGCAATGGTGACCTTCGGCCCGTGACGGGCCTTGAGCTGGCTGCGAGCATCATGGGCGACCGCGCGCCAGAGGAGGCTGCCATGGTCGACAACGGCTCAGACACTGGCTCAGGCAAGAACTCGGACACTGGCTCAGGCAAGAGCTCGGACACTGGCTCAGGCAAGAGCTCAGATACTGGCTGGGAGAAGGGCGCAGACAAGCGCTCAGATCTCGCCGGACCAGGTATCGGCAATTATGCGGACCTCGAACTCGTGCTGCCGCGCGACTACGACTCGCTGCTGACGCCACGGGAGACGCAGCGGGCGATCTTCGCCGTGAAGCAGTACATCGAGGACAGGCTCTGCCGCGAGCTGAACCTCCTGATGGTCACCGTCCCGCTCATCGTGGGCGTCGACAGCGGCGTCAACGATATGCTCGATCGCGACGGCTCGCGTACGCCTGTCCAGTTCCACATCAGCAACGACCGCGACCTGCATCCTGTCGATGCACAGATCGTGCAGGCGGCCACCAAATGGAAGCGGGTCGCGCTGCGGCAGTTCGACTGCGGGCCGGGCCAGGGCATCTGCACCGACATGCGCGCGGTCCGCAAGGACTACTTCCTCGACCACGACCACAGCTGCTATGTGGATCAGTGGGACTGGGAGAGCGTGATCACCCAGGATCAGCGCGAGGTCGGCTTCCTGACCGAGATAGTCGGTAAGATCTGGCAGGTGCTGGTCGGTGCCGAGCGCTTCGTGCAGGAGATGTTCCCGATCCTGAAGGACCCTCGCTATCCCAGCTTGCCGGCGGAGCTCGCCTTCCTGCATGCCGAAGACCTGCTCGACATGTACCCGGACCTGCCGCGCAAACAGCGCGAAACCAGGGTGCTGCAGGACTGTCCCGCGGTCTTCATCATCGGGATCGGCTGCCCGCTCAGGGACGGCTACCCGCACGAGATGCGCGCTGCTGACTATGACGACTGGATCACCGACACGTCCGCGGCAACCGGAAAGCCGACACATGGCCTCAACGGGGACATCCTGGTCTGGAATCACGTCACCAGGCGCCGTCATGAGCTGACCTCCATGGGCATCCGGGTCACCGCCGATACCCTGAAGCAGCAGCTGGCCCGCAGCGGCCAGCTCGACTTCCTCGAACTCCCCTACCATCAGGGCATCGTGCGCGGCGAGTTCCCGCTGTCGGTCGGCGGCGGCATCGGCCAGTCCCGCACGCTGATGCTCCTGCTCCGCAAGGCTCACCTGGGTGAGGTCAGCGTTTCAGTGTGGCCGGAGATCCTCACCGACATGTGCGCGGCGAGGAACATCCACGTGCTGACCTGAACCGGCTCCTCTCCGCCAAGCCCGGCAACTCCGCCAAGCCCGTCAACTCCGCCGGCCTCGCCCGGCATCCAGAGGCGTGATAGCGCCAGTTGGCAAACAACTCGTCCTGCCCCGGCGAGGCCTTGCTGTTGAGGAACTGGGGCGGCGCCCCGTAGGCTTTGCCTGTGATCGAGCATCGGCAGGAGTTTCAGCGTGATTTGGAAGCCATCGAAGCTAAGGTCATCGAACTGTTCGCCATGGTCGCTGAGGACCTGCCCGGAGCGACCGACGCTCTCCTGAGCGGCAACGACGACGTCATCCAGACGCTGGCCGAACGCGAGAAGGTCATCGACGCCCTTTACCCGGAGATCGAGAACCTGGTCACCCGGGAGATCGCGCTACAGGCGCCGGTCGCCTCGGACCTGCGTTTCCTGCTCTCCGTGCTGCGAATCGTGCCCGAACTCGAGCGCTCCCACGACCTGGTCATGGACATCGCCCGTCGGGCCAATCACAGCCTCAGCCAGGACCTCTCGCCGCGCAGCCGGGGGCTCGTCGAGGGAATGGGGAATCTCGCATCCATCATGTGGCGTCAGGCAGCGGACTCCTGGTACCAGCGCGACCGTGCCGCCGCGGTTGCGCTGAGCGAGCTTGATAACGACATGGACGACCTTCACGCCGGCTTGGTAGCCGAACTTGCCTCCGGGCAAATGGCAATACCGGTGACCATGGAGATGACGCTGGTGGCGCGTTTCTACGAGCGCCTTGGTGCCCACGCCGTCAACATCGCCCGCCGGGTGATCTACCTGGCCGGATCCCAGCCCCCGGACTAGCTTTGGGCTGATGCCATTGCCTCACTTCGGGCCTGCGGCCTGGTGAGTCCCGGGGATGACCACGACGGGGCAGGCCGCGTGGTGGGTGACCTGGCTGCTCGTCGAGCCCAGCAGGAGCCTGGTGAACCCGCCGCTGCCGCGGGACCCTACGACGAGCAGGTCAGCGTCACGCGAGGCCTTGATAAGTTCTTCCGCGACCTCTCCCGTGGCCACGCTCACGGTGATCTCAGGCACCGTCCCGCCGACTTCGCTCGCGACATTATCCGCGAATTCCTGGAGGGACTTCCGCGCGAGTTCCGGTTTGAAGCTGTTTTCGGGGTGCACCCCCCAGTAAATCCCGGTGGCCGGGCGAACCGGGTCCGGTTCAACTGTCATGACTTCCAGCGGCAGCTGGCGCTGTGCAGCCTCGCGTATCGCCCAGCCCAGGGCACGACGAGAATTGTCCGAGCCGTCCACCCCGACGATGATTCCGGGCATCTCTGCTCCTGGTGTTCCGTTCCGATTCATCCTGATTACAGCGCCCCTGCGCAGCCGGACCTGACCGCCGCCCGGCTCAGCCCATCCGGCCGGTGACGTAGGCCTTGGTGCGACCGTCGGACGGATCCTGGAAGATCTGCTCGGTCCGGCCGTACTCGACCAGCACGCCCGTGCGGGTATCGCTCTCCTCGTTGCGGAGCACGGAGAAGAAGGCGGTGCGGTCGCTGACCCGGGTGGCCTGCTGCATGTTGTGCGTGACGATGACGATGGTGTACCGCGACTTAATGTCGCGCATCAGGTCCTCGATGGCGCCCGTCGCGATCGGGTCGAGCGCGGAACATGGCTCGTCCATGAGGACCACGTCCGGCTCGACGGCGAGCGTGCGGGCGATGCACAGCCGCTGCGCCTGCCCGCCGGACAGGCCCAGGCCCGACTTGTGCAGCCGGTCCTTCACCTCGTCCCACAGCGCGGCCTGGCGCAGCGAGTTCTCGACGATCTCGTTCAGCCTGCCCTTGTTGCGCTCGCCGTTGATGCGCGGCCCGTAGGCGATGTTGTCGTAGATCGACTTCGGGAACGGGTTCGGCTTCTGGAAGACCATCCCGATGCGCCGGCGCACGGCAATCGGGGACACACTCTTGTCGTACAGCGACGCCCCGCGGTAGCGGAGGTCACCCTCGACGCGAGCGCCCGGTATGAGGTCGTTCATGCGGTTCAGCGTCCGCAGCACCGTCGTCTTGCCGCACCCGGACGGGCCGATGAACGCCGTGATCTCCCGCTCGTAGACGGACAGCGAGACGTCCGTGACGGCCCGGAACGAGCCGTAGTAGCACGAGACCTTCTCCGCGTCGAAGACAGTGGCGCCCGGAGTATCGGACCCGGGTGCACGCGGCGTCGGCTGCGCCTCGGGCAGCTGGACATTGGTGACGGTGTTCTGCTCGGGCTGTTCCATCATGTTCCTAGCGCGACTTTCTGTCGGAGCATTCCTAGCGAGAATATCTGGTGAATCGTGCGGTGACGAAGCGGGCGATGATCATGAGGATGAAGCAGATGGCGATGAGCGTGAGCGCCGCGCCCCAGCCGCGGGCCTGCGCACCGGGATACGGTGATGACGCGTTCGCGAAGATCTGCGAGGGCAGCGAGGTGTTGGCACCGCTGAACACGTTCTTGTTTACCGTGGTTGTCCCGCTGAGGATGGTGAACAGCAGTGGCGCCGTCTCACCCGCGGCCCGGGCGACGGCGAGCAGCGCGCCGCTGACGATTCCGCCGATCGCCGCCGGCAACACCACGGTCATCGTCACGCGGGCCTTGGTGGCGCCCACGGCGTAGCTCGCTTCGCGCAGCGCGTTCGGGACCAGCTTCAGCATCTCATCGGTGGAGCGGATCACGATCGGCAGCATCAGGCAGCCCAGGGCGAAGGCGCCGGCCAGGCCCGAGAAACCGAAGTGCAGCACCCAGATCGCGAAGATGAACAGGCCCATGATGATCGACGGCACGCCCGTCATCACGTCGCTGAAGAACCCTATGAGCCGCGCCAGCCAGTTCTTGCCGCCGTACTCATTGAGGTAGATCGCGCCCAGTATGCCGAGCGGCACGGCCAGAACCGTGGCCAGGGCCGTGATCTCGAGCGTGCCGACCACCGCCGGCCCGACTCCGCCCTGGTTCGCTGGCACCACCTGCACCGGGATATCGCTGGTCAGGAACGACCAGCTGATGACCGAGGCGCCTTTGGCGATCACAGTGACCAGGACGAATCCCAGCGGGATGATCACGAGCACGAACGCGAGCACCATTAGTGCGGTCACGATGCGGTTGCTGGTGCGCCGCCAGCCCGCCGGCTCCCGCAGGTCGTGCTTCTCCTGTCCGGCGACGACGGCCATCAGGCACCCCTCTTCCGCCGAGCCGAGCGCTCCACGACCCCGCGGGCAATGACGTTGACGATGATCGTCAAAGCGAACAGGAGCACGCCGATCCCCATCAGGCCGGCTTTCTGCACGCCGAAGGCCTCGCCGAACTGGTTCGCGATGACCGAGGGCATGTTATAGCCGGTGGCGAACAGGTGCGACGTGATCTCGGGCGACGAGCCGATCACTAGCGCTGCCGCGATCGTCTCGCCCATCGCCCGGCCCAGGCCGAGCAGCACCGCCCCGACCACGCCGCCCTGGCTGTGCGGCCAGACTGCGCCGCGGATCATCTCCAACCGGGTGGCGCCCAGCGCGTACGCGCCCTCCCTGTCGATCGCCGGCACCGTGGCGATGACCTCGCGCGACAGTGAGGTCACGATCGGCGTGATCATGAAGGCCAGGATGATGCCGCAGGTGAAGAACGAGGCCCCGCTCACGGGCTGCCCGAACAAGGAGTCGAGCACCGGAATGCCTTTGACGCCCGAGGCAATCGAGGTGTAGATGCCCTGGAGCCACGGCGCGAACACCAGGATCCCCCACAGGCCCCAGACCACCGACGGGACCACCGCCAGGAGGTCGATCACGTACACGATCGGCCGCGACCACCGGTACGGCACGACCTCGGTCAGGAGCAGGGCGATGCCTATGCTGACCGGGACGGCCAGCACGACCGCGATGATCCCCGTGATGGCCGTGCCGTATATGAAGGCCAGCGCGCCGTAGTCGTTGGTCGTGGGGTCCCAGTTGTTCGTGAAGATCTTCAGGCCCTCGGTGCTGAACCACGACGCGGCCTGCTGGCTGGTCGAGACGGCGATCAGGACGAGGATCACCAGCACCAGCAGGCCACAGGCGAGCGCGAGGACCTGGAAACCGCGGTCGCCGAGCGGCCGCCGCTCTGACAGGTTGCGGGCGGATCCGGCCGGGGTGGCCGGATCCGCCTGCGCCACTGTTCTCACGGCGCCGAACCGATCTGATCGGTTGGCATTACCACACTCACTACATGCCGATCTTGCTGAGCTGCGCCTTGGCCGACGCGTCGAGGCTGGCGGGCAGCGGCGCGTAGCCCAGGCCGGGCAGCAGCGCCTGGCCCGCTCCGATCAGGTAGCCGATATACGCCTTGAGCAGCGCCGCGTCGTTCGCGTTCGGCTGAGACTCGTAGACCAGGTCCCACGACTGATAGGTGATCGGGTACGCGCTCGCGCCCGGCGCCCAGGCGGCGGCGAACGTGAGGTTCGCCGCGGGCGTGACCCCGGCCGCGGCCGCGGACGCCGACGTCGGGGAGGGCGCGATGTAGGCGCCGGACTTGTTCTGGACAGAAGCGAACGTCAGTCCGGAGGCCTTGGCGTCAGCATAATCCACGTATCCGATGGCCCCGGGGGTGGACTTGATAATCGACGCCACCCCGCCGTTGCCGCTGCCGCCGCGGGCGGCGGCGGGCCACTTGATGGTCGAGCTGCTGCCGAGCTTCCACACGCTGGGCACGGCGTCATCGACGAACAGCGTGAAGTTCTGCGTCGTGCCCGACGAATCCGAGCGGACAGCGAGGGTGATCGGCTCGCTGGGCAGCTTGACGCCGGGGTTAATCGACGCGATCGCCGAGTTGTCCCAGTTCGTGATCTTGGCCTGGAAGATGTCCGCGATGACCGTCGGCGTCAGCTTCAGGCTGCTGACACCGGACAGGTTGTACGCCATCGTGATCGGGCCGATCACGACGGGGAAGTAGAGCACCGTCTTGCCCTTGAAGGTCGACATCTCGGCGGAGGGAATCGGCGAGTCCGAGCCCGCGTAGTTGACCACCCCCGAGGCCAGGTCCGACCGCCCCTTGCCCGAGCCGCCGGAACCGTAGTTGACCGTCATGTTGGGCTGGACCGACTTGAAGGCCGAGATGGCCGCCTCCTGGAAGGTGGTCTGGAACGTCGATCCGCTCCCGTTGAGCGTGCCCGAGAGCTTGGCGGAGCTGCTCGACGAGGGTGAACTGCTCGGCGATGAGCTGCTGCTGCCCGATGAACTGCAGGCGGCGAGCGACAAGCCCATCGCGGCAAGAGCGACACCCGCCGCCGTCACCCCTTGGATGCGCACACGTTGCATATCAGATACTCCTCTTTAGGGTTACCCACCGGGCATCGCCATAAGGCTTGCCTTGATGGTGTAAAGCCGGTTCTCGGCTTGATCGGGACGATGCTAACGCCCGATTCGAACACGCCGCCAGTGACCTCAGGTCCTCCGGTGATTCCGGTGTAATGCCGCGGATCCACCGTAGGGTTGGAATCGTTAAATGCAGGCAAACAACACGTGAACTTCACCTTGCGCTTGCCGGTGCTATCGGTGACGGCGGCGTTGACCCGATGAGGCCGCACCCAGACCGGCCCGGGCCCGGCACCGTCAACCGCTGCGCCGGTACACCGAGACGCCGTACGCGGTGTAGTCGAACCGGAAACCGGTATGGGTCAGATACCAGACGACCGGGGCAGTCCACTGCCAGACGACCACCCAGCCGATGCCGATCCGGCGGGCGTCTGCGCGGGCGGCCGCCAGTTCGGCGGCCGAGGTGCGCTTCCCGCGCTGGGTGTCCACGAGGCGCGCGTAGAACGGGTGCTCCTTGATGCCCGTGGACGTCGGCAGCGGGACGCTGGCCAGGTATGCCTCGCCCCGCGGATGGCCATCGGCGGTCGCCAGCGCCAGCGCCTGGGGCCGCAGCCAGGCCCCGTACAGCCCTAACCCGCCCCACAGGCCGTATGGGACGTCGACCACTACCGAGTTTGAGTGGTCGGCTGCAATCGGGCCGTCAAGCGCGGGGAGCCTGGCCGATACCGCCGGGACTTGCTGCGACGCCGGGCTGACGGACAGGTCCCCGGTCCAGCCTGCCTCCAGCACGGCGAGCGCGAGCACGACGACGAGCAGCGGCGCGGCGCGGCGCCGCAGCCAGTCCACCGCGATCCCGGCGAGGACGGCGGCAGGCACCATCCCGAGCAACGTGAACCGGCAGGCCTCGCGGAAGTCCCCCAGCCCCGGTATCCGGACGAACCAGGTATACGGCATGATCATGGACACCGCGCGCCCGTCCATGAGCCCGGCGAACGGCACGTACTCCCTGCTGCCGATCCACAGCGCGGGCCCCAGGGCCAGCGCGGCGCAGCCGAGCCAGCCCAGCATGAGGAGCCAGCTGCTGCGCCGTCGCCAGGACACCGCCAGGCCTAATACCGCCATGGCGGTCAGGACCAGCCCGAACGTGGAAAGGCCCTCGCCGGTCTTGCCGCTGTAAAAGACCGCTCCCAGGCTCTTCAGCCCGAACGCGGCAACCCGCGGCGATGGCCCGAACACCTGCGGCAGGCCGACCGCGTAATGGAGATACGAGAGGACGAGCCGCCCGCTGGTGAGCGTGGCATCACCGGCCCGCAGCTGGCCGGCCATGGCGGCCAGCTGCGGGCCGGCCAGGAGCAGGCCGGCCAGCCCGGCCAGGGCCGCCGCCGCCAGCTTCGCTGCCGATGGCCGGCACACCAGCCAGGGCACCAGCACGAGGGCGGTCAGGATCACTACCAGGATCGTCATTTCCTGATCAACGAGTTCCGACGTGCCAAGCACCAGCCCGAGGACCAGCGCCTGGCGGCGGCTTGGCTCGCGGCGCAGCCGGACCGCTGCTTCCAGCGCAACCGGGATGAAGACCACCCCGGCGGCGATGTTCAGGTGATACATCGACCGCCACGCGAGATTGGCCGACAGGCCGAATAACGCGCCGGCCGTGATCGCGGCCGGCTGGGAAGGCACCCACAGGCGCGCCGCGCGGTACATCGCATAGCTCAGCAGCCCGGGCATGATGACGCACATCAGGTTGAACGCGAAGACTGCGCCGACGGCCAGCGTGACGGGCGTCATCAGCAAGCCCGCCAGCGGCATCAGCACGTGGAAGCCGAGCGGCGCGCCGACCGGCGCCGCCATGTCGCGGGTGAACCACGGGTTGCCAAGGTGCGTGACCTGGTGGGCCACCCACCAGAAATCCCAGATGTAGGTTCCCTCGTCGGACCTGTCCGGCACCTGGCCTGTCATCAGGTAGGTGGCCCTCGGCCAGGTAGCGGCCAGTCCGGCCGCCACCAACCCAGCCAGCACGGCGAGCTGACGGGCGGCCGGGCGGCTGACTGCGGCCCGGCGGGCCAGCCGTCGCGCGTTCGGGTGCGCCAATGGCGGCAGCGGCGCGTCAGCCAGCGGTTGCACGGGCTCTACCGTAACGGCCGCTTGCGCCTTAGGTGCCCTGGTCAGCTGCCCTCACTGGCCGCGCTCACGGTTCAGCCGGGCGTGCGCCTTGCGGTTGCGCCGGTAAAGTCCCACGAACTCACCGAACAGTTCGTCGTAGAGCCCGGCGGCGGCCGGGTCCGGCGAGTAGCTCCGCGCCACCTGGACCCGCTCGGGGACCTGATCGAAGGTCAGCTCGCCGAGCGCCACCGCCGCCAGCATCGCGGCCCCCCGCGCGTTCGCGTTCACCGGGTCGGCCACCTGCTCGATGGTCGCACCGAGCACGTCGGCGAAGATCTGGCACCACACGTCGGAGCGGGCCCCGCCGCCGATGAACCTGATCGGCTCCAGCCGCCGCCGCGTGAAGCGCTCCACCGCCCGCAGCAGCCACCGCGAGTTCAGCGCCACCCCCTCGAGCACCGCCCGCACCAGCTCATCGCGGCCGGCCGACAGCGACAGATTGTGGAACCCGCCGCGCACGAACCTGTCTTCCACCGGGGTCCGCTCCCCGTACAGCCACGGCGTGAAGATCACGCCTCCGCTGCCTGGCGGGACCGCCGCTGCCATCCGGTCGAACTCGCGGTACGCGTCGGCCGGCGGCTGGCCGGCGAACAGCACCCGGTCGCGCAGGAAGGTCAGCGCCGCACCCGCGGTCTCCTGCTCGTCAGCGACGAAGTACCGGCCGGGTATCGCGGACGGCAGCGACGCGATGTTCCGCAGCATGTCGGTCTTCTTGAACGGGACGTGGCAGGTCAGCCAGGATGACGTGCCGACGTACAGGTGGGCCTGGAAATCCCTGGTCGCACCGGACCCGATCGCCGCCGACTGGAGGTCGGGCGTACCGGCCACCACCGGCAGGCCGGCCGGAACGCCGAGCGCCGCCGCAGGCCCGGGCAGCAGCGGCCCCACGATGTCCGTCGCGGCCATCAGGTCAGGCAGCTGGGAGCGCCGCACCCCGGCGAGCCGCAGCAGCGCCGGGTCGTATCCGATCGCGGCCGGTTTCCTGTTGTCGGTCAGCCAGTGCAGCGCGATCGAGTCGTAGGTGGCCACCGCCCGGCCGGTGAGCCGCAGGTTAAGCCAGTCTTTCGGTTCGAGGAAGAGATGAGCATAACGATAGGTTTCCGGCTCCTCCTGCTTCAGCCAAAGGATGTGCGCGATGGGGTCCTTACCGCTGCGCGCCGGGATCCCGCCGGTCTTGCGGATCCAGCGCACCAGTTTGTCCACGCCGTAGCCCTGCACCCGGACCGGGCCGCCGGTGATGCGCCGGGCCTGCGGCGCCCCGCGCGAGTCCATCCAGATGATGGCATCCCGGATCGGCGCGCCGCCCTTGTCCACCGCGACGGTGCCCGACCATTGCGCGGTGCAGCAGATGGCCATGACCGACTCCGGCGCGACGGCGCCGCTGCTCAGCAGCCGGGACGCGGCCCCGGCGATCAGCGCCCACCAGCCCTCCGGGTCCTGCTCGGCGCCGCCGCCAGGGCGGAGCTCGACCCGGCACGCCGCCTGCTCGGACGCGACGACCTCGCCGGTCACCGAGACCAGCGCCACCTTCAGCGCCGAGGTCCCGAGGTCGATCGCCAGGATGTGGCGCGGCACGCCTACACCTCGAACATCAGGTCAAGGTAGGCGCCGAGCATCCCGCGGACGAGCTCGCCGGGCAGCGAGGCGGCCATCCCGTAGACCGGGGCCATCCCGGTATGGACGTCCGGGCTGGCCCGGACCTCCGCCAGCGAGGAGCCGAGATCGGCAAGGAACCGGTCGGCCACGCCCGGCCGGGTGTGCCGGAGCGTGATCGCGATATGCACGGCGGCTGGCCGCTGGAGCCCGTTAAGACTCCATCCTCTTCGCCCCACGTTCTCCATGACCTGGAACACATCGAGGCCATCGGCGGCCGCGAAAGCGATGACCCATAGCGGGTCGCCGAGCACCCGCAGGCCCGGGATGGCCGCGATGCCGTCACGTACCCGCGCGCCGGTCTCCAGGATCCGCCGGGCCGCGTCGAGATAGCCGCGCTCGCCGATCGAGACCAGCGCCGCCCAGCACTCGGCCGACAGCGCGCCGGGCCGGCTGCCGGCGAACGTCGGCGACAGGTACAGGCCGCCCGGCCAGTCGGTGACCGTGTAGAACTGGAACTGCCTGAGCTCCCTGCCCCGATACAGCACGACCGACGTGCCCTTCGCCGCGTAACCGTACTTGTGCGTGTCGGCCGACATCGACGTGACACCGGGCACCCTGAAGTCGAACGGCGGCACCGGGTAGCCGAGCCGCTGCGCCCACGGCACGATGAACCCGCCGAGGCAGGCGTCGACGTGACAGCCGACGCCGCGCCCGGCGGCCAGCGCGGCGAGCTGCGGGATCGGGTCGATCACGCCGTGCGGGAAGCTCGGCGCCGACTCGACCAGCACCGCCGTCCGGTCGGTCACGGCATCGGCCATCGCGGCCAGGTCAGCCTTGAAGTCAGCGTCGACGCCGACCCTGACCAGCTCCATGTCGAAGAATCTGGCGGCCTTGTCGAACGCGGCGTGCGCGGTGACCGGCGCGACGATCTGCGGCTCGGCGATCCCGCGGCGCTCCCTGGCGAAGTCCCGGTAAGCCTTCATCGCCAGCAGGATGCTCTCGGTCCCGCCCGAGCTCACCGCGCCGACCACCGGGGCCTCGGGCGTCACGTGCTCCGCGCCGAGCATGGTCGCGGTCATCGAGACGATCTCCGCCTCGAACTTGGCGGCGCTCGGCCACAGGTCCGGGTGCAGCGGGTTGCTCTGCGACTGCGCCGCGTACACCCGGTTCAGGAACGCGACATGCCCGGGATCACCGTGGTAGACCGCTCCGGACGCGAAACCGTCGCGCCAGCGATGTTCCTCCAGCCCGGCGAGCCGCTCGACAAGCCCGGCGACCTCATCCCGGGGCAGGCCGTCCGCGGGCAGCCTGCGGAACGAGGGAAACTCGCCGCGGTAGGGCTTGAGCTGGGCGTCCAGGCTGGCCATGAACTCGCCAGGGTCGGTCATCATAGGCTCCTTTCCGCCGTGGCGCCCGCGGTTCGCGCGGGCAGCCTGGTGGCCAGCGCGGCTCCGGCCAGCGCGGCCGCCGAAAGCGCACCGAGCGAGTAGTACGGATTCCCGATCAGGCCCTGGACGATCAGCACGAGGATCACCCCGCCCAGGTTCCCGGCCAGCAACAGGAACCCGACCGCGGCGCCGGCCCGGGCCCGGCCAACAGCCACGACGCGATCACCTCGCAGGTCAGCGGAGCCCGGTATGCGCGGGTGTTCAACTCCCTGGGCGTCGAGAATCTCGCCGACCCGCAGTACGGTGACGGCCCGGCCGACATGTTCTTCTCCGCGCCTGCCGCCGACCGGGCGACGGTCGAGCAGCTCATCGACGCGGTCGGGCTGCGGCCGGTTTATCTCGGCGACGGGCAGCACGAAGTGGTCGACGGAGTGCTGCGGCTGTATTTCGCGCTCGTCATGGGGCAGCATCACAGCCGCCACCTGGCCTTCAGGATGCTGGAACGCTGAGTCTGGGCGCCGTCCGGGTTCACCCGTTGCGCGTAGGGTGCCGGTGCGCTAGGCGGCGAGCCCGGCGTGGAGGTCATCGCAGCGGCGGGGCGCCTTACCTGCATACGCTGATCGGGGTCTCGGCGGCGCGCCGGAACCGGGTGAACCCGGCATCGGCCGCGGCTCCCGGCTAGCTCAGTTAGCTCAGCTAGCCGGGTGTGAGCGGCTCTCGGCGGGCAGGACGTGTACCTCAGCGTCGCCGGCCCGGCGGGCCAGGTCGCGCAGCACCGGGTGGCGGCCAGCCCTGGCCGCGGCGTCGCGGGCCAGCACTATCTCGGTGACCTGGTGCCGGACCGCGAGCTCGGCCAGGGCAGCGGCCACGCGCGTCCCCTTCAGTCGGACAAACTCGCCGCCAAGCTGCGACGTCAGCGCCGCGTAACCGGCCAGTAGCCGCTCCATCTCGGCCGACGGTGGCCGTTGCAGGATGACCGCCACCCGGAAGTCCCCTGCTAGCTGCGCTGCGAGCGCTGCCGAGCGCCTGATCAGCGACTCCATGCCGACCCGCGGCGCGGCGCAGGCCAGGATGGCGGGCAGCTGCGCGGTGCCAGCGGGGACGCCGGGAAGCCGGTAGCCGGCCAGCCGGTGGTCGGCATGCTCGGCCACCACGGTGAAGGCCTGCTCGCGCAGGATGCCGAGCTTCCCCGGCGCGTAATCCGCCCGCAGCGCCTGCTCGATCTCGGCGACCGCGACGATCTCACCGCGCCGTACCCGGTCGGCCAGCACCGAGGGCGGAGCGTCCACCAGCTCGATTTCATCAGCCAGCGCGACGACCGCCGCCTGATCCAGGGCGCCTCCTGCCGCGCCATCGCCACCGCGCGGGCGGCCGGGGCGGGGGCCCCCGGCTAGGCCATCCCGGTCGCGCGGGCGGCCGGTGTCAGCCGCGCCCTCGCGGCCAGCATCAGCCCCGCCCTCGCGGCCAGCACCAGCCCCGCCCTCGCGGCCAGCACCAGCCCCGCCCTCGCGGCCAGCACCAGCCCCGCCCTCGCGGCCGTGCAGGCTGGTGAGGTGCACCGTGGCGATAACGGTGATCCCCGCATGAGCCAGCCGCCGTGCGGCGGCGAACCGGCTCTCCCCTCCCGGGTCGGTAACGGACAGATCGTCGATACAGACCACTTCGGGCTGCCGGGCCAGGACCGCGTCGGCGTCGAGCGCTGTCCCGTCGCCGATCAGCTCCAGGCCGTCGAGTGCCGCGTTGACCCCCTCCCTGCCGCGGCAGTCGACCGCCGCGACCACCACGTCCGAGCCACGGGATCGCCGCCGTCCCGCCTCTTCGAGCATTGCGGTCGTGATGCCGCAGCCTGCCGCGTAACCGAGATAGAGCCGGATGGCCCCGCGCTCCCGCGCGGCCGCGGGAGGCATGGCGTGCACCCGGTCCCCGGCGCCAGCACCGCCAGCACCGCCAGCACCGCCAAAGCCGCCGGCTCCCCCCGCTCCCCGCCGGGCCCGTGCCGGAGTGATGTGCAGGTGGACGTCGGGAAGCCGGTCGGCCAGGCGTTCGACCAGGCTGGCGCGCCAGCGCGGCAGCTGACGGCTCGTCGGCGCCGCCACGACCAGGTGGCCGGCACCCGTCTCCCGGACGGCCTGGGCGAGCGTCGCTGCGGCGTCCGGGCCCTCGCGGACGATGACCGCGGCTCCTGCGGCCTGTGCGGCGGAGCGGATATCGGCAGAGCCGTCTCCGGGAGCCCCGGCGGGCTGTCTCAGCGCGAGCACCGTGCAGTTCGCGCCGCTGCGCCTGGCCAGCCGGAGACCACGTTGCACCAGCGCATCGGCCTGGGCCGGGTCGGCCACGGCCACCAGCACGTCCGGCGGCTCGCGTCGCTGGGTGACGCTGGGTGCGGTAAGGGTCTCCGCGACGATCCGCAGCCCGATCTCACGCAGCGTGGCCAGGCTTGACGTCCGGAACAAGCCGTCAAGCGCCTCCCGCACCTGGCCGGCCGGGTAGATGTTGCCGTGCCCCAGCCGCTTGCGCAGCGCCTCGGGCGAGCTGTCGACGAACCTGATCTCATCGGCCTGGCGCAAGGCCGCGTCAGACACCTTGGCCACCGGCTGTTGCCCCGTAAGCTCAGCTACGGTCGCGGCGGCGCGCTCGGTATCGCACACGTCGACGGTGCTGATGACGTCGATCCCGGCGTCCCGCAGCGCCGCGATGGCTGCCGCATGCTGGCCGAACCCGTCAACGAGCACGACAGCCGGCTTGCGCGCGAGCACGGCGTCGAGGTCCATCTCCTCGTCGCCGCCTAGGCCCGCGACACCCTGGCCCGCGACACCCTGGCCCGCGACACCCTGGCCCGCGACGCCTTGGCCCGCGACGGCTTGGCCCGCGCGGCTGCTCTGGTCCGCGCGCTCGTCCCCGTCAGCCTGGCGCGCCGGGACGATCTCAAGCCCGCCGATGGCCTCGGCGGTGCGGGGGCGCCCGCGGGTTTGCACGAAGCCGATCACCACGTCCTCGCCCCTGTCCCGCAGCGCCCGGCCCTCGCGCAGCATGGTGAAGGTCTTGCCGGAACCAGGCGCGGCGCCCAGGTACAGGTGCAGCGTGCCCCGCCTGACCGGTTCCGGCAGGTCCGGCAGAGCGGCACCGATGCCGTGATCCTCGCGGATGATCTGCCCGCGGGTCGCGTCGTAGGCGTAGAGCTCGGCATAGCGGCCCCAGTTCACCGCGACGTCAAGCTGCCTGGCTGACTCGTCCTCGCCGTAACTGGTGCGCAGGACGTCGGTGAAAAAGCCAGCAGGCAGGTTGCCGTCGACGCTGCCGCGCAGCGCCCGGTAGATGGTGCGCACCAGCGGCGCGCGGTCCAGCGACGCCGTGGCGAAGATCTCTTTGCTGTCCTGGATGCTCGCGCCGGCGAAGATCCTGCCGCCGCCCGACAGCGCCAGCCGCTCACCGCTGAGATCGGCGAACCCGAGCAGTACCAGTGCGTCAACGAGCGGCAGCAGGTCGTCGACCTCAAGGCCCAGGTTGTCGGCCAGGTCGGGGAGGTCAGCCGCTCCGTCATGCCGACCGAGCAGGATCTCGGCGAGGCCGGACAGCCCGTCCACGGTGGCCTGCGGCAGCGGCGAATCGCCGAGCGTGCCTGGGCCGCCGCCGGCCGGCTGGGCGGGGGGCGCGGCCGGCGTGCTGTCGCGCTGCGTCATCATCCGGTATATCTGGTCGACGAGCGCCTCGTAGTCCGGCGTTCGCCTACGACGCGGCCTGGCGAGCGGGTTACGCATGTCTGCCCTGATCCGGCCGGGGTTGGTGCCCAGGACGAGAATCCGGTCGGCGAGCAGGACCGCTTCCTCGATGTTGTGCGTGACCATGACGATGGCTTTGGTCGGGAACCTTTGGCCCTCCCAGAGTTCCAGCAGCTCGCCGCGCAGGTTCTCGGCCGTCAGCACGTCCAGCGCACTGAACGGCTCATCCATGAGCAGCGCCGCAGGCTCCACGACCAGTGCGCGAGCGAACCCGACCCGTTGGCGCATGCCTCCCGACAGTTCCTTGGGATAGGCGGACTCATAACCGTCCAGGCCCACGATGTCGATCACATGCAGCGCCCGCCTGGACCGCTCAGCCGGCGGGACGCCGCGCGCCTCCAGGCCGATCTCGACGTTCTGCTGGACGGTTAGCCACGGCAGCAGCGCGAAGGTCTGGAACACCATGGTGGTGTCCCGGTTGCAGCCGGTCAGGCGCTTCCCGCGGAACAGCACCTCGCCGTCGGTCGGCGCGATCAGGCCGGCGATGCACCGCAGCAGGGTCGACTTGCCGCTGCCGCTGCGGCCGAGGAGCGCGACGAACTCGCCCTCCTCGACGGCCAGGGTGATCCCGTCGAGCACGGGCACCCAGCGGCCGTCCGGCCCGGAGAACGACTTGCTCAGGGCCTTGACGCTGATCAGCGGACTGGTCATGCGAGTGTGTATTTCGACTCGGCGATGCTGTATAGCCGTCGCCACAGCAGCGCGTTCAGCCCGGTGACGTAGACGGCCATGACCAGGATGCCCGCGATGATCTCGTGGAAGTTGTTGCGGGCGGTCGCCTCGGCGATGTAGCTGCCGAGGCCGCTGGCCTTGAGCACCTGCCGGTTGTAGATGACGATCTCGGCCACTATGGAGGCGTTCCACGCGCCGCCTGCCGCGGTGATCGCGCCGGTGACATAGGCGGGGAACACGGCCGGCAGGATCATCCGGCGCCAGCGCTCCCGGCCATGCACGTCGAGGTTGTCCATGGCGTCCTTGAGGTCCGACGGGACGGCGCTGGCGCCGGCGATCACGTTGAACAGGACGTACCACTGGGTGCCCAGGGCCATCAGCAGGATGCTGCCGTAGTTCAGGCTGAGCCCGATGTCCAGGAAGATAACGATCGCGAACGGGAAGATGAAGTTTGCCGGAAAACTGGCGAACACCTGCACGACTGGCTGCAGGTACTGGGCGACCCGGGGATTGAAGCCGATCCAGACGCCGACCGGCACCCAGATCACCGACGCCGCCGCCACCGCCACGGCTACCCGTAGAAAGGTGAGGAAGCCAAGGCCGAAGGCGTTGCCGAGGATGCCCAGGCCCTGCTGCCCGGCGGCGATATAGGCGAGCATCTCGTACATGCCGTATCCGAGCACGGCGGCGATCACCGCCGCGAACGCGAAGTCGGCGGCACGCCGCCGGGCGGCGTGGCTGACCAGGCTGCGGTCGTCGACACCGGTCACGGCTGCCATCAGCTGGTTGACCGGCCCGGCGATGGCCCGCCTGCCCCGGCCGGTCACGGCCGGCCAGCCGGATCTCAGCAAGGCACTGAGGACCAGGGACCTGGGCTTCTGGCTGGCCTCCGTCTGCTCGAGGCGGAAGCGCTCCACGTAGGCCACCATGGGCCGCCAGAACACGACGTTGACCGCTAGGATCATAATGATCATGGTGACGATGCCCCAGACGACGTGCCCGAGCCGGCCTTGCTCCACGGCTACGCCGACGTAGGAGCCCACCCCGGGCAGGGTGTACCGGTGCCCGCCGACGATGATCAGCTCGGACGCGGTGAGGAAGAACCAGCTGCCGCCGAAGCTCATCATCCCGTTCCAGACCAGCCCGATCGCCCCGCCTGGCACGTCGACGCTCCAGAACCGCTTCCACCGTGACAGCCCCATGAGCCTGCTCGCCTCGTCAAGCTCGGCGGACTGGGTGACCAGCGAGTGGTAGAAGGAGAACGTGATGTTCCAGGCCTGGGAGGTGAACACCGCGAAGATCGCGGCAGCCTCCAGGCCCAGCTGGGAGCCGGGGAACAGGGCGAGGAAAAACGTCACGGTGACCGCGAGGAAGCCAAGGACCGGCACCGACTGCAGGATGTCGAGAGCTGGGATGAGCACCCGCCTGGCCCGCCTGCTCCGCGCGGCCGCATAGGCATAGCCGAAGCTGAACGCATAGGCGAAGAACAGCGCGATGAACATGCGCAGCAAGCTGCGCGCGGCGTAGTAGGGCAGCCGCGACGGCGAGGTGTCGAACGCGGCGGCATGGCTGGGGTGAAGCGGGACCCGCGCGCTAGCGCCCACCCGGACGACGGCGTAGAGCAGCAGGAAAACGCCCGCGCCCACCGAGATGTCCAGCGGCCGGAACCGCAGCCGCCGCAACGACTCCCGGCTGGGGAAGGTTGGGGTGACCGCCATGCGATCGCTCCGATCGGCGCAGTTGCCAGGGAACGTGCCCAATCATGCAGGTACCGAAGGGCGAATCTCTAGGTGCGGGACGCAGGTCAGGCCGGCTGTTCACAGTGCCGGTCGCCGATGGTTCTCCGCAGCGGGAAAATCCGCCTGGACCCGCCGACGTCCATCGCCTTAGGCAGTGAATCCCAGCTGAGTCCGGTGACCCGACCTCAGTATGGCTGAACGCCCTGGCGAGCACGCCACCCGGGTTTCAAACCCCATCTCGAAGATCGTCCGGCAGCTTATACCGGATTTGGTGGGGACATATAGGATATTTAGGTTTACCGTGGCCACGTAATCCGGTATAGGTGCTCGGCAGGACGGTGTTGAGGGCGGATGGAGGGCACCGGGTGGGGCGAGGCTGAGGGTCACTGGACGGCGCCGGGGGCAGGGCTGGGGGTCACTGGACGGCGCCGATTTGAAAGCGCCCTTGCCTGCCGTCGCAGCCTGGTCACGTTCAATAGCGAGCGGACAGCGTATAGGCGCCTGGCCTGCTCACGGTCAGGCTGGTCCACTGGCCGCGGGCGGCCAGGGTGGCGTTGCCGGTGCTGCGCAGCAGCCATGACCAGTGCACCCGCACGACGGTGATGCCGGCCTGACGCATCCGCAAAGTGATCTCCGCTGGGGTGGTGCTGATGACGGTCGCGGGCGGGCTGGCCAGGGGCAGGGTGCCTGCTACCCGGTACAGCCGCCAGAAGGCGTCCCGCCATACCGGGATGAGCCAGGGCTGGCCGGACCGCACGATGGCGGCCTCCGCCACCGCCGCGAAGTCGGGGCTGGCGGCCGAGATGGCGACGTACCGCACCGCGTTGTCACGCAGCCAGCCGTAGTACGCCGCGGGGGTCAGCGTGCCTTCGTAGAACAGCGGGTTCCTGGCGATGTCGACCTGCCGCTCCCACCCGCGGGCCAGCGGCACCGTCGCCGCCAGTTCCTGCGACTCCCAGTGCCCGTACTGCGGCACCGCCTCCACCCGCGCGGTCTGCGCGTCCAGGGCTCGCAGCTCAGCTACCAGCGCTGCGGTCTGCGGTGCGTACGGCGGCGCGTTGCCGTGCGCGAAGTCGGTAACCGGCTGGGCGACCTGCCAGGTCGCGGCGGCGATCAGCGCTGCGGCCAGCAGCCAGCGGTACCGGACGGTGGCCATCCCGGCCAGCAGCGGGCCTACCAGCAGCAGGCCCAGGCGCTCGACATTGGAACCGACCGGCGTCGGCACCGCCCAGACGATGACCACGCCGATGGCATACACGACGGCGCCTATCCGCACCATCCGCCAGCGGCGCGGCAGCAGGACGGCCACGCCCGCCGCGGCCAGCAGCGACGGTAGCCCGTTCTTCATGCTGATGGGCTGCGCCCCGCCGTCCGAAAGCAGCACCGCCAGGCCCAGCGGCAGCCCGGCCGCCACCCCGATGACCAGGCCGGCGCGCCACCGGCCGATGATCAGGAACGCGGCGGCGGGCACACCGAGGAACAGGCCGGCCACCGGGCTGAGCATTGAGGTCAGCGCGGCCAGGCCCGCGACGGCGGCCCACCTGAGCCAGCCTCGCGGCCAGTCACCGCCGGCGACGACGACACAGCCCAGCGCAGCGGCCAGTCCGAGGACGAACGTGGCCCGGCCGGCGGTCAGCTCCGTCAGCATGGCCACGGCCGCCCACAGCGCGGCCGCCCGCGGCCTGGGCACCCGGTGCCGCACCAGCAGCAGTGAAAGCAAGCCCGCGGATCCCACCGCCGCAACGGCCATCGCCTGCCGGGTGCCGGCCACGCCGAGCAGGTACGGCGCCAGCAGCGAATAGCTCGCCGGATAAATACCGCCATACCAGCTGAAGAGATACGCCGAACCCGGATAGCGGCTCGCCCAGCCCGCCCGGGCGATCTGCGCGGACAGGTCAGTGCCGATCCGCGGGAAGACCGTCAGCCAGACGATCGATCCGGCGGCGGTTACCAGAACGCTGATGACGACCGGTTGCCGGGCGAGCCCGGCCACATCCCGCCACCAGTCCCCCGGCCACCGAAGCCGCAAGGAATCCGGCAAGCGCCAGCGCGGCCGCTCACGGCTGGCTTGTTCCGCGGGCCGCTCGAGGTCGACACCGCGCATCGGGCGCATGGCACCCAGTTTTCCCGATGCCGCTCTCCCAGGTAACCGCACGCACCGGACGGCCGGCCGGCACACCCCTGGAGCCCGGCCGCCCAGCCTGCCGGAGCCCGGCCGCCCAGCCTGCCGGAGCCCGGCCCCCAGCCTGCCGGAGCCCGGCCCCCAGCCTGCCGGAGCCCCGGCCACCGGCGCGCGGTAGGTAGCGTGGCTGGTGTGACCTTGAGAATCATCGGCCGCCCCGGCCATCAGCCTGCGGCCAGGATCCTGCCAGCGGCGGCACCGTGACCACGGACCCGTTCGCGAGCGCCGCCGACCTGGTCGGACGCTCGGCGGCTGCCTACGTGTCCAGCGTGCCGGACCGCCCGGCGGACGACGGCTTTTTCGGCCCCGGCAGCGTCGCATGGCGGGTGAGCACCGATCTGGCGTCGCCGGTGGCCGGCCTGCGGTCGCTGCTGATGCAGGCGCTGCATCCGCTGGCGATGGCCGGAGTCGACCAGCACAGCGACTGGCGCCGGGATCCGGTCGGCAGGCTGGCCGCCACCTCCGCGTACGTCGCGACGGTCAGCTTCGGCGAGCGGGCCGCCGCGCAGCAGGCCGCGGCCCGGGTTCGCCGGATCCATGACCACGTCAAGGGTGTCGACACGGTGACTGGCCGCCCTTACGCGGCCGGCGATCCCGCGCTACTGCTCTGGGTGCACGCGGCCCTGGTCGATTCCGCGATTGTTGCCTCGCGCCTATTCGGCACGCCGCTATCACCGGCGGATGGCGATCGCTACGTGGCCGAGATGGCCGTCGCGGCCGAGCTCGTCGGCGTGCCCCGCGCGTTGGTCCCCGCCAGCCTCGCCGAGCTTGACCGGTACGTCAGCTCGGTCCGGGCGGACCTCCGCTGCACGCCGGCGGCGGCCGAATCGATGACCTACCTGCTCGATCCGCCCGGCCTCGACTCCGACATCGCGGAGATCTGGGAGGACATCAGGGACGGCGCAATCTTCGCGTTGCCGGCCTGGGCCCGGGAGATGTACGGCTACGTCGCGCCGGATGACCTGACTCCGGAACGCCGGAGCGAGATCCGGCAGGCGCTCGGCATCCTCGATGCGGTGTTCCTCGGTGAGCCGGGAGTGCTTGAGGCACGGCAGCGGATCACCCTGCGGATGCGGTCGGCGCGGCTCGCGTGAGGCGGCTTCCGGTTAAGCGGCTGGCTGCCGCCGCGATCGCCGGCGGCTTTATCACGGCCGTACTCGTGGTGCGCCGCCGGATCGGGCGGCTGCGATTTGACCGCGGCCTTGCGGCGCTGCAGCTCGCCGGGCGCGGTGCGGTGCGCTACGCCGGCAGCGCGCCCCGGCTGTTCGCGGCCGCCGGGCAGCACCGGGAACAGCTGCGCAACGATCTCGCCCTGGAGACCGCCGAAGACGTGGCCAACACGCTGGGGGCGATGAAGGGCGTGCTGATGAAGCTCGGCCAGATGGCCAGCTACATCGACGACGGCTTGTCGCCGGGTGTCCGTCGCACCATGAGCCGCCTGCAGGACAGTGTCCCGCCGATGAGCGCTGAGCTCGCGGCGCGGGTAGTCACGGAGGAGCTTGGCCTGCCACCAGAGCGGGCCTTCGCCCGCTGGGACCCGGAGCCGATCGCGGCCGCCTCGATCGGCCAGGTGCACCGCGCGATCACGCTGGATGGCCGCGCCGTCGCGGTAAAGGTGCAGTACCCGGGGATCGCCGAGACCATGGCGGCTGACCTCCGCAATGTCGCGCTGCTGCGCCGGATGCTGCGGGTCACCGCGCCCAGCCAGGATGTCGACGGGCTGATCGCCGAGCTCAGGGACCGGGTCCTTGAAGAACTCGACTACCGCAGGGAAGCCGACAACCAGCGCCTCCTGGCGGCCTACTACGAGGGTCACCCGACGATTCGCATTCCCGCGATCATCGGCGAGCTGTCAGCGCGGCGGGTAGTGACCAGCGAACTGGCCGACGGGGCCCGCTTCGCCGAGCTCGCCAGCTGGTCCCAGGAGGAACGGGACCTGGCCGGCGAGACGATCTACCGGTTCGTGTTCAGGAGCCTGTACGACGTGCACGCCTTCAACGGCGATCCGCACCCGGGCAACTACCTGTTCCACGGCGGCGGGCAGGTCACCTTTCTCGATTTCGGGCTGGTCAAGCACTTCACCCTCACCGAACTGCAGCCCCTCATGCAGATGGCCCGCCACTTGTGCGTCCGCAACGACCCGGAGGAGTTCCGCCGGAGCATGGAGCAGGCCGGCTTCCTGCGCCCGGACGCGCCGCTGAGCACCGAGACGATCGTCGAGCACATGGCGGTGTTCTACGACACGATCCGCGAACCAGGTCCGCTGACCATCACCGGGGATTACGCGTCCGCGGTCGTGCGGCGGTTCTTCGACCTGCGCAGCCCGGTGGCCGGATACGTGAGCATCCCGCGGTCGTACGTGATCCTCCAGCGGATCAATCTGGGCCTGTTCGCCGTGCTCGGTCAGCTGTCCGCCACCGCCAACTGGCGGGCCATCGCCGAGGAAATCTGGCCATTCGTCCAGGGCCCGGCCTCCACGCCGATCGGCGAGGCTGAGGCCGCCTGGCGCGAGCGGCGCACGTCGATTACCAGGCATTCGGCCTGAGCACGACCGCGCAATAGTGACCCGAGTTGCCTCGGCCGCCGGCATCAGAGGCTCCCCGTCGGTCGCTCGATCAGCGGTGCGACCGCCCGGCAGTTCCGGCGGTAACCACCCGGTCCGGCACCTGGCTTGAACTTTGACGTGCCGATCCCGTCACAGCCGACCCCGGCACGGGCCGCCAGGGGGCATACTGGAGATGATGAAACCGGCCCGCGCCGCAACCCGGCGCTACCTGCCAGGAAGTCCCTTCAACACACCCGCCGTGGTGCGGCCGGTCAAGCAGTTCGCGCTGCACGACCAGGTGACGCACGATAGTTACGGCCTGGGCGTGGTCATCGGCGTCGAGGATGACACCGCCGTGCTCGTCGATTTCGGATCTCAGCAGGAACGAATCGCAGCGCCGTACCCGAAGATGACCAAGCTCTGACCAGCTGCGGCGGGCTGACCGTCCGCGGCGGGCTGACCGTCCGCGGCCACATCGCCCGAGAGGACGCGTCAGCCCGGTACGACAGTGCCGGGCTGACTGGTAACGGCTACCGTGGCGCCTGGTCGCGTGCCTGCACCTGGGTGGCGCTGGACGGGCAGCACCGGCAGTACTGATAGTCTTTCCACGCACGGCAGCGTTCCCAGCTGCCACTCCCGCGGGCGAGAAGCCCGCGCGGTCGCTTGTGTGAGCAGTCCGCTTCTCGGTGAGCCCCAGTTTGCCGCTGTCGTCGACGTCTCCAGCATGACGCGGCCCATGAACCATAGATGGAGTTCATCCATGCCGCAGAATTCCGGCCGCCGCCGCGCGCCTTCGCACCGGCACCGCGGCCCGGCCCGGACGCCGAGCCGGGCAACCGGACCGCGCCACGATCCGCGCGAAGATCAACGTTCCGACCTGGACCGCGCGCTGACCGCGGCAGCCGCCGCGCCGCCGCCCGCGGACACCACCTTCCGCGAGCTTGGCCTGCCCGGCCGGCTCACCGACGCGCTGACTGCTGGCGGAATGCTCGCCCCATTCGCCATTCAGGCCAGCGCCGTACCGGACGCGCTTGCGGGCCGGGACATCCTCGGCCGCGCGCAGACCGGGTCAGGCAAGACGCTCGCCTTCGGCCTGCCCATGCTGGCCAGGCTGGCTGCAGCGGCCGGGCCCCGCCGCCAGAAGGCACCGCGCGGTCTCGTACTCGTCCCGACCAGGGAACTCGCGGTGCAGGTCGCGGGCGCCCTCGCGCCCCTCGGCCAGACGCTCGGAGTGAGCGTCACGACGGTCTATGGCGGCATCTCGATCAGCCGTCAGATCGACCGGCTGCGCCGCGGCGTTGACATCGTCGTCGCGACCCCTGGCCGCTTGATCGACCTGCTCGACCGGACCGCCTGCACGCTCGCCGATATCGAGATTACCGTCGTCGACGAGGCCGACCACATGGCTGATCTCGGATTCCTGCCAGCTGTGACGCGCATTCTCGACGCCACCCCGGCGGGCGGCCAGCGAATGCTGTTCTCCGCGACGCTGGACCGCGGCGTCGACCGGCTGGTGAGCGGCTACCTGAGCGACCCGGCACTGCACGCCGTCGCCTCGGATATCGTGCCCAACGACGTGGACCACCGGGTCTTCGTGCTGCCCGCCCAGGAGAAGGTAACCATCGCTGCGGAGATCGGCAGCCGGCCCGGGCGGACCCTGTTCTTCGTCCGCACCAAGCACGGCGCGGACCGGCTCGCCAAGCAGCTGACCCGGGCGGGCGTCGACGCAGCCGCTATCCACGGCAACCTGAACCAGAACCAGCGGCAGCGCGCACTCACCGCATTCACGGCGGGGCATCCTCGCGTCCTTGTCGCGACCGACGTGGCCGCGCGCGGCATCCACGTCGACGACATCGGGCTTGTCGTGCATTTCGATCCGCCCAATGACCACAAGGACTACCTGCACCGCTCGGGGCGCACTGCTCGCGCGGGTGCGACCGGCACCGTCGTGGCCCTCGTCGAGCCTGCCCAGGTCCGCGAGGTCAGCCGGCTGCACCAGGCGGCCGGTGTCACCCCCATCAGTCATCAGGTCCAGCCGGGCCACGATGCGGTCCGCGATGTCGCGACCTCAGGCACCCCCATTCCGGCCGTGGCTAGCCAGCTGCAGCCTGCCGCCGCCGCTGGCTCCCGCCCGGCTGGCCGGCGCGCCGGAAAGCTGGCCTTCGACAGTGGCGCGGACGGCAGCCGCCCGCGCCGCTCGGGCCATGGCCAGGGCGCCACTCAGGTACGGCACGCGGACCTGAGCCCAGGGGACAAGCAGGGACGGCGCGGGGACCTGAGCCCAGGGGACAACCAGGGACGGCGCGGGGACCTGAGCCCAGGCGGCAAGCAGGGGCGGCGGCACGCGGAGCTGAGCCCAGGCGGCAAGCAGGGGCGGTACGGAGATCTCCGCCAAGGCAGCAGCCGCCGCGGGCCGCGCCCGGCCGCGACCCGCCAGGATCGGACGGCCGCCGCCAGCTGAACCAGGCCGGGGCCGGGCGGCCAGTTCGCCGATGCACAGCAGCGGCACGTCTCCGCACGGCTCCGGAACACCGGCGGTGCGCGTCTCCGCGCGGCCCCGGCACACCGGCGGTGCGCGTCTCCGCGCGGCCCCGGCATACCGGCGGTGCGCGCCTCCGCGTGCGGCCGTGGCCGCCGATGCCGGGCCGCACCGACGGTGGCCACCCGGCGCCGCTACAGCCCCGCGTCCACCATGTCGAGGAACGTGACGATCGCCTCGGCGACCGTGTCAGCGGCTCGCCTGGGCAGGTGGTGGCCCGGGCCATCGACCAGCTGCAAGCGGGCGTCGGGCAGGGCGCCGGCCAGCCGCCGGGCGGTGTCAACGGGAACCAGCGTGTCCTGCGGATCGGCGAGCAGCAGCACCGGTGCCTTGACCGACGGAAGCACCGCGATCAGCTCGTCAAGCTCACCGACGAGAGCTCGCTGCTCAGCGAGAAAGGTCCGCCACAACGGGCCGTTATCTCTGCTCGCGTTTCCCCAGATATGCCAGTTGACATGCTCGTCCGGGCCGAGCGCGCTGCCGCGGAGCCGGGCGATCCTGGCCAGCCTGGCGCGGGCAATCCACGGCGTCAGCCGCCACGCCACCAGCGCGCAGACCGGTCCGGCGGCCGGGGCGGCGAGCAGCCGGTCCCAGCCATTCAGGCAGCCAGGGCCGATGCTCGCCAGCAAGATCAGCGCCTCGACCCGCTCCGGTGCGAGGCTAGCGGCCCATAGCGCCACCCCGCCGCCATAGGAATGCCCGACCAGTACCGCCTGCTCGATCCCGCGGGCGTCAAGCTCCCCGAGCACCGCGCGCGCGTTCGCCGCGAAGCCGGCGGCTGCCACCGGGCTGGAACCATATCCCGGCCGGTCAGCCGCAATGGCAGGCATCCGGGCCGGGAGCCTGGCCAGTACCTGCTGCCAGTCCGCGCCCGAGCCGGGCTGCCCGTGCAGGAACACCAGCTGATGCGAGCGCACGCGCACAGGCTAGCCGGGTTTCACGGCAGCCAGGCCGCACCCAGCGCCGCGGCAGTCTGACGTAGCCGTGCCTGGTCGCCGAAGGCCTCATGCGAGAGGGCGATGCGATCTCGTCCGGCGGCGGCGCCTGGCGGCACTGCAGGCTGCCGTCCGGCCTCGGCCGCAGGCCCGGGGTGCGGCCTCGGCCGCAGGCCCGGGGTGCGGCCTGGCCGGCCATCAGGCAGCCAGCGCCACGCTGGCCGCTGGCTGCCTTCCGGCGTGCTGCCGAGCACTGCCTCCCGGTCTGCTGCTGGGTCCAGGCGCTACCTGCCGATCGGCCTCGCCTCGTCGGTCAGCGCGAGCAGATCATCCACGGTCGGCGAGTCGTCACCTGACGAACCGGCGCGGCTCCCTGGCCGCTCGCGCACCAGGAGCCGCGGCTTGGTGATCTCGGCGACCGTCTGCCGGTAGGCGGCTTCATAGCCGGCGGCCATCACGTCGGTGGTGAAGTTGGCCTCGACGTGCTTGCGGCAGATGCCGGGGTCGAGACGCCGGGCCGCGCTGATGGCAGCGGGCAGCTCCTCGGGACGGTCGACGATCACGCCGGTCTGCCCGGGCACGATGAGCTCGGGCACGGCACCGCGGCGCAGTGCCACTACCGGAGTGCCGCAGGCCATTGCCTCGATGACGACCAGGCCGAATGGCTCCTCCCAGCAGATCGGGAAGAGCAGGCAGGCCGCCCGCGACAGCAGATCCCGCTTCGCGACCGCGTCGGCGACCCCGAACAGGGTCGTGTCGGGCCCGAGCCTTGGCTGGATCTCCCGCGCGAAGTAGGCGAGCTCGGGCGGTTCGGTGCACTTGCCTGCCAGCACGATCGGCATCCCGGCGGCGCGGGCCGCCTCGATGGCGAGGTGCGGTGCCTTATCCGGGCAGAACCGGCCGAGAAAGAACGCGAAGTCGTCCTTATCGGTCCGGAACGGGAATGTATCGGCGCGGATCGCATTGTGCACGGTCGCCGCCCAGGGCAGCTCCGGCGCCGTGGCGCGCTGGGCATCCGAGATGGCGACGAACCGGACGGTCTCGCCGAGCGCCTGATAGTAGTCGCCCGGGTCACCGGACGCGGGACCGTGGACGGTCACGACGGTCGGGGTCTGCCGCCTGCGGGCAAGCAGCGGTCCGGCCAGCGTGTGGTCGTGCACCACATCGACATCAAGCCCCTCGAGCAGCCGCGCGACCTGCGCCGCGTGCATGACCTCGGGCAGCGGCTCGCCGAGCCGGTCCGCCGGACCGACGTCGTAGCTGGCGAGAAACCGCTGCGCGCGGGTGCCGTGCTGGCCTCCGCCGATCAGGGTCACCTGATGACCCCGCTCGACCAGCGCGTCGACCAGGTCGGCCACTACCGCTTCAACGCCGCCATATGCCATCGGCGGGACGTCGAAGTAGGGCGGGGCGATCATCGCTATGTGCAGCCGCTGGGGGGTGGCGGCCACCTCTGGCGTTCGGAAGAGCGTCGAGGTTGGCACGCTCACTAGATGCCTCCTTATCGGTGTCGATGGCGATGCGACTCCTGGCATCCGGCTCGTTCCGCCGGGCGGGCACCAGTTATCCACAGGCACCCGCGGGGCGTCGCGCCCGGCGCCAGGCCCGGCGACACGGTCTTGGCAGGCAGGCACCCGGCTTGCACCGGACAGCGTGCGCCTTCCCGCCGACCAGATTGGTTACCCGCCGCACCCGGTCGCTCTGGCGGCGGGAGTGACGGTACCTGCCGCCCGCCGGGCCAGACGTAGTAACCGCATCGCACTAGTCCAGGCCGCGCATATTCGCCTGTCACGCCGCGATCATTCCCGCGATCGGCCCGACCGAATACAGCAGGACGTCCTGTTCCTCGGCGGGAAGCGAAAATGTGCCCGAAAGGTTAAGAAGAAATTACATCTGGGTCAGTATGTTGGTGGACTTCTTGGTTAGGTGCGGTGGCGTGCCCGCGGTCAGCGGCCGGCGCGGCTTGCGGATGAGCTCGATGCCGCGGGGTAGCCCGGCGAGGTTCCAGGCTCCCTCCCGGGCGTCCAGGGTGAGCGCGGCGCCCGCCAGGTGCAGCCGCGCGATCCGCAGCGGCAGGTACCGTTCCGGGACGGCGGGCGCGCACCACACCCGCCCGAACGGGATCCATGGGTCGAAACGCAGCAGGGTGCGCAGCAGGTACAGCGGAGCCGCCGCGGCCCAGGCCTGCGGTGAGCAGGCCGTCGGATAGGGCACCGGCTCGCCGAAGTCGGCTCGGTCGAAACCGCAGAACAGCTCGGGAAGCCGGCCGCCAAAGCTCTCGCCGGCGTCGAAGACCGCCATGGCGATCTGCTGGGCGGCCTCCACGGCGCCGTAGCGCATCAGGCCGGCCGCGATAATGGCGTTGTCGTGCGGCCAGACCGAGCCATTGTGGTAGCTCATCGGGTTGTAACGGCCCATCGTCTCGCCGAGCGTGCGCACCCCGAATCCGGTGAACATGTCCGGCCCGAGCAGCCGGGCGGTCACGGCAGCGGCCTTGTCCTCGTCGACCACCCCGGTCCACAGGCAGTGCCCCATGTTCGACGCCAGCGCGTCGACGGGCCGCTTGTCCCGGTCAAGCGCGAGCGCGTAGTACCCGCGATCGGGCAGCCAGAACGCGTCGTTGAAGCGGCGCTTGAGCGCGGCGGCTGCCTCGGCCCAGTGCCCGGCGGCGTCCTCCTCGCCAGCCTCCCTGGCGAAGTGCGCCCTGGCCACATATGCGGCATAGACGTAGCCCTGCACCTCAGCCAGCGCGATGGGCGGCTCGGCCAGGGCGCCGGCGGCGAAGCTGATCGCGTCGAAAGAGTCCTTCCAGCCCTGGTTAGCCAGGCCACGGTCGGTGGCCCGCTGGTACTCGACGAACCCGTCGCCGTCGGAGTCGCCGTACTGCTCGATCCAGGCCAGCGCCCGGTCAGCGTGCGGCAGCAGCGCATCGACCTCGCCGCGGGCCAGCCCCCAGCGCCGCAGCTCGCCGAGCAGCATGACGAACAGGGGCGTTGCATCGCTGCTGCCGTAGTAGACATCCCGGCCGCCGAGGGCATACCCGCTGTCCAGCCCGGAGCGCACCTCGTGCAAGATCCGCCCGGGCTCCTCCTCGCTCAGCGGATCGACTTTGCTGCCCTGCAGCCGGGCCAGGGTGTGCAAGGTGCCCAGCGCCAGGCTCGGGTCGAGCGGCAGCAGCATCCAGCTGGTGAGCAGCGCGTCACGGCCGAAGAGCGTCATGAACCACGGCGCCCCCGCGGCGACCACGCTACGGTCCGGCCGGTCCCCGTCGAAGATCCGCAGGGCACCGAGGTCCTCGGCACTGACGGCGAGCATCGCGGTGAGCCGCTCGTCCGGTGTGCTGACGGCCGGTGTTGCCTGCCGCCATTCCGCCAGGCGGGTGGCCGGACCGCTCGCCTCAACCGGCTGCCCGGGCCGGTACCTGGGCGGCACGTCGATTCCGTCGAGTGCGGGATGCACCTGCACGGTGGTCGTCCACTCGCTGCGCGGCGGCAGGACAGGGCGCCAGATCAGCTGCTGGCTGGTCACCGTCGGATCGGCGGTAGCCGCCACGGTGACCGCGCGTGATTCGGGGCCCTTCCGGTAGATCAGCCGTAGCGCGGCGTCGTCGGTGACCAGCTCGGTCGCCTCGCGGACCCGGACCCGGTCCTCCTTGACCTCGAAGAGCCCGGCGAAGTCAGCTTCGACGGTCAGGCTGAGGACCACCCCGGCGTTCTCCCGGCCGAGGTTGCGCAGCGTGATCTCCTCCATCATGCCGTTGCCGACGTAGCGGCGCCGCACCACGAGCAGCGTGCTGTCGGCGGTACCGGACCGGGGCGGCCGCCGGGCGATGAAGATCCCGGTATAGCGAGTCGGGCAATCCACGGTGAGCGGATCGAGCCGCTGGCCATCGACCTCCACCTCAAACCGGCTGAGGAACCGGGTGTCCCGGAAGAACAGCCCCCGTTCCGCCCCCGGGCCGATGTCACCTCCGGTGTCACAGATGCAGAAGGTGACGCCTTCGACCAGCGTTATCGTCCCGTCGGCAGCCCGCGAGTGCGGACTGCCGCTGTACGCCCAGCTTTCGGTCACGCTGCCCCGGCCTCCTATGTCAATGTGCCCCCGCCGTCATTATCGCTGGCGACCGGCCCGTCCGGCAGCAACCGGATGCCGCGTGCCCGGCCGATCGGGCACCTGGGATACTCGTGCCCTCGGCTTGACCTTGACCAACCAGGGGGAACATCGTGGTGCCGCTGGCTGCTCGCGCGGTGGCCGCCGTGGTCGGTGGGCTGATCGTCCTGGTGACCGCGGGCAGCGTTGTCGGCACGCTGATCGTGCCCCGGCCATCGGGAAGCCGGCTGACCAACCTGGTCGACGTGGCCATAAATTGGACATTCCAGCTGGTCGCCAGCCTGATCAAGGACTTCAGGCAGCGCGACAGGGTGCTCGCCGCGCAGGCGGCCACGATCCTGATCTGCCAGCTGATCGCCTGGCTTGGGTTCTTCTTCGTCGGCTACGCGCTGTTGCTGTGGCCGTTCATCTCCGGCGGGATCACCGCCGCATTCGCCACGGCCGGCCCGGGCTTGTGGCAGATCGGCAGCGACGCCGTCAGGGGCGCGCCGGAGCGCACGATCATCGACTTCGCGTCGCTGACCGGGATCGTCACGGTCACCCTGCAAATCGCCTACCTGCCGACCCTGTATTCGGAGTTCAACCGCCGAGAGACTGACATCGCACTGCTCAACGCCCGGGCAGGCGTTCCGTCGTGGGGTCCGGAGCTGCTGGCCAGGACCCATTACGCGCTGGGCTCGGGGGTGTCGACCATCGATACCCTGCCCGATCTCTACGCGGAATGGGAGCGCTGGGCGTCCGACGTCGCGGAGAGCCATACCACCTACCTTCCGCTGGTGCGATTCCGCTCGCCCCGGCCCCTGTCATCGTGGGTCACCGCGTTGCTCGCCATCCTGGACTCCGCTGCCCTGATGCTCACGCTGTCACCGAAGGAGGCGCCCACCGTTCCCGCAAGGCTCTGCCTGCGCAGCGGTTTCCTCTGCTTCACGGATGTCGCGCGGGCTCTGGGCATTGACATCCCGGACAAACCCGACCCGTCGCGGGGAATTAGCCTGACGTACGAGGAGTTCCTCGACGCCGTCACGCGGATGCGCGAGGTTGACTTCCCGATCGAGCGCGAGCCGGCCGAGGCATGGCCGGACTTCGTCGGCTGGCGCGTCAACTATGAGCAGGCCGCCTACGCACTCGCCTACGCCATCGACGCAGTTCCGGCGCTCTGGTCCGGCCCCCGCCGGCATTCGACCAAGGTCATCCCGCCGATCCGCCCGCCGAAGTAACCGCCCTGGCCGGCGATGGTGTGACGAGGTATCTGCAGAAGCAGGCCGCCGCCCCGCTGCGCGGCATGGCGACGGCCCGCTACCGCTGCCGGACCCAGGTCCCCCGGCCGGCCGTCAGGCCTGGCCGTTCTCGTCGGCTACGGCGATCGCGAAGCCGAGCGCCTTGAACAGGTTGCCGCCAGCCGAGACGACCCTGGCGGTGCCGACCACCGGGGCAACCGCGATCATGATGCCCTGCAGGTCCTCGGCGGTGATCCCGTTGTCGGCCGCGGCACCGGCGTTGGCGAGATAGGACGCGGGCGGCGCGTCGACCGCGATCAGGGCGCTGAGCCTGGCGAGCATCATGTCCCGCGAGCCCAGGTAGCTGTGATCGGCAGACGCGGCCGTCATGTCGGTAAGCGTGTCGAGCACCGGAGTCTCTGCAGGCATGGGTCTTCTCCTTGGCAACTGCGGAACGCGCCACCGGCGCTTCCGGATACGGACGGGCCGAGGCCGCGTGCACGCGATTCCCCCCCGGTCCACGCGTGCACGCGCCTCGATCCGCAGTACATCCGGTCCGTGGCGGCGGGGACATCACCCAGCCCGGGTGATGTCCCCGCGCTGCCAGGAACCGGTCCAGTTCGGCGGCGGTCGGCCCGGTGGCCGGGCCGCGCCTGCTGACCGACGGCGCGGCAGCCGCGTGCGATCGGGTGCGAATCGGGCGAACGCTAGCGGCCGTAGGAGAGGATGGCGGCCCCGTGGCTCGTACCGAACCCGACGCCGATCGTGCCGGAGGCCCACAGCGAACTGGTGCCGGGGACGTGCGTCAGCGCGGTTACCGAGACGGTGCTGCCTGAGCTGGCCGGCCCGGCTGCGCTTGTCCATGTCCCGTGCAGGTAGTGCACGAGATAGCCGGCTCCGGCCGGGCGCACGGCGTAGAGCCATAGTCCCCCGTTGCCGTCTCCGGCGATCGGCCCGGCGAGGGCGCCGGCGGGCAGCCGGCCGGTTACCCGGCTCCAGCGGAGCCCGTTCCAGTGCATCAGGACCACCGGGCCGCGTGAACTCCCGGTGGCGGCGTAGATCGTCCCCCACACGCTGGTCGCGGACACGGCCAGCATCTGCTCGGGGAGGATCGTGTGCCCGGCAGGCAGCAGCCTGGCGGGCAGCGGGATCACCCGCCACCTGCTGCCGTTGAAATGCAAGGAGACCCAGCCGCCGCGGGCGACGTCGTAAGCCCACGCCCAGATATTCGACCTGGAGGAGGAGCTGACCAGCCGCGCCGTACCGCCACCGCCCAGCGTCACGGCCAGCGGCGTGCCCCGCCACGCAGTGCCGTCGTAGTGAAACGCCGTCTCCCGCTTCCTGACCCTGTTATAGGCGAACGCCCACACATCACGCCGCCCGCTGGTCGCTATCCCGTCGATCTCGATCCTGCCCGGCGGCCCGAAGCTGACCCTGGACCAGGCGTGCCCGTTCCAGTGATCCACCGCTGCCTCGTCGGCGATGGCTACCCAGACGTTGGCGGCCGACGATGCAGCCACGCTGGCCGCGGCGGACCCCGAAGAACCGGGACGATCCATCGGCTGCCAGCGGTTCCCGTCCCACCGGTACACCACCGGGGTGCTGGCGGCGGAGCTGCCCGTCGCCCACGCATCGTCGCGGCCGGTGGCGATGACATCGGTCAGGCCCGCGTCGGCCGCATGAATAGCGGTGGAGACCTGCCAGCGCGGCGGCCGCGGCGCCGGCGCTGATGGTAAGCCGGCCGTCAGCACCACCACGGCCAGAACGGCGCAGCCAAGCATGACGCACCATCGAACGACTGCCACGTTCGCCCCCCCAGCGGAAAGTGACCTGCTCATGATGCGTGATCCGGCCGCCAGAATCCAGCACCGCGGGGTGCCGGGCGGCCATCCGGCTGCTGTGGCCTACATCCGCCGCGCTGCGCCTCGGAACGCTCGCTATCGATCGCGGCGCGCCCGTGAATCACCAGCCGGGCAGCGGGCTCGCGCCGCGAACAGCGCGCTCACGGGCCAGCAGGCGCCGCCGGGCCCCTCGGCTGCCGCCATCAATGTCCTCCTGGCTGAGCACCGCGAAGCGAGCTGGCAGCAGCGTGGCCGGCTCGCCCGGGCCGAGGCACCACTGCGCGCGCAGGCCGGCCCGGACCCGGCGGGCCTCGGCGGTGAAGGCCTCCCATGCCAGCAGGCCGCCCGCCGCCACCGCGCCCGTGCCCGCCGCGAAGGCGGCGTACTCCCAGTAGCCGGTGCAGAGCACCAGCGCGTACCCGTCATCCGGCGGGCACCAGCTGGTCAGGTCGGCCTGCACCAGCGTGATCAGCCCTCCGAGCCGACGGCGGCGTGCCTCATCCTCCAGCAAGGCGAGCGCCACCTCGGACACGTCCACAGCGGTGACGGGCCGGCCGGCCTCGGCGGCCAGCAGCGCGCTGCCCGATGGCCCGCAGGCCAGCTCCAGGACCGGCCCGTCCGGCAGCTCCATGGCCAGCGCGCGGACGGCGGCCGGATGCGGCGCGAAGGAGCCTGCGGGGCCAGCTGCGTACCTGGCGTTCCACCGGATCCGGTCCGGATGGCTGGCGAGATCTCCGCCGCCCGGCTGGCTCACCGGCACCGGTCCGATGACCTCACTGATGGCCGGGGTCCCTTCGAGTTCGCCGTTCCGCTGGGCCCTCCCCACCGGGTCACCTGCCCGGCCCCTGCGCGCAGTGCACGCCGACAACATCAGCCATGGTGAGCAGGCCTGGCCTGGCGGCGGCGACGACAGGGACAAGGTTGGCGATGACGGCCTGGGTGCCGATGTCCCCGTTGACGCCGGAGGAGATCCGCTGATGCACATCAGGCTCGCCGTAAATGTCGATCGCATCCTGTGACGGCGCGCCGGCGCTCATCTGGAGCCGGTACCTGACGACCACCTCCCCGCGCGACCGCACCGTCGCGGTCTGCAGCTGGCCGATGACACCGCCTTCGGGCACCACGCCGAGACCGGTGCTGACCGCCGCCGGCGCCAGGACCGGATCGATCGTCTCGGTATAGTCGTCCACCGGCCAGCCCAGGCAGGCGCAGACCAGATAGGCCGACTCCCGCAGCCCGACGTGCCCGACCAGCCCGGCGGCCGCGCGCCCGCGGAACTCCCCGGCGCTCAGGCCGACGCCCGCCTTGGCCTGCAGCTGACGGCGACGCTCGTCGGTATCGACGGTCCGCGTTACCTCCACCCTGCTGACAGTCGCGCACACGGTGGTGAGCACGAGGACGAGCGCGTCGAGCAGGAATCCCGGATTGATCCCCGCTCCGAGGACGCTGGTGCCAGCCGTCTGGGCGCGCGCGTCAAGCTCCGCGGCGAGCCCGCCGTCCCCGGCCCGGGGGTAGGCCAGCTCCTCGCAGGTGGACAGCACGTTCCAGCCCATCTCAACCGCGCTGACCAGTTGCGGCATGATGGCCGCCAGCCGCGAGCCGGTCGCGTGGACCAGCACTCCGGCCCGGCCCTCTGGGCACCGCGGAAGCTCCGCCGTGACCGGAACGCCGAACTGCTCAGCGCCGGCCAGGGTGCCCAGATCCTTACCCATCTTGGCCGGGTCGAGGTCGATCGCGGCTACGACCGCGACGCCGGGCCGCTGAGCCAGCCGGCGCGCGATCTGCAGGCCGATGGGGCCGAGCCCCTGGCAGGCGACCGGGATAGTCATGACCGGCGACACTCCTGAACTGGCGGGCCGGGAACGCACCCAAGCTACGCGACGGTCGCGGCCCGGCTGCGCGGCGGGCCAGCCCTGCCAGGGGGCGTCGCCGCGCGGTCGCCTGTAACGCGGGGGCGGCTGCCGGGACTGAACTCCCGGTACGTCCGCATCCCAGCGTAAGGAGCAGGCATGAAGAACATGAGAAGGCTCGGCCCGGCGGCCGTGATCGCGGCCGTCGTGGCCGGGACGCTCGGTGCGGCAGCCGGGCCGGCCGGTGCCGCCACGGCGCACGCTCACTTCGGTGGCGCAGGCCGCGCCGTGTTCGTTCAGACCGACAACACCGCAGGCAACCAGGTCGTCGCCTACCAGCGGGCCCGCGGCGGCAGCCTGACCCAGGCCGGCGCCTACCCCACCGGCGGCCTCGGCGGCATCCTGGCCGGATCGGTAGTGGACCACCTCGCCTCCCAGGGCTCCCTGACCTACGACCGGCGCCACGGCCTGCTGTACGCGGTCAACGCCGGCAGCAACACCGTCTCGGTCTTCGCCGTCCACGGCGACCAGCTCAGCCTCCGCCAGGTGACCGGCTCGGGCGGGACATTCCCGGTCAGCGTGGCCGTCCACGGCGACCTGGTCTACGTGCTGAACGCGCTGGACGGCGGGTCGGTCCAGGGCTACCGCAGCTTCTTCGGCCGGCTGTTCCCGATCTCCGGGTCGAACCGGGCCCTCGGCCTCGACCCGTCGGCCACCCCGCAGTTCACCAACACCCCCGGCCAGCTAGCTATCTCCCCGGACGGCTCCCAGCTGATCGTCACGACCAAGGCCAACGGCAACGACATCGACGTCTTCGCCGTCCGCCCCGACGGTGGCCTGTCCGCGCGCCCGGTCGTGAACTCCGAGCCGGGCACCGTCCCGTTCGCGATCACCTTCGACCGGGCCGGCCACCTGGTCATCGCCGAGGCAGGCACCAACGCGCTGGCCACCTTCCGCCTCGACGGGGACGGGACCGTCACCCTGCTCGACGCGGTCGGTACCGGCGAGGCCGCAACCTGCTGGGTCGCTCCCGGCCACGGACTGCTCTTCGCCTCCAACGCCGGCGGTCCGGCGGTCAGCAGTTACCGCTCCAGCCCGAGCGGCCAGCTCACCCTGCTCGGCAACACCACCACCGACCCGGGGACGGTGGACGCCACGGCGGCGGGGGGCGGACGGTTCCTGTACGTCCAGACCGGCCTGAACGGGATCGTCGATGAGTTCTCGGTCGGCGCCGGCGGATCGCTCACCGGCATCGGCTCGGTCACGGTACCCGGCGCGGTCGGCGGCGAGGGAATCACCGCTGGCTGACGACGCGAGTGCCGGATGCGGTGTCCCTGCTGGCCCGGGGACACCGCGCCGGCCCGGGCAAAGGCCATAGGGTGCCGCCAATGGACGACGACGCTGAGCTCACGCGGCGGCTGCGCGCCGGGGACGAGCAGGCGTTCGTCCTGCTCGTGCGGCAGTATCACGACCCGATGCTGAGGCTGGCCTGCTCGTTCGTGCCCAGCAGGGCGGTGGCCGAGGAAGTGGTGCAAGACACCTGGATGGGCGTGCTCCGCGGGATCGCCGGGTTCGAGGGGCGCTCTTCGTTTCGTACCTGGCTTTTCCGTATCCTCGTCAACCGGGCCCGGACGGCGGGCGCGAGGGAACGCCGCAGCGTCGCGGTGGCCGACACCGGGCCGGCCGTCGACGCCTCGCGGTTCGACAGCGCCGGCGGCTGGTGCGAGCCGCCCGAGCACTGGACTGACGCGATCGACGACCGGCTGCGGGCGGGAAAGCTAGCGGACCGGATCCGGTCGGCGATCGTGGACCTGCCGCCGCGCCAGCGCGAGGTAGTCACGCTGCGTGATGTCGAAGGGATGAGCAGCAGCGAGGTCTGCCACGTGCTGGACATCTCCGAGGGCAACCAGCGGGTGCTGCTGCACCGGGGCCGCAGCCGGGTACGGCAGGTCCTTGAGACCGAGTTCGGGAGGGCGACGTGATCCCCCGGATGATGCGGTTGCGGCGCCGCGACCTCGTCTGCCAGCAGGCGGTCGAGCTGGTCACCGACTACCTCGAAGGCACCCTTCCGCGATCGGCCCGCCGGCGGTTCGAGGCGCACCTGGCCGGCTGCCCGCACTGCACCGAGTACCTGGCCCAGGTGCGGGCCACCATCGAGCTGGCCGGGCGGATCACCCCGGACGACCTGACCCCGCAGATGCGCGACGAGTTCATCGATCTTTACCGCCGGTGGCGATCCGAAGGCGACTAGCCGCGCCAAGATCGCGCAGCTCGATGCCGGGACTTCCACGTACCAGCAGCCACGGATGACCGCGGGCCGCGGCACCCGGGCGCGGGCCAGCCCGGCCGCCAGGTGAGGACGGCCGGGCTGGCGATGACGAGGCTTAGCGGGCCGGGACGAGGACTGGCTCGAGAACCGGGCTGACGGCCTGAACGGGCTCCGGCCGGCTGCGCCGCGGCAGGGCGAAGATGGCGGCGACGGCGGAGACCAGCGCCACGGCGGCGGCCACCCGGATGCCCATCGCCATCGCGCTGACGAAGGCGTTGTGAGCCGCGCTCACCAGCTCGCTGCCGGCCGGGCCGCCGACGTGCGCGCCGATGGCGTCGGCCGCGGCAACCGAGCTGGTCGCCTGGTGGACGACCGCGCCGGGCGCGTGCGCCGTGGCGAGCGTGCTGCCCAGCCGCGAGCGGTACACGGCGGCGGCCAGGCTGCCCACGATGGCGACGCCGAGGGCCCCGCCGACTTCCCTGATCGTGTCGTTGATCGCACTTCCGGCACCGGCCTGGTGCGCGGGGACCGTGCTCATGATGGTGGTGCTCGCGGGTGCCATGACCAGCCCCATTCCGCCGCCCATGATCGCGATGGCGATAGCGATCGGCAGGTAGGCGGTGTGCACGCCGGCCGTGGACAGGCCGAGCAGGCCCAGGCCCATCAGCGCCATGCCGGCCGGGATGATCACGCGGGAGCCGAGGCGCTTGGCCAGGATCGGGGAGACCGGTGAGGCGGCGCCCATGGCGATGGCGAACGGCAGCGCGCGCACTCCGGCGGCCAGCGGGCTGTAGCCGTGGACCAGCTGCAGGTACTGGGTCAGCACGAACAGGCTGCCGAAGAGGGCGAAGAAGATCACTGTCACGGCGGCGGCTGACGCGGAGAAGGCACGCACGGCGAACACTCGCAGGTCGATCAGCGGATGCTCGATGCGCAGCTCCCACCAGACGAAGGCGGCGAGCGCGGCTAGCCCGGCGGCGGTCTCGGCCAGGGTCGCCCCTGAGGTCCAGCCGCGGCCCGGCGCCTCGATGATGGCGTCGACGATCGCGAAGAGCGCGCCCGCCACGAGCGCAGTGCCGGGGAGGTCGAGCCGGTGGCCGCCCGGTTCTGCGGTCTCTGGCACCGTCATCAGCACCCCGGCCAGCGCGACCGCGACCAGCGGGACATTGATGAGGAACACGCTGCCCCACCAGAAGTGCGCGAGCAGCAGGCCGCCGAGAGTCGGGCCGACCACGATGCCGACGCCGGCCACCGCTGACCAGGCCGCGATCGCCTGCGGGCGCTCCTTCGGCGGGAAGACCGCGTTCAGGATCGACAGGGTGGCCGGCATGACGAACGCAGCCCCCAGCCCCATCACTACCCGCGCCCCGATCAGCATGCCGGTGCCGGACGCGAACGCCGCCGCCGTGCTGCCGAGCGCGAAGACAGCCAGGCCGCCGAGGAGGGAGAGCCGCCGGCCGTACCGGTCACCCAGGGCTCCGGCCGGGACCAGGAGCGCCGCGAAGCACAGCGTGTAGGCATCGGTGATCCACTGCAGCGAGCTGGTGCCCGCGTGCAGCACCCTGGCCAGGGTGGGCAGCGCGGTATTGAGGATGGTGTTGTCGATCACGACTACCAGCAGGCTCAGGCAGAGCACGAGCAGGATCTGCCTGCGGCGGGGGTGGCCGCCTGGCCACTTGTCTGCCTGGCTGGCCTGGGCGGCAGGCACCTGGCGGGCCGGAGCCCCGGGATCCTGGCGAGCCGGAGCCCCACGGTCTTGGCGGGCGGGTCGTCCCCCGGGCGTCCGCCTGGCCGATGCCGCAGCGGCCTGCCTGGCGGGTGCAGCGGCCTGTCCGGCGGGTGCAGCGGAGGCCGGCCGCTTCGTCGGGCGTCTGCTCATCGGATTCTCCTTACGACTGCTTGCTTACGATCGTTGGCTTACGTTCGTTGACTTACAGTCGTAAGCATAGACAGATGAGCTAACAGTTGTAAAGTGGGAATATGAAATCAGCACCCAGCACGGCCGGATCCCAGGTCGCAGCCTCGGCGGCCCGGCCCTCGACGTCGGCCGCTCCTGGCTCGCGCAGGCGGCAGCGGAATGCACGCGGCCAGGGAGCCAGGCTGACGGACGAGATCGTCTCGGCGGCGCTGGCCCTGATCGAGCGGACCGGGTCGGATGAGGCTGTCACGCTGCGCGCGGTGGCGCGCGAGGTGGGCATCGCGGCCCCGTCCATTTACGCCCACTTCGCCGATCGCGACGCCATCATCATCGCGGCGGTCGCGCAGGTCTTCGATGAGCTGACCGACGCCATCGAGACCGGCGCGGATTCGGCCGGCCAGGATCCGGCCGCCCGCCTTGTCGCCGGCTGCGAAGCTTATGTGGCGTTCGGGCTCGGGCACCCGGCCCGGTACGGCGTGCTGTTCTCCGAGCAGCGGCTGGGGGCGCGGGACTACTGCAAGCCAGTCCAGCTGGGTTCGGACGGCAAGCCGGTGCTGGAATTCGGCGCGGAGTCGTTCGCGCTGCTGGTCGAGTCGATCGAGGACTGCGTGAAAGCCGGCGTCTCGGCCAGCACCGACGTCGTCGCCGACGCAACCGCCGTGTGGGTCGCGATGCACGGGACAGTCAGCCTCCGCACCGCACTGCCTGGCTTCCCCTGGCCCGACCCGGACCAGTTCGTCCGCGAGTACGTCCGCTCGCTGGCCAGGGTCACCGGCTGAGACGCGCCTGACCCGCCGCCCGCAAGTATTCGCCTGTCCGGCCTGCACGTGCCGCGGCGGCGGTACCGGCACCCGGTGCCGGCACTGGACTTATACCGGATTTGGTGACCACATATCCGACATAAAGGTCGGCGAAGGCCACGAAATCCGGTATAAGATACCTAGAACCCAAGCTCAGACCACCCCGGACGGTCACGCCACCCCGGACGGTCACGCCACCCCGGACGGTCACGCCACCCCGGACGGTCAGATCACGTTGAGGGTGATGTCGGTGGCTGCGAGTGCCTTGCTGACCGGGCAGCTTTTCTTGGCGTCCTCGGCGATCGCGGTGAACTGCTCCGGGGTAATGCCATCAGCCGTGCCGCGGACTCTCAGCGTGATGCCGCTGATCCGGAATCCGCCCGCGGGATCCGGCCGGAGCGTCACGTCCGCCCGGACCTGGATCGACTGGCTGGTGCCGCCCGCCGCCCCGAGCAGGCCGGAGAACTGCATCGCGAAGCACGAGCTGTGCGCAGCGGCGATCAGCTCCTCAGGACTGGTATAGCCGCCGGCCTCATCGGCCGCCCGCTTGGGGAACGAGACCTCGTAGCTGGCGATGCCGGAGCTGACCAGCTCAACCGTGCCGGTTCCGTCCTCAAGGCCGCCAGTCCAGGTCGTTTCGGCAGTACGCGTGGGCATAGCTTCTCCTCGGTCCTGAGCTTTTATCACCGACAGGTGTGCCGCTTCGGTGGGCGCGACCACCGGTGCTCAGCCCTAAGCTTGCCACCCGGTCCCTGACTGACTAGACCGGCCCGGCCAAATCAGGCCAGCACGGTGTCGGCTGGCCGGTCCGGTCGTTGTGCCAGATCCCAAGTTTTTGGGCCCCACCCGATCAATGGTCAAGTTTCCCGCGCAGCAGAGTCACCGTCAGCGTGGACAGTCGGCGTGAGAGGATTCGAAAATGAGCGAGAACCCGTGGTGGCACCCGGCCGATGACGACGACTGGGATGAGCCGCTACCACCTGTCGTTACGCTCGAACCTGACTACCATGCCAAGCTTCCCCTAGGGGGGGACGGCGAGCTCGCCTGGCAGCGCACCAGGTTCTCGCCCGAGTTGCTGGATCGGCTCGCCGCTTGGCAGGAGGAGTTCGATACCAATTTTCACTGGCAGAAGGGCTGGCATTCGCAGGACGCGCGGGACCGATGGGCAAGCGAAGCCCCGGATCTCGCCGCTCACGTGCGCGCGGAGCTGGGAACTCGAGCCGAACTTTTCGTGCACCTCTGGCCTCTGCAAGATGTCGACGAGGCGTGACCGTGGTCAGGAGCCTGCCGCCCAAACGATCGTCATCGCGGGAACGTCAGTTGAGCTGTTGTGGGGGCGGGACAGGGTCCTGTCTTCTTACGGCCGTAATCTGGAACAGCGGTGATGATACGCGCGGTTTTCTCTACCTGCACGACCCGGAACAGGATGGGCCTGTACCAGTTTGCCGCGGAGTCGCATAGGTAAAATAGCCTATAAAATGCGCGCGTCTTATTTTCGGAATTGTATTTCTCGGAAGTCCACGCGCGCTCGACTGCTGTTATCGAGTAATTGAATCCCGGCCAGCCGCCAGGGTAGTTGGAAATGCGCTTGCCTTTGTCGCTGGCCTGAATGTGGCGGAACCCCCACTTCGCAATGCCGCAGAAAAGCCACCCTCGTGAGTAGCCACCTCCTACCCGCTTCAACTTGTATGATGCCACGAGATGCATATCGCTAACATCAGCCCCGCAATGAGGATAATTAGGAATTGCAGGTATATTGCTGACGGGATTCCCACTGGCGTATGCATATGGCAAGACCACGCTGGCAGTGATGACGCTGCTGCTCGCGGCCGGCGGGCCGAACGCCAGTAAACAAACTGCGAGGGCAACTACCGACGACCAGCGAGTTTTAGGCGATTGAACGCTAACTCTTCGGCGTGGCTTGAAACCTTGTTGATCAGGAATTGGCATCTGCTTGCCTTCCTGAGTAAGATTTGTCCAGGATAATGAATCATGCGAAGCTTGTCCAGATCTCACCGTGTGAAGGCATCTGACTCGCAGGAATCGCTGATGTGTGCGCAGCACGGCGACCCGACGCCAGCGCGCGAATACCTGTTTCGTCACCCGTGAACTCCTGGGAGCCTCGCCTGCACGCGGCGGCGGGGCGGCGGGGCAGGTGCGCGAAAGGCACGGAAACTGTCCCGTCCCGGACGTAGGCTCCCGGACAGCTAGTCGCGATCGGCGAGGGGGATCAGGTGGGGGAACCACAGCCGTCTGGGCACGGAAACGGTCACCGAGCCGGTCTCGCCGTGCAGCCAGCCGGGACGGCGGCACAGCAGCCGGCCGGGAACGCGGCGCAGCAGCCGGCCGGGAACGCGGCGCAGCAGCCGGCCGGGAACGCGGCGCAGCAGCCGGCCGGGAACGCGGCGCAGCAGCCGGTCGGGCTGGTGGTCGGCACGGTGCCCGCGACGCCGCTGCAATTCTCCGTCGGGCTGGCGCCAGGGCAGTACTTGCAGCTCGACGACGTCGTGGTCACCCGGCGGGAACTGCCGGGCCAGCCGGCCGTGCAGATCGCGGGCGTGGTCACCAACGTGGAGGCCGTGCACGAAGGGGCGCGTTTCGCCTCCGATGTGTTCCTCATCGCCGACGGGGCGCTGCCAGCCGAGGTCTGCGAGGTCGCCGAGGTCGCCGTGACCAGGGTCGAGCCCGAGGTGTACGTGCCGCCATTGCCCGGCGCCGCCGTGGCGCGGGCAACAGGGACTCAACGGGATTCGGCGCTGTACTTCGACGAGATGGGGACCGCGAAGGTGCCGGTCGGCTTCGGCCGGGACGGGCAGCCGGTCTACATCAACTTCGAGTTCGTCGACGGCACCCGGGGCGCCCACATATCGATCTCCGGGGTCTCCGGGATCGCCACCAAAACATCGTTCGCCCTGTTCCTGCTGCACGCCATCACCAACTGCGGCGTGCTGGCCGGCGAGGCGCACAACACCAAGGCCCTGATCTTCTCGGTCAAGGGCGAGGACCTGCTCTTCCTTGACTACGCCAACAGCAGGCTGTCTGCGGCCCAGCGAGACCGCTACGGTGCGCTCGGGCTGCCTGCGGCACCGTTTAACAATGTTCGGGTCTTCGCGCCGCCCCGGCGCGACGATCCGTCGGGCACGCCGGACGTATCCGCCCGGGACCGGGCGGTGAGCCCGTTCTACTGGACACTGGCCGAGTTCTGCGCCGATGAGCTGCTGCCGTTCGCCTTCGCCGACGCCGAGGACGAGCGGGCCCAGTACACGATGCTGATCGCCCAGGTCGCCGCGCGGCTGCGGCGGGACGCGATCGCGGCGGGGCCCGACGGCGCGGTCAAGGTTCGCGGCGTCGACCCGGCGCGCGACGGCGTGCTCCGGACCTTCGGCGACCTGGTCGAACTGCTGGAGGCCGAGCTAGGCGACGACAGCACGCGCGGCGCGTGGGTGGCAGGCAGCGCCGTGACCGGCAGCGTGAACGCGCTGCTGCGGCGGCTGCGTTCGGCGGCCAGGCCGCTGTCGGTGGTGATCAGGGGCGACCTGTCGCATCGGGGCGAGCGCTCGATCAGCACATCGCGTGCCCAGGTGACCGTCGTCGACCTGCATAACCTCCCCGACCGGGCGCAGCGCTTCGTCGTCGGGGTAACGCTGCGCGGCGAGTTCGCCCGCAAGGAGCGGCAGGGCACCTCACGGCCGCTGATGTTCGTGGTGCTCGATGAGCTGAACAAGTACGCGCCGCGCGACGGTGACAGCCCGATCAAGCAGATCCTGCTGGATGTCGCCGAGCGCGGCCGGTCGCTTGGCGTGATCCTGATCGGAGCCCAGCAGACCGCCAGCGAGGTGGAACGGCGGATCCTGGCCAACTGCGCGATCCGGGTGGCCGGGCGGCTGGACGCCGCCGAAGCCGAGCGGCCCGAATACGGTTACCTGCCCCCCGCGCAGCGCCAGCGGGCGACGCTCGCCAAGCCGGGGACGATGTTCATCGCGCAGCCGGATATCCCGGTGCCGCTGGCGGTCGACTTCCCGTTCCCCGCCTGGGCCACCCGGCCGAGCGAGAAGGGCAGCTGGGCCGGCGTCGACACCGGGCCTGCCGTCCCCGCCGACCCGTTCGCCACCATCCCCGGCGCCGACGACGAGGTACCCCCGTTCTAGCTGTTCTTGCTACCTGCGCGGTACAGCTTGGCCGCTGCTAGCTGCTCTCGCCGTCACTGGCCGGGCGCTCGTCCGGCGGTGTCACGAACGTCCCGAGCCCGTGCACGCTGTACACATAGTGCTGATCCCGCAGCGCGGCCACAGCCTTGCGCACGGTTGTACGCGCCAGCCCTGTCTCCAGCACCAGCTGATGCTCAGACGGGATCGGATGCCGGGGAACTTATCCGAAACGACCACGCGCAGCGGGCCTCACGATCAAGCAGGCCTGATCACTAACCGTCACAGCGCGAGGCCGGCCTCCAGATGGGCGAGCGCTCCGTCCATCAGGGTGGCGATATCGACATCCGGCTGGTCAGCTGTGTCGAACATGGCCGTCATCATCGCGCCCACCACCGCCCCCGACAGGGCGCGGACCGCGGGATCGGCGGCCGCGCGGCCGGCCCGCTCGGCGACCACCTCCGCGAGCATCCTGATCCCGTCGGCGAATTGGCCCAGCATCGCGCCGCGCAGTTCGGGCACGGACAGCATGAGAGCGAGCCGCTCGCGCTGGTCGGCCTCCTCCGCCGCGGTCAGCCCGGAAAACACCGAGCGGACCGCGGCCCGGAGCGCCGGGATGGTGCCGAGTTCCGGCGGCTGGGCCCGGAGTGCATCGGCCAGCAGCGGGTCGTACTCGTCGGTCAGCACCAGGTCGGCCTTGGCCGGGAAGTACCGGTAGAACGTGCTCTCCGATACCTCGGCCGCCTCGATGATCTGCTCGACGGTGGTGGCGTCGTAGCCCTGCTCGCGGAACAGGCGAAGCGCGTGCGCCTGGATGGCGCCGCGCGTCTTCGCCTTCTTCCGCTCGCGCAGCCCGGTGACCTTGCACTCATGTGGCATGGACAGTTTCGGCCTCCGGCGCGGGAACGGGCGGCTTCCTGGCCGTCTGCCGCGGCAGGAATACTGCGGCCAGGATAAGGCCGGCCACCGCGACCCCCGCCGACACGACCAGTGAGAGATCCATGCCGTGCACGAACGAGGTGCGCACCGAGTCAAGCAGCGCGGCCGACCCGGCCTTGCTGGCGACCGCCACGCCGCCGAAGATGCCCGACTTGACGGCGCTGGCAGCCGGGGCCGGAAGGCCCGCGAGGTGAACGCCCGACCGGTAGGCGCCGAGCAGCACGCTGCCGAGGATCGCCGCGCCGAACGGGGCGCCGGTCTTGTTCACGGCCTGCAGCACGGCCGAGCCCACCCCGCTCTGTTCCTCCGACAGCTCGGCGAGCGCGGCCGACGCGCTCGTGGCCAGGGCCAGGCCCAGCCCGGCCCCGCCGATGGCCATCCAGGCCGCGACGAACCCGGTCCCCGAGCTCACGCTGGTCGTGGCGCCAACCAGCAGGCCCGCGGCGAGCATCGTGAACCCGGCGACGACCGCCAGTTTCGCGCCGACCCGGGCAGCCACCCGGTCGGCGGGCACGGCGCCAACGATCAGGCCGCCGATCAGCGGCAGCAGCCGCAGGCCGGAGCCCATCGCGCTGGTGCCGAGCACGCCCTGGAAGTACTGCGGCATCGTGAACAGCACCCCGATCATGGCGAGGATCGCGACGGCGACCAGGATGACGCCCCAGGTGTAGGACGGCGACGAGAACAGCTTGAGGTCAAGCAGCGGCTCGCCGCCCCGGCGGGCGAGCCACCGCTCGAACTGGAAGAATCCGGCCAGTACCACGACGCCCGCGATCATCGGGACCACCGCACCGACGCTCCCCCAGCCGTACTCCCCTGCCTGGATGAAGCCGTAGGTCAGGGTGACCAGGCCAGCGGCCGAGGCGGCAATCCCGACCGTGTCCACGCCAGGACGACGCGACGCCCGGGACTCGGGGACCAGCAGCGCGGTTGCGGCCAGCCCGACCAGGGCAACCGGCACGTTGATCAGGAAAACCCAGCCCCACCAGTGGTGCGTCAGCATCCAGCCGCCCAGGATCGGCCCGACCGGCAAGGCGATGAAGTTGGCGCCGGACCAGATGCCGACCGCCCTGGGCCGTTCTTCCTCGGTGAAGAGCACGGTGAGCGCCGACAGGACCATCACGATGATTCCGGCCCCGGCCACGCCGAGGACCACCCGGGCCGCGATGAAGTCGCCCGGCGAAGTTGAGTAGGCGGTCAGCGCCGATCCGGCACCGAACAGCGCCAGCGACGTCATCAGCACCTTCTTGCGGCCGTACCGGTCGCCAAGCAGCCCGGCCGGGAGCATGGCCGCCGCCAGCACGAGCAGGTAGCCGGACTGGAACCACTGCAGGTCAGACTCCGAGGCACGCAGCGCGGTGGCGAGCGTGGGCAGCGCCACGCTCAGCACGGTCCCGTCCAGTCCCACGGCGAGGATCGCCAGGCTGAGGCCGCCCAGTGCCCACCATCTGCGGTTACCCTGACCCATGACGGGTTCCTCCGTTCAATATTCTCTCTTTTTTAAGAGTCTATCTCATATAGAGGAGACCTCCGCAAGAGGTTTCCCCGCCAGGGTCGTTGGTCCCTGATGGCGGCACCGGGATGGCTAGGGTTCTTCGTGAGCGTGCGGAAGAAGGTGCGATGAGGATCTTGCACACCAGCGACTGGCACGTCGGCAAGGTGCTCAAGGGCCGGGACCGGCACGACGAGCACGTCGCCGCGCTGGCCAGCATCGTGACGGCCGCCAGCGACACTGGCGCCGATGTCGTGCTGGTGGCCGGCGATCTCTTCGAGACTGCGGCACCGAGCCCGAAGGCCCAGGGCCTGGTGATGCGCACCCTGCTGGCGCTGCGCGAAGACGGCCGTCTCGTCGTGGCGATCGGCGGCAACCACGACAACCAGGGCCTGCTCGACGCCGTCTACCGGCCCGTGCTCGGCGAACTCGGGCTGCACGTCCTTGGCACGCCGAAACGGCCCGACTCGGGCGGCACCCTCGCGCTCCGTACCCGTGGCGGCGAAGCACTCACCGTGGCGGCAGTGCCGTTCCTTTCGCACCGCTACGCGGTCCGCGCCGCCGAGGTGCTGCTGCACGAGAGCTCCGAGCACACCCTCGACTACGCCCGCCGGATCACCGACATCGTGCGGCTGCTCACGGGCGGGTTCACGCCCGATACCGTCAACGTGGTGATGGCGCACGTGACGCTGCTCGGCGGCCGGCGCGGCGGCGGCGAACGGGACGTGCAGACCACCCTGGACTACGAGCTGCCGGCCAGCATGTTCCCGGCCAGCGCGCACTATGCGGCGCTCGGGCACCTGCATCGCCAGCAGGAGATCCCCGGGCCCTGCCCGGCCTTCTATTCCGGATCGCCCCTGGCGATCGACTTCGGCGAGGAGGCCAACGAGCCGGTCGCCCTGCTCGTCACCGCCGAGCCGGGCATCCGCGCCGACGTCCAGCCGGTCCCGGTCACCGGCGGCCGGCCGCTCCGGACGCTGCGCGGCACCCTGGATGAGGTGATCGCCCGAGGTGCGCAGGCGGGCGACGCCTACCTGCGGGTGATCCTCGCCGAGCCGGGCCGGGCCGGCCTCGGTGACCTGGTCAGGGACAAGCTGCCGAACACGCTGGAAGTCCAGCTCGACGACGCGCACCGGCCACGGCCTGGCAGTCACGGCGGGGAGCGGCCCAGCCGCGCCGGGCGCAGCCCGCTGCAGCTCTTCGACGACTACCTGCACGAGCAGGACATCGACGACCCGCGGGTCCGCGCGATGTTCGCCGAGCTGCTCGACGAGATCACCGGCGCCTGACAGACCGCCCGCTCAGGGCTTCTCCCTGATCACGTCGGCCGGGTCCTTGTCGTCCCGCAGGCCGAGGAACCGCGGATGACGGAGCTGGCCCGACGTGGTCCATTCGGCGAAGCCGATCTGCCCGACCAGGCGCGGCTCGACCCAGTGCACCCCGGACCGCGGCAGGTCGCCGCCCGCGAACGGGGCCGTGCCGCACTCGATCCCGCGCAGCGTCGCGTGCAGCGAGCGGAGCATCCGCTGGTCGAACCCGGTCCCCACCTTGCCCGCGTACACCAGCGCGCCGCCCTCGTCGTAGTAGCCGATCAGCAGCGCGCCGAACCCGGACCGGCTGCCCTGCGGGTCGGTATAGCCGCCGATCACGAACTCCTGGGAGTTCTCGCACTTGAACTTCAGCCAGTCCCTGGTCCGCCCGGACCGGTACGGCGAGCCGGCGCGCTTGGCGATCACCCCCTCCCAGCCCTTCCGGCAGGCATCCTGCCAGTGCGCCTCGCCCTTGCCGGTGCGGTGCGTGCTGAACCGCAGCGGGGCGCCGAACGACAGCAGCCGGCGGAGCACCTGCTTGCGCTCGAGCAGCGGCAGGCGCCGCAGATCCTGGCCTTCGGCGTACACGACGTCGAACAGGTAGAAGTGCACAGGCACGCGCCGGACCAGCTCGGGCAGCGGAGCGGCGAGCTGCATGCGCTGCTGCAGCCGCGCGAAGCTCGTCTGCGCCCCGTCGAACGCGACGATCTCGCCGTCCACGATGAAATCGCCTGCCCGCTGGGCGCCAAGCGCGGCGGCCAGCTCCGGATAGGTGCCGGTGATGGATTTCTTGTTCCGCGTCAGCAGCCGCACGCTGTCACCGGACACGAAGGCGAGGCAGCGCTCGCCGTCCAGCTTCCGCTCGGTGATCCACGCGGGATCCGAGAACCTCTCCTTCGTCAGGGTCGCGAGCTCTGGCTCGATCCACGATGGCTGGACCATCGGCTCCCCTCCCTGCCACCCGTCCTGATCATCCAGGCTACGGCGTGAATCCGCGCCGCTCGCGACCGGTCAGCTGGCCGGCTCCTGGTTGTCCGGCAGCGGGACCAGCCGACGCAGGATCACGGCCGAGGGCAACAGCGCGATCCAGAACAAGCTGGCCGCCGTCGGCGAGACGAGGGCGATCGGGATCGACAGCAGGAAGATGACGGGACTGCGCGCGGCCTGCAGCAGAAAAGACAAGCGCGCCTGGGCGGCCCCGGGAGCGGCCAGGCCGGAGCCAGGCCGCGTGGCCCATAGCCAGGCCGCAACCTCCAGGAGCCCGGTGGCCGCGACACAGGCAGCGTAGAAGATGACCGCGGGCGCCTGGGACGTCGACGAAGCGCCCAGCACCGCCGTCGGGAAGGGCAGGAACGCGATAGTCCCGAGCAAGAGCAGGTTGAGGAACATCAGCGGCCGGTCAAAGGCGGTGATGAAACGGAACATCGAATGGTGGGCCAGCCAGAAGAGGCCGATCACCACGAAGCTGATCGCGAAGCTCTCGATGCCCGGGATCGCCTCATGCAGCTCGTGCCCGGACTGGATGGTTACGCCTATCGGCACCCGCAGGTCAATGGCGAGCACCGTGATCGCGATAGCGAACACCGCGTCGCTGAAGAACAGGACGCGGTCGAACTCCAGGTTCCCCGAGCGGGCCAGCAAGCGTGCCACCGGGTCCCGGCGCCCGGCGGACCGTTCCGCGTCGTCCGGCGCCGCCGCCTCGTCCGGCGCCTCCGCGCGGTCCGGCCTTCCCCCAGCCGGGTCCTCACTCGTCATCAGCCGCCGCCGATCTCAGGCTCGCCGCGTCACCGACCCTCCCGGCCTCGCAGCCCACGGGCATTACCTCAGGTCGGTACAGTAGCCGACCCCGGCGGCGGGCCGCCATCGGCGTGAATATCGATCGCCACGTTGGCATGCGCCTTGTTGATGATCTGCGAACGGCGGTTCACGCAGGGCCCGATGCGTTATTGCTCCGCCGCGTCAGCACGCCCGCGCTCGGTCCCGCTGCAGGTCCCGCGGCTGCCCGCCGGGAATGCGCGTACGTCCCCGGAAAGTGTAGGCGCGGTCGGGCATCAGGGCGGCAATGCGTTCGGCAAGATAGGTGCTGCGGCCGGCGTACGCCCCTCGCGCCGCAAACCGCACAGGAGGCGCGATGCGGCCATTGCGGCTGGTGCTCGACGGCTTCGGCGCCTACCGTCACCCGGCGGAGGCGGACTTCAGCGACGTTGACTTCTTCGCCCTGGTGGGCCCCACCGGGTCGGGCAAGAGCACGCTGATCGACGGCCTGTGCTTCGCGCTCTACGGCACGGTGCCGCGCTGGGGCAAGGAAAACGCCATCGCGTACGCACTCGCGCCGTCAGCCAACGCCTGCCGCGTCTGCCTGGTATTCGAGGCGGCCGGGAAGCGATACGCGGCGGTGCGGGCACTCACCCGCGACCGCAAGGGCCAGGTGCACACCAAGGAGGCCCGGCTCGAGCGGCTCGATCCGGCGATTCCGCCCGGCGCGCCGATTGAGCAGATCCTCCAGGCGAGCGTCGAGCCGCTCGCCGAAGGGCCCGACCAGGTCAAGGCGGCTGTCCAGGACATACTCGGGCTCAGCTACGAGCACTTCACCCAGTCAGTGCTGTTGCCGCAGGGCAGGTTCTCCGAGTTCCTGCACGCCAAGCCGGGCGACCGGCAGGACCTGCTGGTCCAGCTGCTGGCGTTCGGCGTGTACGAGCAGGTCGGCCAGCGGGCCAGGGAACGGGCCAGGCGCGCCGACGACGCGGTCAAGCTGGCCACCGCTGCGCGGTCCGAGCTCGCCGGCGCCACCGAGCAAGCGGAGGCGGCAGCCGCCGACCGGCTGCGGGCGCTGGCCGGCCTGGCTTCCAATGTCGACGCCGGGCTGGCGGCGCTGACCGGCCTGACCGAGCAGGCTGAGCAGGCAGCGCAGCTGGCCGACGCGGCCCGCGAGGAAGCCGCCTTGCTGGCCGCGGTACGGATGCCCGCCGAGGTGCCGGGCCTGGCCGAGCGGATCAGCCGCGCCGACGCGCTGGTCGCCGAGCGCGCCGCGGAGCAGGCCGACGCCGAGCAGCTCGAGTCCGACGCCGAACGCGCCCGCGCGCAGCTCCCGGACCAGACGCTGATCGACCGGATGGCGGCGGCGCACGCGGAACGGCGCCGGCTGGCGTCGCTGCTCGCGGGGCAGCAGAACGCGGAAGCTGCGACGGCGGCAGCCGAGGAGACGGGCGCGGCAAAACTGCGAGACGCAGAACGGATATCGGACCAGGCTCTGCACGACCTGGCCAATGCCCAGCGTGCGCACGCCGCCGCCGATCTCGCCAGCGGCCTGCACGCCGGCCAGGCCTGTCCGGTCTGCCTGCGCCGCCTCGCCGAGGTGCCGCACCACGCCACCCCCGCGGATCTCGGCAGGGCCAGAGCTGCTACGGATGCGGCGGCCAAGGCAGTGCGGCGATCGAAGGCCGAGCACGCGGCGGCCGACCGTGCCGCGGCGGCCGCCCACGGTGCCGCCGAGGCCACCCGGCGGCAGCTTGCCGAGCTCACCGAGGTCCTGGCCGAATGCCCGCCGGAGGACGAGGTCGCGGCGACGATCAAGAACATCACTGGTGCCGAGGAGGAAGTCCGCAACGCTCGCAAGGCCGCCGCGGCCGGGCGGGCAGCGGTCGGCGACGCCAAGCGGGACCGGTCCTCGCTGGACGGCGCTGAACGGCAGGGCTGGACGGCGCTCCGCGATGCCCGCGACCACGTGGTGCGGCTGGGCGCGCCGCCTGCCGACGCCGGGGACCTGGCCAAGGCGTGGGCGGAGCTGGCTGGCTGGGCGGCGGCCAAGCGATCCGACCTGGCCGGACGCCAGCGGGACCTCGACGCTGCCGCCCGGGAACTGCACCAGCGGGCAGCAGGCGACGCCGCCAGCCTCACCGGGCTGCTGGCCAGCCACGGCATCACCGGGCTGGCCGACCCGTCCCAGGCCCCGGTCGCGATCGGCCGGCAGCTGGCCCGGGCCGAAGAGGGCCTGAAGCAGCTCCGCGAGGACCGCAAGCGAGCCGCCAGGCTGGACCGGCAGATCGCGGCCCACCGCAGCGAGCAGCAGGTCGCCAGCGGGCTCGGCACGCTACTGCGGGCCACCTCGTTCGAGAGATGGCTGTGCGGCGAGGCGCTTGATTCGCTGGTCGAGGAGGCGTCGGCGACTCTCATGGAGCTGTCAGGCGGCCAGTACCAGCTGGACAGAGACGATCGCAACGACCTCGTGGTGATCGACTATGAGGACGCGGGTGCCCGCCGCCCGGTGCATACGCTGTCGGGCGGCGAGACGTTCCAGGCCTCGCTCGCCCTGGCGCTTGCCCTGTCCAGGCAGGTCGTCGGGCTGTCGGGCGGCCAGCGCGACCTGAACTCCATGTTCCTCGACGAGGGGTTCGGCACGCTGGACGCCGACACCCTGGAGACGGTCGCCGCGACGCTGGAGCGGCTGGCCGCCGACTCCGACCGGATGGTCGGCATCGTGACGCATGTCGCCGCGCTGGCCGAACGCGTGCCGGTCCGTTTCGTGGTTGGCCGCGCCGGCGCCTCGTCGACACTCAGTAAGGAGCGGGTGTGACACCGCACGCCGGCCCCGCCCCGCAGACCGGCCCCGCGATGCAGCCCGGCGCCGGCGCTCGTCGGGGCGGGCCGGCTGGCTTCACGTTCACCGTGGACCCGTGGGATCCGGCCTACGGGATGGCGTTCGGTGACGAGCTTGACGGCGGCTCGCTGCAGGCATCAGACGCCGAGCTCAGCCTCGACCTGGAGCTCCCGGCCGATCAGTGGCGCCCGGTCGACCCTGACCTTGCGGCCGCCCTGCCTGGGACGGTGCTCTTTCTTGACGGCGTCCGCCGGATCGATGCCCGGGTCTGGGTGCACGGGAACGGCCCGCAACCGGCCCCGGGCATCGCCGCCTCCTTCGCGGCCGGGCTGGTCCGCTGCGATGACGACGGCGCGCACATCACCGAGGTCCTGGCCGAACGCGGCCTGTTCAGCTCCGCCGCCCACGCCGCCGACATCGGCACCCGGTACACCGTCTACCCGGCGCGGATGGCCGAAGGACCGGGAGCGGACAAGCTGTCGCTCGCCCTGCAGCAGCGGCTGACCGGCGCCGAGGTGGAACTGGCGAACGCGTTCCGGGCCCGCAACCACGGTGGCGACGACCTGCTGGTGGTGGACGGCCCGCTGCGCGGCCGCACGCACCTGGACCGCACCGTCGGCTACATCAAGACCCACCACGCCGCCTACCTGCCGGCCGGCCCCGCCGCTGTGATCGGCGCGCTGCGTCCAGGGCAGCGCAGCCCGGTGTTCATGATGGGTACCTCGTGGCGGCGCAGTTCCTGGTATCTCCAGCTGCCCGGAGCGCAGGGCGCCCCGTGGGCCGGGGTGGTCCGGCTTGAATGCTCGGCGGACCTGTCGCCCGCGCAGGCCGTAGCGCTCGCCGATCTGACCGCGCGGTTGCTCCCGCCGCTAGCCAGCGCGCCGCACAAGGACTCCCGTGCGCCGCAGAACCTGGTGCCCATCGGCGGCCTTGAGCGGGAACTGCGCCGCCGTCTCGGTGATCAGCAGCTGCTCTACCGGGCATTGCGGGCCGCCGCCTCCGGCTGAGCCGGTCTTACTAGGCTGTCGCCATGGCTAGCAGACCGGCCCGGCGCCTTGTTCTATTACGGCATGCCAAATCCGCCTGGCCGGACCTGCCCGACCATGACCGGCCGCTGGCCGGGCGCGGCCGTGGCGACGCCCCGGCCATCGGCCGCTGGCTGCGGGAGACGGGCTGCGTCCCCGATCTCGTCTGGTGCTCCACCGCGTCGCGGGCCGCGCAGACCTGGCAGCTGGCCGCTGCCGAACTGGGCGCAGACCCGCCGGTGAGTTACCAGCCCCGGCTGTACGGAGCGACCGGCGGCGAGCTTGCGGAGCTCATCCGCGAGGCGCCGGCGACGACGGCGACGCTCCTGCTCGTCGGGCACAACCCGGGCATCCAGGAGCTTGCCCTCATGATGGCGGGCACCGGCGGCGACCCGGCGGGTGCGCTGGACCGGGCGGCCGCTAAGTTTCCCACCGCTGCTGTAGCCGTGCTGGAGTTCGACGGCGGCTGGCCCGAGCTTTCGGCGGGAGGCGCGCGGCTGGTCGGCTTCGTCGTTCCCCGCGAGCTGCGCCGGTAGCCCCGCCGACCCGCGCAGCCAGCACCTGCCGCGCCGCTATGGCTGGCGCCGCTATGGCTGGCGCCGCTATGGCTGGCGCCGCCGGGGCTAGCGCAACCAGGCGGCCGGGGGGCATCTTGGTCCTGATCGCTAAGCTATGCGGGCAAACTCGTCGGAGAGGACCAACATGAGTGACGACACCGGGATCGAGCGGACGCTCATCTTGCTCAAGCCCGACGCGGTAGCGCGAGGGCTGGCCGGACGGGTACTGGCCCGTTTCGAAGCAGCCCTGCTGAAGATCGTCGCCATCAAGATGGTGTGGATGGATGCCGAGCTGGCCAGGAAGCACTACTTCGACCTCGAGGACCGTTTCGGGCCTGAGATTTATGCGTCGATGGCGGCATTTATGCAGACCGGCCCCGTGATCGCGCTGGTCCTGGAAGGCGTCGATGCGATCGCATGCGTCCGCAAGCTGGTCGGCTCTACCTATCCGGACCAGGCACCGCCGGGCACCATCCGGGGGGATTTCTCCCACCAGAGCAAGGCGTACGCCAACGCCAACAACATCGCCGTCGCCAACCTCGTCCACGCGTCAGGCAACAAGGAAGAGGCCAGGCGCGAGATCGACGTCTGGTTCTCGGCTGGCGAGATGCACGCCTATCAGATCGCCGCGCAGCCGTACGTGTCCTAGCCGAGCCCGCAGCCGACGAGGTGCTGACCGGCTGGCTGCCGGGGCCGGGAACCCGGCCCTGGCCTGGCCTTATCCGGGCGGGCGCCTCCATAGGATCTTCATAGCATCCGCAGTCCGGCTGCATCAGCGGCTGGTTCTGTGGTGTCTGCGCGGAGGGGATCACCCAGCGCCGCTGGGCGCGTCACGAGGGTGAGCCGCGTATCCGGCCAGATCCTGGCCGCGGGGGGCGAGGGCCCTGGCGACTTGGGGGTTCGCCAGGGCCTCTCAAATGCCCGCATTTGACCTGCAGTCGCTGCCGCTCTCAGGGACGGCGGGCCGCTCCGGCCGGGGCAGCCTGCTCATGGCCTGCCGGGAACCCGAGCCAGCGCTCCAGCCAGCCGAACTGCTCGTCGATGACCTGCAGCACCGACTCGCGGGCGAGATAACCGTGGCTCTCATGCGGCAGCAGCACCAGGCGGGCGGTCCCGCCGTTGCCCTGCACCGCCTGGAAGAGCCGCTCCGACTGCATCGGATAGGTGCCGGAGTTGCTGTCCTCGCTGCCGTGGATGAGCAGGACCGGCGCAGTGATCTTGTCCGCGTAGCGGAACGGCGACATCCGGTCGTAGATCTCCGGGGCCTCCCAGAAGCTGCGCCGTTCGGTCTGGAAGCCAAACGGGGTCATGGTGCGGTTGTACGCGCCGCTACGGGCGATCCCGGCCGCGAAGAGGTCCGTATGCGCGAGCAGGTTCGCGGTCATGAAGCCGCCGTAGCTGTGGCCGCCCACCGCGACCCGGGCCGGGTCGATGATCCCCATCTCGTCGAGCGCCCTGATGTGGGCGCGCGCCGCCATGCAGGTCTGCTCGATGTAGGTGTCGTTCATCGTCTCCGGGTCCCCGATGACCGGAATCGTCGCCGCCGCGAGCACCGCGTAGCCGCGCATGACGAACCAGGCAGGCTCGAGTCCGCTCAGCCTGGTGAACCGCATGCTGCTGCCGAGGACCTGGCCCGCGGTCCCCGCGTCGCCGTAGTCGAGCGGATAGGCCCAGATCACCAGCGGCAGCCGGCCGTCTGCTTCCGGCCGGTACCCGGGCGGCAGGTGCAGCATGCCGGACAGCTGCACCCCGTCGCCGCGGTCATGGGTGATCAGCTGCTTGGTCAGCCCGGTCAGCTGCGGGTGCGGATCCGGCCACGAGGTCAGCGGCCTGCGGCCGGAGCCGTCCAGCGCCGCGGCGAAGAGGTTCGGCGGATCCGCCGGGCTCTGGTGCCAGCCGACCACCTCATCGCGGCCGCCGGCGACGAAGCCGAACGCCTCGTCAAGACAGTCCGGCGGGCTCCGGAACAACCGCGTCGACTCCAGCGACTCCAGGTTCAGCCGGTCGAGGAAGGGCCGGTCCCCTCCGGGTGTCGCGCCGTCCCCGCGCAGGTAGATATCCGGGCCGTCCTGCAGGACGGTCCGCCGGCCGTCCGGGCGGGTGGCCAGCAACGGCCTGCCCTGGTCGGCGTACGCATCGTCGGCCGACCGGTCGGACACGACCCGGTTGCGCTCCGCCGCCGCCAGGTCACATAGCCAGGTCGTCAGCCACCGGCGGTCCCTGTCGTGCTCGGTGAGCAGCACGCGGTGCGGCTCGTCCAGGTCCGACCAGCCGAGGCAGCGGTGCCGCAGCAGCAGCGCCTGAACGGGCTCGCCGGTAAACGGCGCGTCCAGCCGCATGACCCGGTCGCGGTACTCGGCCGGAGCGACGGGATCCCCGCCATCGAGGGCCTCCACCCAGGCCAGGCTGGCCGGGGCGGGTTCCGCCCAGGACACCTGGCGCGGGCCGGCCGGGACGCCCTGGCGGGGCACCTCATCGCTGACGTCCAGATCGGCGATAACCCGCTCAAGGGCGCCCGCCGCTCCCCACACCTCGGTCCTGCGGGCGAAGAAATAAAAGGGCACCCGAAACGAGAATGGCCGCCGGATCCGGTGCACCAGCAGATGACCGCCATCGGGCGACTCGTTGACCTGCCGGTAGAGGCCGGGCGGGCCCAGCTCACGCCGGTCGCCGGTCGCCGGGTCGACCCGGAGCGGGATGGTGGTCGCGAGCACCTCGAACGCGTCCTCGTCAGCGGTCGTGCGCAGCAGATCCTGGAAGGTCGCCATCTGCGAGCGCTTCCCCGCCGTCTCCTCGATGTGCGGCTCGATCGGCGCCTCGGGCAGCACGGCGGTCCCGCCGGGAGCACCGAGCGCCAGCAGCGACCGGCCATCGCGTGACCACCGGGCGGCCGCGCCCGGGGTGAGCGGGTCACCGCCGAGCACGTCGCGGACAACCAGCCCGGGCACCTGGCCGGCGGTGCCCGTCTCGGCATCGGCAACCCAGACGCCGATGCCGTCGCCCTGGTCGACCGTGAACGCCAGGCGGCGGCCATCAGGCGCCCAGGTGGGAGCGCTGATCCGGGCGCCGTCGGGTAGCTGCAGCGCCTGGTGCGTGCCGCCGGCCAGCCGCAGGATGGACAGGCCGGTCAGCGGGTGCAGCCGCTGGCGGCCGGCCAGCACCGGATCGACGCGGATCCCGGCGAGCGGCAGGTATCGCCTGGCCAGCTGCGCGATGGGCGGGTGCGGGTCGTAGTGCACCAGAGCGATGAACCGGCCGCCTGGCGCGAGCATCGCGAGGGGCGTCGCCGGGGCGTCGACAATCGAGACGATGTCGCTTCCGGGGGTCAGGTAAGGCACACCGCGATCTTAATGAGAGCCGGTGTCAGGTAGCCTTTCGATCCTCCGACGTTGGGGTGACAAGATGTCCGACCGCGAAGCGCTCACCGGCTGGGGCCGGACCACGCCCACGGTCGCGGACGTGACCGAGCCCGCCGATCCGGCCGAGATACCCGGCCTGTTGCTGGCCGCGACACGGCGCGGCGTGATCGCTCGCGGCCTGGGCCGCAGCTACAACAACGCCGCGCAGAACGGCGGCGGCCTGGTCATCAGGACCACCAGGATGAACCGGATCACCGACATTGACGCCGAGCGCGGCCTGGTGACCTGTGAGGCCGGCGTGAGCCTCGAGCAGCTGATGACCACCATGCTGCCGCTCGGCTGGTTCGTGCCGGTGTCGCCAGGCACCCGCCAGGTGACCGTCGGCGGGGCGATTGCCGCCGACGTGCACGGCAAGAACCACCACGTCGCCGGGAGCTTCGCGGTCCATGTGCCCGAATTCGACCTGCTGACGGCCGACGGGCAGGTACGGCGCGTCACGCCGGAGTCGGACCCGGAGCTGTTCTGGGCTACCGCCGGAGGCATGGGGCTGACCGGCATCATCCTGCGGGCCACGGTGGCGATGACGAAGGTCGAGACGTCGCGAGTCCGGGTGGACACCGTCCGGACCCGCGACATCGACGAGACCATGGCCTACCTGTCGGAAACCGACAGCGCCTACAGCTACACGGTCGCCTGGTCGGACTGCCTGGCCCGCGGCGGTAGCCTCGGCCGCTCGGTCATCACCAGCGGCGACTTCGCCGCGGTGGCCGACCTGCCGGCCAAGGCCAGGGCCGACCGGTTCGCCTTCAGCCCGGGCGCGCTGGCCGGCGCCCCGCCGGTGTTCCCTAACGGCCTGGTAAACAGGCGCACCGTGGCGCTGATGAACGAGGCCTGGTACCGCAAGGCCCCTAAGCGGCGGGAGGGCGAGATCCAGACCATCGGCGCCTTCTTCCACCCGCTCGACGGGATCAGGAACTGGAACCGGGTCTACGGCCCCGCGGGTTTCCTGCAGTACCAGTACGTCGTGCCGGTCGGCCAGGAAGACGCCGTGCGCAGGTCATTCGAGCGGATCAGCCAGGCGGCAGCGCCGTCGTTCGTGACCGTGCTGAAGCGTTTCGGCAACGGTGATCCCGGGCTGATGTCCTTCCCGATGCCGGGCTGGACCCTGGCGCTGGACTTCCCGGCCCGCACGCCTGGGCTGGCCGATTTGCTTGACTGGCTGGACGGCCTGGTTCTCGACGCAGGCGGCCGCGTCTACCTGGCCAAGGACTCGCGCGTCCCGGCCGGGGTGCTCGCCGGGATGTACCCGCGGCTTGAGGAGTTCCGCAAGGTGTGCGCGCAGATCGACCCTGGCGGCATGTTCATCTCCGATCTCGCCCGCAGGCTAGCGCTCTGACCTGCCAGCCGGGTACACACCCGACCTTGGTTGCGACCTGCTGGCAGGTTCCCGATAGCGTGGATTCCCGTGATCGATCAGTACACGCACCGACTGCTGACCGCTCGTCTGGCCACGGAGCAGGCCGTCCAGCGATTGCCCTCGGTGAGCGCCGGGCTGGTCAGGGACGGCGGCCTCATCTGGTCCGCCGGTCGCGGCCAGATCAGGGGGACCGCCGGGCCGGCGCCGGACGCCGGCGTTCAGTACCGCGCCGGTTCGATCAGCAAGACGTTCGTCGCCGTCGCCGTGCTGCGGCTGCGGGACGAGGGCAGGATCGACCTGTCCGACCCGATCGGCAGGCACGTTGATGCGGCCGGCGCCGCCGATGCGACCATCGGCCAGCTCCTGTCGCATACCTCGGGCCTGCGGGCCGAGCCGGCCGGACCATGGTGGGAGCGCACGCCGGGGTCCGGGCCGGCCGAGCTGGCGGCCGGGTCGCTTGGCGCCGACACCAGGCGGCTGCGGGCAGGCCGGAAGTATCACTACTCCAATGTCGGCTACGCATTGCTCGGGGAACTCATCGCGCGGCTGAACGAGGCGCCCTGGTACGACGTCATCGCCGAGCAGCTGCTCGCGCCGCTCGGCATGAACCGGACCACGCCCAGGCCGCAGGCACCGTGCGCGACAGGTTTCGCCGTCCACCCGCACGCCGACCTGCTGTTGCCCGAGCCCGAACATGACGCGGGCGTGATGGGCCCGGCCGGCCAGCTCTGGACCACGGTCGCTGACCTCGCCAGATGGGCGCGGTTCCTGGCCGGGGACAATGGCGGCCTGCTGGACCTCGCCAGCCTGGCCGAGATGCGCGAGCCGCTCGCGCTCTCCGACGTGCCAGGCGAGCCGTGGACGGCAGGGTACGGGCTCGGGCTGCAGCTATGGAACGCTGGTGGCGTCAGGAGCTACGGCCATACCGGCTCCATGCCGGGTTACTTCGGCATGCTCGAGATCGCCGCTGATGGCGGGGATGCGGCCATGGCACTGTCCAGCTCCACAGCCGGGTTCAGCGACTCCCTCACGACCGACCTACTGCGGATCCTGGCCGACAACGAGCCGAGGATTCAGCACGAGTGGGCGCCCGCCGCGATCGCCGACGAGGTGCTTGAGCTGCTCGGCGTCTGGTACCGCGGCCCAGTGCAGTTCACGCTCCGGCTGGCGGCGGGCGGGCTGGAGTTCCAGGCGGCCGGGCCAGCGGGCTACTCGTTCAGGTTCCGCCAGAACGACGACGGCATCTGGACGGGAGCCGACGACTACTACGCTGGCGAGCCGCTCGTTCCGCTGCGGGGGCCCGACGGCGGCATCCGCGCCCTGGATCTCGCCACGCACATCTACACGCGCACGCCCTACGATCCGCAAGCGCCGGTACCAGGCGGGGTCGATCCCGGTGGCTGGCGGGCCGATCCACAGCATCCGCTCGGCTAGCGCTGACCGCGGTGGCCCGCCCGCGGGCGCGGGAGGGCCACCGCCGATATTGCTCTGCGGCCGCTCGCTAGCCGGTCAGTACCAGCCCACGGCCAGCTCGTGATCCCAGGCGCGGCGCGGGGAGCCGTAGACAGCGCGGATATACCCCAGGCCCCACCGGATCTGGGTACGAGCACTCGTCCGCCAATTCGATCCAGCGCTCGCCATCTTTGATCCTGGGAGGGCCTGCGGGATCCCGTACGCGCCGGAGTACGGATTGGCCGCATACACGTTCCAGCTGCTTTCTCTGTCCCACAGCCAGTTCAGGTACTTGAACTGGCGCCAGGACCAGCGGAAGGAGCGCAGCAGCTTCCTGGCAATCTGCCGCGGCGTAAGCCGGCCGTGGCTGGTGCTGGAGAGGGAGGCGCTGAGCACCGCGGAGGATGTCAGGGTCACGGCGCCCTGTGCCTGCTGGTAGGACTGTGCCTGCTGGAAGGACCGTGCCTGCAGGTAGGGCTGTGCCGATCCACCGAGGGAGGCATTGCCGCCGGTGCCGAAACTCAGGGTCCGCAGTTCGGGGGCAGCGGCTGCCTGGGCCGGCTGCGATGCGGCGGCCGCGATGGCGGGCCGGGCGGCGGGACTGGCCGGCAATGCGGCTGCCGTACCGACTGCGACGGCTGCCATGGCCATGGCCGAGCTTGCGATGACGATAGTGAACTTGGCTGATTTACGGCTGACTGACTTACGGCTGGGTGTCCTGATGGGGGACAAGTCGGGCCCTCTGTCGGGCACTCAAGGTGCTCGGCTTCCACCCATGGCACACGCCTGCCTACAGCGGGGGCTGTGGTTTGGCGGAGGCGGGCGGACGTGACGCGGGACAAGGCGTCGGTCGCTACTCGGTGGCAGCCGTCGCGCACGCTGGGTGCTGTTAACCCCACACTGCCGAAGCCCGGCAGATGCTTGTGCCCGGAAACAGAAAAGAAAGGCTATGAGCTGAATCACATGAATCGGTATGCTTAGCGCGGTCTTGTGCGAATATCGCGTCGCGACCTGCGGCAGTGCCGTTAGGCGGGCTGCATACCTGGTGGAGGTGATTTACCTCACATTATGACGATTTTAGATAACTAGGCCACTCTGAGTAACCGAATTTGGGTACACGGCGACTGGCGGGGGCATTTGCGGCCCGCGCTCGTCCGGCGGGTGCTCGACGGACTGCCGGACACCGCGATGCCAGCGAACTCAGGCGACGTGAGTTATGCCCTGAAGGGCACCGGCCGGGTCCCGGTGAGCGATTCCGATCGCGGCACTATCGGTGCGCTAGCCGGCCGGTTGCCGCTCTTCGGGTAAATTAACGGCACGATTTCTGGCCCAACTGGCCGGAGCAGGGAACATCGAGCCGCGTGATGGTGTTTGATGTGCCTGGCTGCGTTCGCAGCTTGCCGCGTCCTCATCCGTGGATGCGGAGATCTCAAGTAGGAGAAAGTACATGCCTCAGGGCACCGTGAAGTGGTTCAACGCCGACAAGGGCTATGGTTTCATCGCCCCCGACGATGGCACCGCAGATGTCTTTGTTCACCACTCCGCGATTCAGGTCGATGGCTTCCGTAGTCTTCAGGAGAACCAGCGGGTCGAGTTCACCGCCGGCCAGGGCACCAAGGGCCCGCAGGCTGAGCAGGTACGCCCGCTCTGACCGGCCGGCACAACTATTAGGGCCCGGCCTGGCTACGGGCTCGACGTAAGGTAAGGGGCGGCCCGGATCCGGGCCGCCCCTTTACTCGTGCCCGGCCAGCGCATTCGTGGCGGCGCCAGCACCACAGCCGCTCCCTCAGGCCACGCCGCTCCGCAGCCACCTGGCCTAACCGGGTGAAATGTAAGTATTCGGAAGTCCTGTGGCAGGGTCGCTGGTGCCTATTACTCCAGTCGGTGATTGTGATCTGTGTTGCGCGGAGGGTGACTGCGCTTGCCGTCGGCGTGGGGCTATTCGAGTTGGGC
>JBEKIF010000023.1:0-128048 GCA_050011895.1 Streptosporangiaceae bacterium | reverse complement strand
GAGCTTGGTAGGTACGCCGCCCCATGATCACGAGCTGCGGTGCGGCCAGTTCGGCCATGATCCATTCCTGGAGTTCTGGGCCCAGATAGCCGAAGTATCCCGGCAGCCCGTCCGAACCGGCCCACCCGTCGACCGAGACGAAGATGTCGACCGTCAGGCTGCTTGCCATGTGCGCTCCTTCCAACCGCCAAGCAGCCAGTGCCGCGTTTGCTGCAGGCAGGGACTCAGCGAGACCGGGAAAGTCATCGCTGACACCGGCCACCACCGTTCCTGTAGCCTCGGTGCCCGCCAGGCCCAGGTCAAACTCGCGCTGCCCGGCGACCAGGACGGCCGCCTCAAGACCTCCAGCCCGGCGTCACCGTGCGCTGACGACCCGATGCGCTCGACGTCCGCCACCCGCGCCAGGAGGCGTACACGATCTGCACCGCCATCGCGCCCGACCCGGTCTTCACCGTGCGCACGTACGAGGACACGACCCACCCTGCGACCCGCGATCAGTGCTCAGATTCATTCTCAGCAAGCGACAAACCTACAGGTCAGCACGATGAGCCAAAGCGAGATTCATGATCGTGAATGTCAGCTTTGCGTCCTTGACGAGCGGCTGTGGCCTTTCGCCGTGCGCTCCATCAGCGACTGGAAGAACGACTATCTCGCTCTCTGCCACAAGTGCTCCGCTCGCGACGCCTGTGGCGGAGTCTTCACCACGAGCGGCAACCGCCTCAGCCAACACCTACGACCCATAATCGACCTCGCCTCGAGCACATGAGGGGCACGCGGACCCTACGGGTGATCTTGGTCTAGTGGGGTTGCCCAGGCTCGCCTGGATCACCTCCGGCACCGCACCGCAAGCCGACTCAACTTGCAGTCTCGTAGCAGAGGCCTTTCCTGTGAAGGCTAGGCGGCGCCGACGAGCCGGACGGGAGGGCTGTCCAGGTAGGCGCGAGCCATCGCATATCGGCGCTCGATGTGGCCTAGCGCGATGTTGCAGCTATGGCACAGGAGTCCCCGGATGCACTCTCCGCACGATCGGCTCTTCCCCCGGCAGCACGCGTGATCATGGTCCACGTGGATGAGCTGCCCCTCCTCAAACGGCTCGTGGCACATGCCGCAGGTGTGCTGCTGCGCATCCAGCAAACAGTCGAATTGCTCCTGAGTCAGCCCGTAACTAGAGATCCGGTACTTCCGGTTAGATTTCTTGCGGGACTCCGGTGACTCGGGGTGCGGGTGGTTGCGCCGGTATTCCCTGCGGCGCGCCATGTTCTCGGCTGTCATGCACGACCCGCCGTGGCCCGGCGTGCGCGCACATGTGGTCTTCTTGCGCGGCATCCACTGAGCGCATAGGGCTTCGGCTGTACCCCTGTCATTAGTCCTGGTGTCCCTGCGGGGGACGCCGCGCAGGCGTGAAAATCGGGGGTGGGCTGCCCGCCGACGCCGCTATCTCCTTGGGATGTGAGCCCGTTCATTAGTCTGGCGCCGGGGCCTTGACCTTGATGGGTCGCGCACTGTTGCTTCGAGCACACCGGTTAGATTCTCGGTTCCCGACCGGGGCCCCCGGGCATCCCGCCAGCCTTTGCCCCTGCGTGAGGAGAGGGTCCCGGTGATGAGAGAAGCCCAGGAAGTCGAGGACGAGGAGCATGAGCAGATCCTGGAGCGGGTCTGCGCGATTGACGTGGCCAAGGCGTCGGGGAAGGTATGCACGCGGGTGCCGCATCCGTCGCGGCCCCGGGCGCGGCGGACCCGGGTCTGGGATGTGGATGCCACCACGAACGCGATCCTGGAGCTGGGTGAGCACCTGGCGGGTGAGGGGATCGAGAAGGTCACCCTTGAATCCACGAGGACTACTGGCGGATCTGGTTCTACCTGCTGGAAGCCGCCGGGCTGGACGTGCAGCTGGTCAACGCGCGGGATATCAAGAACGCCCCGGGCAGGCCGAAGACGGACAAGCTCGACAGCGTCTGGCAGGCGAAGCTGACCGAGCGGGGCATGCTGCGGCCGTCCTTCGTCCCGCCTGCGGAGATCCGCCGGCTCCGGGATTACACCCGGCTGCGCACCGACCTGACCCGCGAGCGGACCCGGTACTGGCAGCGGCTGGAGAAACTGCTGGAAGACTCGCTGATCAAGGTCTCGGCAGTGGCCAGCAGCCTGGACACGATGTCGGTGCGGGACATGCTGGAGGCGCTGATCGCCGGCGAGCGGGACCCGAAGGTCCTGGCGGGCCTGGCCCGCGGCCGGATGAAAGCCAAGCACACCGCGCTGGTCGAGGCGCTCACCGGCAGGTTCGATGATCATCATGCTGAGCTGGCCCGGATGCTGCTGGACCAGGTCGACGCCCTCAACGCCCAGATCGGCAAGCTCACCATCCGGATCGGGGAACTGATCGCGGCGATCCCCGCCGCCCAGGGAGTCGACGCGGACGGCACCACCGGCCCGTCAGCGGGCACCGGCCCGGGCGCACCGGTGCTGCCTGCCGCGGCCAGGCTGGACGAGATCACCGGGATCGGGCCCGACGGCGCTCACGCGATCATCGCCGAGATCGGGCTGGACATGAGCCGGTTCCCCGCCCCCGGCCACCTGGTGTCGTGGGCGAAGCTGAGCCCGCGCACCATCCAGTCCGGGCCCCGCAGCCGCAGCGGCAAGACCGGCAAGGGCAACCCGTATCTCAAGGGCGTCCTTGGCGAGGCCGCAGCGGCGGCCGCCCGGACCGACACCTTCCTCGGCGAGCGTTACCGGCGGATCGTCAAGCGCCGCGGCAAGCTCAAGGCCCTGGTCGCCGTAGCCCGCTCCATCCTGGTCATCATCTGGAACCTGCTCGCCGACCCTGCCGCCCGCTACCAGGACCTCGGTGCTGGCTATCACGCGAGCCGCATGGATACCGGCAAGAAGGTACGCAACCATGTCCGGCAGCTGGAAGCGCTCGGGTACGCCGTCGCCCTCACCCATGCAGCCTGACCCGCACCTTGCCGGCAGTCACCCGTGAAGGTTCGCTGCCGCCTGCCAAGCTGAGGTGGGTGCGGATTTTCCGGTTAGCTGATATGGCGCTTCACCCGCCTTGGCCCGTCAGAGCCTGGACACGGACCCGAAAATCCGTGGGCGCAGGTGGGTTCGAACCACCGGCCCCTCGCTTGTAAGGCGAGGACGTACAGTCGCTGGACGTGGCTGGACGTGGCCCGGTGCGGCATCTGCCAGCCACGACCGTGGCTGGACGTGGCCTGATGTGGCCTGATGCCGGTGGACGTTGGCTCCCCGTTTGGCTCCCCCCTTTCGTTAGCGCCGCTAATCTTCAGCAACCATGAGCGCCCGCTCTGGAACTCGCTACCGCCCCTGCCATGGCTACCAGGAAGCATGACCGTACGCACGTTGTCCAGCCGCGATGACTCCGCGGTCAGCCGCCGGGACACGCTCCAGATACAGCACCATCGGGTACAGGCCCGGTCCAAGTCGGCCTGTCGGGCGACTGCCGCGCCGGCGGATCTGATGTGTTCACTTGCCTGAGCCGCTGCGCGGGTGTGACACGTCAACGTAGGTGCTTGGTGTAGTCACTGGTCACGAGCTACTCTGGTTGTGGATCAAACAACCTTTCTGAGTGGGGGTACCGTGACCAGTCCGCTGCTGGCCGAGCTGGAGGCCCGCCGGGCCCGGCTGTTCGAGCGGCTGGCCGCCATCGGGGACTTCCGCCGGGGCAGCGTGAGTGAGAACTGGCGGCGGTGCGGCAAGCCGTCCTGCCGGCGGTGCGCCGGGCCGGGCAGCCGGGGTCACGGGCCGCGGTGGCTGTGGACGAAGACGGTGCCCGGCCGTGGCACGGTGGGCCGGCAGCTGAAGCCGGCCGAGGTGGAGAAGGTCCGTGCCGAGCTGGCCGCCTACCAGGAGTTCGCGGCGCTGGCCGGGCAGATCGCGGAGGTGAGCGAGGCGATCTGCGAGGCCCGTCCCGTCCCGGCCGCGGCCGGCCAGGCCCCTGAACCGGAGGGGCAAAAAAAGGGCTCTGCGGTCAGCTCGCCGCGCGGCTCGCGGCGGACGCGGCCGCCGAGGTAACGCAGCTGGCCGCCGGCGTCGCGGCATCCCTGGCCGGCGGCGCGGGCATCGAGGCGGCCGAGCTGGCGATCCGCGCCGCGGTCATGCAGCTGGGACGCTCGGTGCTGGAACCGCTGCTGGCCGCCGACCCTGGCTACCGCGGGCCGCGCACCGGGTGCGCGGCCGGGCACCCGGCGCAGTTCGTCTCCTACCGGGACAAGACCGTGGACACGGTCCTGGGCCCGGTCACGCTGCGCCGGGCCTGGTACCACTGCCCGCAGTGCCGTCAGGGCCTGGCGCCCCGCGACGCCGAGCTGGGGGTGGCCGGGGCGACGATGTCGCCGGGGCTGGCCAGGATGACCGGCCGGGCCGCGGCCGCGGTCCCGTTCACCGCCACCGCGAAGCTGGTCGGCGAGCTGGCCGGGATCAGGCTGACCGCCGAGCGGGCGCGGCGCCGCGCCGAGGCCGACGGCCGGGCCGCCGCGGCCAGGATCGAGGCCGGGGCCGCGGCGATCGCCGCCCGCCAGGTTATCCCCCTGCCCCCGGCCGGGCCGCTGCCCGGCATGCTCTACATCGCCATCGACGGGACCGGCGTCCCGATGATGGCCGCCGAGACCGAAGGCCAGGCCGGCAAGGGCGAAGACGGCCGGGCCCGCACCCGCGAGGTGAAACTGTGCTGCGTGTTCACCCAGACCGGCCTCGATGCGCAAGGCCGCCCGGTCCGCGACCCGCGCTCCTCCTCCTACCTGGCCACCTTCGCCCCCGCCGCCGGGTTCGGGATCCTGATGGCCGGCGAGGCCCGCCGCCGCGGCGCCGCTCACATCCGCCAGCTCGTCATCCTGGGCGACGGCGCGGCCTGGATCTGGAACCTCGCCACCCAGTATTTCCCCGAGGCCACCCAGATCGTCGATTTGTTCCACGCCCGCGAGCACCTGCACGAGCTCGCAAGGCTGCTGGAGTTCATGCTCGGCGACCACAAGCAGGACTGGCTAGACGAGCGGCTCGCCGAGCTGGACGCCGGCGACATCCCCGCGATCTGCGCCGCCGCCCGCGTCTTCCCCCTGGCCGGCCGCAAGGCCGCCGACCTCACCACGGCCCTGGGCTACTTCGAGCACAACGCCCACCGCATGCACTACGCCCGCTTCAAATCCCTGGGCATGTTCATCGGCTCCGGCGCGGTCGAAGCAGCATGCAAAGCGATCGTCGGCCAGCGCTGCAAACTATCCGGCATGAGATGGTCCCGCGACGGCGCCGGCGCCATCCTCACCCTCCGCTGCCTGGAAGCCAGCGACCGCTGGCAAGAAACCTGGACCCAGCCCGCCGGCCAGCCACGAACAGCCCGAGCCGCCATCTGACCGCGTTCGCACAACCAGACACCCAAGGCCCCGCGAGGTTACCGACCAGTCACCAACATTCATGTGGCACACCCCCGCTGCGCCGCTGCGTGTTCTGGCGCAGGTCTGTCGGATCCTGTCGTTAGCATGAGCCTCATGAGCGAACTGCCCGCCGGTGACACCCATGACGTGATCCATCGTGGCAACGAGGTCGTGGCGGTTGTCGTGCCCATCGTGGAATACCAGCAGCTACGCGAGGCGCTGGAAGAACAGCGCGTCAACGAGCAGTTCGACGCTGCTCGCGCCAGCTACCTGGCCCGCAAGGAGGCCGGGGCAGTCCGCTACGTCCCCCACGAGCAGGCGCGCCGCCACCTGGGCTTGCCTGCCCGGTGAGCTACCAGGTCAACTGGGAGATCCAGGCTCTTGACCTGACGGCGGGTTTCCTCAGCGACGACCCCGCTGGTGTCGCTGCTCTGTGGGAGAGCGTCAGCCATCTGGCGGATGAGCCGCGGCCGGCGGAGTCGTTCCCTTACGGGTCGCCGGATCTGCGGCGCCTACGGGCTGGCCGGTACCGGGTGTTCTACATGATCGACGAGCAAAGGCAGGCAGTGGAGATCGATCACGTAGCCCGTCTTCCATAACCGGCCCGCGCAGCCGCCTGGCACGCAAACCCTGGCGGATCCAGTCGCAATCCCTTGGCCGACCCACGCCGCAGGTACTTCGCTAATGACTCAGCACACACCCTGACCACAATGCGCAGCCGAACAGCCCACGACAGCTACGCACGGAGCCGCTGTTCTGCTCGGCCGCCGACTCCTTCGGTGCAGGCCAGCGCATGCGCGCAGACCAGGACATCTGCGTGCGGTCCCGCTGCGCAGTCGGTGCGATGTGCAGGTCAGTCCTGGCCACGTTTTCGCCCGGCGCAGGCCTGGGTACGGACCAGGGATGTCACGGGCGCGGGGTGTCCACCCGATCCGCGATCATGAGGCGATGCCAGCTAATCCGCTGGCGCGGGGATGGTCGTTGGCCTGGAACGCCGGGCCGGATCCGCGGTCGGCCGTCCATCGTCGTCAGCCATCCAGGAGGTGGAGACTTGTGTCCGGCGAAACCGAAATCCGTCCGTTCCGGGCCGGCATGCCCGACGAAGCGATCGCCGACCTTCGGCGGCGCATCGCTGCGAGGCGCTGGCCCTCCCGGGAGCTGGTCGCCGATCGGTCGCAAGGCGTGCAACTGGCGACGTTGCAGGAGCTCGCCCGCTACTGGGCAACCGATTATGACTGGGCCGCGTGCGAGGCGAGACTGAACGGGCTGCCGCAGTTCAAGACGGAGATCGACGGGCTGGGCGTCCATTTCATCCACGTGAAGTCAGAGCATGCGGGCGCGTTGCCGCTGATCATGACGCATGGCTGGCCCGGCTCGGTTATCGAGCTGCTCGAGGCCGTCGGCCCGCTCACCGACCCGACCGCGCACGGCGGACGTGCCGGGGACGCGTTCGACCTCGTGTTGCCGTCCCTGCCCGGTTACGGCTTCTCCGGCGAGCCGGCTGAGATCGGCTGGAACCCAGCCGCATCGCGGGCGCCCGGGCGGAGCTGATGCACCGTCTCGGCTACACCCGCTACGTCGCCCAGGGCGGCGACCAAGGCGCCTCGATCACCGACGCGATGGGCCGCCTGGCACCCGAGGGCCTCCTCGGCATCCATATGAACTTGCTCGTGACGGCGCTGGGCGGCGGCGCCATGCCGGCAGAAACCGAGCAGGAACGCGCGGCGTTCGAGCAGATCCAGACATTCAGGACGAGCGGCTTCGGCTACTTCCTGGAGCAGGCCACACGGCCGCAGACGATCGGCTACGCCCTGCTGGATTCACCCATCGCCCTGGCGGCCTGGATGCTCGACCACGACACCGACGCCTACTACAAGATCTCCCGCGCCTTCATCGACGGGCAGCCGTCCGGGGGCCTCACCCGGGACCACATCCTCGACAACATCACGCTGTACTGGCTGACCGGCACCGGGGCCTCGGCGGCCCGGTCGTACTGGGAAAGCGGACGAGCCCAGGCTCTCGCGGCAGCGGCCGGGCAGGCTCGGCCGGACGTCTCGCTCCCGGTCGGCTTTACGACCTTCCCCGGCGAGATCTTCCGTGCCCCGCGCAGCTGGGTCGAGAAGTCCTACCCCAACCTCACCTACTTCCACGAGGCCGGCAAGGGCGGCCACTTCGCCGCCTGGGAAGAGCCCGAGCTGTTCGCGACCGAGATCCGGGCGGCGTTCAAGCCGCTGCGCTAACGACAACCTCCACCTGGGAAAGCGGGAAGCCGGCTACCAAGTCAAACCAAAGGCACGAAGAGATAACCAGCTGAAGCGCGACAACCGAGCCTCGCAGAACCGGGAGATCTTAGCCAAGCTGACCCTCCAAAGAACGAGTTGGCACCCGCGCCTAGTCAGCGATTCGGAATGTTTCGGCTCCAGCCTCGTACGCGTTGTGACATGGCGTAAGGCCAAGATTCTTAAGGCCGGGTCCGCTCATTGATGAGTCCTGCGGCGTGCCTTCGGGCTCCGCCTGCTTCGCCAGAATGACGCCCGCGGCCAGCGGAACGGGATGAAGTTCCGTGTCGGACCGCGCGGTGCCCTTGACCGCTTCGGCCTTGTGCGCGATCTTCTTGGCGGTGCCTTGCGGTCAGGTCCGGGCGTGCGTGGTGCGGTCAGGCTGCCTGGGTGAGGTACAGGCCGCCCGGGATCAGGACCAAGACACCCTCGACCGCCGCCGCGGCGTGCTGGGCCCAGACCATCCCGACACCCTGGCCTCCGCCGCTAACCTGGCCACCTACCTGCGCGAACTGGGCGAAGCAGATGATGGCCCGTGAGACCGTTCATGGCCGGCTCCGGCCGCCGATATGGGCGGCCTTTGACCGAATCAGCTCTTCAGGCTCACGCCGCCATAACAGCGGATAGAGCACTCGCCGGACGGGCCTCCCAGCGGCCGCGGACCAAACGGTCTGCCGCAGCCGCTCGCGCGGCGCGCCGGGGGAGCGTGCGTCGATTCGAAGACTCGTGAACGGAAACGTGGAAGCGGAGTTACTGCACGCTGCTCCCGGGATCACGTGCGGCGGCCGCAGGCGGAAGCTGCGAACGCAGGCCAGTGGGCCCTGGGCACCCGACATCGTCGCCGCCTTCGGCCGCATCGGCGCGCTCCCCTACGCACCCTGAAGAGCACGGCACGTGTCTTATCCGACGATCACGCCACCGCGGGCCCGTGTAACCCGGCCACCTGGCCCGATAGCCGGGCTGCTGTCATGACCCAGTCCTAAAGTCAACGTCGCGGGCGCTGCCAGTCCTGCCCACGCCGCCGGCAATCGGGCCCTGTGAATGATCCGGGCTAGCCGCTCTTGGCGGCGACCGCTTGCTGGAAGCAGAAGGCGGTGGCGCCGTAGTTGGCGACCGTGTCGATGACGAGCTTGGCCACGGAGGTCGCCCCCTCGGTCGCGTCCGCGAATTCCTCGATTCCGAGCGGGGAATCGAAGTAGGACAGGTTGGGGATTACCCAGTCAAGAATCGCGTTGGCCTGGTCGGTTTTGGAGGCGTGGGAGTTGGCGTATTGCCACCAGGCGCCGAGGACAATGTTCGCGCTGGCCGCCGCCGCCTGAATGAACGGGGTGGCGGTGTCGTTGAAGAAGTCCACCTCTATGAGTTCCGGATCCGGCGTCGTCTTGGACCAGATGAAGGTGGCGCCTTGAGCCCACCATGGCACGATGGTGGTGATGATTATGCCGGGGATGAAGTTGTTGTGCTCTCCCCAGAGCGTGGCGTCGCTGAAATCCCAATTCGAGCAGGGAAGCGGTGTTTTCGTTGCGTTCCACGGGGTCGGCCACTGCAGGATGGTCATGAACGCGGGCAAGACGAAGTCAATAACATTCAGCGCGTCGCCTGCGGCCTGGAACGTCGACTCCGATTTCCCGGGGAGGGCCAGGACGTCGATGATCGCGTCGACGCCCGCCCAGATGAACTGGACCACGCCCGCGGCCAGGTCGAGGCCGAAGCCGTTCTTGTCCGCGGCGCCGCGGCCGAGCAAGCCGGGGGCGGAGCGGGTTTGCGAGTCGTCGTCGAAGTCGAACATCGGCCCTTCGCCGGCCCACAGGTTGTGCAGCAGGGTGGCGGGGTAGGCGACGATCAAGGAGATGACCCGGCTGATGCTGGGCGTGAAATCGTTGATGCCGGCGAGCTCGAGGATCTCGCCGATGACAGGCAGCTCGAACTCGGAGGTGAGCAGGTCGTCCAGGCTGGTCAGGAAATCCTTGATCAGGTCCAGAACGGTGTCGGCGACATCGTCGAGCAGCACCAGTATGTCGTCGGTGACGTTGGTGAAGTCATCGAACAGCTGGCCGACGTTCGCCTGCTTGAACCCGTCCGCCGTGATGAAGGTTTTCAGCCCGTCGGACAGCGTGGTGCCGAGGTCGTGGGTGGTCGTCACCGCTGCCTGGATGATGGTATTGAGTTCTTTCGGCAGGCTCTGGGACATCGAGGGGTCCACGTGCAGGCTGTCCGAGCTCATTGGCTGGATATGGGACATGATCTTGTGCCAAAGCCAGCCGGCGGGCGAGTGCCCCATGAATTTGAAGAAGTCCTCGGCCGCCGTGAACGCCAGGCTCGAGTCGTCGCCGCCGGTGCCGGCCGCCGGTGCCGGCGTCGGCGCGACCTGCCCGAACAGCATCGTCTCGACGTCGCCCTTCCAGGTATTGATCTGCGCTGCGACGTTCGTTTCCTGGTTATGGAAGAACTTGTCGGTCCGCGCCTCCAGGTTGTCCAGGATCTGGATTCCCGCGGTGGACAGCGAACCGAACCAGCCCTGGAGCACCTTGGCGTTGATATCGGCGTCGCGGATCACGCCGAGGACGAAGTGCTTCAGCCATTCCCACACGTGCTTCAGGTCCGCGCCGAGGGCCTGGAAGAAGCTGCTGATGGCGTGAATCGCGGTCTTGAGGTCGGAAATGACGTAGGTCAGCAGGTTGTCGATGCCGTCGCCGATGTCGACGGTCAGGTTGACGACCCAGCGTCCGGCGTCCTTGTCCCAGGAGGACACCATGTGCTTGAACGTGATGACGCCGTGCCGCAGCCCGTGGAAAGCCGATTCGGCGTCGTTCTTGGCCGAGTCCCACCAGTCGCTGTCGCCGAGGGTGCCGCTCAGCGAGCTGAACGCGTTCGGGTCGGTCGAGGACTGGAACGTGGGGGTGACGCCGGGCGTGAGGTCAAAGGACACGGACTGCACATCGGTGCCGCTGCTCGGCTGGTAACCCAGCCCGAGGCTGGCGACGTGGTTGAGCGCCAGCGCGACCGGGCCGGCGCCGGCGCTGGTCAGCTTCGGCAGCAGCGGGCCGCTGCTGACGTAGGCCTGTGTCGTGCTGTCCCAGCTGGTGTTCTGCGCGTTCAGCAGCGCCTGGCCGGCCTGCGAGCCGCCGCCGGTGAGCGTGCCCTTGCCGGTCAGCGAGCCCTGCCCGGCCAGGAAGTTCTGCACGTCAATGTTCGGGGTGATCACGAGCGCCGCACCGGAGGGCTGGCCGGTGCTGTCCAGGGCCTGCGCGGTGAGCACCGCGGTGTCCAGCTCCTCGGCCGGGATGCTGACGGTGATCTTCCCCCCGGAATCGGCGGTCAGGCTGACCGGCGCAGCCGGGGTCAGGATGGTGCTGCCGCTGGCCTGCCAGCACCCGGCCGGCCGGTCGGTGCTGAGCTGGATCTGCCCGCCGCCGACCCCGACGCGGTTGGCGTCCAGGACGCTGATCTGGACCCGCCACGAGGTGACCGGCTGCAGGCTGGCGCCGTCCTGGTGGACCTGGGTCTGGGTCCAGCCCAGGGCGGGGTCTTTGGTCAGCACATTGAGGGTGCCGAGCGTGTCGACGGCGAACAGGGTGCCCTGGGCCGGGTCAGTGGGCAGGCTGTAGATCCGGTCGATCCCGCCGGCCAGCGGAATCGGCAAGGTGAATCCGGTGACCGGGTTGCCGATCTGGGTCACCACGCTGGCCACCTGAGACTGGCGGTCCAGGATGGTGAAGGTATAGAGGTCGTCCAGCTGCCAGACGGCGACCTGCCCCTCACCCACGCTCCCGCCATCGTAGATGCTGGTCTGCGCCCCGGTTTCATCGATGAAGCTGATGGTGCCGTTGGTGCCCTGCCACAATTGCGCCGGTGCGCCGCTGGTGTTGGCCGCGCTCACGTAAGACCAGAGCAGCGACGCGGCACCACCGTTTCCTGTGCCGACCTCAGTTGGGTCCGGATTCCCGTCGGTCAGCCGGTAGGCGTTGATGAAGTAACCGCCGTCTTTCGGCGAGTTGATGTCGTTGAGCATCACCACCGCGCAGCTCGCCGTGCTGCCGCCGACGGTGGCGTCCAGCATCAGCTGCGCTGTCACCGGCGAGGTCTCCGAGGACAACGCGAAACTCAGCACCATGACCACGATGCCGCCGCCGACACCGGCGCGGGCGCCCATGCCGTCCCACCGCCAGAAGGTGTAGTCCCAGTTGCGGGTCTTGCTGTTCGCCTGCTGGGTCCAGCCGTACCAGTACAGGTCACCAGCCGCTGTCGCGCCGACGCCGAGCGGCCCGGCCAGCGCGGGCACCCATCCGTTCGAGCCGCAGGTCCACGTCCCGTCCTCGAGCAGGCTGAGCTGGCAGGCCGGCAGCAGTCCGTTCGGGTTCTTCGGGCCGACCGCCATGATCATCGCGTTGTGGGTGGAACTCGATGACACAGCGGCGTCGGTAATACCGCCAAACGGGGTGTCGATGACGGTGAAGCTCCATCCCGAGACGGCGGAGGGGTCCCGGTGCAGGTGCGCCAGCAAGGGCTGCCCGTGCGAGTCGTGGGTGAGCACGACCGCCTCGGCCATGTCGTTCTGCGTGTTCAGGAAGGGGATTACCTTGTCCCCGTCGCCGATGAGCACGTCGTCGGTGAGGAAGTAGTCCTCGGACAGGTCGCAGGAGGCCTCAATGGAGTACGGGGTCGGCTGCGACATCAGGTTCGAAGGAGGAATGGGGGTGTTCATTACAAGAGTCCGTTCTGGCTAGCGCGGGTCGGTGACCCGGCGGTGACAAGTGGTCGGAGCAGCTGATCTCAGCGGCTGGTTCGTCTCAGCGATTCGTTGCCGGGTGGGGGCTCAGTGGTGCTGGCCGGTGCGGGTGAGGCAGTGGTAGCGGCCGGTGTGGATGCCGGTCACCGTCGCCTCGGCCGGGGTGGGCACGGGCTGCGGGCGTGTCTGGTCGGCGGTGCTGCCGTTGCCGTTTTGCCCGAACCCGCCGTGGCCCCAGGCGTACACCTGGTGCTCGCTGGTGCGAGCCAGCACCGAATCGCCGCCCGCGATCAGTTCGACGACGCTTCCGCCGCCCAGTTCCGGAATCTGCACCTGCACCGGGGCCTGGCGGTTGGCGGTGTCGCGGGTGCCAAGCTGGCCGCGGGAGTTGGCGCCCCAGGCCAGCACCACGCCGGTGTCGGTGAGCGCGACGGTGTGGTTGTCACCGGCGCTGATCGACTCGACGTGCCCCCAGGAGGGGTCAAGCGGCAGGGAATCCCGCAGCGGCCTGCCGCCCGGGTCCGCGCCGAAGGTGAGCAGCTCACCGTGGCTGGTCAGCACGACCAGATGCCGCTGCCCGGCATCGACCATCACCGGGATAGTTCCCGGCGGCAGCGTCAGCGGCCGGGGGCGGGCGGGAGCGGCCCCGGCGAGGCCGGCCTGGCCGGGGAGGGCCCGTCCCCAGATAACCGCGGCGCCCGAGGCGGTCAGGGCCGCCGAGCCGGCGTTGCCGGCCGCCACCTGCACGGCGTCGGGCACCGGCACCTGCACCGATGCCGCCCGGTCGGTCGTGGTGCCGTCGCCGAGCTGGCCTCGGTGGTTGCGCCCCCAGGCGTAGATGACGCCATGGCGGGTCAGCGCGAGCACGTGATCCTGGCCCACCGCGATCGACGCGACCGGCGCCGAGCCGGCCAGCTCGACCTGGCGCGGGGCGAACCGGATGGCGGTCGTGCCGTCACCGAGCTGCCCGTAGCGGTTGCCGCCCCAGGCCCACACCTGCCCGGTGCCGGTCAGCGCGACGGTGAAATCAGTGCCGCCCTGCACATCGACGGTGCCGGCCGGCAACGTCACCGCGACCGGGCGCAACGCCCGGGCCACGCTGCCGATCCCCAGGCCTCCCGCATTGTTGTACCCCCACGCGAACCCGGCGGCCGGCGCCCCGCCGGCTGGGTGCTGATCGTCCATCACGATTCCTGTTCCTTCATGATCGGGCCCTCGCGGGCAAGTCGGGACAGCCGCTTGGCTGCCCGGTGGCGGATGGTTATGAGTGGTTGATGTAGCTGTGGTCCTGGCGGGCATCGCTGAACATCTCGGAGATGATCTGCCATTGGCCGGCGGGCTGTTTGTGCAGGATGTGCAGGGAGTGGTTGTCGCGCAGGGCGATGGCGCCGCCGCCGACCAGGCCCTGGCCGGTGACCTGGAGGCGGGTGGAGACGATGACGACGTCGTCAGTGACGCGGCGCAGGGTGCTGGCGGGAAAGGCGGCGAGCTGGCCATCGTCGAAGTTCTGGTCGGCGAACAGGCCGCGCAGGTAGGCGATGATCTCGGCACTGCCCCTTTTGACGCTGCCGAACGCGTTCACCCAGTCCGCGTCGCCGGTGTAAACGCCCGCGAGCAGGCCGGCGTCACGCTGCTGGAAGCCGGCGAGCAAGGCGCCGATGGTGGCGGCGATGCCGGCCTGGTCGTGCCGGGGGACCGCGTCAAGTCCTTCGATGCAGGGCTGGGCTTGGGCTGCGGTGCCGCCGTGCTGGTGTGGCGAAGACATGGCTGTTCCTTCTTTCCCGGGGTGGCGTGCACGGGGAGTGGCGGTGCTGGGTCGGCGGCCCGCAGGACGGTGGGACGGCACCGCGGGCCTGGCTTGCGTGGCGGGTTGAGTACCTCGCCGAGCCAGTCGAAGGCGTGCTGGTGGAACAGGGTGCGGGCGCCGCTTTCGCAGTGCTGCCCGGCGCCTTCTGCAGAGGTGAACTGGTAGTAGCGCTTCGGGCAGGTCAGCGCATCGTAGAGCTTGCGGGCGTCGGTGCTGAGGTCGTCGTCTTCGGCTGAGCAGACGAAAGTCGGGCATTGAATGAGATGCTCGATGCCTTTCAGCGAGTACTGCGGGGCGATCTTGAAGTACTCCAGCGGACCGTTCAGGCCATGAGCCAGCAGGTTGCGCCGCATCGCCCATCCGGCGGTCGGCTTGTGCATGACCGAGCGGACCAGCCGGCCGAGCAGGCGCAGCAGCACGGGGTTGCCGTCCGGCAGCTGCCGGGCCAGGAAGGCGGGCAGGCGGCGCGCGGCCGCGCCGGACACGTCGTAGGGGCCGCAGTCGGAAATGCACGCGGCCAGCCGGTGCTCGGCCGTGGCCGCGCGCGGCGCGAGGTAGCCGCCGAGGCTGAGCCCGGCCAGCACGATCTGCTCCGGGTCCACGTCCGGCCGCGCCAGCAGATAGTCCACCACGGGGGTGATGACCTTCTCCCAGTCCGGGCGGAGCGGCACCCCGCGATCGATGAGCATGGTGCCCTGGCCGGGGCCGTCGAAGGCCAGCACGTTGTAGCCGCGCTCCAGCGCCGCGGCGCCGTTGGTGAAGTACAGTTCCTCGGCCGTGCCGTCATACCCGGTGACCAGGATCATCGTGGCGCGCGGTGCCACGTCGGCGGTGGCGCGGAAGTAGTAGCCCGGCAAGAACGAGTCCTCGTAGGGGATCTGCACGAGCTCGGGCGGTACCGCCAGCAGCGCGGCGCCGCGGCGGAAGCTGTCCACCTCCCGCCGGTGCGCCTCCACCAGCCGCGGACCGGCCGGGGCACCCATCGCGAACAGCCCCGCGGTGCGGAAGTAATTGGCGGCGCGGAAGAATCCGCTCCGGGCATTCGCGGCCTGCCCGGCCGCCGCGCTCGCCTCCGCCTGCCCGCACAGCCGAGTTGCCGCCGCCACCCACGCGTCATGCCAGGAATCCAGGCTGGTCCCGGTAATCTCCCCGGCCACGGCTAGGCACTCCCCCGCATCGGCGCCGCCGTACGGGGCGTATCCCATGGCGCGCAGCAGTTGCGCCTCGAACAGCTCGTCTTTCATCAGCCTCGTCATCACTCGGGCCCCTTAAACAGCGTGTCCGCTGGGTCAGCCATGTTGATTTCTTCCGTGCTGGGCTGCTGGGAAACAGCGGAACCGGGTGGCTCTTGGGACCGGGTTCGGTGATCCGGTTCGGAAGGCGTTCTGTGGTGTGACGCGGCGGCGTATAGCTGCTCCAGGCACGCGACGAGTTCCATCACGCCAGTGAAATGGCGGCTCTCGCTGGCCGGATCGGCCAGCCGGGCCGTGCCCGTCAGCCGTCCGTCGCCCGGCCAGGCGACGTCGATGATGATCTGCATGCCCCGAGCATGCTCCCCGGCGGAACAGCAGTCCTTAGGTGTAATGCCTAGTTGAAATGCCTAGTTGACCACGAGGTCGCGCAGGTTGCGCCGTGAGGTTATCCCCAGCTTCCCGAAGATGTGGCCCAGGTGGTAATCGACGGCCTTCGGGCTGATGTACAGCTCGGCGGCGACCTCACGGTTGGTCATCCCCTTCGCTACCAGGACCGCGACGTCGTGCTCCCGGTCGGTGAACTCGAGAGGAGACCGGGATCCTCCCCGGCCGGCGGTGATCTTTTGTGCGGCCAGGCCGGCCTCCACCCGGCGCAGGAACGGTTCCGCGCCCGCCCTGGCGAACAGGTCGCGGGCAATGCGGAGCTGGTCGACGGACTGGCGCCGCATGCCGCCCCGGGCGGCCAGCAGCTGGCCGAACCTGTGATGCATCTCGGCCCGGTCCAGAAGCGGGTCATCCATGCCGAGCCGGTCGATCGACCGGCGGTAGCTGGAACACGCCTGATCGGGACGTCCCTCGGCGGCCTCTAGCTGGGCACGGACCCCCGCGACGCGGGCGTGCATATCCAGGCCACGCTGATGGGCTGCGATGTCGAGCAGTTCGATCTGCCGGGCTGCCCGGGCCAGCTCGCCGCGATCGATCATCGCCCTGATCAAAGTGGGCCACCAGGCCAGAGAGGTCGCCATGGGAATCAGATCGGGGTTTTCGGCCAGTGGGGCGAGGGCTTTCACCACTTGCCCCGGATCGTCGCGGGATCTCGCCACTGCCGCCTGGGCGATGCGGGTGGTGACGACCGCCTCGACCGTGCCCGCCTCTCCCGCCGCGGCCTCTGCCGCCGCGAGGTGGCCGGCGGCTTGCTGCCACTCGCCCCGGCCGCCGAACAGCCGGGCCAGCGCGGCATGCACCTGCGCGTCCAGCCAGACCCGCCGCTCGGCCGACACCAGCGACAGTGCCGCCCGGGCATGGACGAGCGCCTCGTCCCACTCCCCCGAGCTCAGCAACAGCTGCGAAAGCTGCACGTGTGCCCGGGGCAGGTGGGCGGCGGCAGCGCCGTGACGAGCCAACCGGATCGCCGCCCGCAGGTCCACGATGGCCACCGTCGTCCGGCCGGCATAAAATCCCAGGACGCCGCGCGCGATCAGCAGGTCAGCGTCGGCCGCTGCCACGCTCTCAGCGGACTGGGGCAGCCGGCTGGACAGCAGATCAAGAGCAGCCGCCGCACCCTGGTCGGCGGCCTTTCCGGACGCGAGCGCTATCCAGCCGCTTCGCTCCAGCTCACCGGGCAGGTTGGCCAGCGCCAGCAATCTCGTGGCGGTGCCGATGGCTTCCCGGCCCCGTCCCTGGGTGTAATACAAGGTGGCGAGGTGACTGAGCGCCGCGGCGGCAACCTCTCCTTCGGGCTCTGACCCGCCCGCCGGCTTCGATGCGTCGATGAGCCAGGATTCCGCGGAACTGCTAGCACCTTCCTCCCACGCCAGCTGCCCGAGGACCAGGCTCCGCAGTGGTCCCTCGCCGCATCCCTCCACCCGCCCGCGAAGCTCGGCAGCACGCGCCGTCTGCCCATCCTCGAGCAGCAGCCAGGCGGCCCGCAACACCCGTCGTTCGTTCAGCTGAGGACCAGAACCAACAGCTGACGCCCACACCAGGTACGTGGCCGCCATGTTCCGGGCTCCTTTACTGGCCTTTTCGGCCGCCGACTCATCGAGGTCCCGGGCCAGGCCGTCGTCGATCCCGTCCGCGGCGGCCACCCGGTGCCGCAGGGCAGCGGCCGCGTCGAGAGATTGCGCCGCTGCCCGGTGCAGCTCGCGCCGCCGGGTGGGCGCGAGGTCGGCGTACACCGCCGCCCGGTACAGCGGATGGGCGAAGCCCACGGGCGTGCTCGCCTGGCCAGGCCACCACGTCACGAAACCCGTCCCTAGCAACACCTCCAGCGCCTCGGCCGGATGGTCCACCTGGGCGATCCGTCCGGCTACCGGCAACGGCACCGCGTCGCTCACGACGGACAATGCCGTCGCCAACGCCCGGGCATCCGGTGGCAGCCCGGCCAGCCGGACCAGGATCATCGACGCCAGCGACCGGGGCACCGGAAGGACCCCGCCTGGCGCGGCAAGCTGCGCGAAGGAAAGCTCGGCCAGCAAGGTCCGGACATACAAAGCAAGGCCACCGCTGTGCTCGTGCAGCCGATCGACCGCCCGCGGGGGCAGGGCCATGCCGGCGACGCGAGCCATTTCGGACACGTTATCCCTGTTCAGAGCGCCTAGGGTAACCCGCAAACTGCCAGCGAGATCCAGGACCAGCCGGTCCCATCCGTCAGGCGCGGGCTCAGAGCGGCTAGTCACCAACAGCAGTACCCGCTCCTCGCCCACCCGCCGGGCGGCGGCCAGCAGCGCCTGACGGGACTCGCGATCGGCCCAATGCAGGTCCTCTACCACCACCGCCACCGGGCCCCCGCTGGCCGCCTCGGTCAACACCGCGACCAGGTCCAGCCCAACGGCCAGCGGGCTTCCCCTACCTTCGACGCCGAACTGCTCCAGCACGGCGAACGGCTGATCGGCCGCCGACTCGTCTGCAGCCGCCCGCAACACCACAAACCCAGGCGGAAGTTCAGCAATAACATGGTTGACGAGAGCAGTTTTACCGGAACCCGGGTCCCCCTCGACCCACACCATCCGGCCAGCCCCAGCCGATACCGCATCGACACAAGCCCCAATCGCGGCCAGCTCCCTGACCCGGCCGACGAACCATTTGCCGCTGGCCGCCGACCCACCACGGCGCATAACCCGAACCTACTCTTCAGCAAGCCAGCGGGTCCATCCCAGATGCGACCGTAAGCCCAATCTGGGCAGCCCCTCCTCCAGGCAAACTCTGTCCTCCTGACCCATTGCTAGTGGAAGATACAGGTGGCGCATGCAGATCAGTGCCCAGGTGATCCATGCGTGGCGACGGTAGCAGCTGATTGACAGTTGCCAGATGCCGACGATGATCAGTAGCGATCACACAAGGCGATCACCGAAGGCTAGCGAGATCTCTCCCTGTCCAAAAGCTCAGCAGTCCGTCATCCATTTGCATCTCGTACCGATGCAGCCGTGATTCAATTGGTCATCGCATACGTGTGGTTCCCGGCACTTACCTGGCTATGCGCCTTAAGACGATAGCCCCGTCCTGGCGGTTGGCCCGTCTTGCTCTAAGGGTAGCGTGCCCGCCGCGGTCATCCGCCAGCGTTGTCGGGAACGACCGTGCTGATCACGGGCATTAGCAGCGAGATCGCCGACAATTCCCGCAACGTGCTTTCGGGGGGAGGCGACAAAGAACTCGGCGCCGATGATGAAGCTGAACCAGCACCCAGAGAAACCGTAGTGCCCAGGCTCAGTGAAGAAGGTAAGAGGGAAGCGGGACCGGACAGGGAGAAGCGCAGGATGAAGCTCATCCGCTCGGCATAGCAGCCGGAAAGGGCCTCCCGGAAGATCAGCCGATCGCAATCGAGTTGTCACTGTACGTCATGAGCATCTGCGAGCGCCGCGCAGCTGGGCACGCTCCCTGGCCGCCGTCCGGCGCGGCTTGCGAGCGTGAGTTCGCTGCAGCCGCGGCCGCGCGCATAACCAGTTGATCTGCGTGCTACTGCACCCACCACCAGCGCCGCAGCCAGCCACGCGGAATCGGCGATACGGCGCCCCATATGCACTCCGGCGCACGGGCTTGCTCGCTCTGCGCGGCGGGTAGAAGCATGCGCTCATGACCACCAGCAGCCAGGACATGTCGAGCGCCAGCACCAGGCAATGCCCGGCTCGGGCTGACCGGCATGCGGCGGCGGGCGAGTTCTTGGCCGGCGGGGTCGGCTTAACGGCGATGTCGTGCTCTGCCATGCAGCCGCCAGGGATCATGTCGCCGGGCGATATGGGGTCCCGGCGCTCAGCAAGACTGTTTCCTGACGCCTGCCAGAGACAAGGTCACGATCAACTGGCTCCCCGTTTGGCTCCCTTAGTTACCTAAACTAACGTTCGGCCCACCAGTGCAAGTCTCTGACCTGCGAAAACAGTGGGCGCAGCAGGGTTCGAACCTGCGGCCCCTCGCTTGTAAGACGAGGACGTACAGTCGCTGGACATGGCTGGACGTGGCCTGACGTGGCGTCTGCTAGCGATGACTGTGGCTGGACGTGGCCTGACATGGCCTGATGCCGGTGGTTGTTGGCTCCCCGTTTGGCTCCCCCATTTCGTTAGCTCCGCTAACCTTCAACGAACACGAACCGAGGCCTGAAATCGCTACTCCCCCGCATGCGGCCCAGGGAGCGATCGATGACCGTGAGCCCGATGTCCAGCCGTGAGGGCTCCGGGGGCAGCCGCCGGGAGACACCCCGACGCGGCACCGTCCGGTACAGGCCCGTGTTCAGTCGGCCTGCCGGCGACTACCGCGCCGGCAGATCGTTGTTAGCCCAAAACAGGGTCGGGAACGCGGCCTGGCAGCCCGTCGAGCCGACCGGTCATGCCGAAGGTAGTGCGATCTCCGACCGCATGGCGATCCCCCTGTGCGCGTATTCATTCGTCGTCGGCGCGGGCAACGCGGCAGCCTGAATGCGGAATCCCTCCCCTGGGCGCCTTCGTCACTCGATTCCACCACGACGGAGACGCTCACGAGCCTCATTCTCGGAGAGTGAGACGACAGGTTGCCCGACCGCGTGCTGAAATTTGGCATCGTAGGCCCGCGTCCAGACACCAGCCGCCCACGACCGCTCGAGTTCGCCCGCGCTGAACTCCCAGCCACGCGCCCGGAAATACGCGTCGAGGAACCGCTCGGTGTCCTCGACGGTGGCTTGCTCGTCCGCGCTGACGGCCGGATACAGCGCGGCAGCAAAGCCGACGAGGACAGCCTCGCTGTCGGCGGTCATGCTGTCCCAGTCGTGCACCACCAGCCGCGCGTCTCCGCTCCAGCGCAGGTTGCCGGCGAGCCAGTCGCAATGGCCGATCACGGCTTCGGGCGAGCCGGCTCGCAGCCGATCCCGGGCACGACGCCCCGCGTCGTCGATCCACGCGGGACCAGCCACCTCGTTGAGGTTGACATCAGATTCCTCGGGATGCGGCCAGAGCCCGGCCTCGGTGTGATTCCAGGCCGCCCACGACGGTGACGGGACCAGCGTGGACACCTCTGCCGGCCGCGGGGCGAGCTCGATCAGCCGCGCGAATGCCTCAGCGAAAGCCCACGCCGAGCGACCCGCGCCCGGGAGCATGGCACCGCCGGGGACGTAGGCCTCAGCAGTAGCCACGGCGTCACCGAAAGGGACCGCGCCAGTCAGCGGCTCGGGGCACGGATAGCCGGACTCGAAGAGCCAGCGCTGGATCTCCACGCATGCCGCAATCCGCGGCGAACCGGGACGCACCTTGACCACAACCGCCCGGTCCACAGCCAGCCGGAGCCCGATCACTGCCGAGAGGTACCCGGACCTGAAAATCTCGCCCGCAGGCGGGCTGCCCAGATTCTCCACGCACCACTGAGCAAGGCCGGCAGGACTCCCCGCGCCCGAAGGGACGTTCTGTCTGGCGTGGTCAGCCTTCCGGCTGGCTCTGGGGGCACTGCTGGGTTCGATCTGGGCTTAGTCGCAGACGCGCCTGCCGGTGATCCGGCGCGGGATGATCCGCACGTACACATCGCGGGCGCCGCCCGCCCACGGCCGGACGCCGGCGTACTGCTCAAGGCGGCGCACTTCCGCCTCGCTGGTCACCCGGACCGCGCGCCCAGACACCAGCACGCTCCAGCCTTGACTCAACGCCTCATCCAGGCGGTCGACCTCGAACCCGGCCGGGCCGTCCAGATACCCGGCGAGCAGGGTGTCAGGCGCGGTCCGGAAGATCACCGTCTGGCCCGCCATGGCAAAGTTCACCGGCAGCACCACGGGCCCGTCGGCGGCGGTGAACGCCACGCGGCCCACCCCACCGGGTGACAGCAGGTCATAGCACTCCGCTGCGGTAAGTGTCTGCAGCACCGGGTGACCGGAGGGGCCACCCCGGCCGGGCGGCTGGCCCGTACCGGCGCCGAGCAGCATCTCCGGCGTGGTCTGCAGCGCAGCGGCCAGCCGCCGCAGGGCCGCCTGCGTGGGCGTTGCCGGGTGCGTCTCCAGGTACTCCACGTACGGCACGCTCATGCCGGCTAGCTCCGCAAGCTGGCCCCTGCTCAGATGGAGGTCCGCGCGCCTGCGGGACACCCGCCTGCCCGGGTCGCCCGGTCCGCCGGCCGGCGGGAGCGTCGCGCTGCCCTGCGGCCCGTCGCCGGTTCCGCCCCCTCCCGCGCAGCCATATCCCGGTCACCTCCCCTTCCCGCGCGGAGCTATCGCATCTCCCGGTGTACCGCCCTGTCCGGTGGGCCCGCCATGCGCCAAGGTCCCAGGAAGCCTGGCCTTTCGGCCCTGACCGCATCTGCCTGGCCCCCGTTGAGCTGGACCCGCCGGCATCCTTCATGATCTGCACCGGAGCTCAATGATGAACGCCGGAAACATCGCTGGCGAGATAGACGCTGCCTTACTCAAGCCGATGGCCGAATCACCACGCGTGAATGCTTTGCCTGGCCCCAGGATGCTGCTCTCACAGTCACAGGGCCGAACCACCTGCCGGGTCCATGTCATGCCTGCGACCGGGGCAGCGTGCGAGGAACCGGTGACCGAGGTCCCGCCGGCATCGGCCGAACTCCCCTTCCAGCGTGGGCACGGCCAGGTAACAGTGAGGACAGCCCGGGCACCGTAACCCCCGATGCGGATGACCACTGCTGGCTGAGGCTCAGTGAGGAGGCAGGCTCATGACGGACACCAATGAGGTGCGGCGTTACGCCGAAGCGATCATGACGCTGATCAAGGAAGATCAAGACGCCGGACAGGTTCCCGGCGACGTTTGTTCCTGGGACGAACTCGATGACAGCGTGGACACCGAAGATTATTACCGGCAGGCCCAGCTGCCAGCCGGAACCCCCGATGCGATCGGCCTGCGTAATGCCGTCAACGATGAAGTCAGCCGGCGCCTTGCCGCATCACAAGGTGGCCCGTGGGGCGTGACCTGGACCACCCCCGACGGACCCTCCGCGGGCCATCTGCTGTCCGTGGGCGGTCACGATGTTGGCGCCATGGTTATCACAGGGCTTGCCCCGGATTCCTCATTGTGACGGCGGGAAGTGTCGGCGATCGGGGCCCGCCCGTGCGGGTAATCAGCGAGCCGGTCAGCGGCCTGGCCATCCGGGTGGGCGGGTCTGGCGTGATGGCGTGCCCGGTGGCAGCTGCCGCGGCCTGGCCTGGCCTTCTACGCTGTAGGGGTGGAGACCCTCACGTTCTTGTTCACCGACATCGAGGGCTCGACGGCGCTGCTCCGGCGGCTGGGAGACGACGGTTACGCGCAAGCGCTGGCCGGTCATCACGCGCTGATCCGGTCGGCGCTGGCCGCGCACGACGGCCGCGAGGTGAACACGCAGGGGGATGCGTTCTTTGCGGTGTTCTCCTCGCCGCCGGGATGCGTGGCGGCGGTGCTGCAGATGCAGCAGGCCCTTGCGGCGCATGCGTGGCCGGGCGGGGAGCGGGTGCGGGTGCGGATGGGCATCCATTGCGGGGAGGCGGCGAAGACGGCCACCGGCCTGGTGGGCCTGGAGGTGCACCGGGCCGCCCGGGTGGCGGCGGTCGGCTACGGGGGCCAGGTGCTGGTGTCGGAGGCGGCGGCGGCGGTGCTGGTGCGGGACGGGCTGCCGCCGGGTGCGGCGCTGGCCGATCTGGGCAGCCACCGACTGAAGGACCTGGGCCGCCCGGAACGGATCTTCCAGCTGCAGGCGGTGGGCCTGCCGGCCGGGTTCCCGCCGCTGCGGTCGCTGGGCAACTCGGCGCTGCCGAACAACCTCCCTGCTCAGCTGTCGGCGTTCATCGGCCGGGGGCGGGAGATCTGCGAGGTCCGGGCCCTGGTGGAGTCCTGCCGGCTGGTTACCTTGACCGGGGCCGGGGGGTGCGGCAAAACCCGGCTGGGGCTGCAGGTGGCCGCCGAGCTGCTGGATGGGTCCGGGGATGGGGTCTGGCTGGCGGAGCTGGCCGCAGTCACCGACGAGGACGCGGTGGCGTCGGCCATGTCCGAGGCGCTGCGGCTTACCGCGCAGCCGGGCCGACCGGTGCTGGAGGCGCTGGTGGATGCCCTGGCCCCGCAGGATGTGCTGATCGTGGTGGATAACTGCGAGCACCTGATCGGCGGCTGCGCCAAGACCGCGGAGGCGATCGTGCGGCGCTGCCCGCGGGTGCATCTGCTGGCCACCAGCCGCGAGCCGCTGGGCATCGGCGGGGAGACCATCTACCGGGTGCCGTCGCTGTCGCTGCCCGGACCCGAGGACCTCGCGCCCGGGTTCTCCGATGCGGTCGCGCTGTTCACCGAGCGGGCCCGGGCGCAGGGCGTCGCCCTGGACGTTGACGGGCAGGCCGGCCCGGTGGTGGTGTCGGTCTGCCGCCGGCTGGACGGGATGCCGCTGGCCATCGAGCTGGCCGCGGCGCGGCTGCGGTCGATGTCACTCAGTGAGCTGCACGACCGGCTGGATCAGCGGTTCCGGCTGCTGACCGGGGGCAGCCGCACCGCGCTGGAACGCCAGCAGACGCTGCGGGCGACAGTCGGCTGGTCCTATGCGCTGCTGACCGGCGCCGAGCAGCTGCTGCTGGGGCGCCTGTCGGTGTTCGCCGGCAGCTTCGGCCTGGCCGCCGCCGAGGCGGCGTGCGGGTCCGGCGGCCTCGACGTGCTGGATGTCGCCGGCCTGCTCGGGTCGCTGGTGGACAAGAGCCTGGTGGTGGCCGAGCCCGCCGGGGAAACCCTGCGCTACCGGCTGCTGGAGACGATCCGGCTGTTCGCCGCCGAGCGGCTGGCCGAGGCCGGCGGCGAGGAGGCCGCCGCGATCGCCGCCGCGCACTGCGCGCATTTCCTGGCCGCCGCCGAAGCGACCGCGCCTTACCTGACCGGGCCGGAGCAGGGCAGCTGGCTGGCCCGGCTGGACGCCGATCAGGCCAACCTGCGGCGCGCTGCCGGGTATGCGGCCGGCCACCCGGACGGGATCGCGGTGGTGCTGCGCCTGGGCGTCGCGCTCCGCCGCTACTGGATAGCCCGCTCCCGCCAGCAGGAGGCCTACGGGCTGCTCGTGGCGGCGCTCCGGCGGCCCGAGGCCGGCGCCGACCCCGGGCTGTTCGCGGCGGCGCTGGTCACCGCCGCGTGGGTCGGCTGCTTCATCGACATCACGGCGGCACGGCACCTTGCTGAACAGGCGGTCCAGGTCGCCCGCCGGCTAGGCGACGACCGGCTGCTCACCAGTGCCCTTGCGGCCCTGTGCGCCGCGCATTTCTTCGCCGGCGAGCCGGAGACAGGGCGCCCGTTCGGGCAGGAGGCTGTCGAGCTCGCTCGCCGCCTTGGCGACGACGTCCTGCTGGGCGTGAGCCTGCGGGGGTATCTCCCGACCATCGACACCATCGACCCGGCCGGGTCTCTGCCTCTGTACACCGAGGCGATCGCCTGCACTGAACGATCCGGCGACCATCTCGTTAGTTCCATCCTGCACAACAACGCCGGCTGCCATGCCATGAGCACCGGGGACATCCCCGCGGCCCGGGCTCACCTGGAAGCCGCCGCGCAAGCCGGGCAGCAGATCGGACACCAGAACACGGCCGTGATGGCGAACCTGGGCTGGGTGTTGCGCGCGGAAGGGGACCTGGACGGTGCCCGGTCCATGTTGGAGGCCACCCTGCGGGTCGGCCGCCGGAACGGGGACAGCAGAGGCATGGCCATCGCCTGCCTAGGCCTGGCCTGCCTGGCGGGCGATGCGGGCGACTGGGACCGGGCAGCTGCGCTGCACGGCGCCGCGCAGGCGTTTCTTGACCGGACGGGAGTTGCGTGGACTGAGGACGACGCACGCGAGCGCCGGGAGAGCCTGGACCAAGCGCGCGCGCACCTGGGCGATGAGCAGCTGGAGCGGGCCTACGCCCAGGGCATGGCGCTCAGCCCCGAGAAGGCCATCGACCCGGCTCTCCCAAGAGCGGGCCCGGCCTGATCGCTGCCGTCGGCTAACCCCTGTGCGGTCATGACCGGCCGGTGTGGCTGGGCGGGTTCGTCAACTGGAGGTGTGGCGGGGCGCTGGCGGCGGCGGTAGGAGTCACCTTCGACGATGAGCTCGTGGCAGGTGGAGGTGAGGCGGTCGATGGCTGACTGGGCCAGCAGCGGGTCGGCCATGAGGGGCAGCCATTCACTGGCATGAGCAGCTCGACGGTGGTCAGGCGGCGGTATTCGTAGTCGAGGGTGTTGTCGAGGCGGGCTGCGGTGAGGCGCTTGAAGAGCTTGTCGGCGCGGGCCAAGCCGAACCGACGTCGGCGGGCAGCATGCGCACCACCATTCTCATCCACCCGGGAGCGGCCCGAAGGGCCCATCAAAATCTATCGGGGTCATATCCCGAGCTTGGTGCTAGCGCCTGCCGGTTACGGGCGGCTGACTCCTGTGCGGCCACGCGGGTGGGCGCATGCAGATCAGCCAATTCTGGGCATCCTGGTCGCCGCGCGTTCGATCCGCGTTGGCGTGAGGCAATCGCGTGGCGTGGCGGTGTCGGTCATTACCGCCTGCCTCCGGTTCGGAGGCAGGCCGCCCGTGGCGCTTCTGACGCCTGCCGTTTGCCGTGTGTTATTCGCGCATGAGCATGAGGGCGGCTTCGCGTTCGAGGTCCATGTACGGCTCGCCGCTGACGTCGATCGCGACCCGGTTGATCGTGCCGCCGGTGAACGGGTGCGGGGAGCTGCCCGGGCAGTCGTCGGTGATGGCCTCGCCCGGTCGACGTCGGTGTGGTACAGCTCCCATTGGTCGTCGTTGAAGTGCCCCCACCCGGCGAGGGTCGGATGTGTCGTGACGGCCTTCCAGCCCTCATGCCAGATCGACCGGGAGCCGAGCAGGCATAGAACTGGGTTTTCCTCGCCGACGGCGCGGACGGGTCGTCGATGCTGCCTCGCATGCTGACGCCGTCGAAGGGGCTCTGCACGTGGCCCTTGATCGTCTCAGGGGCATCGACGCCGAGGACGTCCAAGATGGTCGGGTGGCCCGGGCAAAGAGCAGGACTCCCTCCGTCGCGTGCTGCGCCCAAATGTGCAGGGTAGCTCATAGTATTTCCCCCGTCTTTCCCCGCCAGCGGTAGTGACCCGGTGGTCAGCGCGGCGGTGAGCCTCGACCACACGGTTGGGTAGCCGCGCTCCTCGAACAGCGCGGCAGCCAGCAGCAGGTAGACCACCACCCGGGCAGGCGGCTTACGCAGCCGGCGCTGACCCCCCCGCGCTCGGCAAGGACCGCGTCGACCATCTCGAACGGCACGATCTGGATTAGCTCGCTCAGGACCTAGGGCCAAACACCCCTCGGCTACCGCGATCTCGCGGGCGATGACACACTGTCCGCACAGAACTCCTTCAGAAGAGCGATCTGGGCCGAAAGCCCTTCTACCGGAGCTCCGCTGCTGTCCGGCGATCTAGGAGATCACGGCACCTCGTGCTATCGAGGGCTACGCACTAACTCCATGGCCTTGCCCGAAGCCAGCCTCCGCCTCGCCCGAGCCCGCCTGTTACTACAGTTCCGCCTGGGCGCGCGTGACGCGCTTCGCTACGTACCGTCACCATCTGGTCACCGATTCCGCTCGCGGCCTGCGCTCGACCCGCAAGCGCATGTCGAGGACGACCGCGCCGTCGGGCAGGCAGCGCACGGGATTGAGATCCACCTCCACGAGCTCCGGGACGGCGCGCAGCAGCGCGGTGAAGCGCAGGATCAGCTCTTGCAGCGCCAGACGGTCCAGGGGGACAGAGCCGCGGAAGCCGTCGAGCTGAATCGACACGGTTTCGGCCGCGTCGATCAGCTCGCGTGCGTCGACGTCCGTGAAGGGCAACAGCCGATAGGCAACGTCGCGTCCCAGACCTGCCCTGCGCCCGCCCAGGCCGATCGCCATGACTTGCCCCAGATCCGGGTCCGCCAGCGCGCCGAGCAGGACATCGGCGCCGGACCCGACGAGGGGCTCGACGGTCACTCCGCGCCACTCACGACCGGCCGCCCGGCACCGGCGCTCGAGCTCCTGCCAGCCCGCTCGCACCGCCGCCTCTCCCTCCAGGCCGAGCAAGACCGCGTCGACATCTGCGGCATGAGCGGGCGGAGGGAAATCCGCCTTCAGGACGATCTGTCCGCCCAGGACAGTCGCCGACGATACGGCCCGCTCGACGTCCGGACAGGACTCGCTGGCCACGAACGGGATCTGGTGCGTGGCGAGCAGGGCCTCGGACTCCGCCGTCGGCAGCCAGCCGCCGTCCTCTTGCGTGCCGGCGGCGGGGTGATCCTCGAGCCAGGCCGCCACCCGGGCCCGGGCGGCTTCGGCGTCGATGCCGTCGAACTCCGGCCGCTGCCCCAGCGCCCGGGAAAGCCACTCCCGCCGCTCGACCGCGCGCGCCAGGACGCCCGCGCAGGTCTCCGGGAAGCGGAAGTTCGGGACCGAGTCGCCCTGCCGCTCGACCCGGCGGCCGTCGCTGCCCAAGACGGAAGCGACCACGGGCTTGTTCTGCTCCGCGGCGGCCTCGGAGATCGCCGCCAGCACCGACAGCGGGTCACCGCCTCCGACGTCGACGTAGTAGGCCATCACGGCGTCGATCGCCTGCCCGGTAAACAGGCCACGCATGCTGGCCGCGTAATCCGCGGGCCCGGCGCGGGAGCCGATCACGAGCGAGCGGCCCACCGCCAGGCCTCGCGACCCGCAGGCGTCGACCGCCAGGGCGGCCACGCCTCTTGAGTTGCTGACGATCCCCATCCGGTGCCCGAGCGGCAGCGGCTGCGTCTCGAAGAACTCCGCGGTGTCGAAGAGCTCCTCGCCGCTGTGAAAGCGCATCACGCCGGCCTGCAGCAAGAGCGCGTCGACCAGGGCGTCCCCGCGCAGAGCTGCCGCGGTGTGCGAGCCTGCCCCGGCGTCCGGGTCCTGTGCCCTGCGTCCCTTGATGGCCAGGATCGGCTTGCGCCTGGCGACCCGCCGTGCGATGCGGCCGAAGTGCTCCGGGTTGCCGAAGGTCTCCACGTAGAGGATGACGGCCGCCGTGGCCTGGTCTTCCTCCCAGTACTCGAGCAGGTCGTTGGTCGAGACATCGGCGCGGGCGCCGAGTGATGCGAAACTCGACAGGCCCAGCCGGCGCGCCGCGGCATCGCCCAGCAGCGCGATGCCGATCGCCCCTGACTGTGAGGAGATCGCCAGGCGCCCGGCGGGCACCGGCGCCCCCGCGAAGGTCCCGCGGAGGCGTACCGACGCATCGTTGTTGAGCACGCCCAGCGTGCTCGGCCCGACCATGCGCAAGCCCGCTGACCGCACGATCTCGAGCAGCCGCCGCTGTCGCCCGGTGTCCTCGCCTGCGCCGTCCGCCAGCCTCGACACCACGAGCAGGGCCTTCGCCCCGATGCGTGCTGCCTCAGCGGCCACATCGAGCACCTCCTCGTCCGGCACTGCCACGACCACCAACTCCGGAGGTTCGGCCAGTTCGCTGAGGCTCCTGGCCGCCCGCACCGAACGCACCGCACCCCCGCTCCGGTTCACCGGAATCGCCGCCCCCTGGAAGCCGCCGGCGATCAGGTTGGCAAACAGCTCACCACCCCAGCTACCGGGCTCGTTCGAGGCTCCGACGACGGCAACCGAGGCAGGCGCGAGGATCGAGCGGAGCGACGCAACCACCCCGACGTGGTCTCGCTCCCCGATTTTCTCCTGTACGGCCTCCGTCGGCTGGATGTCCAAGGACACCAGCAGCTCGTCGAAGTCCAGCCTGCTCCGCACGCCGAACCCTGCTCGGTTAAAGACGGCGAGCATGGCCTGGTTGGTGTCCATGACTTCGGCGTCAAAGCGCACAATCCCCCGCTCCGCGCCGATCTCCGCCAGCTGCTCCAGGATCCGCGTGGCGACGCCGCGGCCATGGAGGCCCTCCGCGACTGTGAATGCGACCTCCGCGACGGCCGGCTCACGCAGCCGGTCGTAGCTGCCAGACGCCACCACCCGGTCGGCCCGCCACCCGATCAGCACCACCCGGGCGTCGCCGTCGGCCTCCGCGTCCGAGCGTGCCGGCCCCTCGGTTCGCACAGAGCCGTGAAAGCGCGTATACAGGCTGTCCTCAGACAACCGGTCGTAGAAGGCCTTGATGTCGTCGTAGTCCTCGGGAGTCGCCGCGCGAAGCCTCAGCGGGGTGCCGTCTCGTAATATCACGTCCCGGACGAGGCGTATGCCAGCCACAGGCCTAACCTTATCGGCCCTAGGACAGAACTGGCGAGCGTGAGACGCTAGCCCGAGGTGCCTAGCGCGAGCGGTTCTAATTTGATGGGACACCCTTCGGAGGGCCGCCGCGCGCAGCTTCAAGGCTGGGTACCGCAGATCTGCGGGAGGGGCGAAGATGCGGTCTGTCACACGCCTTTTTGCAGTTAGCGCGGCGGTCACGGTCGCCGCTTTGGTCGTGCTGATGCTCGCGGTGCCCGCCGCGCGTGCCCATACGGGCACGCGCGTGCTCGTCTTCGCGGTGCAGCCGACGACGACACAGATAGGGACCGCGATGACGCCCGCCGTGGTGGTCGACGTCGAGGACTCCCAGGGACACCTGGTCACCAGCTATGACGAGCCCGTCACCCTCACTTACGCGGTCAACCCCGTTGGTGCCGCCCCGCCTGAAAACAACTCAGTCGAAGCGGTTGGCGGCGTCGCCATGTTCCCGGACCTGACCTTCGGCGCTGTCGGTTTCGGCTTCGAGCTGCAGGCGTCCGCGCCGGGAGCGGCCACCAGTTCCCCGTCGCAGCCGTTCGACATCGTCGACCAGCTTCTCCACTGCCAGCCGGGTCAGGCCTGCCACAGCGAGACGGTCAGCTCACAGGGCACGTCCGGTTCCGCGGTTGCCAGCCAGGCGCCCACCAGCGACGTGCTCACTGCCACAGGCGGCGGCTTCCCGGACCTGTCGTGCACCTCCGTCGGGGGTATCGTCAGCTTCACGGTCACCAACCGGTCGAAGACGATCACGATGATGCTGGCGAAGTCCCTGGTGCAGCAGGCTCCTAACCCGGGTGCCGCGCACTTCAACATCTGCTGGGGCTCGCCGACCGCGTTCACGACCAAGGACGGCACGACGTCGGCGTTCAACGTCGCCAATGACGAGTACGAGGGACTGCTTCCGGACTGCTCCGCCAGCGGCCCGTCGCCGTGCGTCGCATCGCGGCACAAGGCCAAGGCCGGCGTGGAGGTCATTACCGTCTCCGCCCCGCGCGGGGACCCGCACAGTTCGTTCTAGGAACGAGCGTCTGCTGTCGCGGGCTGAGCCGGCACATCTGGCGTGGCGACCACGCCGAGCATGCCGAACAGTTCATCGCGCCTGGCGACGAGGCCTGGCTCAGCCGGCTGATCCCGGATCCCGGCCAGCCAGATGAGCGCGTCGGCGGCGAGCGCCTCGTCATACTGGTCAGTTCGCCGACGGGCGGCCCGCAGGCTCGCATCGATCGTCTCGTGCGCCCTGGCGGCATCCCCCAGCAGTGCGATGGCGTAACCGCGCACCCTGGCGAGCGCGCTCGCATCGCCCTCCCGCAGGTTGGAGCCGGCCGCGATGTCGTCGGCGCGGGCCAGCGCCTCCGCGGGCTTGCCCGCATAGACCAGGGTCTCGGCGATACTGATCTCGGTAGCTACCACCTCATTTGGCCTTTGTGCCTTGAGGTAACCTGCACGCGCGGCCTCAAGCAGACCGAAGGCCTCCCCGGGCCGGCCGCGCCCCGCGGCTATACTGCCGAGGACGGCAACGGCGAATGCCGTCTCCGACAAGGCGCCCGAGGCGCGCAGTATCCGCTCGGCGGGACGCGCCGTATCTTCTGCCTCGGCGCAGCGGCCCTGGTTGGAGAGGATCTCCCCGATGTTGCATGCGGTGAGCGCCGCGTTCCATTGGTCGCCGACCCGCTCGTATGCCACCCTCGCCTGCCGGTAGTAGTTCAGCGCGTCGTCCCAGCGGCCCTCGAAGTAAGCCCGGACGCCCAGCTCGTTCAGCACCCTCCCCTGCCGGCCCAAATCGCCGAGTTCCTTCCAGATCGCCAGTGACCGCTGCGCCCACGGCTCGCTGCTGAAGTTCCCGAGCGCTACGTCCGCGGCGTCCAGCAGCTGGAACGCGCCCGCCAGCACGTCCCTGGCGCCCGACCGCTCGGCCTCGGCCCTGGCCAGCTGGCCAAACTTGATCGCGGCGGCAAACCGTCCCTGCATATAGCGAACGACCGCGGTCCGCAAGATGAGCCGCGCGTCCTCGCGGCGCGCGTCCGGATCGGCCAGCCCCTGCAAGCCGCGGCGGCCGATCGTTATCCAGCGCACCGCCTGCGGGAACCCGCCGGTCCGCTCGGCGACGAGCGCGAGCTTCAGGCAGAGCCTGGCCACCGCGACAGGGTCGCCGCTGTTGAGCCTTCGCGCTTCGGCGAAGCACTGACCTGCGGCGGCGAACTCGCCGAGGCGGTAGCGGATATCCCCGAGCGCCTCGGCCAGCCTGGATACCTCCGCTGCCGCAGGGCGGGCCACCCGCCTGGCGGCCTCGAGCGCCGTGGCCAGGAACCCGGCCGCTTCCGGGTTGGCGTACACTGCGGCGGCCCGCTCGGCGGCGATACGCGCGTAGTAGCTTGCCGCCTCGTAGCAGCGCGCGTGGAAATAGTGCAGCGAGAGCTGGGCCGCCTCGGCCTGCGGCGTGTCACCTGCCCGGCGCTCCACGGCGGCGGCAAGCTGCCTGTGGAGCTGCCTCCTGCGCGCGTACGGCAGCGCCTCATACGCCGCGTCGCGCAGCAGCGCGTGCCGGAACCTGAGCCCGAACCCGCCTTCTGCCGCGGCTGACACGAATCCCCGCAGGCGCTCCCACACCCCGGCATCCAGCGGCTCGCCGAGTACCTCGGCGAGCAGGCCTGCCTCGAACGACATTCCCGCCACCGCCGCGGCCCGGAGCGTGGACCTGTCCGCCGGGGCGAGCAGATCGATCTGCACGCCGATCACGTCCTCGACTGACTCCGGCAGCAGCAATACGTCGCTGCCCTGCCCTGCCACTGCGGCTAGCTCCTGCAGGAACAGCGGGTTGCCGGCCCCGCGGTCGGTGATCGCGGCGAGCTGGTGCGGTGCGAGCGGCGATCGCTCGGTCGCCTCGAGCAGCAAGATCTCAGCTGCGGACGTCGGCAGCGGGCCGAGTTCCAGCCGCAGCGGCTGGGCGTCCTCCGGCACGCGAACCGGTGTCCGCGCGGGCCCGGTGAGCACCACCAGCCACGGCCGGCCGGGCACCTCGCCGAGCAGCCTGCTCAGGACACTGACCGAAGCCTCGTCGGCGAACTGCACATCCTCCACGGCGAGCACCCCGGGGCCGCTGAGGACGGCCCCCACTAGGTCTGTCACGGCCTGCTCCAGGCGCGGCCTGCGGAAGGCGTCTGCCAGCTGGGTGACCTCGGGAGTCGGCGGCAGCTCCGCGCCAACCGCAGCGGCCAGCAGCGGCAGCCATTTCCCCAGCTGTGGCGCCTGCCGGGCTACGGCCGCCGCGAGCGCGGCTGCCACGGCCTGCGGCTCGGCCTCGGCCGGCACGCTGAGCAGCTCACGCAGCATCATGTCGGACACCGCCCACGGTATGGCCGAGGCGTAATCGTCGCAGCGCACGACGACCAGGCGCTCCTTGTCGGCCATGGTGAGCAGCTCGGCGAGCAGCCGCGACTTGCCGATGCCTGGCTCGCCGACCAGTTCGACAACCCGGCCACGACCGCGGCGCAGCGAGTCGAGCGCCTCCCGCAACGCCGCGACCTCCGCATCCCGGCCCGCGAGCCGGCCAGTGGCCTGGACCGGGACCCGGCGGTTCAGCAGCGGCGCGCCCACATCGAAAGCATGCACCGGCTGCGCCTTGCCCTTGACCCGGAACGGCGGCAGTGGGCTGAAGGCGAACGTCTTCGTCGACCGGTCCAGGATGTCCGCCGTGGCCACCAGCTGGCCTGGAGCGGCCCGCGCCATCAGCCGCGCGGCCAGGTTGATGGCGTCACCCCACACCGAGTAGGTGCGCCGGTACGCCGGGCCGCACTCACCGGCGAACACGCGGCCGGCGTGCGCACCTGCTCGCAGCGTGAGCGCACCCGGCTGGCCGAGGACGGCGCGCACGGCCTGCAGCAGGTGCATCTCCTCGTGGCCAGTGCTCCGCGGAGCGCCGGCCACGAGCATGATCTTGCCGCCGTCGGCGCTGATGTCTGTCCCGAAGAACGTCACGTCGCTCGCGTGCGCCGCATCCTGCGCGGCAGCAATGACGTGCTGCAGCGCGGCGGCCACCGCGTCGGCGCCGTCGGCCGCCAGCAGCCGGTCGGTGCCGGAGAACTCAGCGAACGCGATGGCTACCCTGCGGTGCTCGCCTTCATGCCCGCCGGCCAGCAGGTTCGCCGCCACCGGGGGAGGCAGACAGCGTTCCAGGCCCAGGCCGGTGACGTCGCGGACGCGGTGGACCGGGCGCAGCGGCACCTTGGGGGCGGCACCAAGTAGGTACCCGGGGCCCATGACCGCGCCAGCCACGCCGGGACCGATGAGCGCGGCGGTTTCGTGGCTGATCCCCACCTGGCCCGCTTCGGCCACAGCTTCCATCACGGCGGTCTGGGTGGCCGCCGGTCCGGTGATAATGAGCTCCCGGTGCCTGCTGCCCGCCAGGAAGAACATGACCTGGCCGCTATGCACGCCGACGGACATCCGCAGCGTCGCCGAGCCCGCAGTGCCGGTAACCCTGCCGACCCGCCGGAGCGTCCTTCGCATCTCCCATGCGGCGGCGCACGCCGCAGCCGCATGCCCGTCGCCCTGGAAGAGCAGCAGCACCGCGTCGCCACCCCACTTGATCAGATCCGCGCCGTATTCGCGGGCGATATCTAGCAGGCTGGTGAATACGGCGTCGAGGATCTGGCTCATCTCTTCGGCCCCGACCTTGCCCGCCCGCGCGAATCGCTCGGTCAGCCGGGTGAACCCGGAGATGTCGATGAACTCCAGTGTGCCGTCCACCGTGCGGTGACTGGTTCCCGGGCTATACCGCAGCCAGTCGATCACGACTGCGGGCACGTACGGCCTGAAGGTCTCGTCTTGGTTGGTATCTGCCATCCGCTTCCTCTGTCCGGCCGCCAGGTCGACGACGCTATGGCCGGTCCAGGACCATCCCGTCAAACGCGGCTGTGCGATCACTGCGTCCCAGGCAACATCCCGCCATCGAGCACGGAACAAACAAACTGAGGCGTCAATGACCGGCCAGTCCAGAGCCACACGTCACAACCCCAAAGGACCTTCAGCGACGGCCAGCACATCCCGCAATTATCAGAGGCTCATGGGGACTGGACTGTGGGAATGTCCGTTCGTAGCGGAGAACGCCAACGTCGGTGCCACCGGTCGGTTGGCCTGCTGCAGCGCGCGTGCCACATCCTCGGCGAGCGCCGCGGAGTTCTTCTGCGAGCGCGGTCATCCCCGCGCCGTCGCGATGCTTGAATAGGGCCCGGATGGCGGCGGCCGCCTCGTCACGGCCACTGCGGGAGAAGTCCTGTGGCATGACCCTTGCGGCAAACGCGATCTCCAGGCACCGCCAGATGTCTGTCGTGTCGGTGGCCTTGACCCTGACTCGTGTGGCCAGGCCTTTGAGCACCAGAGCGCTGAGCTCGTAGGGGAACGGCAGGGCCGCGTGCAGGATCTCGCCGGTAAGCCGGCGCAACTCCAGTGCCATGGTGACCCGCTGGCCGGCCCAGCGCGGCCGCGAGCCCGGGGACTTCAGTGCTGAATAGGTCCTCGCTTACCTTGACGTTCTCGCGGGCCCGGTGGGTGTAGGCGGGGATAAGTAGGTCGATGATCGCCTGGCGCGGAGCGTCCCGCACGCCCGGGAGCGTGACGGGGATGTCGGACATGCCGCGGGCGAAGCGGTTGCCTGCGACCTGTTCATAACCGAGAGCTTTCAGCCTGCCGGGAAGGTGAATGCTGCGAGCCAGAACCGGAGTCACGCCGAGGTCAGCGTCGCCGGTCTCCCGGTACAGGTCCGCGCCGAGCATCCATCTTGCTGCCAGTACCGTCACCATATGGCCGCCGATGACGCGGTAGCCGGAAGCGTCGTCCCCGACGGCCCTGGCAAGATCGGCGAGGGCAACATAACCAAGATCGTCGGCGACAGATGCCGCTAGCAGCGCCAGATGGCTCAGCGGCGTGTCAGTAGCCATGTCCGCAACCTTGCCGCAGCATCGGCACGATCAGCGCCGCCGAGATCGTGCAGATCCCAGATCATCTGGGACGGATCTGCCAGCCCAACCTCCACATCCTGCAGATCGGCTACCAGAGCCGGTACCGGGAAGACCGACCAGTCCCCCGGTATGCGGACGATGACGTTCCCGTCGTGCCTGCCTTGCGCCTCCACAAGCCCGAACTGGCTTGCGTCTACTAGTTCCCTGACATACAAGATGATCTCGGTCGGCCTGCGCCACGCCTGGATGAGGTCAGGCCCGACATCCGCAGAAACCGCGACCCGGTTCCCGAACTCGCGGGCAACACGGACAGCCACGTCCGTTGGTGAGTCCAGGCTGTAGAAATACTGTACCGAGCCTCCCGGGCCGGGATACTCGGCCAGGAGCTGGTCCAGCAGCGCCTCGCGGCGAGGCCGCCATCTGCCGTCCGGCGCCCTGTCGACGAGTTCATGATCCCGCAACTGTCGGAGCACCTGTGAAACACGCGGCTGAGATACTCCGGCCCGGGCAGCCAGCACCGTGGCACCAGTAGCGTCCTCGTCGCCGCCCGCGAACGTGATCAGGGATCGGATGACAGCGAAGCTGCCCGATCCCGTCGGCAGCGTCTTGCGAGCAGGCTTCGGTGCCGTCACGGCACGCCGCTGCCGGAACAGCAGTCCACGGGCACGCAAGTCAAAATCTCCTTGCGCATCTGCCCACGACCAGCCGCCGGCCGTCAGCGCTGCCCCCAGTGACTCGGACACGAAAGGCGCTATCAGCAGCGGCTCGCCTAGTCGAGACAGCGTCTCCCTTAGCCGGCCGAGACCGGCCAGTTCGTTCGGGTACGGCGCCCGCTGCCTCAAATCGACCGCGAACCGGGCGCTGCTGTTACCCGCCGCCACCACCAGCACGGTCTCCGCGCCACGGCCCGGCACCGGAGCAGCATCCTGCTGCCTGACAGCAAGGCCAGACCCTTGCAACCACCGCACAGCTTCCATAAGCATTCTCCGAGTATAAGCACAGTGCTTATGCAAATCTGTTCGCTTGCGCTTGTCCTCGGCCGGAACTGGCCGGCCGCAGGGCGGGCCAACGGAAACGCGGCCGGCCTGGGCGGCCGGCCAGTCCGGTTCGTCGCCGGTCAGCCCCAGGCTCTCTGCAAGGCGGTGGCCAGCGGAACGCTGAGCACCTTGAGCGGGTTCATTGCGTTCTGCTGCGCCAGTTACCGCCGGGACGTGCTATCTCGCACTACGACAGCGAATGTCTGGGCCGTACGGTGGTCAGCGTGAACGGGAGTGCTGCCCACGATGCGGAGCCGGCCGAGCTGGCTGGGGAGCTTGCGAGGCTGCGGGCGGAGAACGCCCGGCTGCTGCGACTATTGAAGCTGACCCGCCGGGAGGCCGCGTCGCCTGGCCCGGCGCAGGCCGGGTTTTCGAAGCGCCGCCGGGAACGGTGCACGCCGGGTCGCCTGTGCGGTGCCAGAACTCGCGCAGAGCATCTGACCTGGGCCTATACCCTCGGCACTCGTGCTCATTCGCCTCGTCTACGTTCTCATGATCCGGTTGTTCGGCTGGCTGGCGCTCCTCGCGCGAAGCGACACCTCGAAGGACGCGGAGATCTTGGTCCTGCGGCACGAGGTTGCGGTCCTGCGCCGTCAGGTCGCCCGCCCGAAGCCGGACTGGGCCGACCGCGCCGTGATCGCCGCCCTGACGGGGGTGCTGCCCAGGCGCCTTCGCCTGCACCGGATCGTGACGCCGGACACCCTGCTCGCCTGGCACCGGCGCCTGATCAAGAACAAATGGACTTATCCGAACACCACGGGACGCCCGCCGGTCCCCGATGAGGTCCGCGAGCTGGTCCAGCGGCTGGCCAGGCAGAACCCGCGCTGGGGGCACCGGCGCATCCAAGGTGAGCTCCGCGGCCTCGGCCACCGCATCGGCGAGGGAACCATCCGCCGGATCCTGACCGCAGCAGGACTCAACCCCGCACCACGCCGGACATCACCGACCTGGCGGCAGTTCCTGACCTCCAGACATCCGGGATCCTCTCGTGCGACTTCGTGCACGCTGACACCGTGTTCCTCAGACGCCTGTACGTCTTCTTCGTGATGGAAATCGAGACCCGGCGCGTGTACATCCTGGGCGTCACCGCGCACCCCACAGGAGCGTGGACCGCCCAGCAGGCACGTAACCTGCTCATGGACCTCGGCGAACGCGCCGACCGGTTCAAGTTTCTGATCCGCGACCGCGACAGCAAGCCCCGGGCGAGTTCCTTCGCGGAGCGGTATGCGGGAACGTTACGTCGCGAGTGCCTCGATCACCTGCTGGTCTACGGCGAACGGCACCTCCGGCAGATCCTGGCTGAGTATGCCCAGCACTACAACGATCACCGGCCCCACCAGTCGCGGGAACAAAGACCTCCGCTGCACGAGCCCGGCCAGCCGATCGATGTGACCGCCCGGATCAAGCGCCGACAAGCCGTCCAGGGCCTGATCAGCGAGTACCGGAGAGCGGCCTGACGATCACAGAAAACGCCAGATCAGAGACGGTTCGCGAGTTTTGGCACGGCACAGGCCGGGGCCAGGCGCGCCGATGCGGGTGCCTCGGCCGGCACTTACCTGGTGCTGGCGGCGCTGAACCGGCTGGTCGCCCCCTGCTCGAAGCTGGGGTTCGCGGACTGGCGGAAGACCACTGCCGCGGACCGGTTCACCAAGGTCAGCGCGAGTGTGCTGGGCCACCGCCGGTTCTGGGACGCGATGCACGCCGTCGGGCTGGAGGAGCTGGAGGAGATCTCCCGGCGGATCGCGGTGCGCATGGCCGCCGCCTATGAGCTGGACATCTCCCCGGTGGCCCTGGACATGACCAACTTCGCCACTTTCATCGACACTGGTAATGACAAGGCCCCGGTGGCTCAGCGGGGCAAGGCCAGGCAGAAGCGAGCGGACCTGCGGCTGGTGGGCCTGGGGCTGGTGGTCACCCGTGACGGGGGGATCCCGCTGACCTGGCGCGCCTACACCGGTGACCGGCCCGACGTCACCCAGTTCGCCACGATGATCGGCCAGCTGGCGGCCAGTACGAGGCGATAGCCGACGGAGCCGGCCGGGCAGCTGCCGGCGGCGCTGCGGACATGACCGTGGTCTTCGACGCCGGGCAGAACTCAGAGGGCAACTTCGCCTATCTGGCCGGGACCGGGCTGCGCTACGTGCGATCGGTCCCGGCGTCTGACTGCCCGGGCCTGACCGCCCGGCCGCCCTCCGCCCGGGCCATCGTGGATGAGAGCCGCTTCGGCGCGCTGACCGCGCTCGACACCCGCCGCGAGGTCTACGGCGCCGGGCGCCCGGCGCCCGGCGATCCTCACCCACTCACCCGGGCTGCACCAGTCCCAGGCCCGCGGGTTCGACGGCACCACCCTGGCCAGAGCCGGCAAGAAACTGGATGAGCTGGCCGCCACCCTCGCCCGCGGCAAGACCCGCCGGTCCCGCGAGAAGGCGGAGGCCGAGATCGCCGCGATCACCAGGAAACCCTGGGTCCGGCGGGTGGTTACCTGGCACCTCGCCGGCGACCAGCCCAAAGACCTGTGCCTGGCCTGGCGCATCGACCCGGCCGCCCGCACCGCCCTGGAAAAGGAGATCTTCGGCAAGCACGTGCTGATCACCGATCACGACGACTGGCCCGTGGCCGAGGTGATCGCCGCCTACCGATCCCAGTCCGAGGCCGAGTTCTCCTTCCGCCAGCTCAAAGACCCCCGCGTCGTCTCCTTCAGTCCCATGCACCACTGGATTGAGCACAACATCCGCATCCACGTGTTCACCTGCGTGCTCGCCCTGCAGATCGCACACCTGATGCGGCGCAAAGCCACCCGCGCCGGCCTCGCACTGTCAGTGCGCGAACTCCTCGGCCAGCTCGCCGCCATCGGCGAGACCGTGCTGATCTACCCCTCCACCGGCGGCCGGCCCACAGCCCGCCGCATGACCACAGAACTCAGCGCTGACCAGCGGAAGCTGCACGAGATCTTCGGCCTGGACCGCTGGGCGCCACGCAGTTACGTCATAGGCTCCAAGGCCCGGGACGCTACCGCTCACCTGCGGAAACAGCAGCAAGATCAATCTATTCAGGAAACTCAGGCTAGCGGCGCCGTTCGCTGCGAGCCTTGGGCGTGGCGGGCAACCCGCGGGCGAGATCTCGCAGGCCGCGCTCGAAGCGCGCCACGACGTGGGGGTCGATGGGCGGTTCCCCGTCGGAGTCACAGCACGGCGGCTTGGTGCGGGGCTCCTCCGGCTCGGCGATACCCAGCGCTGCATACAGCAGCCGGTAGGGGTTGGCTGTGCGTGTGTGCTCGGCGACGAGAAGCAGGATGCACCGATCCGGTGTCTCGAAAACGGCCAGGAGACGCCACGCGCCGTAGAGATCCAGCCTGCAAACGACCCGAGAGCTCTTCTCCTGCCAGCCGTACACCCGCAGCCGCGACTGTCCGGGATACTAGGAACACTGACGGCGTCAGATGCACCCGCTGGCGACCCTGACCCTACGAGCGGGACGTCGCGGCACAGGCGGAGGTCGACGCCAAGACGACCAAGATCCAGATGAATCATCCCGGCTAGAGGGCCTGGCCTGGCGGGACGGTCATCAACGCCGCGCCGCAGATCAAACCTTCGGCATGGCGCAGACAGCCAGCGCCCGGCTGGCTGGCTGGCCACCACCGGCCAGGCAGCCGAAGGCGATAACCGCCAGGCACGCCTACTGCGCGTCCGCGAGCCGCCGTTCGGCGCAGTATGGCAAATGCCGACGGTGAACGCATGAGACGAACCCGGATAGAGGTTCTGCGCGCATTGCCGCACCGGGCGAACTCGTCCGCCATGCCGCCATCCCGCAAGTAGTACTTAGTAGTACCATGGCTCTTATGGAGTCCGTGACGGTAAGCGAGCTGAACCGGCAGACCGCCCGGGTGCTGGAGCGCGTCAAGGCCGGGGAGTCGGTCGAGATCAGCGAGTACGGGCGTCCCGTTGCCCGCATCATGCCCGCCGCCCCTGCGACGGGAGTTCCGCTGCTCGATCGCCTGATAGCGCAAGGCCGGGCAACTCCGGCATCCAGCCCTGGGCCGATCCCGCCTACTCCGCCGCGCGACGAGACCGATGAGGACGTGTTCCTCGGCGCAGCTTTGGCGCAGATGCGCGATGACGAGCGGTACTGATGATCTACCTGGATACCTCGGCCGCGCTCAAGCTCGTCGTGGCCGAGCCAGAGACCGGGCGCCTGGAACTATGGATGGCAGAACACGCCGGAATCCCGCGCGTATCGTCGCGGCTGCTCCGCATTGAGATGCTGCGGGCCGTTACCCGCGCTGCGCCGCACCGGATGAGCCGCGCCAATGCGGTCCTGTCCGCGATCGCGTTGCTGAGCATGGACGATGTCGCTCCGGCGGCTGAGGTTATCGGGGACAAGACGCTGCGCAGCCTCGACGCCATCCACCTCGCGACCGCTCACGAGATACGAACCGATCTGAGCGCCTTCGTCTGTTACGACAAGAGACTGCGGGACTCAGCGCACGCCCTCGGACTGCCCGCCGAAGCCCCCGCCTGACGCGGTATGCGCAGAGCCGTTGGCCACGCGGCGCTCTGAACTGGCTGCTCTGCGCCTGCCCGCTTCGGAATCGGCTTCACCGCTGACGTGCGCCGAGTCGGCGATCCGGCGCGAGGGGCCACCAGGAAACAAGACGATCATCGCCACGACCCCTGTTCGGCGGCAAAGCCTTGAGCGGCAGTGCGTTCCGGCTCCTGCGCATAGCGTAGCGGCGTCGCCTATGCAACAGGTTCATCGGTGACGTCCAATTGCGCCAGTGGGCGGCCGTCGACGCGCCACTGGTGCTGGCCGGCCGGAATCTTGGGCCAGCCCTGAGGGGAGTCTTCCCACGGCTCCTGGCGCCCGAACACGGTGCGGTCCAGCAGGCCGTAGGACCAGAAACCCGCCTCGTTACCGCGGTCGGTGGTCCAGTAGGTCTCGTAGACGCGGTCGTCATCGTCGCGCACGTAGCAGCCGAGCCAGCCGAAGCCCCGGTCGGCCAGCAGCCCAGCGCCCGCGTCGCGCGCCGAGTACCACGGTGTCGTGTAGCCCATGAAGTCCGCGTACGCCCGGCTCTCCTCGTAGCTGCCCTCACACAGGTACGCCAGCGTCACGTCGCGCGCGTGCAGGTGCGCCAGCGGAGCCTGTACCTGAGAGGCGAAGTAGGTGCATCCGATGCACTGCCCTTCCCACGGTTCGCCGTCGTGCCACATGTGGAAGTAGGCGGCGAGCATCCGGCGCCCGTCGAAAACGTCCAGGAACGGAACCTCGCCCTTCGCGCCGGCTACGGTGACGGACGCGGGAATCTCGATCATCGGCAGTCGGCGGCGCTCCGCGGCGATCGCGTCGCCCTCACGCGTGTGCGCCTTCTCCCCTGACCAGCAGTCTGGCGCGGGCGGCCTCGTACTCGTCGCGGCTGGCGACCAGTGGCAGTGCGGAGACTGCCAGCGGTTCGGTGGGCAAGTGGCGCACGATCTCTCCTTGTCTCGACCGTGCCCGGCACGGCACTTCGCCTCACGTCCAACGCCTGGACCAGGCTCCACGAACCCAGACGAGGCGCGGAACGCGAACTCATCGGCGGGGCCGAATCCCAGTGATCACCAGCCCGCCTCACGCCAGGACGCCAGATCTGGCCGATCTGGCATCTCGGCCGTAACGATGCAGCCAGCAGCCACACGCACTAAATCGGCGATCTGGCTCCGTAGAAGCGCTCCGGGCCCTGTGAATTGTCACATTCCGTAACAGTAGAATCACGCGCCTAAGGGCCGCGTCCGGCAAGAGCAGATCGAGTCGTCAACGCATGCAATGTCCAGCTCTGGCCTGCCGGCCCGCAGCGCGCTTGGCGTCCGGGCCGGGATGGTTCAGCAAGAGTCGGCGTTCTCTGCCAGGCACGGCCGCCGGAGTCAGCTCGCGGACGAATGCGGCGTCCTGGTGCCACCCGAGGCTTCGCATTGCCTGGCCATGGACGAGTTCACCATCAACTTTGGCTCCCCGTTTGGCTCCCCGTTTGGCTCCCTAACGATCATCTCAAGCTCCGAAAGACAGTGGGCGCAGCAGGGTTCGAACCTGCGGCCCCTCGCTTGTAAGGCGAGTGCTCTACCTCTGAGCTATGCACCCGTCCGCTGCCCCGGTCCGGGAGCACGCGGCCATTACCGGGCACAGCGTACCTGTTCTGTTTCCATCTAGCCGAGTCCGTGAGCAACCCGGCGCGCACTGCGGCACGCCCCGCAGGCCGGTCACCGGATCCAGCCGCCTAGATCGATGACCGGTAATTCGTGGCTGGTGAGGATGTCGTTCCCCCGGAAAGCCGGCGAGTTGCGCCTGCCCGTGTTGCGGGGCCGGAAGCGTCGTGTTGTCCGATAAGAGCGCCGGGGCGGATCTCTCATCATCGTGTGGACGGCCGCCGCGATCTGCTGCGGCGTGCTGCCCGCCACCGTGCGCAAGCTCGCCTGGCCCGCGCGGCAGCCGGTTTCTTGTATGTGCTCTACGGTTGTGGCCGGCCGGAGCCAGCGTTTTCTGGGCTCTGCGCAGCCGTTGTGGCGGTTTGCCCGCTGGCGGTGATCCGCAGGCACGAGACCCGCTGGCGGGCCGGGACCTCAACCAGCCAGGGGGGACCTGCTTGGGCTTAGCCGTGGCCGGCATTTCCGCCGCTGCCGGGTCCGAGCCGCCGGTGCACGATCTGCCGGGCCATGTCCAGGACTGCGGCGTCGCCGTGCAGGACGAAGTTAGTGTCGGCGGCCAGGATGATCCCGTTCAGCTCGAAGGCGAGCTGGTCCGGGTCTTCGCCCGCGGGGAGCTCGTTCTGCTCAAGCGCGGTGGCGGCGAATCCACGGATCAGCGCAACGAACCCGGACTGGAAGGCGGCGACTCGTTCCTTGACCGGCCCGGGGCGGGTGCCCATCTCCAGCGCCGCGCTGGCGAAGAAGCAGCCGCCGGGGAAGGTACGGCGCTGCAAGTGATCGAAGAACGCCTCGCACACCGCGACCAGCTGGGCCAGGCCGGGCGGAGCCGCAAGGGCGGGCTGCACGACTTCTTCGGCGAAGATCCGGCCCGCCTCCTCCACGGTGGCCAGCTGGAGTTCCTGCTTGGACCCGAAGTGCGCGTACAGGCCGCTTTTGCTGATGCCGATCGCCGTGGCCAGGTTCCCGATCGACAGGCCCTCCAGCCCGTCGACGGTGGCCAGCGACGCTGCGGCGCGCAGGATCGCGTCGCGGGTGTGTCTCCCGTCCGCGCGCGGCCGGCGCCGCGCCCGGCTGTGCTGGTTCATGGTGTCGCTCATCGTCTTGACAAGATAGCACGACCGGTCGTACTGTCCAATGTAGTACGAACGGTCGTGCTAACTATGCTAAAGCGTAACCAGCGGCACCAGAGCTGGCCGCCAGGTGCGCACCGTGACGAAAGAAGGCGGCAGTGGCAGGCAAGGCAGTGATCAGCCTCAGCACAGGCATGGAAGACCCGGAGAAGGTGACCGTCGCGTTCCTCGTCGCGGTCGGCGCCGCCGAATCCGGGCGGCCGACCCTGATGTTCCAGGCCAAGGAAGCCGTCCGGCTCGCGCTGGACGGGGTGGCCGCAGGCGTCGCCTGCGACGGGTGTCCCGCCCTGCCGGACCTGCTCGCCCGGTATGCCAAGGCCGGCGGGCAGTACATGGTCTGCCCCGTCTGCTTCAACGCCAAGCAGCTCGACCAGTACGGCCTGCTGGCCAACGCTAAGCTCGCGGGCAGCGTCCAGCTGTGGGAGTGGATCGGCGATGACGGAGCCACAACCTTCAGCTACTGAAGGGCCGGACTGCGCGAGGAGGTCGCTGCGCTGAAGGCCAGGATGCTGCGCTTCGATGATGAGCGGCACTGGCTGCGCGCCGCACCGAAGCAGGTAGGGCACCTGTTCCCACGGCTACTAGGCCAAAGCGAGTACAACCAGCGGCTGAAGGCCGCCGCGCCGCTGATGGAGACGGCGCTGAGGTGGCTGGCTGACCAGACGCCGGGCAGCGCGGAGATGCTCCGGCTGATGGACGCCACGCCCGTCCCGCGCGGCCACTTGGTCATCACCGCGAAGCGCTCTGACCTGTACGGGTGGGCCGGGTATGGCTACTGCCCCAGCCATTCCCGCCTCCGGCGAGGACACCGAGGCCTTCTTCGCCAGACCGGACCTGGGCCTTGACGCTGATCCGCCCGGCCCGCGAGGACGAGAAGGCCCCCAGATACTTCCCGAACTGGCTGCGGCAGCGGGTCGAGGCGATCATCTGGACCCTGAAGAACCAGCTCGGCCTCGAACGCCACGGCGGCCGCGTCCCCGCCGGGCTGTGGGCCCGGATCGTCCAGCGGCTGCTCGCGCTCAACGCCTGCATCCGGCACAACTCGATGATCGGCGCCCCGGTCAAACGCTCCCTGATCGCCCACGACCACTAAGCCCATGCCTGCGCAGATTTCCCGGTCATCGATCTAGCCAATCCCCGCTGTCCGGCCCGCCCGACCAAGGACCCGGGCGAGCGCGCGCTCCACCTCTTCGGCCAGGCCCGGCGTCGGACCGTCATCGTCGTCCGGCGTGCCCGCGACGATCCCGGCGCCAGCGCCCCCCGAGATCGCCTGATCCGCGTCGCCCGCAAGTCCCCCCGCCGCTCCCCCGGCAGGACCGGCCGAACCGGCAGGACCAGCCGGACCGGCCGAACCGGCGGAAGCGGCAGCCCCTGCGGGCTCCCGCACGTATCCGCAGTCCCGGCATTCGACTTCACCGAGCCGCCTTACCAGGTGCGCGCTTGCACACACCGGGCACCGGTCCAGTTCGGCGATCCAGTCGAAAGATGACTGGCAGCCAGGACAGATCAGTACCTGGCGGCTGGACCGGACACCGCGCTTCCAGGGGCTCTCCCCCCGGTCGGGATCCGGTTGCCGTGCGCCACAGCGATAGCAGGGCATCCTGCCTGCTCCGGTTTCTGCCGTTCCCCCAAGAACCTGCCAGCCCGCTAATCCAGCGCTGCCAGCGCCTTCTGGTATTCGGCGATCTCACGGGCCTGCGGTACCGGGTTCACGACCTTCCACCGCACGACACCCTTCTTATCGATAATGAACGTACCGCGTGTAGCGATGCCCCGATTCTCATCGAACACACCGTAGGACCTGGCAACAGCGCCGTGTGGCCAGAAATCCGAAAGCAGCGCGAAGTTGAAATTCTCCGCGTCAGCCCATACCCGGTGCGAGTAGCCAGAATCTACCGAAACCGTCAGCAACTCCACATCCTCGCCGGATACCTCGGGGAAGTCGTCGCGCATAGCGCGTAGCTCGCCCGAGCAGACACCGCTGAAGGCGAGCGGGTAGAACACGAGCACGACGTTCTTCTGGCCCCGGAGGCCCGATAGCCGCACCGGAGTGCCGTGCTGGTCCTTCAGCTCGAAGTCAGGTGCCTGATCGCCGACGTCAACCACCATCAGTGTTCCTTCCGAAGAAGATGCGAGGGCGGGCCGCAGAGGGGACCGCGTGCGCGAGATACCCTCAGTCTGCCACCTGCGCCGGGCGGCCTCGCAACGAAAGAATCACGAATCTCAGCGTCGCGCTTTGGGCGCGACCAGCCGGCTGCCCGACCAGTCCCGCCCGGCACTGACCGTCGATGTCTGTGATAGGCCCGCGGTTGGCGCCGACTCCCCGATATCGCTTGGCTCTACATGCCCCGGCCGCCCCGACTTCGGCGTCAGTAGCCAGATATAGCCGCCATCCGCGAGCGGAGTCAGCGCGTCCACCAGCGCGTCGACTAGGTCACCGTCCTCGTCCCGCCACCACAGCAGGACGACATCAACTACATCGTCGTAGTCCTCATCGACGAGTTCTACCCCTTCGACCCGGGCGACCGAGTCGCGCAGCTTCTCGTCGCAGTCGTCGTCGTAGCCGATCTCCTGCACCACCTGGCCCGGCTTGATGCCGAGCCGCTCGGCCAGGTCACGCTGATCCTGTGCCTGGCCCGCGGTCGCGCTCACTAACTTCCTCCCTGGTCCTTTCCGCCCCCCGCCAGCGCCACGGCCAGCGGCTCGGCACATTGCCGTATCCTGCCGGTCAGGCGCGGCGCCTGCGGCGTCGCCACCTCTTGATCGGACAGTTCACACTGGGTCGGCGCGGTGCGCAAGTGCCAATTGGCAGGCAATGCAAAATCCTCTGTCGTGACCCGATCACGGCGCCCGGCCGCCGCGCCATATTCCCGCCGCCGGCGCTGCCCCCCTTGGTGGTACTCAGATGTCTTTCCCGGCCCGCCACACGCTGTCCCCCTTGGCATCCTGCCGCTTGCCGGTGACTGCCGCGGCGGCCCGCGGCCACGCCTGCCTCATCCTGGTGTACCCAGATTCATGAGGGGAAGCATCTAACCGGAAGTTCCGGTTCACGTCCAGCTGACCAGCATCGTTACAACGGCCGCCGCGCTGGAGTCGCTGCGGCCCCCAAGCGGCACAGCGAGCGCTGCCACCGCACCCCCACAGCCGGTTACCCGCCAGTAGAGATGCGTTGCGCGCGGTAGCGCGCGAGGATTGGTCTGGACAACTCAGCGCATCATCGGCAGTAGCCTGCGGCTGAGCACCAGCGATACCGGTGACGGCGAGAGCCAGCCACCGCGGAAGGCGAGGAACACCCCGTGGCATCCGGACGCCAGCGCTTCTCGATCATCAGCGACGGCCTGCCCACCCAGCTTCCCGACATCGACCCAGACGAGACCAGGGAGTGGGTCGATTCTTTCGACACCGTGGTCAGGACGCGTGGCCGGGGCCGGGCCAGGTACATCATGCTCCGCCTGCTCGAACGCGCCCGCGAGCAGCAGGTCGGCGTCCCCGGCCTGCGGAGCACCGACTACATCAACACGATCCCGCCGGAACGCGAGCCCTGGTTCCCCGGCGATGAGTACATCGAGCGGCGCATCCGCGCCTACATCCGCTGGAACGCGGCAGTCATGGTCTCTCGCGCCAACCGGCCCGGCCTGGGCGTCGGCGGCCATATCGCCACCTATGCCTCGGCGGCCAGCCTCTATGAGGTCGGCTTCAACCACTTCTTCCGCGGCAAGGACCATGGCGAGTCCGGTGACCAGGTCTTTATCCAGGGCCACGCGGCTCCCGGCATCTATGCCAGGGCCTTCCTCGAGGGCCGTCTGACAGAAGACCAGCTAAACGGATTTCGCCAGGAACTCTCGCATCCAGGCGGCGGTCTCCCGTCGTATCCCCACCCCCGCCTGATGCCGGACTTCTGGGAATTTCCGACGGTATCGATGGGCCTGGGCGCGATCAACGCCGTCTACCAGGCCAGGTTTAACAGGTACCTGCTGGCCAGGGAGATCAAGGACACCAGCCGCTCGCACGTATGGGCGTTCCTCGGCGACGGGGAGACCGACGAGCCCGAGGTCCTCGGCTCGATCGGGCTGGCCGCCCGCGAGGAACTCGACAATCTCACCTTCGTGATCAACTGCAACCTGCAGCGTCTCGACGGGCCGGTCCGCGGCAACGGGAAGATCATCCAGGAGCTTGAGGCCTCGTTCCGCGGCGCGGGATGGAACGTCATCAAGGTGATCTGGGGCCGCGACTGGGACCCGCTGCTGGCCCAGGACACAGACGGCGTGCTGGTCAACAAGATGAATACGACGCCGGACGGCCAATTCCAGACCTATGGGGTCGAGTCGGGCGCCTACATCAGGGAGAACTTCTTCGGCGGCGACCCCAGGCTGCGGGCGATGGTCGAGCACCTCCCCGATGACCAGCTGCGGAACCTCTCCCGTGGCGGTCACGACTACCGTAAGGTCTATGCCGCCTTCAAGGCGGCCACCGAGCATGTCGGCCAGCCGACCGTGATCCTGGCCCACACGATCAAGGGCTGGACGCTCGGCCCCGACTTCGAGGCGCGCAACGCCACTCACCAGATGAAGAAGCTCACGGTCGCCGAGCTGAAGGACTTCAGGGACCGGCTTTACCTGGAGATCCCGGACGCGGCGCTGGAGGCGGAAAAGCCGCCCTACTATCACCCGGGCGAGAAGTCCGACGAGATCCAGTACATGCGCGAGCGCCGGGCCGCTCTGGGGGGCTACCTGCCCAGGCGTCAGGTCCGGGCCAAGCCGCTCGCTCTCACCGCCAATAGCGCCTATGACGAGCTGACAAAGGGCTCGGGCAGGCAGTCCGTCGCCACCACGATGGCGTTCGTGCGGCTGCTCAAGGACCTGATGAAGGATCCGGAGATCGGCGAGCGCTTCGTTCCGGTCATCCCGGACGAGGCCCGCACCTTCGGCATGGACTCGCTGTTCCCGACCGCGAAGATCTACTCTCCGTACGGCCAGAGCTACGAGGCGGTGGACCGCAACCTGCTGCTGTCCTACAAGGAGTCTGAGAAAGGACAGATCCTGCACGAGGGGATCAGCGAAACCGGGGCGATGGGATCGACCATCGCGGCGGGCACGGCTTACGCCACCCACGGCGTCCACATGATCCCGGTCTACATCTTCTACTCGATGTTCGGCTTCCAGCGGACCGGCGACGAGATGTGGCTGTTCGGCGACCAGCTCGGACGCGGTTTCCTGCTCGGCGCGACGGCCGGGCGGACCACGCTGACCGGCGAGGGCCTGCAGCACAACGACGGTCACTCCGTGCTGCTCTCCTCGGTCACCGAGGCGTGCCTCAGCTACGACGCGGCCTGGGCCTACGAGCTCTCCCACATCGTGCGCGACGCGCTGCGCAGAATGTACGGCGCCACCGAAGCCCATCCGGACGGCGAGAACATCTTCTACTACCTGACGGTCTACAACGAGCCCTACGTCCAGCCCGCCGAGCCCGCCGATTTCCCTGGCGGTCCGGAGGCCCTGGAACGGGGCATCCTGCGCGGGCTCTACAGGTATGCGGCAGCGCCAGCCCCCGTGGCCGATGCCGGCCGGGACCCCGCGGGAGCCCCGAACGGGCAGCCGCGCGCCCAGATCCTCGCCTCAGGTGTCGCGATGCGCTGGGCCCAGCGAGCCCAGCAACTGCTCGCCGATGACTGGGGCGTTCTCGCTGATGCCTGGTCCGCGACGTCATGGACCGAGCTGCGCCGCGATGCGCTCGCCTGCGACGAGTGGAACCTGCTGCATCCCGACGGGGACCAGCGAGTTCCCTTTGTCACCCAGGCACTCGACGGCCACCCGGGCCCCGTGGTAGCGGTCAGTGACTGGATCCGGGCGGTGCCCGACCAGATCGCCCGCTGGGTGCCCGGCCCGTTCACCTCGCTGGGCACCGACGGCTGGGGCTTCTCCGACACCCGGCCGGCCGCACGCAGGTTCTTCCATGTGGACGCCGAGTCCATCACCGTGGCGGTGCTGAGCCAGCTGGCCCGCCAGGGCGGGGTGAAGCCGGAGGTAGTAGGCCAGGCCATCGCCAAGTACCGGCTCGATCTCCCGGTGAGCGAAGTCCTCTGAGAGCAGGCGGGCCCTTGTCCGCATGCGAAAGGCGCTGGGCCGGGCCACGCCGTCACCGGCCGGGTACAGATAGCCAGCTGACGCGTGGCACGCTGGCAGGGTGACGACGAGGGAGCGCCGCGGCGCCGCGGCTAGCCAGCCGGCGGCCGGCCGCGTCCGCGGCGCCACCGCTCAGCGGCTTGAGCGGTCGATGGGCGCGCTGGGCACCGCCGCGATGACCTCGATGGACCTGCGGTTGCCGTGGTTCCGCGAGCTGTCGGCCGAGAACAGGTCATGGCTCGGCCTGGTCGCCCAGGCTGGTATCGCCGCCTTCGTCGACTGGGTCAAGCACCCGGAGCGTGGCCGGCCGGCTGTCGCCGGCGAGGTGTTCGGGACCGCGCCTCGCGAGCTGGCCAGGGCGGTCAGCCTGCAGCAGGCGGTCGAAATGGTGCGTGTCATCATCGACGTGGTGGAGACGCAGGTCGACGAGCTGGCGGCACCGGGCGGCGAGGCCGAGCTGCGCGAGGCCGTCCTCCGCTACACCAGGGAGATCGCTTTCGGTGCCGCCCAGGTCTACGCGCGCACCGCCGAAGCGCGCGGCGCGTGGGACGCCCGCCTCGAGGCCCTCGTCGTCGATTCCCTGGTCCGCGGGGAGGTCGATGAGGGCCTGCAGTCCTGGGCTTCCGCGCTGAACTGGTCGTCTGCTCCGGTCGCGGTAATAGCGGGCATCGCCGACGGCAGCGAGCCGGAGGGCCTCATCGACGAGCTCCGGGTGATCGCCCGGCGGTCCCGGCTTGACCTGCTCGCAGGCGTCCACGGGCACCGGCTGGTCGTGGTGCTTGGCGGCGCCTCGGATCCGGTCAAGGCCGCGAGCCAGTTCGCCGGGCGGTTCGGCGCCGGGCCGGTCGTCGTCGGGCCGTCCGTCGGCGACCTGCAGTCAGCCACCCTGTCCGCCAGCGCGGCGCTGGCAGGCCTGCGGGCGGCGGCCGCGTGGCCGGACGCGCCGCGGCCGGTATCCGCGGTGGACCTGCTGCCCGAGCGAGCGCTCGATGGTGACGAGTCGGCGCGCGTCCAGCTGATCACGCAGGTATACGAGCCGATGCTGAGCGGCGGCTCGGCCCTCCTCGACACAGTCATGACCTATCTGGAGCAGGGCAGCTCGCTGGAGGCGACCGCCCGGCTGCTCTTCGTGCACCCCAACACTGTCCGCTACCGGCTGCGCCGGGCCAGTGAGCTTACCGGGCTAATTCCGAGCGTGGGCAGGGACGGCTTCTCGCTCTGGATAGCCACGGTGCTGGGCCGTCTCGCGCACAAAGGAACATAGCTTGTAGCCTTCCTACAAAATTAGCGGACCGAAATTCGTAGTCTCCGATAGCCGTATAGCGGACTTCTACAGTGCATCCTAGGAAGATGCTCCTTATCGCGGCGCCCGGTCAGGGTGCTCAGACCCCTGGTTTCCTCATTCCTTGGCTTGAGGTGCCCGGTGTCGCCGACCGTCTCGGGTCCTGGTCCGACCTGGCTGGCTGCGATCTCATCAAGTACGGGACCACCGCCGATGCCGACGAGATCAGGGACACCGCGATCGCGCAGCCGCTGCTCGTCGCGGCCGCGATCGCCGCGGCCGATCTGCTTCTCGGCGGCCTCGACGCGGCCGGCCAGCTGACCGGGGCGGCCGCCGGGCATAGCGTCGGCGAGCTTGCCGCCGGGGCCATCGCCGGTGCGCTGACACCCGAGGACGCGATGCGGCTGGTCAAGGTGCGCGGCGAGGATATGGCCCAGGCCGCGGAGGCCGAGCCGAGCGGGATGACGGCAGTGCTCGGCGGCGACGAGGACACCGTGCTCGCGGCAATCGAGGCGAGCGGCCTCACCGCCGCCAATGTCAACGGCGCGGGGCAGATCGTCGCCGCTGGCAGCACCGCCCGGCTCGAGGCCTTCGCCGCGAACCCGCCCGCCGGTGCCAGGCTCCGCCCGCTCCCGGTGGCCGGCGCGTTTCACACCAGCTATATGGCCCCCGCCGTCGATGCGCTGCGTACCGCAGCGGCATCGGTCGCCGTGAGCGACCCGGCGCTGCCGCTGCTCTCCAACGCCGACGGGGCCGTCGTGCGCACCGGTGCCGACTGGCTTGAGCGGATCGTCGCCCAGGTGAGCAGGCCGGTCCGCTGGGACAAATGCATGCAGCAGATGAGCCGCCTTGGCGTCACCGCGCTGATCGAGCTTCCGCCCGCGGGTACCCTGACCGGGCTGGCCAGGCGGGCTCTTCCCGGAGTCCAGCTGATCGCCCTGAAGGATCCAGCCGGGCTGGAGAGCGCGCACGCGCTGATCGCTGAACACTCGCATTCCGACGGCCACATCGATAGTCACGCGCCGGAATGGCGGCTGCTGGTCGCGCCGCTCGCCGGAGTGTTCCGGGCGGGCCAGGAGCGCTCTGCCGTCACCACGCCGGGTGCCGCGGTCGGCAGTGGCAGCGCGATCGGCCAGGTCGAGACGCGCGGCGGGAGCCACGCCGTGATGCCCGCATTCCCGGCGACGATCATCGAATGGCTGGTCGAGGACGGTGACCCGGTAAGCGCCGGCCAGCCGCTGGTCCGGCTACAGCCGGAAGGCATCGAGTAACGGCGGACGGCCCGCCGCCGCACCATTCCGATCAGCCAGCATTCGAAAGGCAGCAGAGTATGCGACTCACCGAAGGCGCAGCGGGCACGCGGATCCTGGCTTTCGGCGGTTATCAGCCCGCCAGGGTGGTGACCAATGACGAGCTTGCCGCCACGGTGGACACCAGCGACGAGTGGATCCGGAGCAGGGTGGGCATCGCCAGCCGCCGGATTGCCGCGCCGGATGAGACGGTGGCCGACATGGCGACCCAGGCGGGCGGGAAGGCGCTGGCGGCCAGCGGGCTCGCCCCGTCCGACATCGACCTGGTCATCGTCGCCACCTGCACGCCAGAGGTCCAGATACCGAACACGGCGGCGACGGTCGCGGTCAGGCTCGGCATCGGCGGGCCAGGCGCCTACGACCTGAACGCCGCCTGCGCGGGCTTCTGCTATGCCCTGGCCAACGCCAGCGACGCCATCCGCGCCGGGACCGCCCGCAACGTGCTGGTGATCGGCGCCGAGAAACTGTCCCAGTGGGTGGACTGGAACGACCGCTCCACCTGCATCATCTTCGCTGACGGCGCGGGCGCCGCTGTCGTCGGCCCGGTAGCCGATCCGGGCGACCTGCCGGGAGTCGGTCCCGTTGTCTGGGGCAGCGCCGGGCACCTTGCGGACAAGATCTCCATCGCCGACCGTAACTCGTTCATCTTCCAGGAGGGCCAGGCGGTTTTCCGGTGGGCGACCACCGCGCTGCACCCGGTCGCCGTGCAGGCGTGCGAGCGGGCGGGCGTCGACCCGGCTGACCTGGCTGCATTCGTGCCGCATCAGGCCAACCTGCGCATCATCGAAGCGATCGCGCGCAAGATCGGCGCGCCGCAGGCCATCGTCGCGGACGACATCGTCACCGCGGGCAACACCTCTTCGGCGTCCATCCCGCTCGCTCTGTCCAGAATGCTGGAACGCGGCGAGCTCGGCTCTGGCTCCCACGTTCTGATCCTGGGCTTCGGCGCGGGCATCTGCTACGCCGGCCAGGTGATCACGGTACCCTGACCGCGGCCTCGGCCACCCCGGGGCGCACCACCAAATACCAGCCAAAGAAGCGAAAGAAGAAAAGGAGAGTACGCATCCCATGTCCATGACCGAACAGGAAATCCTCGCGGGCCTCGGCGAGATCATTGACGAGGTGGCCGGCGTCCCAGCAGATCAGGTAACCCCGGACAAGACGTTCGTCGACGACCTCGACATCGATTCGCTGTCGATGGTGGAGATCGCCGTGGCGGCCCAGGACAAGTTTGGCGTCGAGATTCCAGACGACCAGCTCAAGGACCTGAAGACCGTCCAGGACGTGATCGACTTCGTCAGGCGCGCGGCCGTATCCGCCTGACCGCGAGCGAGGCAGCGAGGCCGCGGCGCCAGCGCCAGCCGGCCGGCGCGGCACCCGACCAGAGGAGCAGCGCACCCGACCAGAGGAGCAGCGGCACCCGACCAGAGGAGCAGGAGCACTGTGGGCAATGATTCGGCGCGCGTCGTCGTCACCGGGCTTGGCGCTATCACGCCGGTGGGCGCCGATGTCGACTCGACCTGGGAGTCACTTCTGGCCGGCCGCAGCGGCGTGCAGAAGCTGACCGACGCATGGGCGAGCGAGCTCCCGGCCCGGATCGCGGCGTGGGCAGCAGCCGACCCGGCCACGCTGCTCGACCGCGTACAGGCGCGCCGGCTGGACAGATGCGAGCAGTTCGCGCTGGTCGCGGCCCGCGAGGCCTGGGCGGACGCCGGCACCCCGCAGGTGGATCCTGATCGGCTCGGCGTAGTCGTCTCCAGCGGAATAGGCGGCGTGGCTTCGACCTTGTCCGCCTACGACACGCTGCGGGAAAAGGGCTGGCAGCGGCTCTCGCCGTTCACTGTCCCGATGCTGATGCCCAACGGGTCCGCGGGCTGGATCGGGATTGAGCTCGGTGCTCGCGCTGGGGTGCACACGACAGTCAGCGCGTGTGCCTCCGGCGCCGAGGCGATCGGCTACGGGCTGGAAATGATCAGGTCCGGACGTGCCGACGTCGTCCTGGCCGGGGGAACCGAGGCCGCGATCCTGCAGCTGAACATCGCCGCCTTCGCGGCGATGCGGGCCCTGTCCACCAGGAATGACGAGCCGGAGCGGGCGTCACGGCCGTTCGACAAGGGCCGGGATGGTTTCGTGCTCGGCGAGGGCGCCGGCATGGTGGTGCTGGAGTCGGCCGAGCACGCCGCCCGCCGCGGCGCCGATGTGTACGCGGTCGCGGCGGGCGTCGGCTACTCGGCCGACGCGCACCACATTGCTCAGCCCGACCCGGACGGAACCGGGGCCAAGCTCGCCCTCGCCCGGCTGCTCGCCGATGCCGGGCTGCAGGCCGAGCAGGTCGTGCACGTCAACGCGCACGCCACCTCGACACCGGCCGGCGACGTGGTGGAAGTCCAGGCGATAGCCGCCGTCCTCGGTGCAGCGGCCGGCGGCGTCGTGGTGTCGGCCACCAAGTCGATGACCGGCCATCTGCTCGGCGGGGCAGGCGCGCTTGAGTCGGTAGCCGCCATCCTGGCGCTGCGCGACCGGGTGGCGCCGCCCACGATCAACCTTGAGGACCCTGATGACGACGCCGGGCTGCGGATCGCCACCGAGCCGGTGGAACTGCGCCCGCACAGCTCGGCCCCGATGGCCGTGCTGAACAACTCATTCGGGTTCGGCGGCCACAACGTGGCGCTTGCCTTTACTGCCGCCTGACCCAACCTTGCGCCCGACCCCGAGGAGACTGACGTGACCATCCTGGGCAACCGGCTTCCCGTTACCCCGGTACCGATCGCGACCGCCCCCCCGCGGTTCGCCCCCAACGGGGCGGCTTCCCCGGCACCCGTTTCCGCGGCGCCCGTTTCCGCCCCACCCGTTTCCGCCCCACCCGTTTCCGCCCCACCCGTTTCCGCGGCACCCGTTTCAGCGGCACCCGTTTCGGACGCGCCGGCTCGGTCGGCGCCCGCCGCTGGGGGTCCGGAGTCCGGCGCCAGCAGCCGTGATCCGCGGGCCCGGCTGGGGTCGCTCTTCGACCCCGGCACGTTGGAGCTGCTGGTCCCGCCGGACACCAGTGGCGTTCTGGCCGGGACGGGCCGCATCGACGGCATGCCTGCCGTCGCGTTCGCCTGCGATCCGCGGGTGCAGGGCGGCGCGATGGGCAGCGCGGGCTGCGCTGCGATCGTCACGGCGTATGACTACGCGATCTCCCGCGGCGCGCCGGTGATCGGCCTTTGGCACTCGGGCGGGGCGCGGCTGCGCGAGGGCGTCGAGAGCCTGCACGCGGTGGGCACCGTCTTCGCGGCGATGACCCGGGCATCGGGGATCGTTCCGCAGATCTCGGTGGTGCTCGGTGCGGCCGCAGGCGGCGCCGCTTATGGCCCGGCCCTCACCGACCTGGTGATCTTGTCTGACGGCGGCCGGATCTTCGTCACCGGCCCGGATGTGGTCCGCAGCGTGACCGGCGAGGATGTCGACATGGAGCGGCTCGGCGGCCCGGAGCCGCACAGCCGCAGGTCCGGGGTCGTTCATCTGGTAACGGAATCGGACGGCGAGGCGATCGACAAGGCCAGGCAGCTCGCCGTCCTGCTGGGCAGGCACGGACCGGACGACGTGGCACCGGAGCCCCGCCAGGACGCCGACCTCGAGGCCATGCTGCCCGAGTCGGCGCGTCGGGCCTATGACGTGCACCCGCTGATCACCGGGCTGCTGGACGAGCCGGGCATCGAGCTGCACCCACGGTGGGCACCGAACGTGGTCACCACGCTGGGCCGGATGGCCGGCCGAACGGTCGGAGTGATCGCCAATAACCCGCTCAGGCTCGGCGGCTGCCTCGATGCCACGTCAGCCGAGAAGGCCGCCAGGTTCGTCCGGATGTGCGACGCGTTCGGGGTACCGCTGGTGGTGGTCGTCGATGTGCCTGGTTACTTGCCCGGTGTCGGCCAGGAGTGGGACGGCGTGGTCCGCCGGGGCGCCAAGCTGCTGCACGCCTTCGCGGAGGCGACCGTGCCGCGGGTGACCCTGGTCACCCGCAAGGCCTATGGCGGCGCCTACATCGCGATGAACTCGCGGGCCCTCGGCGCCACCCGGGTATTCGCCTGGCCGGGCGCCGAGGTGGCCGTCATGGGCGCGGTGGCCGCCGTGCGGATCCTGCACCGGCGGACCCTGTCCGACGTGCCCGCCGAGCGCAGGCACGAGGCCGAGGCTGAACTCGCCGCCGAACACGAGCGGGAGGCGGGCGGCCTGGCCCGCGCGATCGCGCTCGGCGTGGTCGACGAGATCGTCGAGCCCGCGGACACCCGCGCGGCGCTCGCCCGGGCCATCGCCGAGGCCCCGGCCAGGCGTGGACAGCACGGCAACATCCCGCTCTGAGTCAGGCCGTGAAGGCGGCGCGTGCCGCGGCCGAACCCGGCCTGGCCCGGTCCCAGTACCCGTAGCTGCCCTCCTCGCGCAGCTCGCGAGCGGCCTGCGCGGCCGCGTCAAGCGCCGCGAAGGCGAATGCCCCGCCCACCGAGATCCGGCGCACACCAATCTCCGCGAGCTCGGCTACCTGTGGCATCCCCGGCAGCGCCAGCACGCTGACCGGCCGGTCCACGGCCGCAACCAGCCGCCGCAGCTCATCGGCTCGGCTGAGCCCAGGGGCGAACAGCACGTCCGCGCCTGCCTCCTGATAGCTCTGCAGCCTCGCGATGGTGTCGGCGAGATCATGCCGGCCGTGCAGGTAGTTCTCCGCCCGGGCCGTCAGCACCAGCTTGACGGGCCCGCCGTGGGCGACCGCGGCGGCCGCCGCTACCCGCTCGGCGGCCAGCACCGGGTCATGGATCGGGGAGTCATCGCGCCGGGTGTAATCCTCCACCGAGCAGCCCGCGAGGCCGGTGTCCAGCGCGAGCCGGATGGTCTGCGCCACGCCGTCAGGATCGTCGGCGAAGCAGTCCTCCAGGTCGGCCGAGACCGGCAGGTCGGTCGTCCCGGCGATCCAGGCGGCGTGCGCGATCGCCTCATCACGGGTCACCGAGCCGTCGAGCTGCCCGAGCGTCGCCGCGAAACCGCTGCTCGTGGTGGCCAGCGCCGCGAACCCGAGCGAGGCGAAGAGCCTCGCCGAGCCGCGATCCCACGCGTTCGGCATCAGCAGCGGCGAGCTGCCGTGATGCAGGGCGAGAAACTGGGCTGCCTTTTCAGACTGGGCGGGCATGACGCGAATCTACCGGTGCATCCGGGCAGTAAGCGGCCCGGCCCGCGCGATCCAGGATGTGCGCGGGAACCGCGGTGCCCGCGGGCAGCGCGGGATCGGCCACCGGCTCCTGCCAGAACGAGGCAAGCGGCAGCTCGCCCGCCCACAGGCCGAGCGCGCTGTCCGGGCTATCGGCGTCGTCCGGCGGCCCGCAGCGGACCTTGACGGACGCCTCGTCCAGCGGCATCGCGAGCAGCGTGGTCGCGGCCAGCTCCTTGCGGCTCGGCCGCCTGGCGTAGTCCCATTGCCCGGGCGCCAGATGCTCGGACAGTGCGCGCAAGCCCGCGAGCTTCTTATCCGGATCGGTGACCGGCCGCGGCACCGCGTAGATCATCGCGCTCCGGTAGTTGACCGCGTGCTCGAACACCGACCTAGCCAGCACCAGGCCGTCGAGGACGGTGACAGTCAGGCAGGCCGGAGCGCCAGTGCCCAGGCTCCGGCTGGCGACCGAGCCATGCACGTAGACCTGCTCGTCGTCGAACCCGTACCCTGTCGGCACCACCATGGGCATGCGGTCGACGATGACGCCCAGATGGGCGACCAGCCCGGCGCGCAGCACGGCGAACAGCTCATACCGGTCGCTGCGGCCCTGCTCGCGCAGCCGCCTGTGCCGGGTGCGCGGTGTCGCCGACAGTGACCCCGGAGCGGACGAGTCTTGCGGATTAGTCATAAATTCAGGCCCCGTGCAACGGAATCAGTCGTCGAGCGTAGTATATGCAATCGATTCAGGCTTTTTCTTAACCTGCTCGCGCGCGTCAGGCAGGCTCCCTCGCGCGCGTCAGGCAGGCTCCCTCGCGGCCGTCAGGCAGGCTCCGGCATCCCGGCCGCGGCGCGCGCATAGGCGCTGAGCACCCGGTCCCAGAAGGCGGTCACGTCGATCTCGGTTGCCACCATCGCGTTGCGCACACCGGGCGCGGCACCGAAATCGGTGACCGTCATCCCCGAGGTCCACCGACCGTGCGTCTCCACCTCGACCCGGGCCGGCTGACAGCGGATCAGCCCTGGCCATGCCACGTAGGCGACCGCGCAGACGTCATGTACGGCCGGCCCGCCATCCGCGGCCCCTCCCGCCGCGCCCCCGGCCGCTGGTGAACCGCCAACTGCCACCGCGTCCGCACCGCCCGCTGCCGCCCCGCCGTTCGCGGCCGGCCCCGCGCCGCCTGCCGCCGACGGCTCCTCGCGCACCCCGCGGTACCCGGACAGGGCGGGCAGCAGCAAATCGTCGGCCAGCCTGCCGAGCTCGCGCATCCGGTCCAGCACCGCGGCGGTGGCCCTGGCCCGGAGGGTGACGTCAAGGCCGATCATCGTCACGGTCCACCCGGCGCCGAAAACGATCGCGGCCGCCTCGGGATCAGCCGCGATATTGAACTCCGCGGCCGGCGTGGTGTTGCCCCGGCCCGCCGACCCGCCCATGATCACGAAATCCCTTACCCAGCCGACCAGGCGCGGCTCACGGCGGACCGCGAGGGCGATGTTGGTGAGCGGGCCGATCGTGATCAGGGTGATCTCGCCAGGTGCCGCTCCGGTCGTCTCGATCAGGAAGTCCACCGCGTGCCCCGGAGCTGCCCGGGACGATGGCGCCGGCAGCAGCGCGCCGCCCAGCCCTGACGAGCCGTGCACGTGCCGGGCAGGCCGGCCCGGCCGCAGCAGCGGGCCCGCGCTGCCCGCTACCACCGGCACACCCCGGATGCCGGCGAAGTCAGCAACCCGCAGCGCGTTGGCCGTCGTCATGTCAAGCGGCACGTTGCCAGCCACCGTCGTCACCCCGCGCAGCCGCAAGCCGGGGCTGCCGTGCGCGCACACCAGGGCCAGCGCGTCATCGATGCCCGGGTCGCAGTCGATGATGATCTCCCGCTCCGCCACGGTCACGCTCCAGCCCGCCTCGTCCCGCTGCTGCCCCGTCGGCCCCGTTCGTACGCTCATCGTCGCACGCGGCCCCTGGCGCCCATCCCGCTGCCAGCACGCCCGTAGATCGCCCATTCCAGGGCCACCGGCCACTGCTGACAGGCCCGTTGGCCACTGCTGACCAGCCGAAAGACCGCGAATCGCGGACACCAGGGGAGTGTCACTTAACGTAACTGACTGTTACGCTCAGCGACCACTCGAAGTTTTGCTGTGACGAGTCGGCGCCGCCGGGTTGCCGGAAGAAGAGAGGTTTTGCTGTGCAAAAACCAGTCCACCGCATTTTCGGCCGCACCCGCGCCACCGTGCTGGGCGCCGCCTTACTGTCCGGAGCCGTACTGCCTGCCGTCGGCCTCGGGGCAGACTCCGCGAGCGCGACCTCCCTCATCGGCTGCCCTACCAGCGCCGGAGTTATCACCTGCACATTCAGTTACACGGGCCGCGCGACCGACTGGACGGTCCCCGCGGGCATCACCCGCCTGATCGTCGGCGCTGACGGCGGCTCCGGTGCCAGCGCCGGCAGCACCACGATCATCGACGCAGACACCGGCGGAGGCAGCGGCAGCAAAGGCGGCGGCACCGGCGGCAACGGCGGGGAATATCAGGCAGCCCTGAGCGGGATCCCACCCGGCACGGTGCTCAGCATCTTCCCAGGCGGCGCGGGTAACGGCACCGTCGGCGGCCTGGATGCCGGCTCGGGCGGCGGGAGCAGCACCACCGACTTCAACGGCAACTCCGGCGGCGGCGGCGGTGGCGCGAGCACCGTTGCCGTGGGCGGCGACCAGCTGGTGGTCGCCGGCGGTGGCGGCGGCGCCGGCGCCGAGAACGTGATTCCCGAGCGCAAAACGCAACTGACCGGCGGGACTCGCGACGGGCTGGGCGCCGAGAACCAGGCTGCCGTGCCGTCGGCCAATGGCGGGAACGGCGGCGGTAGCGGCGGTGTCAACGGCGCTGACGGTACTCCGTCCACAGCGGGCACCGAAGGCGGCGGCGGCAGCACCACCTCGGCCACCGGGGGCGCCAACGGTGGTGCCGACGGCTGCAGCAGCTCGGCTACCGACGGAAGTCAGCTCCAGGGCGGCAACAGCAACTCGGGCAAGTGCGAGTTCGTCGGCGGCGGCGGCGGCAGCGGCTACTACGGCGGCGGCGGCTCAGCCGCGGGCGCCGGCGCAGGCGGCGGCTCAGCCTTCCCGGCCCGCGCGACCAATGTCGATGGCATTCTCGTCACGCCGGACACCGGCGTGCATGCGACCCACACCGGCAACGGCCGGGTCACCATCAGCTACCGGCGCGTCCCGACGCACATCAGGCCGAACATCTTCTTCAACTACCACCAGACCTTCACGGTCACCGGGACGCTGGACAGCCACCGCAGCCCGGTAGCGGGCCAGCCAGTTATCGTCAGCACCGGACGTTTGTACCTGTGCGCCGCTATCACCAATAGCCACGGCGTTGCGGCCTGTGTCCTGAGCTACGCCAAGTCCCTCGCCATCTGGCAGCACGCGGGCCGTTACACCGTCCGTTTCCCCGGCAGCGGCGGCTACCTGCCATCCAGCGCGAACGGCCAGGCGATCATCTACCCGTGACCGCCTGATGCCGGCCGAACCACGAGACTGGCTGCCGCCCGCATCACCGGGCGGCAGTCAGTCGCGCAGACGTCATGTGCCGCAGCCGCGGCCCTGCGGCTGGACGTCCGGGCGCCGAGGTCGTTGCACAGTGCTGACCAGCCGAAATGGCTCGTGTCCCGGGCGCAGAGGCTTATCACCCACCGTTCCACCGCGTTTTCGGCCGAGCACGCGCCATCGTGCTGGGCGCCGCACTGCTGTCCGGAATCGCGCTACCGGCCACCGGGCTGTGGGCCGGCTCCGCGAGCGCCGCGAGCGCCGCGCCGACTATCGCCGTTCCTACCTCCACCATCCTCAGCACCTCGCACAGCCCGACCTTCTACCACCAGCCGGTGACGTTCACCGCGGTGGTCACCCCGACTAACGGCCTCGGCACCGTCGTGTTCAGGAACGGCGGCGTCGCCATCCCCGGCTGCATCTTCCAGCCGCTGCACTTCTTCTTCGGCCACTACCGGGCTACCTGCTACTCCCCCTCGGTCAGCCTGCCGCGCGTTCAGATTGTGCTGCGCGACCCGACGCACCTCAGGGCGAACATCTTCTTCAACTACCACCAGACCTTCACGGTCACCGGCAGACTGGACAGCTTCTTCACGCCGGTCGCGCACCAGCCGCTGATCTTCAGGACTGGCCACACCTTCCTGTGCGTGGCTTTCACCAACAGCCATGGCATCGGGGCCTGCCTGCTGAGCTACGCCAAGTCGGTCGCCATCCGGCAGAACGCCGGGCGCTTTACGGTCATCTACCCGGGCAGCTTCATCTACCAGCCATCCATCGCATTCGGCCAGGGCATCATTCATCCCTGACCGAGTCACCTAACGAGAAAGGCGGCCGCCCGGTAATCCGGGCGGCCGCCTTTCGTTACGCCCAGGTCAGCCGGTGGCGTGCAGCCAGCGCACCGGAGCGCCCGCGGCCGCGTGCCGGAACGGCTCGAGCTCGTCGTCCCAGGGCCGGCCGAGCAGCAGGGCAAGCTCCTCCTCGAGCGACCCGCCGAGCGCCGGGTGGCGCGGGCCGTGCCGTTCCCTGAGGATGCCGATGTCGCCGCCGGCCTCGGAGCCCGTGGCCGCGGTCCGGGCCGAAGCGCCGGGCACGGCAGACGCCGCCAGCGTCATGGCCGCCCGCAGCCTGCCCTCCGGGACCAGGATGTCGCCGCTGGCCGAGGTGACGGCGGAGAACGTTCCGAGTGACGGCGTACAGCTATAACGGACCGCGTCGCAGCCCGGGCTGGCCTCCTCGGTCACCTCGAACCTGAGCAGGTTCCACCCGGCCAGCGCCGACGTCAGCGCCGCGGCACAGCCCGGCCGTCCCTGCCAGTTCAGCTCGGCTCGCAGCATCCCGGGCGACGCCGGCTGATCGACCCACGGCAGGGTCAGGGGCACGCCAATGACCCCGGACACTGCCCACTCGACATGCGGGCTCAGCGCCGGGGGCGCGGAATGGACCTGCAGCACGCCACGAACGGACACTTGACCTCCCAGCCAGCAGACGAGGCTCGTCTTCCCCAACGACCTCGGTGCTCGCAGGCGGCCTGCCACGGCACGGCAATGCTCCAGCGTTCCGCGTCACATTGTGCCGTACCGCCATCGCCGGCACCAGCACCGGGTCCGGTGCTCGCCCGTGTCCGGCGGCCGGCATGGGTGGCACCGGGCCGATTGCATGATGTGATGAACGTGTGATCCCGCCAGCAGGGGCATCAGCTGCCGGACGCGGCCGGCCCGGGACCGGCGCCGGGCGGCTCACCGCGGCGCGCGGTATCGGCGAGCGTGACATCGCCGGCCTGCTGTTCACCGCCGAGATGTACGGCGTCCAGCTCGACCAGCTGGCGAGCGCGCTCGGCGTCAGCGAGGCGCGGGCCCGCGCGATCGTGGCCGGCTGGCGCAAGCGGCGGTTAGCCGAGTCGGCCAGGCTCGGCCCAGGCGCCCCGTGGATCTGGCTGACCAGGGCCGGGCTGGCCAGCTGCGGCCTGGCCTACTCCCCCGCCCCGCCCGCGCTTGGCAGGCTGGCGCATCTCCGGGCGGTGACCGCGGTCCGGCTCGCGCTGGAGGCGGCGTCCGGCTACGCCGCTGCGGGCGCTCACTGGCGCGGCGAGCGCCGGCTGCGCGCGCGGGCCGGCGGCCGGGTCGGGCTCCGCGAGCATTTCCCGGACGGGGAGGTGCACTGGCCGAGCGAAGCGGCGGTCGCGTGGGCCGACGAGTGCTGGGCCATCGAGGCCGAACTCACCCGCAAGACGGTCAGCAGGACCGCGGCGATCATGCGGGAACTGCTGACCCGCACCGGCGACTACGGCTGCCCGGCCGCCGAGGCGCGGGTGCCGGGCAGGCCTGCCAGGCATGCCCGCGTGCTCTACGCCTGCGCGCCGGCCGCAGTGGCGACGGTCGCGCGGGCCCGCGATGCGCTCGGCGGCGCCAGCGTCAGGATCGAGATCCGCAGCCTGCCCCCGGACGCCGCGCTGCCGCCCCCGGCAGGACTGCGCGTCGGCCCGGTCCGCATCGCGACCGGGCGAGCCGCGACCAGGCGAGCCGCCACCGGGCCAGCAGCCGCTCAGCCAGCCGCCGCTCAGCCAGCCACCGCTCAGCCAGCCACCCAGCCAGCCGCCCAGCCAGCCGCCACCGGGAAAGCCCGCACTCAGCCGGCCGCGACCGAGCGGGCCGCGACGTGATCAGCCGCTGGCTGAGCCTGCTGGCGGTGCGGGCCGCTGCCCGGCTCGCCCTGCGGCTCATCAAGATCGCCGCAGCGGTGGTCCTGATCATCGCGGCCGCACCGGTGTCGGTGTGCGCGGGGATCAGCGTCGGGGCAGCCTGGCTGGCCGGCTGGCAGCCTGCCCGGCTCTACCGTGCCGCGCTGTGGTGCGCGCCGATGGTCGCCGTCTGGCTCGCCGCCATCGCGGCCAGGCACAACGTCGCCGGCCTGGTGCAGGCGCCCTACCAGGCCTGGCTCGCCATGTGGCGGCACGGCGCAGCCGGTGCCTACCCGGCTGCCGCGGCCGTCATCGCCCCGGCGGCGATCCCCCTCGGCCTGGCCGCGGGCGGCCTGGCCTGGTCTTACCGGATCAGGTCGATGCAGGCAGGATCCGGCGGCCTGGCACCGTCATCCGCTGTCGCGTTCGACCTGCGGCAGTGGCGGCACCAGGCCCGCAGCGCGCGAGCGAGGATAGCCGCTCCCGGATCGGTGCCCTTGAACAGCCCTAACGGGGATCTCATCGCTGGTGCCGTGATCCGCGCCGTTGGTCATCCGGCGCGCCGGACCGCCGTGATTCCCTACCAGCGGATGCGGTCCCACCAGGTGGTGATCGGCACGACCGGCACCGGTAAGACCACCCTGCTGCTCAGGCTATGGGCCGGATTCGTCGCCAGCGCGCTGCGACGCCACGCGGCAGGCAGCGGCAGCCTACCGCTGCTGGTCGTACTGGACTGCAAGGGCGGCGGCGACGCCAGGCGGATCGCCGACCGGGCCCGCCGGGTGCTGCGCGCCGCCGGCGCGGCCAGCACCGCAGTCTGGCCCGACGAGGCCAGCCTGTCGCTCTGGGCACTGCCACCCGGCCAGCTGATCACCACGCTGGTCGACCTGATCGAGCACGGAACCGGCGGCGCCGCCTACTACGCCGACGTCATGGAGGCGGTCGTGGCGCTGGCCGTCGAGGCGCCGCCAGGGCCGCCGCGAGACACCGCTGATTTCCTCGCCCGGCTCGAACCTGGCTGGCTGACCATGGCGTACTCCGCTGCTGAGCACGACGATGCGCACGCGCTGATCCGCGCGGCCGCCCGGCAGACCGGCGACATCGCGTTACGGTTCCGCACCCTGTTCCGGCGGCTCGGCAGCGGGCTTGACGGGCCGGGCGGTTTCGGCGATGCCGACGCCTGGTACTGCATCCTGGAGGGCACCGCGGAGACCAGCGTGGCCGAGAGCCAGGCCCGCGCCCTGGTTGACCTGCTAGCCAGCTACGCGACGGCCGCGCCTGGCGGCCGCGGGCAGGCGGGCGGCCGCAGGCAGATCCTGCTGGCCGTCGACGAGTTCAGCGCGGTCTCCCGGCGGCTGCCGATCTGGCAGCTGTACGAGCGCGCCCGCTCGCTCGGCCTTGCGGTGCAGGTATCGGCGCAGTCCTGGCAGGGCCTGGCCGCTGACGAGGATGAGCGCTACCGGATCGCGGCGGCCGCCGATGGCGGCATCTGGCTGCTGCGCACCCCGCATCCCGAGCCGGTCACGGCGCTCGCAGGCAGCCGGACGGTCACCGACACCACCAGGCGGCTGCTCGGCGTACCGCTCTGGAGCCATCAGGGGACATCCCGGATGCGGCTGGCGCCGGTGGTCGACCCGGCCCTGATCCGGGCGCTCGACGTCGGCCAGGCGGCCTACATCTACCGCGGCGGCGCGACCTACGTCCAGGTCAAGCGCCTGGTCGCGGCGCCGGCCGCGGTCGGCAGCCGGACAGCTGAGACAGCAGCGCGGACGGTCGCGGCCGCGTCGCCCCGGCGCCAGGAGCCGGCCGCCGGGCGGGACGGCCGCCCGGTTGAGCCGATCCCGCCCGGCCTCACGGAGCTGCTCGATGAGGCATTCGGGACGGAGACGGCGCCATGACCGGCCGGACCGATCCGTTTACCGCCCTTGGCCTGGCGCCACGGCCTGACCTCACCGACGACGAGGTGCGCGCGGCGTGGCGCCGGGTCGCTGCCGCCACGCATCCGGACCGGGAAGACGGGGGCGATCCGCAGCGGTTCGCGGTGGCCGCCGCCGCCTACACCGCGCTGCGCACCCGGTTCGGCCGCGGCGAGGCCATCGCCGACCTCGCGGCGGCCCCGGCATCCGGCGGCCGGCCCGGCTGGCGGCTTCCCGTTACATTGCGGTTTTCAGGCACCCGGCCGCTTGCGGCCATGCGTTTTGCGGCCCGGATCCGTAACGGGCGGCCCGGGCGGCTGGCGCTGCGGGTGCTGGCCGCACTGGCGGCCAGCGCCGTAGCCGTAGCCGCCGCCGGATTCCACCCGGCCGCGCCGGCCCTGGTCACCGGAGCCGCCACCTGGCTGGCCTGCACCGCCCGCCACGACCTGGCCCCGCCGGGCTGAAGCCGTGCTCCGATATCGCAGGCAAAGACGATCGCGCGGCGGACCGCTTGCGGCCCGCCGCGCGCCCTAGGTGTGTGAAATCGCTGGTTAGCTGCTCTTCTTCTTGGCTGGGGCGTCCTTGCCGCCCGCCAGCGGCGCGGTCGCATCCAGGACTTCCTCGGCGAACTTGCGCTGGCTGGCCAGCAGCTGCTCGGCGAAGTCGTAGGCGCCCGCGACGAGCTCCTGCGGCTTCGGCAGCTTGTCGGCCAGGGGCACGTCCACAGCGGGCAGATCCGGCGTGATCGCCTTGATCGCGTTCGCCAGGGTCTGGAGCGCCTTGACTACCGCGGCCTGGCTGGTGCGGACCGTCTTCAGGATCTCCTCCTGAGCTTGGTCCATGGGCTTTGACTCGGCCATGACTCCTCCTTAGGATCAGCTACTGCTAACTATAGCAAGCATTTTGATTGATTTGCCAAGCAGACTCCGGCAGCGGCCGCCCGCAGCCACGGACGTGACGAAGACGGTGCCGCCTAGGCCATTTCGTCCCGCAAGGTTGTCAGCCAAGTTCCGCCTCCCGGCCTCGGTAATCCAGAGCGTCGCGGGTCGGCGTTCATGACGACGAGTGCCATAAGGCCATACTGGTTGAGGTCCACCGCGATGGCTAGGCCAGGTACCTGCGGAACATGATCCTCTTGCCCTTTCGTGCTCGCGATCTCCGCCGCCCGACCAGGATCCCGCCCCCCGAACTCGCGGATGAGCGCCGTCTGGGCTATCCTTCACAGATCATGATGCGCAGGCTGCTTCTTCGCGGCCGCGGCGAGGCCAGGTAACCACTCCGGTCGGCCCCTCGTCGCGGGCTGCTGTGCTGCGCCGACCGATCTGCCGCCCGGTCATCCCTCGTCAGGAGCAGCACATCATGAGCAACCCAGGTAATCAGCGCCCCTCCGGCATGCCGTGCCACCGCTACCGGCCCTTCCGCCCGGTCGACCTGCCCGACCGGCAATGGCCGACGCATTCGATCACCGCGGCGCCGCGGTGGCTGTCGACCGACCTGCGCGACGGCAACCAGGCTCTCATCGACCCGATGAACCCGGCCCGTAAGCGCGCCATGTTCGACCTGCTGGTGCGCATGGGCTACAAGGAGATCGAGGTCGGCTTCCCGGCCGCGAGCCAGACCGACTTCGAATTCATCCGCAGCCTGATCGAGACCGGCGCGGTACCCGACGACGTCCGCATCTCCGTGCTCACCCAGGCCCGCGAGGAGCTGATCGACCGCACCGTCCAGTCGCTGGCCGGTGCCCGGCAGGCCACCGTGCACATGTACAACGCGGCCGCGCCGATCTTCCGGCGGGTCGTGTTCGGCTGGTCTGGCGACGGGCGCGCAGAGTGCCGGGCCGTCGCCGTGGAAGGCACCCGGGCGGTCATGAAGTTCGCCGAGACCTACCTGCCGGGCACCGACTTCGGCTACGAGTACTCCCCAGAGATCTTCATGGATACCGAGCTGGACTTCTCGCTCGAGATCTGCGAGGCGGTGATGGACGTCTGGCAGCCGGGCCCGGGCCGCGAGATCGTGCTGAACCTGCCGTGCACGGTCGAGCGCTCCACGCCCAACGTGTACGCCGACCAGATCGAGTGGATGAGCAGGAGCCTGAGCCGGCGGGACCATATCGCCCTGTCGGTACATACCCACAACGACCGGGGCACCGCCACCGCGGACGCGGAGCTGGCGGTGCTCGCCGGGGCCGAGCGCATCGAGGGGTGCCTGTTCGGCAACGGCGAGCGGTCAGGGAACGTCGACCTGGTGACGCTCGGGCTGAACCTCTACAGCCAGGGCATCGATCCGATGATCGACTTCAGCGACATCGACGAGATCCGCCGCACCGCCGAGTACTGCACCCGCATCGATGTGCACGAGCGCCATCCGTACGCCGGCGATCTGGTCTACACGTCGTTCTCCGGATCGCATCAGGACGCGATCAAGAAGGGCTTCGATGACCTCGAGCGGATCGCAGCGCAGGCCGGAAAGCCGGCGAGCGAGCTGCCGTGGGCCATGCCGTACCTGCCGATCGATCCCAGGGACGTCGGCCGGTCGTACGAGGCGGTCATCAGGGTCAACTCGCAGTCGGGCAAGGGCGGCGTGGCCTACCTCATGAAGTCCGACCACCACCTCGACCTGCCGCGACGGCTGCAGATCGAGTTCAGCCACGTGATCCAGCGGCACACCGAGGATGAGGGCGGCGAGGTGGATGCGGCGCAGATGTGGCAGATCTTCGCCGGCGAGTACCTGGAAGCCGGCGAGTTCGAGCTCGTCAAGTTCGGCTCGGTGAGCGAGGGCGGCGCCGACCGGATCATCACCACGGTTCGCGCCTTCGGCACCGAGCACACCCTGACCGGCAGCGGCAACGGCCCGATCGCGGCGTTCTGCGAGGCGCTGTCCGGCATTGACCTCGGCCTCGGCGGCGTCAACGTGCGGGTGCTCGACTACTCCGAGCACGCGCTCAGCTCAGGGCGGGACGCCGAGGCTGCCGCCTACCTGGAGATCCAGGTGGGCGACGCGGTGCTGTGGGGCGTCGGGATCAGCGAGTCGATCGTGCAGGCATCGCTGCGCGGCGTGATCAGCGCGCTGAACAGGACCGCTCGCCGGCGCGCGGCCGGACGCTGAGCCCGGCCCGGCCGGACGCTGAGCCCGGTCACGGCCGGGCCGCCCGTGGCTACCTGGCAGGCAGCGCTGCGGCGGCCTGAGCCGCATCCCGGGGCCATCGGCGCGGCGCCGGGACATGGCATACGCTCGTGGGGATGGCCATGGATCGCGCGCCCGCCGACGACTGCGTTGCCCTGCCGCCGATCCACGCCCTGTTCCAGCAGCGCATCGCCGGAGACGACGCGCTGCTCAAGCTCGCCGGCCTGCGCTTCGCCCAGCAAGGCCTGGCGGCTGAGGCATACGCCGACACGCCCGGCCAGCTCGAGCGCGTGCTCCGCTACGTGCCGCCGCACCCGCGGCTTCCGACGGTCCATCTGAACCGCGGCCTGAACATGCTGCGTGACCGCGACCGGAACCTGGTCGAGGAGTTCGCCGCGCGCTTCGCCGGCCGGCTGTCCGGCATGGTTGTCCACGACCATGCCGACATGGGCGAGCAGACCGGCAACCTGGTGGCGGCCCTGCGGGAGCTGGACACGCGGCTGGCCCGCTCGCCCGATGCGCCCTGGCTATTCCTCGAGTACGCGGCGGGCCTGGACCCCGGCTGGTTCGTCGAGGTGGCGGAACAGCTGACGGACGCCGACCGGATCAGCTGCTGCATCGACGTGGGCCACGTCGGCATCAGGCAGGCCGGCGCCAGGTTCGGGCGGGATCATCCGGGTCTCCGCCTGCGGAGCCTGTCCGCCGCCGATGAGCGCCTGCCTGGCCTGGTCAGCGCCGTCCAGGACGCCGTGGCGAGCGCACTTCCTGACGTTCTCGCCATGACGCGCTCGATCGGGCGGCTCGGCAAGAACGTGCATTTCCACCTGCACGACGGGCATCCCCTCGTTGGCGGCCTGGCCGACCACTTCACGTTCCTGATGCGGCTGCCGGTTCCCTTCAGCCACGCGGGACGGCAGTCCCTGGCGACGATGTACGGCCCGGCCGGGCTCGCCGCGATCGTGGCCGCCGCGACAGCTGCGATCGGCCTGGACCGGGTGTCATTCACGCTTGAGATTCACCAGGTGGAAGGCCGCCTGCCGCTCGGCGACGCCGAGGGCGTGTTCCGGCACTGGCAGGACATCACCAACGCCGAGCGGATGAATTACTGGCTGTCCGTGCTGGCTCAGAACGCCATGCTCGCCAGCGACGCCATCCCGGATAGCCGCCTGGACACCGCAGGCGCCGGCCCTGCGCCGCAGGTCAGCTGAGCATCAGCACGGCGTAGGCGGCGAGCCAGTGCTCGACCATGTAGTCGTCACCCACGACGTGCGGGAGGGCGGCTTCCGCGTGGACACGGGCAGCGGTCAGAGCAGGCCCGATGCGCGCGTCGCCGCCGGGCAGGCTTTCCGCGAGCCGCCGCCAGCACCAGGCGCGGCTCGCGTTGAGCCCGTGCAGGTGCGCGACATGGCCGTCGCCGGAATCCGACACGACCGCTGGAGTGAACAGCGAGGCAGGCTCGCCGTGGTCGATGCCCGGCAGGAACACGCCAAGCCACTCGGCGAACTCCTCCCGCGGCAGGATCTGCGCCATGAGCTCCGCCTCGGCGAGCGCCGGTGACAGGAAGTCCTCCCCCGACGGCTCCCAGCTGCCGGGATAGAGCATGTCGCCGCCGAACCACGCGTGCGCCTTGGCGGTGATCGCACCGAGCAGCCGGCCATCCCCCGATCTGGCCAGCTCCGCCGCGTACGGCAGGGCCCTGGACAGGGCAAACGCGCTGTTGCGGTGCACTCCGTGGCGAACCGGGTAGGTCGCCTTGGGCAGCCAGCGCAGGAAGAGGCCGCCGAGCTTGCCGGCCAGCGGTGCCAGGGCGGCCGCCCATTTCCGGCCGTGCTGATCATCCCAGGTCGAGGTCTCGTGGATCAGCGCGAGCGCCCAGCCCCAGCCGTAAGGCCGCTCTCCCAGGCCGTCCCGGCTGGTGATGAACTGCTCCTCGGCCGCCAGCGCCACCCGCTCGAAGTGGCTGCCGAGCGCGGTCCTGATCTCGGCGGCGGGCACGGCATCCGGCGCGACCCGCAGCAGCCGTACCAGCAGCCAGTGCATCTCCACGCACGAGTGCCAGTCGAAACTGCCGTAGAAGACCGGCGTGCGCGCCCTTGGACGATACGGGAAGTCGCCGGGCGCATTCATCGTGTGATACACGCCCGACGGGAACTCGCGCCTGATGTTGGCAAGCGCGACCCGCGCATATGAGCCGGCCTCATCCTGCAGCAGCCGGGTCCAGTCGTCCATGAGCCCCACGATTTCTCCCCTACCCACGGGCGGTTGATCCCAAGGGGAGGCTAGCTCGCGATGGCCTTAGCACCCGGGATCATGGGAGAGTCTGGTAAGTAGCGGCGGGCCCGCATGCACGGGCCACCCGCAAGCCACTGGAGGCACGCCATGGAAACACCCCTGACCCCCCTTGAGTTCGCCCGCCGGACCCGCCACCTGCACGGTTCCCGTGAGGCGGTGGTCGACGGCGACCTGCGCCTCAGTTACGAGCAGTTCTTCGATCGCTGCGACCGCTGGTCGGCGGCGCTGCAGGAACTCGGGGTGGCACAAGGCGACCGGGTGGCCACGATCGCGCCGAACACCCACACGCATCTGGAGTCCTTCTATTCGGTGCCGCAGATCGGGGCCGTGCTGGTGCCGGTCAATTACCGGCTGACGCCCGAGGACTTCGTCTACATCGTGAACCATTCGGGCGCCACCGTACTGTGCGTGGACCGGGACTACCTGGACGCGGTGGACAAGGTCCGCGAGCAGATGCCGGCGGTGCGGCATTTCGTGGCCTTCGAAGGCAGCGGCGACGGCTGGCTGGACTACGAAGCTGCGATCGCCGCGGCCGGACCGGGCTTCGCCCGGCCGGAGATCAGCGAGCTGGACCTGCTCACGATCAACTACACCAGCGGGACCACCGCCCGCCCGAAGGGCGTCATGATCACGCACCGGAACGCGGCGATCAACACGATCGGCACGCTGGTGCACCTGCCGATGGGGGTGGGCGAGCGCTACCTGTGGACGCTGCCGATGTTCCACGCGAACGGCTGGACCTACACCTGGACCGTGACCGCGGCCGCGGGCACCCACATCTGCCTGCGCAAGATCGACGCGGAGACAGTGTTCAACCTGATCCGCGAAGAGCGGGTGAGCTGGCTGTGCGCGGCGCCCACGGTGCTGATCTCGCTGGCGAACGCGTCCGCCGAGGTGCGCGGTGACGTCCCGGCCGGCGTGCACGTCGTGGCGGCGGGCGCGGCGCCCGCGGCCGCCACGATCGAGCGGCTCGAAGGGGAACTCGGCTGGGAGGTCACCCAGGTCTACGGGCTCACCGAGACATCCCCGTTCATCACCGTGTGCATCCCGCTGCCTGAGCACCAGGGGCTGGGAGCGGGCGATCGCGCGATCGTGAAGGCCCGGCAGGGAGTCGAGCTGGTCACCTCGGGCGAGCTGCGGGTCATCGACGAAAGCGGCAGCGAGGTCCCGGCCGACGCTGCCTCCCTAGGGGAGATCGTGGTCCGGGGGAACGCCGTCATGCACGGCTACTACCGCGATCCGGAGGCGACGCAGCGCGCGATGGGCGACGGCTGGTTCCACTCGGGCGACGCCGCGGTGCTCCATCCCGACGGCTACATCGAGATCCGCGACCGGCTGAAGGATGTGATCATCAGCGGCGGAGAGAACATCTCCTCGGTGGAGGTCGAGGGGGCGCTGCTGCGGCACCCGGCCGTCTCGGAAGTCGCGATCGTCGGGCTGCGGCATGCGAAGTGGGGCGAGGCGCCGCAGGCCTTCATCGTGCTGCGGGAGGGCGCCAGCGCCACCGAGGAGGAGATGATCACGTTCGCCCGCGGGCAGCTGGCTCACTTCAAGGCCCCGCACGGCGTGACATTCGTCGAGGAACTGCCGAAGACGGCGACCGGCAAGATCCAGAAGTTCGTGCTGCGCGAGGGCGCGCCGAACCTCACCCCCCAGTAGGCAACCGGCGATGGCGTGGACCGCCGGCGACATCCCCGACCTGGCCGGCCGGATCGCGGTCGTCACCGGCGCCAACAGCGGCATCGGCTACTGCACCGCCCGCGAGCTCGCCAGGCACGGGGCCACCGTGCTGCTCGCCTGCCGCAGCGAGCAGCGCGGTAAGGACGCGCTCGGGCGGCTGCATGCCGACGTGCCTGACGGCCAGCTGAGCTACCGGCAGCTGGACCTGGCCGACCTGTCGTCCGTGCGGTCCTTCGCTGCGGCCTGCGACGGCGGCCGGCTCGATCTGCTGATCAACAACGCCGGGCTGATGGCCATCCCGTACGCCAAGACAGCCGACGGGTTCGAGACTCAGTTCGGGGTCAACCACCTCGGGCACTTCGCGCTCACCGGGCTGCTCCTGCCGCGGCTGCTGGCTAGCCCGGGGTCGCGCGTGGTCAGCGTCTCCAGTGCCGCGCACGCGCTGGCCAAGATCGACCTGCGCGATCTGAACAGCGAGCGTCGCTACTGGCGCTGGATCGCTTACAGCCGGTCCAAGGGAGCCAACCTGCTCTTCATCCACGAGCTTGCGCGCCGCCTCGCGGTGGCCGGGGCCGGTACCGTAGCCGCTGCCGCGCACCCCGGGTATGCCGCCACCAACCTGCAGGCCAAGGGCGTGCGGATGGAGGGCCGCCGCCTGGCTGAGGGCGTGATGATCCTGGGCAACCAGATCTTTGCCCAGTCAGCCGAGGCCGGGGCCGTGCCGATCCTCTACGCCGCCACGGCGCCAGGCGTCCGGCCTGACTCCTTTACCGGCCCGGGCGTGCTGGGCTGGCGCGGCCCGCCAGCGCCTTCCTGGCGCGCCGCGTGGACCCGCGACGACCGCGCGGGCGAGCAGCTGTGGGCGGCGTCGCAGCAGCTCACCGGGGTTGTCTACGAAGGGTTGTGACGGTGATCCTCGGGGTTGCTGCTGCTGACGTCCCGATGCGGCCCTTCGCGCCCCGGTGCGCCTGCCCGGCTAGCCGGGGTCAGGCCCGGTGGCGACAGGGCGGTCCGGATCGGCGATCCAGCCGGACCAGGAGCCGACGTACAGGGCCGCAGGAATGCCCGCCAGCTCGAGCGCCAGCACCTCATGCGCGGCTGTCACCCCGGAGCCGCAGTAAACCCCGACCGTCTCGCCCGGGTGAACGCCGAGCGCCGCGAACCGCTTACGCAGCTGCGCCGGGCTCAGCAGCAGGCCCTCAGCTGTGACGTTCGCACTTGTCGGCGCTGACACCGCGCCGGGGATATGGCCGGCAACAGGATCGACGGGCTCGGACTCGCCCCGGTAGCGGACGGCAGCCCTGGCGTCGAGCAGCACGCCTGACCTGGCCAGCGCAGCCGCTCCGGCGTGGTCAAGCACCGGCAGGTTACCCGGCCTGGCCACCCCCGCCCCCGGGCGCGCCACCGGCGGCTGCGGGCTGCCGGTCGCCACCGGCAGGCCAGCCGCGGCCCAGGCCCGCAGCCCGCCATCGAGCACCCGGGCCTGATCCTGACCGAAATAGCGCAGCATCCACCACGCTCGGGCGGCGATGGTCGAGTCACCATCGTCGTAAGCGACAACAAGCCGCCCGGGCCGCACCCCGGCCCGCCGCATCGCAGCCCCGAAGTCCGCTGCTGCGGGAAGCGGGTGCCTGCCTGCCGCCCCCGGCGGGCCTGCCAGATCGGCATCCAGGTCGACGAAGACCGCCCCCGGCAGGTGCCCTTCGATGTAGAGGTCAATGCCCGGCGGCCCGGCCAGCCGCCATCGCACGTCGAGCACCGCCGGCGGGCTAGCGCCGGTCAGCTCGCTGGCCAGCGACCCTACATCGACCAGCGGGCCGGCCACGTCCCTCATGGCTGTGGATAACCCTCCGTTTTCTGTGTAAAGACCGGCACCGGACGGTGCGGTTCCCCGCATCGGCTGTGGACAAACGCGCGCCGGGCATCCGGCTGGCTGCCATGGTTAGCGGCGGCCGTGGCCGCCGGCATCGGCATGCCGGTGCGGGCCGGTCCCCTCCCCGTCTGGTCGTGGCCAGGTGAGCAGCGGCACGAGCTGATCCGCTGACGTGACCGAGCCGTGCATCCCGATCAGCGCCGACTCGCGCGGCTCCCGCCTCGTCGCGACGACTGCCCACGGCCCAGCCGGAGCCGCCACCACGTCGCCGATCCTGGGCGCCAGCGAGGGCTGGACCGGGCCGAACCAGCCGTCCGCCACTGCCTCATCCCTGGAGACCACCCAGGCACGCGACCCGAGGGTTTCCCGCCACGCGGCCAGCACGTCGGCTGCGGCGCCAGGCTCCGTATAGACGTGCCTGGCCCGCGGCTCGCCGCCGAGCAACGCCACGCCGGCCCGCAGGCCGGCCACCGCGTCGGCGTCGACCCGGTCCTGCCGCGGGACGTCCACCATGCCATGATCAGCCGTTATATACAGCGTGGTGCCCGGCGGCAGCGCTCCGGCCAGCTGCTCAGCCAGCTTGTCGACATGACCCAGGTGGTACCGCCAGGCATCTGAGGAACAGCCCCAGGCGTGCCCGGTGGCGTCAAGCTCGCCGTGATACACCATCGCCAGTGCCCGCTCCCGGTGGCGCAGCGCCGCCGCAGCCTCGGCGACGAGCGCGCCCAGGGTGTCGGCGGGACAGTAGTCCGCGCCGCGCATCGCCGCGACGGACAGGCCAGTGCGGGCCAGCGAGCCCTGCGCCACCCGGAACGCGCCGATTCCGGCGGCTGCAGCCCGCTCGAAGATGGTGGACCCTGGCTGCCAGGCGACCGGATCGACGAGCTTGTCCCACTGCAGGGCGTTCAGCAACCTGCCCTCGCCCGGCACCGCGACCTGGTAGCCCAGCAGGCCGTGCTGGCCGGGTGACCGCCCGGTGCCCAGCGATGCCAGGCTGGTCACGGTCGTCGCGGGAAACCCTGCCATCAGCGGCCGCCCGGAGACGGCGAGCTCGGACAGGAACGGCGCGGCAGCGGGATGCGCGCGCAGCAGTTCCCAGCCGAGGCCGTCAACAACCAGCAAGCACACCCGCTCAGCCGACGGCAGCCCGAGCGGATTGGCCTCGCCGGGGACGCCGAGCGCGGCGAGGATCGACGAGGCAAGATCGGAAAGCGTGTTGTCACCGTAGCGCGGCAGCGAGGGCCGGGACTTCGGCAGCTCGGTCATCAAGGTGGGCAGCCCTTCGCGCCGCTCGGTCATCACAGCGGGCGGCTGGTGGCCTCGGAAAGCGCCTGCGCGAACGCGAGTACCTGCCGCACGGCGTCCTCGCCGTCAGCCGCCTCGCTCACTCTCATGGTGAAGTCGTCCGCGGTGACCGTGCCGGTGTATCCGTGATCCGCCTCGCAGCTTTCGTCCCCGCAGTGGGCCGGCTCAAGCTCGATATGGGAGAGCACATTCCAGCCGATGGTCAGCACCACCTCGCTCGGCATCGTGACCCCAGGCACATAGGAGGCCGGATCCGGGATGACGCGGGTCACCGCCACCGACGTGATCTGGGTAAACCTGACCGCCTCGGTGGTGGTCTCCGCCTGCGGGCGGACGTCCTCGTCGCTCGGGTCGGCGGGATGCTCGTCAGTGTGCGAGTAGACCAGCCTGGCAGGCGTGAGCGCCAGGACCGTCATGTGCCGCCTGACCTCCATGCCGGGATCGAACAGCGCGTCGTGGTGCACGACGTAGGAAATAACGGGATCCGGGCCCAGCACGGATGACACGGCATCGAAGACCAGGCCGGGGTAATAGCCACTTCGCTCGATCGCGGAGCGCATGCCGCCGACGGAGCTTCGGGTTTCCCTCATGCCCCCATCCTGCACCGTCCGCGCCCCGTCCCTCATCCGGTGGGGCACAGGTAGGTCTCCGCGCCTTCCGCGCCGACCTCGGCGCGGCCAGTAATCCGCTCATCGTTCGGCTCCGGCAGATCGGCTGAGCCTTGCGAATCCTGGCCGCGGCAGGCTGCGTGCCCGCCACGGGCAACCTCGACCAACCAGCATGCGGCCATAAGACAACGATATGCCTGCGCCCCGCCGCGGCACGCCTTTCCGTCATTTCGGCCGACCCCGGCTGGCCGCCCCGCAGCTGCGCTCAGCTCGCCGGCCGCCGGCCGAGGAGGTAGCGCAGCAGCACCACGTCGCCGATCTGGCTTGTCTCCGCCAGCCTGACCCGGCCGGCCGCGGCGTGCGCGAAATGCCCGTTATGCAGAAAACGCGGCGCCGCGGGGTCGCCGACGAACAGCGGAGCGACGACCAGGTGCAGCTCGTCGGCCAGCCCCGCGGCGAGGAACTCGGCATGCACCAGGGCGCCGCCCTCGACCAGCAGCCGCGCGATGCCCCGGGCGGCCAGGTCCCTGAGGACGGCAGCAAGGTCAACCGGGTCCCCCGCGCTGACCACCGACGCGACGGCGCCGAGCCGGGCGCGGGCCTGGCCAGCGATGTGCTCAGGGACGTAGACGAGCCTGCTGACCCCGTCGGCCGCGCCAGCCGCCGCCGGGCCCGCGTGGGCCTCCCCTGTTGCCATCCCCGCTGGGGCCGCCGTGAAGAACCTTGCTGCCGGATCGAGGTCACCGCTGCCGGTCAGGGTGACCTTGGCCGGGCTGGCGGGACATCCGCGCGCCAGCCGCGCCGCCCGCCGCCGCTGCGAGCCCACCAGCAGCCCAGGGTTATCGCGGCGGATCGTTCCGGCCCCTACCAGGATCGCGTCGCAGCCGCTGCGGACCTCGTCAACCCGGTCCAGGTCAGCGTCGCTGGACAGGATGAGCCTCGCGTCGCTCGCATCGTCGATATAGCCATCGATCGACGTAGCGACCGATAGGAGCACGTAAGGGCGTTCCGCCATCGTCCTGCCCGGCCTCCCCGGCTGGCCTGCTGGGCCAGTAAAAGCTACCCGATTACCTGGCGAGGCGGTGCGCCGCGCGGTAACTATGCCTCGCACCTGCGTGGCTCGCCATTATCTAGGCTAATCTGCGCAAGGGGAGGAGGCAGGATGGTGTCGCAGCCAGCGTTACTCGAGCCGCTGCGCCGGTGGGATCCGGAGCAGATCAATGGCTATGCCCTGCTCGGGCGGCTCGGTGCTGGCTCCATGGGCCGGGTGTATCTCGGCAAGTCGGCGGCCGGACGGCTGGTCGCAGTCAAGACGATCAAGATCGAGCTGGCCGACGAGCCGCATTTCCGCACCCGTTTCGCCCAGGAGGTGGCCGCGGCCCGGCGGGTCAGCGGCGCCTTCACCGCAGCGGTCGTCGCGGCTGATCCGGAGGCCGATCTGCCCTGGCTGGCCACGACGTACGTGCCGGCTCCCTCACTGAACAGGCTCGTCCGCACGTGCGGCCCGCTGCCCGTGCAGGCCGTGAAATGGCTGGGGGCCGGCTGCGCCGAGGCCCTGGAGTCGATCCACGGCGCCGGGCTTGTGCACCGGGACCTGAAACCGTCGAACGTGCTCGTCTCGACTGACGGGCCGCGGGTCATCGACTTCGGTATTGCCAGGGCAGCGGAACGGATGCAGCTGACGCTGTCCCAGGGTGCTGTCGGCACCCCCGCTTACATGGCGCCTGAGCAAGCCAGGGATACCCGGCAGGCGTCGGTGGCCAGCGATGTCTTCTCGCTGGGCGCCACCATGCTGTTCGCGGCCACCGGCAATCCTCCCTACCGCGGCGAGACCGTGATGGACGTCATGGTCAGGCTCGCTACCGACCCGCCGGACCTCGCCGGCCTGCCATCCGAGCTGGCCGACGTTGTGTCCGCCTGCCTGCAACGCGACCCGCGCAGGCGGCCCACCTCGGCGTCGGTCCTCGCCCATCTGGCGCCCGGCACCAGCGGCGAGGGGCGCGAGCTTGGCCCCGGCGCGCTGCCGGACCCGGCGCTCGCCCTCATCGCCCAGTACCGCCGCGACCCCCAGCCGAGTGCCCAGCCGCAGCTGGCCGAGGACAGCGGCGACGACGAGACCTTCGGATCGCATCCGGTGCTCAGCATCCCGGGCGCGGGGGCCGGCCGCGGCCGGGCGCCGGAGCGCTGGCCGGACCGCGCAGATGACCCTGCCGGGGCTGGGCACCGCCGCACCGGACCGAGACGGAAGCGACGCAGTGCCCTGGTGCTGACCGCGGCTATCACGGCGGTGCTGCTGGCCGCGGGCGGCGCCATCGGCGCCTGGATCGCGGGCTCACCCGACCGCACCGCCGCCGCCGCCGCAGACCCGCAGAATTCGGCCGGCCCCGGGGCCGCGGCCGCGCGCACCCCGAACGACACCGGTTACGGCTCGCGCCCGGCAACTCCCGGCGTTCTGTCCGGCGGCCCAGGCCCAGGCCCCGGCCCCGGCCCCCACGGTCCCCCGCCCCGCCTCCCGAAGCCGGGCCGTCCAGGGCTGCCACGCCAGCAGGTCCGGCTCAGCCAGACGACCGGCAGCAGCCGGACGATATTCAAGGTGTACGGCTACGGATGGCCTCCTGGCCAGCCGCTGACGCTGACGCTGATGCGCGCGGGAGCCGATCTCCAGCCGCAGCCGCTGGCTGCCGACGCGCATGGCAACTTCAATTACTGGATTAACGTGGATCACCAGTTCTTCGCCGACGGCCTGCCGTCCGGGAGCTACCGCGTGGAGGTCGCCGGGCCATCCGGCGTGCTGGCGGCCACCACCTTTACCGTGCAGGGCAGCTAGCGAGCGACGGGCCCCTGCGGTCTGGAGCTGGCGGGGCGGCGGCCCGGCCGGTCAGGCCACCGGCGTCCACCACAGGTCTTCCTGCCGGGAGATCCAGGCCGGATTGGCGAGCCGGTCCAGGTCTTCGGGCGTCACGATCCCGTGCTCGATCAGCGCCCCCACGACCACCTCGTCGGACAGCCGGATCTCGGCACGTACCAGGCCCCGTTCGGCGATCTTCCTGCGCAGCACCTTGACGTGCTCGCCGACCCGGGCCGAGAGCCGGTCCCTGAAGGCCGGATCGCTGTTGAAGCAGTCGAGCTCGTGACGAGCCTCGGTCACCTCGAGCGCGGCCCGCGCGATCTCCGGTGTCCGCGGCAGCGGCGTGCCGCGGGCCGGGTCGATCAGCCACGGCCGGCACCACATCAGGGCCACCAGGAAGAGCTTGGTGTTCGGGTCCAGGTAGAGCGGAAGCAGCGTGGCGTCGTCCTCGGCCCGGCCGCGGCCGCCGTCGCTGCCCTCAGCCGCCTCGCGGACCTGGCTGGCGACCACCAGCCGAAGCGGCTTGCCCTCGTCAAGCATCGCGCGCGAGCCGATCAGCGCCGTGCCTTCCTGCACGAACCACCCGCCGGTCGGCTGGCCCTGGTTTTCCATCCGGGGCAGCCGGATCCGGTACCCGTCACCTTCCGCGTACAGCGCGTGGGTGCGGCTGATGTTGGCCACCCAGGCGCCGCCGCCGACCGCGGTGACGACGCCGGCCCGGCGGGACAGCCCGCGCCCGGCCGAGATCACCAGGTCCGCGTCAGGCCCCCGGCCGAACACCAGCCTGCGGCCGTCGGGAACCGAGAGGACCTGCCCGGATGGCGTGGTGACATGGGCAGTCGCTGACATGGGGGAATCAACTGTCATTGCCGTCCTGACATGCGTGCCCGCGGGGCCGCTGAGCCTGGCAGGCAAGTCTAGGTCCGGTGCGCTGGTGAGTCACCCCCGAGTTCGGGGATGGCCAGGCGAGCTCGGCTGAGATTAGCTGCGCTCAGCAGGGGCAAGCCAGGACCGCGCAACCTGGGGGGGACGACCACTGGGAACGCGCGGTCCTGCTTGCCCCGGCCCCGGCCGTAGCCCGGCCCCGGCCGTAGCCCGGCCCCGGCCCTAGCCCGGCCCCGGCCCGGCCCTAGCCCGCCGCGGCCAGTGCCGCGGCCAGGCGGCGCGCATAACTGGCTGCCTCGGCATCGTCGGCGTACCTGCCGCGCGGCCAGAAGAATCCGCGCAGGCCGTCCCCCTTGGTCCGCGGCACGACATGCACATGCAGATGCGGGACGCTCTGGCTGACCGTGTTGTTGAGCCCGACGAAGCTGCCCTGCGCGCCGAGCCCGGCTGGCATGGCCGCGCTGAGCCGCTGCACGGCGCCGAACAGCGGGGCAACCAGGTTGCCTGGCAGGTCGGCCAGGGTCTCGTAGTGCGCCCGCGGGATGACCAGCACGTGGCCCTTAAAGAGGGGCCTGAAGTCGAGGAACGCCACGGTCAGCTGATCGGATGCCACCACGTGCGCTGGCGCGGTCCCGGCCGCGATGCCGCAGAACAGGCAATCAGTCACCACGGCACGGTAGCGTGCTGCGATGGCATCGGACGGACGGCGGCACGTACTAGCCATCGGCGGACTCGGCGGCTCGATGGCGGCGCCGTCCCCGGATGTTCCGGGGCTCATCAGCCACGCGCTTGAGCTATCCGGGCGGCGGGCGCCGCGGGTCTGCCTGATCAACACGCCGATGGGCGACGATCCGCGGGTCCTGGTCCGGCTGTACTCGGTGCTATCGGCGACCGCGGCCCGGGTGACCCACCTCGAGCTCTTCCCGATGCCCAACGTCGAGGATCCCGAGGACCAGCTGCTGTCGCAGGACGTCATCTTCGTCGGCGGCGGCAGCGTGGCCAATATGGTGGCCGTCTGGCGGGTGCACGAACTTGACCGGATACTGCGGGCGGCCTACCAGGCGGGGATCGTGCTGTCCGGCGTGAGCGCCGGCGCGATCTGCTGGTTCGAGGGCGGCACGACCGACTCGTTCGGCGTCAGGCTGCGGCCGTTCACGGCCGGGCTCGGCCTCCTGAAGGGCAGCTACTGCCCGCACTACAGTTCCGAGCCGGCCCGGCGGCCCGCGTTTCAGTCCCTGGTGGCCGACGGAACCCTGCCGGCAGGCCTGGCCTGCGACGACGGAGCCGCGGCGCACTTCGTCGACGAATCGCTCGCCGAGATAGTGGCCGGCCGGCCGGAGGCGAACGGCTACCGGGTGGAGCCTGATGGCGCCGGCGGGGCAGCGGAGACACCACTGCCGGCGCGCCTGCTGCCTGGTGCCCGGGCCGCAGCGGGCCAGCAGACCTGACCCGGTGCAGGCCGCCGCCCAGACCCTGATTCTCGGTCATTCCGGTCGTGTTCCGGCGGCGGACCTGGTCAGGGCGGGCGGTCAGGCCTGAGCCTGGCGGCCTTCGGTGATGAAGGCGGGGCACTGGCCCGTCTCTGGGACAATGGCAGCATGGCCGGAAGCGACGGGGCGGTGGATAGCGGCTGGCTGCTCCTCGTCTACCGGGTGCCGTCCGAACCCACCAGGCTCCGCTCCACCGTGTGGCGCAGGCTGAAGAGCCTGGGCGCCATTTACCTGCAGAATTCCGCCGCGGCGCTGCCAGCGAGCGTCAGCGCCGAGCGGGCGCTCCGCAGGCTCAGGAGCGAGATCATCGACATGTCGGGGACCGCGGTCCTGCTCTCCTGCGCGGTGCTGGCCGGCCAGCACGAAATCCTGGCGGCCTTCCAGGCAGCCCGAGACGACGAGTACGCCGAGATCGTCGACAAATGCGAGGACTTTCTCGGGCAGGTCAAGAAGGAGTATGTGGCCGAGCATTTCACCTACGCCGAGCTTGAGGAGAACGAGGTCGACCTGATCAAGCTGCGTAACTGGCTCGCACGGGTCCGTGATCGCGATGCCTTCGGCGCCGTCGGGCGCGAGCCGGCCGAGCGGGCGCTGGCCAGTTGCGAGCAGGAACTGGAGAGCTACGCCGCCCGGGTCTACGCGGAGGAGGCGGAGAGCCGCTGAGCCGCTGAACCCGGGTACCGTCGGCCCGCGCCGTAAGCTCGCTGGCCAGCGCGCCGGGTCAGGGCCTGCGGGCCGCCCGCCACAGGCTGAGCGGAAGCAGCACGGCCAGGCACAACGGGAGCAGCCACCAGGCGGGCACGCCTGACCTGCTCACGGCATAGGTAACGGCCAGGCCGCCGACCACCCCGGCGGCGACCACCCAGTCGTCGCCGACCACGAAGTCGTACCAGAACGCAAGGAAGGCCCGCAGTCGCACCGACATGTCAGCCTGCTTCCTTCGTGGCCGCCACCATTACGCCCCGCTGCGGGCCGCCCGCCGTCGCGCGCATCACCGCCACCATGATCAGCCCGAGCACCGCGACGGCCGGGACGATGACCAGCAGCGATGCGTCTGAACCCGGCCAGTGCGCGCCAGCGCCCTCGGCACCCCAGAAGGTGCCGAAAGCGGTGAGCATGATCCCGACCACGAACTTCAGGGTGTTTTCCGGAACCCGGGACAGCGGCGCGCGGACGGCGATCCCTGCGGTGGCCACGACCGCCACCGCGCACCCCGCGGCGATCGCGGCCAGGCCGACGTTGCGGGCGTTGCTGCCGAAAGTGAGCGCGATGAACACCACCTCGAGGCCCTCAAGCAGGACGCCCTTGAAGGACAGGGTGAAGCCATGCCAGTCGGGCACCAGGGCCGCCCGGGTCCGCTCCGGCGACCCCGCGGCGGCCAGCCGGTCGGCATAGATCTTGTCCTCGTCATGCAGCGCCTTGTAGCCGCTGGCCCGCAGGATGGCCTTCCGCAGCCACTGCAGGCCGAAAACCAGCAGCAAGGCTCCGACCACGAGGCGCAGGCCGCGCAACGGCACTGCCGATACTGCCGGGCCGAGCACTGCGACGACAATCGCGAGCGTGACGACGGCGACCGCCAGGCCGGCCATCGCAGAGCGCCAGCCCCGCGCGGTACCGGCCGCCAGCACGATGGTGGTGGCCTCCACCGCCTCCACGGCACAGGCGAGGAAAACCGCGATGAACAGCGCTCCTGCTCCCATGACCTCTCCTGATCCCGATCCTCGGGCATCCGCCGAACCGAGCTCGCGCCGCCCCGCCCAGCATGCCCAGTGTAACCGCTGTCACCTTTCCAAGATGACGGCAGTTATTATCAGCTTTTGACCGATGCTTAGCCTGCGGAAGGACCAGCCGGTGCGACACCGGCCCCGGACCGCTGCGGGACAACGCCGAACAGCCGGTGATCGGCAAGGCCGGCGAGGCATTAGGCTCGGACCGTGACCGCCACGCTTCTCACCAGCCAGGCGCCCCCACGTGATGCCCGGGCTGACGCAATCATCATCGGAGTTATCCAAGGTCCTGATGGTCCCGTGCCCGCACCAGGTGCCGAGGACATCGACGCGGCGCTCGGCGGCGGTCTCGCGGCGACGCTCGCCGCGCTCGGCGCCACCGGCAAGGCGGAGGAAGTGACCAAGATCGCATCGGCTGACCGCCTGGCCGCGCCGCTGATCACGGCCGTCGGCATCGGCGCCAGCAATGGCAGCCCATCGGAGTTCAGCGGTGAGGCCCTGCGCCGCGCCGCGGGCGCAGCCGTCAGGGCCAACGCCTCCGGGCCGGCCGACGCCTCCGGGCCGGCCCGCCAGATCGCGCTCGCACTGCCCGCCCGCGACCAGGCCGAGGCTGAGGCCGTCGCTCTCGGTGCCCTGCTCGGCGGGTACGTCTTCAGCCGGTACCGCAACGGCGGGCAGCAGCGGGGCACCGAGCTGACGCTGCTGACCGGCGGCGAGGCCGCCGCAGCAGGCGTGGCCAGAGCGCAGGTGATCGCCGCCGCGGTGACGCTGGTACGCGACCTGGTGAACACTTCTCCCGCGCACCTCTACCCGGCCAGCTTCGCCGCCGAGGCGCAGCGAGTCGCCGCGGCGTCAGGGCTCGGCGTCGAGGTGCTGGACGAGCACGCGCTCGCCGACGGCGGCTACGGCGGGATCAGCGGCGTCGGCCAGGGCTCCGCGCACCAGCCCCGGCTGGTGCGGCTCAGCTACACGCACCCGGATGCCACCAAGACGGTCGTCTACGCAGGTAAGGGCATCACCTTTGACTCCGGCGGCCTTTCTCTCAAGCCGCCGAAGTCGATGGAGACGATGAAGTCCGATATGGGCGGTGCGGCGGCAGTGCTCGCCGCCCTGCAGGCCATCGCCGTGCTGCGCCCGGCGGTCAACGTCATCGGCTACCTGGCGCTGGCAGAGAATATGCCGGGCAGCAACGCGCAGCGCCCGTCTGACGTGATTACCATCTACGGCGGCACGACAGTCGAGGTCCTGAACACCGACGCCGAGGGGCGGCTTGTCCTCGCCGACACCCTGGCCAGGTCCGCGGCCGACTCGCCCGATCTGCTCGTTGACGTCGCCACCCTGACCGGCGCCCAGGTCGTCGCGCTTGGGCTGCGGATGTACGCCGTGATGGCCAACGACGATGCGGTGCGTGACGGGATCGTGGCCGCGGCCGGCCGGGCCGGCGAGGCGGCCTGGCCGATGCCGCTGCCCGAGGAGCTCAGGAAGGGCCTGGACTCCGCGGTGGCGGATCTCGCCAACGTGGCAGCTGATTCATATGGTGGCATGCTGGTCGCCGGGCTGTTCCTCCGGGAATTCGTGCCTGACGGGGTTCGCTGGGCACATCTGGACATAGCAGGCCCCGCGTTCCATGGCGGCGAGCCGTACGGGTACACGCCCAAGGGCGGGACAGGCGCGGCAGTGCGGACCCTTATCCAGGTGGCCACGGACGTCGCGGATGGGCAGTTTGCGGACGGGCGACTGTAGGCACGAAGCAGGAACGGGACATCGGGCTCAGGCCAGGCGGCACTAGCAGGCCCGGGCCCACCGACCGGACAAGGAGCGTCTCAGGTGGCTGATAGCGGCTACGACATTGTCATCCTCGGCGGCGGCAGTGGCGGTTATGCATGCGCGCTGCGCTCGGCTGAACTCGGCAAGCGGGTTGCGCTCATCGAGCAGGGCAAGGTCGGCGGCACCTGCCTGCACCGCGGCTGCATCCCGACCAAGGCGCTGCTGCATGCCGCGGAGATCGCGGACCAGGCCAGGGAGAGCGCGTCCTTCGGGGTCCGGACCAGCCTGGACGGCATCGACATGGCCGGGGTCAACGCGTACAAGGACAAGGTCGTCACCAGGCTGTGGAAGGGCCTGGTCGGGCTGGTCGGCAGCAGGCACATTGATGTCATCGAGGGCGAGGGCAGGCTGGTGTCGCCCGCCGCCGTCCAGGTCGGTGACACCCTGATCGAGGGCACGCAGGTGGTACTCGCGACCGGATCGCAGGCCCGCAGTCTGCCCGGCCTGGAGATCGACGGCACGCGCGTCATCACCAGCGACCAGGCCCTGGAGCTCGAACGGGTTCCGGCCTCCGTTGTCATCCTCGGCGGCGGCGTGATCGGGGTCGAGTTCGCGAGCGTGTGGCGCTCCTTCGGGGCCGAGGTCACCATCGTCGAGATGCTGCCCCACCTGCTGCCGCCCGAGGAGGAGTCGAGCTCGAAGCTGCTGGAGCGCGCCTTCCGGCGGCGCGGTATCGGCTACAAGCTCGGGGCCAGATTCGAGAGCGTCAAGGAGACCGACTCCGGCGTCACCGTCTCGCTGGAAGGCGGCACGACGATCGACGCCGAGCTGCTTCTGGTCGCGGTGGGCCGCGGCCCGGTCTCCGCGGGCCTGGGTTACGAGGAAGCGGGCGTCGCGGTGCAGCGCGGCTACGTGACCGTCGACGAGTACTGCCAGACGAGCGTCCCGACGATATCGGCGGTTGGTGACCTCATTCCGGGTCCGCAGCTTGCGCATGCGGGATTCGGCGAGGGGATCATGGTCGCCGAGCGGCTGGCCGGCCTGCCGGTCACGCCGATCGACTACGACGGCGTCCCGAGGGTGACCTATAGCAACCCAGAGGTCGCTTCGGTCGGCATCACCTCCGCGACCGCCGCTGACCGGGGCATCGAAACCACCGAATTCACCTACGACCTGGCTGGCAACGGCAAGAGCCAGATCCTGCAGACGCAAGGCGCCGCGAAGGTCATCGCGACCGCGGGCGGCGGCCCGGTGCTCGGTGTTCATCTGGTCGGTGCCCGGGTAGGCGAGCTGATTGCCGAAGCGCAGCTGATCTATAACTGGGAGGCCGTGCCCGCTGAGGTAGCCCAGCTCATCCATCCGCATCCGACCCAGTCCGAGGCAATCGGCGAGGCGCATCTCGCGCTCGCCGGAAAGCCCCTCCACGCCCACTCCTGACCGTGACCCCGCCGGTGCGGCGGGCGCCACGGCCGGGCACGTGTCAGCGCGAGCACTGACGAAGAGCGCTGACGAAGAGCGCTGAAGAAGAAGGAGCAACGGAACGCCATGTCGGTCTCGGTATCCATGCCACAGCTCGGCGAGAGCGTCACCGAGGGCACCGTCACGCGCTGGTTGAAGCGGGAGGGTGACCGCGTCGAGGCCGACGAGCCGTTGCTCGAGGTCTCGACGGACAAGGTCGACACCGAGATCCCGTCGCCAGTCTCGGGAATCCTGCGCGGAATCACGGTCGCTGAGGACGAGACGGTCGCTGTCGGCGCCGAGCTCGCCGTCATCGACGATGGAAGTGCGGCTGACGGCACGGCTGACGGTGATGCTGCCCAGGCGGCCCAGGCACCAGCCGAGCAGGCCAGCCAGGACCAGGCCAGCCAGGACCAGGCCAGCCAGGACCAGCAGCCGGGCTATCCGCAGCAGCAGCCCTACCAGCAGCCAGCCGACCAGCGAGCGCCTTTCCAGCCGCCCGCACTGCGAACTCCTGACGCTCAGCCGCAGTCCTACCAGCCGCCAGCCGACGGCGGGACGCAGGCCTACCAGCCCTCGCATTACCAGTCAGGGGTCCCGCAGGGGCAAGCGGGTAGCGGATCACCGGCATTCACCGGACAGCCGGCTGCGCCCGGCGCGCCGCCAGCAGATGACTCACAGCCTTCGCTGTCTGGCCCCGAGGGGCCTTACGTGACGCCGCTAGTGCGCAAGCTCGCTGCGGAGCACGGGATCGACCTGGCGGCGGTAGCTGGCACCGGGGTCGGCGGCCGCATCCGCAAGCAGGACATCATTGACGCGGCCGCCGCTCGCCGCGGCCAGGCCGCGGCCTTCGGACAGCCCGTCCAGCAGCAGCCCTACCAGCAGCAGCCCTACCAGCAGCAGCCCTACGAGCAGCAGCCCTACGAGCAGCAGCCGCCCCGGCAGCAGCCGCCCTCGCCCTCGCAGCCGCAGCCCGCCTCGCAGCCTGTCGCACCGCCGCCCAGCGGGACCTGGTTTGGTGCACCGCCGCAGTTCACCGGGGCGCCAGCCGCCGCAGCGGCCCGGCAGGCGGCAGCGCCAGACCAGGCCAAGGCCCGGCCCGCCATCGTGCCGTCGCGCCTGCGCGGCACCACCGAGCGGATGTCACGGTCCCGCCAGGTGATCGCACAGCGGATGGTCGAATCGCTTCAGACATCCGCCCAGCTCACGACAGTGGTGGAGGCGGATGTCACGGCCATTGCCAGGCTCAGGGAACGCGCCAGGGCTGGATTCGAGGCGAGCGAAGGCGTCAAGCTCTCGTTCCTGCCGTTCTTCGCGCTGGCAGCCGTCGAGGCACTCAAGGTGCATCCCAGGCTGAACGCGGTGGTGGACACCGCCAACGCGCAGGTGACCTACCACGACGCCGAGCATCTGGGGATCGCCGTCGACACCGAACGCGGCCTCATGGTGCCGGTCATCCGCAAGGCCGGCGACCTCAACATCGCCGGGCTGGCCAGGAAGATTGCCGATATCGCGGAGCGCACCAGGGCCGGGCAGGTGAGCCCGGACGAGTTGTCAGGCGGCACGTTCACGCTGACCAACACCGGCAGCCGCGGTGCGCTGTTCGACACGCCGATCATCAACCAGCCCCAGGTGGCGATCCTCGGCACCGGCATTGTGGTGAAGCGGCCGGTGGTGGTCGACCACCCGGCGCTCGGCGAGGTGATAGCTGTCAGGTCGATGGTCTACCTGGCACTGACCTACGATCACCGGCTGGTCGACGGCGCGGACGCCGCACGGTTCCTCGCCACGATGAAGCACCGCCTGGAAGAGGGCGCCTTCGAGACCGGGCTCGGGCTCTAGCCGGTGCGCACGGTCTCCCGAGCGGTGACGGCGCGGTAGTCCCCTGATGCCGTTTTTCGGCTGCGCCGAGTACTGCCCGTAAGCAGATCAGCACGCTGCGCGAGAATCAGGTGACAGGATTACCCGGAGTCAGGAGGCGCCTCATGCGGATCGCGGTCACCGGATCCTCCGGGCTGATTGGCACTGCGTTCACCGACGCCGTGCGCACGGACGGCGACGAGGTGATCCGGCTGGTCCGGCGGCCGCCGCGGGCCGCCGATGAGATCACCTGGGACCCAGCGGCGCCCCGCGGTGGGATCGATCTGGCCGCCCTGGCCGGAACCGGCGCCGTCCTTAACCTGGCTGGCGCTCCGCTGGCCGCTGGACGCTGGACGCAAGCACGCAAGGCAGAACTTCGTGCCAGCAGAATCCAGGCCACCGAAGGGCTCACGGCGGCGCTCACGGCCATGGACCAGCCGCCGGCCACCCTACTGTCCGGATCGGCGATCGGCTGGTACGCCGATACCGGCGGCCGCGAGGTCGATGAGTCAGCCCCTGCGGGCACCGGGTTCCTGGCCGGGCTGGTCAGAGACTGGGAGGCCGCTGCGGAACCGGCCCGCGCCGCTGGCATTCGCGTGGCCAACCTGCGGACCGGCATTGTGCTGGCCCGGCAGGGCGGGATGCTGGGCCGGCTGGCCCCGCTGTTCCGGCTTGGTCTCGGCGCCCGGATCGGCCCGGGAACCCAGTTCATCAGCTGGATCACCCTCACCGACCAGGTTCGTGCGCTCCGGTACCTGCTCGGGAACCCGGCCGTCGAGGGACCGGTCAACCTCACCGCGCCTGACCCGGTCACCAATGCCGACTTCACTGCGGCGCTCGCGAAGGCGCTCGGCCGCCCGGCGCTCTTGCGAGCCCCGGCCCCGGTGATCAGGGCTGCCCTGGGGGAGCTTTCCGGCGATCTGCTCGCCAGCGCGCGGGTCATCCCGCGCAGGCTCCTGGCGGCGGGCTTCACCTTCCGGTACGCGGACATCGCAAGCGCGCTCGCCGCTGAACTCCGTCCGCGCACCCAGCGAGATAGCCGGCCTGCTACTTGACGCCGGACGCCGCGCCGTGCTCTTCATGATGGCGGGACCTGCTCCGCTGGCCGTCCTGGCCTAGCCACGGCCTGGCGGCCAGGCCATATCCGCGCTGCGGAAGCAGATCCCGCAGATGCCCGTCCGAGCCCATGCCGAGCAGCGGTATCTGCCACAGCGGCGGGTGCCCCGGATAGCCATCGCGGCGACTTATTATCCCCATCGTCAGCCTGAGCAGCCGCCGGGCACCCGTGGCCGCCAGCAGCGCCAGCGGAAGCTCGATGACCAAGGCCGACAGCAGGCTAACCTCGAAACCGCTGGTGTGCGTGTCCAGCACGACGTCGAACCAGGCATCGCAGCACAGCAGCGTGGCGAGCACCACCAGGCAGATGATCAGCACCTGCCGGCGCCGCCAGGCGGCCCATCCGGTGGCCGCGAACGTCGCGAGCAGCGCGATGTCGAAACCGACCCAGGCGCCGCGCCAGCCTCCTGCCCGGTAATAGTGCGGCAGCGTCACCGCGAGCAGGCCCGTCCAGGCGGCCAGCCCGACGCAGCACACCATGGTGGCGGCCAGCACGAAAGTGCGCCGCCGTTCGTAGCGCGTCGCCGCGCGCTGGTTCCCGGTACCCAGGCTCGCCAGCGCCCGCTGCAGCCTGGCCAGCTCGTCGGCGCTGATGCTCCGCAACTGGATCTCGTCGAACACCAGGCTCACCTCCTGGTTTCGCTAACCACAACCGGCAGCGAGTCGTTACCGCTTGGCCGGCCCCGCGTGCTGCCAGTTCCCCAGCCTGACTCCCTGGCGATTAGGCTGACGTGGTGGGCACTCACGTGGACGCTGAGCTGGTTTTCGCCCGAGCCGGACTGGGCGCGGCGGCGGTCCCGTACCTGCGCGGCTGGGAGCTGCAGCGGGCGCTGCACGAGCGACGGGTGAGCGGCGCCATTCCGGACTGCTGCCTGCTGCTCGAGCACCAGCCGGTGTACACCGCGGGCAAACGGACCAGCCCGCTGGACCGGCCGCTCGCAGATCCTGGCGCACCCGTCATCGAGGTGGACCGGGGCGGCAAGATCACCTGGCACGGACCGGGGCAGCTGGTGGGTTACCCGATCATCAGGCTGGGCGAGCCGGTCGACGTCATTGCCTACGTCCGGACTATCGAGGAGGCCCTGATCCGGGCCTGCGCCGAGTTCGGCGTGCCGACCACCAGGGTGGCGGGGCGGAGCGGCGTCTGGGTTCGCGGCGGCGCCGGCGGTCTGCCAGGCACCGGCGACCGTAAGGTCGGCGCGATCGGAGTCCGGATAGCCCGCGGCGTCACCATGCACGGGTTCGCGCTGAACTGCGACTGCGACCTGTCCTGGTTCGACCGGATAGTGCCCTGCGGGATCCGCGATGCCACAGTTACCACGCTGTCCGCCGAGGCCGGGCGGCCCGTTACGGTCGCCGCCGCGCTCGAAGTGGTGCAGCCCCACCTTGCCGAAGCGCTTGGCGCCCGGCAATGGCGCAGCGTCGCGGACACCACCGAGCTGATGCCGCTGACCGCCACCGAGAGCGCCGTCAGCTAGCCGTTCAGGCCGCCCGCTTGCCGTTCAGGCCGTCCGCTGGCCGTTCAGGCCGCCCGCTTGCCGTTCAGGCCGTCCGCTGGCCGCTCAGCTGCGGTCCGGCTGATAGACGGCGGCTCCTGCCGCGCGCCCGGCCAGCGCGGCGCGGACCCTGGCCTCGATCCGCCGTGGCAGGTAGCTGGCCAGCTCAGCGGGGTCGGTGAAGCGGAAATCTTCGAGTTCCTCTTGCTGCAGCACGATGCCATCGCCGCCGTCGAGGGTGCCGCCGTCGAAGATCAGGTGCATGATCGGCCGCTGCTGCCTGCCGAACGGCTGCGACCAGTCGATCGCCACCAGCGGACCTGGAATCAGCTGCAGGCCGATCTCCTCGGCGACCTCGCGGGCGCAGCCTTCGTGCGGAGGCTCGCCGTGCTCGCAAATACCGCCTGGCAGGGTCCAGTGGTCGCGGTAGTTCGGCTTGACAAGCAACGGCCGCCCCGCCGGATCGGTGATCAGCGCCCCGGCAGCCACGACCACGCCGGGCAGCCCGGAGAACCAGTCGTCCGGGTCGATGAAATCGCTCGTGGTCACGCCGCTGCCCTAGCCTGCTGTCCGGCGGGCCAGGTAATCGCCGAGATCGGCAGCTCGCACCGCGGCCTGGTCGCCGCTGACCATGTCGCGCACCGTGACGGTACCCGCCTCGGCCTCGGCCCTGCCGTAGATCAGGCTCCAGCGCGCCCCCTGGTCACTCGCCCACTTGAGCTGCCTGCCGAGCTTGCCGGATGAGCCCAGGTAGACGCCGGCCCGCAGGCCAGCGGACCGAGCCGCCGCCGCGCACTCGAACGACTGCTCAGCGTAAGCAGGGTCCATCACGGTGACGGCCACGTCCAGACGGCCCTGCGGCAGGTCTGCACGGCCGGGCAGCAGCGCGAGAATCCGCTCGATGCCGAGCGAACTTCCGGTAGCCGGCGTATCCGGGCCGCCCAGCTGCTCGATCAGATGGTCGTAACGGCCGCCTGAGCCGATGGACGCCAGCACCCCGGGCGCGGTTACTTCCCAGATCGGGCCGGTGTAGTAGCTGAGGCCCCGCACCATCCGCGGGGTGAACGCAATCCGGCCGGCGGGAACCTGCGGGGCCACCAGCGAAAGCACCCTGTCGACCTCGTCAAGGCCGGCCGACCCTTCCTCGCTCGGCTTCAGCGCCACCCGGATCCGGTCGACCGCGTCGGGCGCGGTCATCGTCCCGACGAGTTCGGCGGCCTTCCCGGGAGCCAGGCCCCGGCCTTCCAGTTCAGCGCCGACCGCCCCGGGGCTGAGCTTGTCCAGCTTATCCAGGGTGATCAGCACGCCGGGGCCCAGTTCGTCGGCGATCCCGAACACATCGAGCAGCCCGGCCAGCACCCGGCGCGAGTTGAGCTGGATTCTGAACTCGCCGATGCCCAGCCCGGCCAGCGCGTCGTGCTGCGCGCACAGCGCCTCGGCATCAGCGAGAACCGAGGTGGAGCCCAGCGTGTCCAGGTCGCACTGGACGAATTCCCGGTACCGGTCCTTGCCCGGCCGGTCCGCGCGCCACACCGGGCCGATCGCGTAGCGCTTGTACGGCGACGGCAGCTGGCTGCCGTAGGCCGCGGCCACCCGGGCCAGCGGCACGGTCAGGTCATAACGCAGCGCCAGGTCGGCCTCGCCGGACGCCTCGTGCTCGCCCCGGCGCAGGATCTTGAACACGAGCTTGTCGCCCTCATCGCCATATTTGCCCAGGAGGACGTCCAAGCGCTCGAAGGCGGGCGTCTGCAGCGGCTCGAAGCCGTAGCTGGCGAAGACCGAACGGATCACGGCAAAGGCGCTCTCCCGCCGCTCGAACTCAGCGGCAAGGAAGTCGCGCGTCCCCGACGGCGGGTCAAACTGCGTTGGCATGCGCCCCATGTTCCCCGACTCAGGCACTCCGCGTCACATCGTTTCGAACTGGCCTTGACCGTCCTCGGTCACCGGCTCGGCCGCACCGGACGTACCCTGGGAGGCGTGGTACTCGCTCCCGATGAACGCCGGCTCCTGAGGCTTGAGGTCCGCAACAGCCAGACGCCCATCGAGCGCAAGCCGCCGTGGATCAGGACCCGGATGCGCACCGGCCCTGAGTACACCCAGCTGAAGCAGCTGGTACGTCGCGAGGGCCTGCATACGGTCTGCGAGGAGGCCGGCTGCCCCAACATCTTCGAGTGCTGGGAGGACCGCGAAGCGACCTTCCTCATCGGCGGCGACCAGTGCACGAGGCGCTGTGACTTCTGCCAGATTGCCACCGGCAAGCCAGGCCCGCTCGATACCGACGAGCCCCGCCGGGTCGCCGGGTCGGTGGCGGCGATGGGACTGCGGTACGCCACCGTCACCGGCGTCGCCCGCGATGACCTGGCTGACGGCGGCGCGTGGCTGTACGGGCAGACCTGCCGCGAGATCCACCTGGCCGTGCCGGGCTGCGGCGTGGAGCTACTGATACCGGACTTTAACGCGGACCGCGGGCAACTCGCCGAGGTCTTCTCGGCCAGTCCCGACGTGCTCGCGCACAACATCGAGACGGTGCCGAGGATCTTCCGGCGGATCAGGCCGGGATTCCGCTACGACCGGTCCCTCGAGGTGCTCAGTGCGGCCCGCCAGGCCGGGCTCGTCACCAAGTCCAACCTCATCCTCGGGATGGGCGAGGAGCGGGCTGAGATCAGCCAGGCCATGGCGGATCTGCGGGCGGCCGGCTGCGAGCTGCTGACCATCACCCAGTATCTCCGCCCGTCGCCGCGGCACCACCCGGTGGACCGCTGGGTACCGCCCGCCGAGTTCGACGAACTGGCGGCCGAGGCCGCCAGCCTGGGCTTTGCCGGCGTGATGTCCGGACCGTTGGTGCGCTCGTCGTACCGGGCCGGCCGACTGTACCGGCAGGCGAAGGACAGCCGGGTGAGCTGACCCGCGGCGGTTCCCGGGGGGCATTTCGCGCGGAGCACCCCGTGCTCGTATCCTCACGAGCATGGTGAACAAGCCCGGAGCCCCCGGGGGCCGGAAGGCCGCAGCTAAGGCTGACTCCCCCGGGCGCATTAAGCAGATTCGCATGGTTGCCGGGATTGTCCACAAGGAGAACCCGAAAGCGCTGCCGATCGTGGCTCTCACCGGGATCGGGGTCATCGCGCTGTTCGTGATCCTCGGCCTGGTGCTCAACCTCGCGGCGTTCCTTATCCCGGTGGGCGTCCTGATCGCCCTGTCCGCCGCGATGATCGTCTTTGGCCGCTTCGCCCAGTCGGCGCAGTACTCGGCGATCGCCGGACAGCCAGGCGCGGCCGCGGCCATCCTGCAGAGCATGCGCGGCAACTGGACCGTCACGCCGGCGATTTCGGCCAACAGGAACATGGATGTGGTGCACCGCTCGGTTGGCAGGCCCGGCGTTGTCCTGATCGGCGAGGGCTCGCCATCCAGGCTGCCGAGCATGCTGGCCGCTGAGAAGAAACGGATCGCCAGGGTCGCCTACGACGTTCCCATCTATGACATCCAGGTCGGCGACGAGGCCGGGCAGGTGCCCATCCGCAAGCTACAGCGGCACATCATGAAACTGCCGCGCAACCTGAAGACGGACGCGGTCATTGACTTGAACAACCGCCTGAAGGCGCTGCCGCAGTCGCTGCAGATGCCGAAGGGCCCGCTGCCGAAGACCGGCAGGATGCCGAAGGCCCCGAAGCCGAGATTCCGCTGACGGGCCAGCGCCCCGCGGTTCAGATGCGGATGACGACCGTATTGGCCGCCTTGTCGTGCAGTCCGCGCAGATCGGCATCGAAGACCACGGCCGGGACCACGGCCAGCAGCAGGATGGTGCGGACGAACGCCCAGATCAGGCCGACCGGCTTGCCATCGAGCCTGATCACCCGCATGCGGAGCAGCCGCTTGCCTATGGTGAACCCGGTCAGCGCGGTGAGCACCCAGACTTCGGCCGCGAAGACAGCGATCGTCCAGTACTGGGAGCCGAACGCCGCCAGCGCAATCACCGTGCACAGCAGCCAGTCGATGATCAGCGCGCCGAAGCGCCTGCCGATTCCGGCCACCGAGCCCGCGCCGGTCTCGGGCAGCCCCAGATGCTGCCCCGGATACTCGCTGTCCTGCGCGGGCGAGCGCACGCCCGACAGCCACGACCCGGTCCATCGTCGGTCAGTCACGAACCTAAGGTATCCGGGCGCCGCGACGAGAGCGACCAGCGCCCGGCAGCCGTTAAGACCGCATTTCGTGGCCCCCGTCCCGGCTTAACGTGCGCGAAACATCGGGGACACGGCTCGGAAACCGCCGGAAGCTAGCTTCGGATCGCGTCAGCAAGAGGCACCGGACAAGTGCGGACAGTTACGGGCAGTGTCAGTCAGTGTCAGTCAAGGGAGGGCCGGATGTTCACCAACGGCGAAGAGATCCTGCGGTTCATCGGGGACGAGCACGTGCAGTTCGTCGATGTCAGGTTCTGCGATCTGCCGGGAACCACGCAGCACTTCACAGTCCCCGTTGAGTCATTTGGCGAGAGCGTCTTCTCCGACGGCCTGATGTTCGATGGCTCGTCGATCCGCGGGTTCCAGGAGATTCATGAGTCGGACATGCTGCTGTTGCCGGACCCGACGACGGCCGTGGTGGACCCGTTCCGGACTCGCAAGACGCTTAACCTGACGTTCTTCGTGCACGATCCGCTGACCGGTGAGCCCTACACCAGGGATCCCCGCAACATCGCCCGCAAGGCGCAGGATTACCTGCGCGGCAGCGGCGTCGCCGACACCGCCTACTTCGGCCCGGAAGCCGAGTTCTACATCTTCGACTCCGCGCGCTTCGAGACCTCGCCGCAGGCCGGGTACTACTACATCGACTCGGTCGAGGGCGCGTGGAACTCCGGCCTCGATGAGCCGGGCGGCAACCTGGCTTACAAGCCGCGTTACAAGGGCGGCTACTTCCCTGTCCCGCCGACTGACCACTTTGCCGATCTCCGCGCCGACATGGTCAGGGCCCTCATCGACTGCGGTATCTCGGTCGAGATGCAGCACCACGAGGTCGGCACCGCCGGGCAGGCAGAGATCAACATGCGGTTCGACGGCCTGCTGAAGATGGCCGACAACCTGATGCTGTACAAGTACGTGATCAAGAGCGTGGCCAGGGCGGCGGGGAAAACCGTGACATTCATGCCCAAGCCCATCTTCGGTGACAACGGTTCCGGCATGCACTGCCATCAGAGCCTGTGGAAGGACGGCTCACCGCTCTTCTACGACGAGGTCGGCTACGCCGGGCTCTCCGATACCGCGCGTTACTACATCGGCGGGCTGCTCAAGCACGCGCCATCCCTGCTGGCGTTCACCAACCCGACGGTGAACTCCTACCACCGGCTGGTTCCTGGCTTCGAGGCCCCGGTGAACCTGGTCTACTCACAGCGCAACAGGTCGGCCTGCGTGCGCGTGCCGATCACCGGGCCAAGCCCGAAGGCGAAGCGGATCGAGTTCCGGGTGCCCGACCCGTCCTGCAACCCCTACCTGGCGTTCTCCGCCATGCTGCTGGCCGGCCTGGACGGCATCAAGAACAAGATCGAGCCGCCCGAGCCGGTGGACAAGGACCTCTACGAGCTCCCGCCGGACGAGGCCCGGGCGATCCCGCAGGTGCCAGGCTCCCTGGACAAGGTACTCGACACCCTTGAGGCCGATCACGAGTACCTGCTCGAGGGCGGCGTCTTCACGCCTGACCTGGTGCAGACCTGGCTGGACTACAAGCGCTCCAACGAGATCGACCCGATCAGGCTGCGCCCGCACCCGCACGAGTTCGAGCTCTACTTCGACGCGTAGCCCTCGCACGTAGTCCGACCTGCGGCGATGTCATCGCGCACCGTCCTTGTTCTGGTCCTGTTACGGCCGGGCACCGAACACGGACTCTAGGACGGTCCGCGTTGACTCGTCGCGGTCGGGCGCGGAATATCTGGCCATAACGGGAGGGTAAGCTCTGCCTTACCCTGTTAAGCCCTGTCAGAGCCGGTTAGGGGCAGGAAAAAGCTGACTGTTTTAAAGATCGTCGGCTGCGCACGGCCGGGTTACTGTGAGCTTGTGTACGACCGGATTATAAGTGTTCCCGCCCTGCCCCCCCGGGTGGTCAGGGAGTACCTCTTGCCGACTGAGAACGTGGTCCTCAGTGTACGGATGCATCCGGTGGCCATCATCCGCCCGGTGCTTGTGATCCTGCTCAGCTTAATAGTCGCAGGCTTCGTGACCGGGGTAGCCCCACCCGCCGATAGCGGGATCGTGACAGTGATCTGGATCCTGTGGGGCGTGGTGTTCCTGTGGCAGGGCTGGAGGCTCCTCACCTGGTGGCGGCGGTACTTCGTCGTCACTGAGAACCGGCTGATGCTGGTCACCAGCCTGTTTGACACGGAAGTCGGGATGATGCCGCTCGCGAAGGTGACCGACATGAGGCTGCATCAGACCACCTTCGGCCGGATGCTCGGGTACGCCGAGTTCATTGTCGAGTCCGCCGGGCAGGACCAGGCACTAAGCCACGTCCAGCCCGTGCCTTATCCAACGCAGATGTACCAGGAGATACTCGCCCTAATCTTCCCGCCGAAGCCGGGGCCTCCGCCGCCGCCTCCGGGTTCTTCTGGTGCTTCGGGGCCTTCTGGCCCGTCGGGCCCTTCTGGCCCTTCTGGCCCTTCTGGCCCTTCGAGGCCCTCCTGGCCTCAGGAGCCTACGGCGGGGCCTTCGGGACGCCCGGGGGACGATCCGGGGTTCTGAAGCCTGGGGTGCCCGGCCCGGCGGCCGTGCCGGTAGTTGGCGTGCGCGTGCCCGGCGTGAAGGCCAGGTATAGCCCGGCGCGTCGCACGGCTGGGAGGCCGGCCTGCTCCCGGTGACAGGTGGCCCCTGGCGTGACAGGTGGCCCCGCCGCCGGGCGCAGGCCCCCGGCAGTTGTACGGTCTCAGCAGTCACGGGGCGACGCCGTGTTATACCGCGCGGAAGGCAGTGACATGGGTGGATAGCGGCCGTATCATCGGCGATGATACCGATTCCTTCCTGTATCGGATCCGGCCCCGTCTGGGTTGCGCCCCTGGCGGGGCCGCAGCCTTCCGTTTCGGGGGCAGAATGCGGCGGCTGCATGCCATCGCCTGATGCCGCAGCCATCGAGCGCGCCCTGCGCGCGCTCGGGACCGCGGAGCGCGCCGTCACGGAGAAGGCCTACCTGAAAAGTGACCTGGAGTTTGCCGGCACTGGCTTGCCAGCCGTCCGCGCCACGGTCAAGGGATGGTGCAAGGACCGAGCCGGGCTCGATCACGATGATCTCGTGGCTGTCGCCGGGGCGCTCTGGGACCGGCCCGTGTTCGAGTGCCGGATGGCTGCCGTGGAACTGCTAGAGGCGAGCGCGCACCTGCTGCGGGCCGGCGACAGCGTGCTGGTGGAACGGATGCTCCGCACCGCGGGCACCTGGGCGCTGGTGGACGGCCTCGCGGCCAATGTGATGGGCGCCCTTACGGAGCGCTATCCGGAGCTGACCTCAACGCTGGACCGCTGGGCCACCGATGATGACTTCTGGCTGCGCCGCTCGGCCATGCTCGCGCTGCTGAAGCCGCTGCGCCGCGGCGATGGCGATTTCGAGCGGTTCGGCCGGTACGCCGACCTGATGCTGGCGGAGAAGGAGTTCTTCATCCGCAAGGCCATTGGCTGGATCCTGCGCGACACGGGCAGGCGCAGGCCGCAGCTGGTCGCGGAGTGGCTCGCACCGCGGGTATCCCGGGCATCCGGCGTGACCATGCGGGAGGCGGTCAAGCCGCTGCCCGCCGAGGTGCGCGACCAGCTGCTGGCCGGCTACCGCGAAAGGCGGCCGGTCACGCTCACGTCATGAGACGTGCCGAAGGACGAGGCGCTCTCGCCGGGGATACCGCTCAGGGCTCGACGGGATGACGCCGGGTCACCGGTCAGCCGTAAAACAGGCTCTCCATCACGGCCCGGGCCCGCCTGGCCGTGCGCCGGTAGTCCTGGACCAGGTCCTGCGCGCACTCCGGCCGGTAGCCGAGCAGCCGTGCCACCGCGGTCAGCTCCGGCTGCGCCGACGGCACCATGTCCGACGCGCGGCCGCGGACCAGCACCACCGCATTCCGGATCCGGGCGGCGAGCCGCCAGGCTGCCTGGAGTACCTGCTCGTCGGCGGCGCTGACCAGGCCCGCGTCCCGGGCGGCCGCTAGCGCGCCGAGAGTGCGCGTGGTCCGCAGCGCCGGAACCGCGTGCGCATGCTTGAGTTGCAGCAGCTGCACCACCCATTCCACGTCCGCCAGGCCGCCACGGCCCAGCTTCAACTGGAGTGCCGGGTCGGCGCCCCTGGGCATGCGTTCTGCCTCCATCCGGGCCTTGAGCCGCCTGATTTCCCGGATGGATGCCTCAGCCATCCCGCCGGCTGGATAGCGGAACTCGTCCGCGATGGCAATAAAGGCGCGGCCCAGTGCCAGATCGCCGGCGACAGGCTCGGCCCGCAGCAGCGCCTGTGCCTCCCAGGGCAGCGACCAGCGCCGGTAGTAGGCCAGATAAGAGGCCAGCGTCCGGATCAGCGGCCCCTGCCGTCCCTCCGGCCGCAGGTCCGCGTCGATGGGCAGCGCCGGATCGGGGCCGGGGCGGCCAAGCAGGGCGCGCAGCTCCTCGGCGATGGCATGGGCCGCCCTGGTCGCGCTCTCCTCGTCAGCTCCGGGCAGCGGATCGTGCAAGAACATGACGTCGGCGTCGCTCGCGTAGCTCATCTCGTGGCCGCCGAACCTGCCCATGGCCAGCACCGCCATCCGGGTGGGCAATGGCCCGGTCTCCTGCTCGACCTTCCTGGCCGCCGCTTCGAGCGCGGCTCCGACAGTCACCATCGCGACTGCACTGAGCGACTGGCCGGTCTCCTCAATGTCCGAGAGGCCCAGTACGTCGGCAGCCGCGGTGCGTAGTAGTTCCCTGCGGCGCAGCGCCAGGGTGGCGGCGACCGCATCGGCAGCGTCAGGATGCCTGCGCACGGCGGCCGCAGCCTCAGCCCGGAGGGCCCCGGCCGGCCGTGGGGCGAGCTGCGTGTCGTCGGCCAGCAGCGCGACCGCGTCCGGAGCACGTAGCAGCAAGCCGGCGGCGTACCTGCTGGACGCCAGCAGCCTGGCCATCCGCTGCGCCACCCTGGTGTCATCCCGCAGCAGTCTCAGGTACCAAGGGGACTCCCCCAGTGCCTCACTGACCTGACGGAACGCGAGCAGCCCGGCGTCGGGCTGGGCCGCGTCGGCGAACCAGCCCAGCATCGCGGGCAGCAGCGTGCGCTGGATAGCGGTCTTGCGGGAGACGCCTGAGGTGAGCGCGCCGATGTGCCTGAGGGCGCCCGCCGGGTCAACGTACCCGAGTGCCTCAAGCCGGGCCCGGGCCGCTTCAGGGGTCAGCCGGACGTCGTCGCCCGGGAGCCTGGCGACCGCTTCGAGCAGTGGCCGGTAGAAGAGCTTCTCGTGCAGCTGCCTGGCCTGGCTGGCGTGCTCGCGCCACCGCGCGGTCAGCTCGGCGGCCGGATCGGCGCGCTGACCGATGCCCGTCGCCAGCTGCATCGCGCGGCCGACCCGGCGTAGCACCGCCGGGTCCTCGGGCAGCGTATGAGTCCGCCTGAGCTGGTAGAGCTGGAGCAGGTGCTCGACACCGCGCAGGAACCGGTAGGCGCTGGCCAGGCTCGACGCATCCTGCCTGCCCACGTAACCGCCAGCGGCCAGCGCCGCCAGCGCATCAAGGGTGCCCTGGACGCGGAGCGTCTCGTCGGTGCGGCCATGGACGAGCTGGAGCAGCTGGACCGCGAACTCGATGTCACGCAGCCCGCCCGGGCCCAGCTTCAGCTCACGGCCGGCCTGATCGGCAGGCAGGCTGTCGAGTACCCGCCGCCGCATCGCCTGCACGTCAGCGACGAAATTCTCGCGCTGCGCCGCCTGCCAGATCATCGGGGCGAGCGCCTGCAGGTAGGCACGGCCAAGGTCAGCATCGCCAGCCACCGGCCTCGCCTTGAGCAGGGCCTGGAACTCCCAGGTCTTCGCCCAGCGCTCATAGTAAGCGCGATGGCTGGCCAGCGTTCGCACCAGCGGCCCGTCGCGGCCCTCCGGGCGGAGGTTCGGGTCGACGGGGAACAGCGGGCCCTCCACCGCAGGCTGCGAGCAGACCTGGATCATCGCGGCGGCCAGTTGCGTCGCGGCCCGCAGCGCGGTGCCTTCTGTCGCCCCGCCGGCCGGTGCCGCGACGAAGATCACATCCACGTCGCTGGCGTAGTTCAGCTCCCCGCCGCCGCACTTGCCCATCGCCACGACCGCGATCCGGCACGCGCCTGCTGCCTGGTCCAGTCGGGACTTGGCGATGGCCAGAGCCGCCTCCAGCGCGGCGGCGGCGAGGTCGGCAAGCTCGGCCGCCGCTTCCTCGACCGACACCGCGCCGGTGAGATCCATGGCCGCCAAGTTCAGCAGCCGCCTCCGGTAACCGACGCGCAGCGCCGTGACGTCGTCTGCCCCGGCCGAACCGCGCGGACCCGCCGCCGGCTGGCCCGCCGCCCCCTGCTGCGCCGCCCCCTGCTGCGCCGCCCCCTGCACCGCCCCCTGCACCGCCGCTCCGTAACCCGCCGGCCGCGAGGCGGCACCGTCGGCCTGCGCCCGAACGCCAGCAGCCGCTAGCAGTTCCGCTCGCAGCTCCGCAGCCGTCGGGCGGCTGAGTGCCCCGGGCCCGGTCAGCACGCGCCAGTGGTCGGGGTGCCTGACCAGATGCTCTCCGAGCGCCGCGCTGGCACCGAGAACGGCGATCAGCCGGTTGCGCAGGCCGGCGTCGACGCGCAGTGCGTCACGCAGCTCGTCATCGAGTGGCAGCCTGGCCAGGGACGCGAGGGCCAGGTCCGGATCGGCGCCGCTCGCGATCGCATCGACGAGCCCAGCGTCTCGGCCGCCGACGTCAAGCCGGAGATCCTCGGTGAGCACCCGCTCGGCCCGTGCTGTATCAGCGAACCCCAGCACTGCCAACCGCCCGGCCAGCGTCGTCCCTCGCGACATGCTCACTCAAGCACCGTAGCGAGGCATGGGTGCACCGGCCACCGCCGCCGTCACCAGCGCGGGCCGCCGTCACCGGCGCGAGCCTCCGTGGCCGAAATGGAATGACATGTCCGTCAGCGTAGAAGTCGTCCCGCAGCCGGCACAACGCCCGCACCGGGAGCGGTCAGAGCACGTTCAGATGGCGGTCCAGCTCGAACTCGGTGACCTGGCGGCGGTAGTCCTGCCATTCCTCGCGCTTGTTCCGCAGGAAGAAGTCGAAGACATGCTCGCCGAGCGTCTCCGCGACCAGTTCACTGCGCTGCATAACGTTGCACGCGTCTGACAGGTTCTGCGGCAGCGGCTCGATGCCAAGCGCCCGGCGCTCGGCGCTGGTCAGCGCCCAGACATCGTCCTCGGCACCGGGCGGCAGCTCATAGTCGGCCTCGATGCCCTGCAGTCCGGCCGCGAGGATCAAGGCGAACGCCAGGTAAGGATTGCAGGCCGGGTCGATGGACCGGAACTCGATCCTGGTCGCGTTCCCCTTCTGCGGCTTGTACATCGGCACCCTGATCAGGGCCGACCGGTTGTTGTGCCCCCAGCAGATGTAGGCCGGCGCCTCTCCCCCCGCGCCCGCGATCCGCTCGGTCCCGCCCCACAGCCGCTTGTAGGAATTCACCCACTGGTTGCACACCGCGGTGATCTCGGCCGCGTGCCTGAGCAGCCCGGCAATGAATGCCCGGCCGAGCTTGGACAGCTGGAACTGCGCGCCTGGCTCGTGGAACACGTTCCGGTCACCCTCGAACAGGGACATGTGGGTGTGCATCCCCGAGCCAGGGTATTCAGTGAACGGCTTGGGCATGAACGTCGCGTAAACGCCTTGGTCAAGCGCGACCTCCTTCATGGCAAGCCGGAACGACATGATGTTGTCCGCCGTGCTGAGCGCGTCGGCGTAGCGCAGGTCGATCTCCTGCTGCCCGGGAGCGCCCTCATGATGGCTGAACTCCACCGAGATGCCCATCCGTTCGAGCATCACGATCGCGTTGCGCCTGAAGTCATGCGCGATGGTGTGCGGCGTGTGGTCGAAATAGCCGCCCGAGTCGATCGGCTGCGGCTTGACTCCAGGCTCTGGCCTCTCCTTGAGCAGGAAGAACTCGATCTCGGGGTGAGTGTAGAAACTGAAGCCGAGCGCGGAAGCGCGGGCCAGGGCGCGTTTGAGCACGTGGCGCGGATCGGCATAGGACGGAGATCCGTCGGGCATCAGGATGTCGCAGAACATCCGGCCCACCCCGGCGGCGTCGGCGCGAAGCGGCATTACCTGGAAGGTCGACGGGTCCGGCTTAGCGATCATGTCCGCCTCGTAGACCCTGGCGAACCCCTCGATGGCCGAGCCGTCGAACCCGATGCCCTCCGCGAATGCGCCCTCAAGCTCAGCCGGGGCGACTGCCACCGACTTGAGGTAGCCGAGGACATCCGTAAACCACAACCGGACAAAACGGATGTCACGCTCCTCGAGCGTGCGCAGCACGAATTCTTCCTGCCTGTCCACCCCGACATTCTGCCCGGTCAGTGTTTCCTGCACGTTACGCGGGCGTGGCGGCGGCATGCTTGATCCTTTAACGGGCCCCTAAGCTGGAAACGTGCCCACCATGCGGATCGCGCTCGCCCAGGTGAATGCCACCGTAGGAGATCTGGCCGGCAACGCTGAGCAGATCGTGAGCTGGACCAGGCGCGCGGCCGAGCAAGGCGCAGGCCTGGTGGTGTTCCCCGAGATGATGCTGACCGGCTATCCCGTCGAGGACCTCGCGCTGCGCTCATCGTTTGTCGAGGCATCGGTCAGCACGCTGCACGAGACGGCCAGGCGGCTGGCCGCTGCCGGCCTTGGCGGGATTGCAGTCGTGACTGGCTACCTGGACCGGCGGACCGGGCTGCGGCCGCGCCTCGGGCTGCCCGCCGGGGCGCCCCTGGACGCCGCGGCGCTGCTGCACGGCGGAGAAGTCGCCGTCACCTCTGCCAAGCACCACCTGCCGAATTACGGCGTATTCGACGAATACCGATATTTCGTCCCTGGTGACAGCCTGCCGGTGTTCCGGCTACCGCTGGCCGACCGGGAGGCCGTGGATGTCGCGATCGCGATCTGCGAGGACCTCTGGCAGGGCGGCGGCCCGGTCGCGGTCACCCGCGAGGCCGGCGCCGGGCTGCTCGTCGTGCCCAACGCGTCCCCGTACGAGCGGGGCAAGGACGATACCCGGTTCGAGCTCTGCCAGCGGCGGGCCCGCGAGGCGGGCGCGGTGCTCGCCTACGTGAACATGGTGGGCGGCCAGGATGAGCTGGTCTTCGACGGCGATTCGATCATCGTCGACGCCTCCGGCGCCCTGCTGGCCCGCGGTCCGCAGTTCGACGAGGCGCTCATCGTCACCGATCTCGGCTTGCCCGCAGCCAACCCGGCCGTGCCCGCTACCGGCGGCACCCCGGTGGACGCGAAAGACGGCACGGTCATCACTATCCAGCGGCTGGCCCTCCGGCCGATCCCCGTCCCGGCACGCGCCGCCCAGCCGCCCGCCGCAGCCCCGCCGCCAGCCGCCGCCTCAGCGCTCACCGCGGCACCGTCACTCACGGCAGCCTCCCCACCGACCACATACTCACCACCCACCACATACTCACCACCCACCACATACTCACCACCCACCAGCGCGGGAGACGCGGAGCCGGGGCCGTTCTGGCCGCGGCTGGCCGAATTCGCCGAGGTCTACGCAGCTCTGGTGACCGGCGTCCGGGACTACGTGCGCAAGAACGGCTTCGCCTCGGTCATCCTCGGCCTGTCCGGCGGGATCGACTCCGCGCTGACCGCGACCATCGCCGCCGACGCCATCGGACCCGATCGGGTCCACGTGGTCCTGATGCCGAGCCGCTACTCATCGGATCATTCGATCGGCGACGCCGAGGATCTGGTCAAGCGGCAGGGCCTGCACGCCAGGACGGTGCCGGTCCGGGCCATAGTCGACGCCTACGACTCCGAGCTCAGCCTGCACGGCCTGGCCGAGGAGAACCTGCAATCCAGGATCCGCGGCGTGATCCTGATGGGGCTGTCCAACGCCGAGGGCCACCTGGTGCTGACCACCGGCAACAAGAGCGAGCTGGCCACGGGTTACTCGACGCTCTACGGCGATTCGGCTGGCGGGTACGGCCCGATCAAGGACGTGCCCAAGACGCTGGTCTGGGAGCTGGCCCGCTGGCGTAACCAGCAGTCCAAGGATCGGGGCGAGATCCCGCCGATCCCGGGGAACTCGATTACCAAGCCACCCAGCGCCGAGCTCGCGCCCGGCCAGCTGGACAGCGACTCGCTGCCCGACTACCCGGTCCTCGACGCGCTGCTCGACGACTACGTCGAGAAGGACATGGGCGTCGCTGCGCTAGTCGCCGCCGGCCATGACCCGGTCCTGGTCGAGCGGGTGATCAGGATGGTGGACCGGGCGGAGTACAAGCGAAGGCAGTACCCGCCTGGCCCGAAGATCAGCGCGAAGAACTTCGGCCGGGACCGCCGCCTGCCGATCACCAGCCGCTGGCGCGAGCCGCTCCGGTTCGCCGACTAGTCCGAGGGTTGCTGGTCGTAGCCCTTATCAAGCCGCCGCCTGGATCTGCCGGCCGCGGCGCCCGGCCTAGAGCTCGACGCTGGTACCGGGCTCCAGGCGGCTGAACGTGCCGCCGGACGGCCCGGCGGCTAGCGTCATGAGGCGCTCCATCAGCCCGAGCCCGTTCGCGTTCAGGAGCCCGTCGTGGATCGCGTAGCCGCGCTGCGGGTCGACCGCGCGGCCGTAGTCGATCATCTCGGACACCTTGAGCCAGGGTGCATTGGCGGGCAGCAGCAGGGTCGCCACCGGCTCCTCCGGCACAGTGAGTGCGTCGCCCGGATGGAAGACCTGGCCGTCGACCGCGAACCCGGTGTTCGCAACGATCGGGATGTCCCGGTGGATCTGCGCATGGTCCCGGCCGTAGACGTGCACGTCGAATCCGGCCGCCTGGAAGACGTCGCCGTGGGCGACCGTGTGCACCCGTCCGCCGAAGTCGGCATACTGGCTGGCCACCGCGGCGTTGGTCCACACCTCGAGCGCCGGGTTGCCGGTCATCGCCGTCCGGAGGATCTCGTCGTCCACGTGATCAACGTGCTCGTGAGTGATCAGGACCGCGTTCGCGACGGCTAGCGCATCCGGCCCGCTGAAGACGCCGGGATCGATCACCAGCGCCGCGCCGTCCTTCTCCAGCCGGACGCATGAATGCCTGAGCTTGGTTAGTCGCATCGTCACTCCCTGGGCCCCCCGGCTCACTGATCCCTGCCTTCCGCCGCAGACGATACCGAGCCCGAACCGGCCCCCTGGCCGTCACCCCTCCCGGGCCCGCTGGCGTCCCGCGGGGGTCATCGGGATGCGAGGCCGCGTAGCAGCTCATCGACCACGCGCCGGGCGAAGCCATCCTCGATCTGCTCCGATCCGCTCCTGGTACGGACCAGGACCGCACCGCTCAGCATGAACAGCGCCGCCTCGACGTCAATGTTCTCGCGAAGCTCGCCGGTCCCGATGCCGCGCCGCAGCACCGACCTGACCACCTCGCGGCGCGGCTCGACGACAGTCGAGGTGTACCGCGCCATCACCCGCGGGTATTTCGCTCCCTCGCCCTGCAGCAGCGCGAACTGCCGTGCCCGCCTGGGATCGGCTGCCTCCCCGCACATGGCCTCAAGCAGCGCGATGAGGTCGCCGCGGACAGATTTGCCCGTTGGCCGCGGCAGCGGTACCCGCAGCGCCGCAAGCGCGTCGAGAAGGAGATCCTCCTTGCCCGGCCAGCGCCGGTAAATCGTGGCCTTGCCCACGCCAGCGCGGGCGGCGACCTTCTCGATGCACAGTCCGTCCGGGCCCGACTCGGCGAACAGGCTCAGCGCTGCGTCAATGATCGCCCGGTCGGCTTCCGCACTGCGCGGCCGACCCGGCCGCCGCCGGTCGGCGGCCCGCTCGCCCCCGCCAGCCCGCTCGCCCCCGCCAGCCCGCTCGCCCCTGGCAGCCAGCTCGCCCCTGGCAGCTTGCTCGCCCCCGCCAGCCTGCTGGGGCCCAGCGGCGTGCTCTAGCTCGGCGGCCTGCTCCCGGTCGGCCTGCTCCCGGTCGGCGGCCTGCTCCAGCTCGGCGGCCTGCTCCCGGTCGGCCTGCTCCAGGTCGGCCTGCTCGCACCCGGCCGCGGCCAACTGCCGGCCGCCAGCAGCGACACTACTTCGCCGCGTCATCGAGCCCGCCATCGATGCTACTGACCGGGACTGGAACAGGCACTGGAACAGGCACTGGCGCGCCCTGGGCGGTGCCGGGGCTGTCGACCGCGCCCAAGGGCACCTGAGCAGTTTCGGCTCCGCGCGCTGACGGCCGGCCTGGCATCCAGGCCGCGATCGCGGCGGCCCCGAGGACCGCGATGATCACCGAGATCAGCGACGTCACGTGCATGGCGTGCACGAATGCGGCGTTCGCCGCGATCAGCAGGCCGTGCCCCGCCGGGCCGAGCTGCTGCGCGATCGCCTGAGTCTGCGCGATCGATGCGGTGGCGGCGGTGCGGGCGGCAGGCGTCAGCGTGGTGAGCTGCGGTGCGAGCTGGCCGCGATACGCCTGGGCCAGAACCGAGCCGAGCACGGCGACGCCGAGTGCCACAGCAACCTGCCTGGAGGTATTGGTGATGGCCGATCCCGCTCCGCTGCGGTCCCTTGGTACCACCGACATCACGGCTTCGGTCGCGGGCGGCATGACGCTGCCCATCCCGGCGCCCTGGGCGAAGAAGATCACCTCGAGTATCCAGATCGGGGTGGTCGTGCCAAGGAAGTGGTAGCCGACGAGCGCGGACGCGACTATCAGCACCCCGGTCGTGCAGACGACCTTCGGGCCGAACCGCTTGACCAGTCCGGCGCTCCGCGTGGAGGCGATCAGCTGGCCGGCAGCGAGCGGGATGGTCAGCAGGCCGGCGTGCAGCGGACTGTAAGCGCGCACGTCCTGCATGTAGAAGCTGATGAAGAAGTACACCCCCGCCATCGCGAAGAACACCAGCGCGATCGCGGCGGCAGCGGACGACAGCCGCGGATCACGGAACAGCCGCACATCGAGCGACGGGTTCTCGATCCGGCTCTCGTACCAGCCGAAACCCACCAGTACGGCCAGCCCGCCAGCGACCGGCACCAGCACGTCACCGCGGATCCACGAGCCGCTGTCGCCGCCCTGGATGATCCCGTAGACGACCAGGACGAGGCCGGCGATCGACAGCAGCACGCCGAGATAGTCGATCTTTCCCGGATTCGGGCTCTTGGACTCCGGGACGATCAGCATGATCGCGGCCACGCCGAAAGCGGTCAGCGGCACGTTGATCAGGAAGACCGATCCCCACCAGAAGTGCGTGAGCAGCAATCCGCCGGCGATCGGGCCGATGGCGATCGCCACCCCGACGGCGGCCGCCCAGATGCCGATGGCGCGCGCGCGTTCCCTCGGATCGAACACGTTGGTGATGATGGACAGCGTCTGCGGCATGACAGCGGCGCCGCCGAAGCCCATCGCGGCCCGCGCCAAGATGAGCTGATCGGGAGAATGCGCGTAGGAGGAAGCCAGCGAGGCGATGCCGAACATCGCCATACCGATCATCAGCATGCGCTTGCGGCCGATCCGGTCACCGATGACGCCGAAGGTGAACAGGAGCCCGGCGAACACGAGCGTGTAGGAGTTGATCGCCCACTCAAGCTGGCTCTGGCTCGCGCCAAGGCCGCCCCTTGGCTTGGGCTCGGAGATCGTCTTGAGGGCGATGTTCAGCACTGTGTTGTCGAGGACTATCGCCACCAGGCTGATGATCAGGACGCCGAGGATGAGCCATCTGCGCCGGTAAGTGGTCTGCGGATCCATGGTGTCCTTCGCGCGTGCCGGGAAGCCATCACCTCGCGGCGGCGCTATAGCGCTGAGGCCCGCCGCACAGCAGGCATCGAAGAAAGGTCATTAACGATACGATACGTAATCGTATCATATTGTGGAAATCGGCCGCCACCTTCGGGACCAAGGTCAGTATCCGCGCCGGGTTAGGCATGTCATTATCGAAATGTCCGGGGACGCCGCACGGGCGCCTCGAGACATGGAGGCTGGCTATGACGTCACACCATGATCATCATGCCCAGGCCGCGACAACTGCGCGGACCACGGCAGCGGAACCGGCGGCGGAACAGGTCCCGGCCAGCGCCCGGACTAAAGCGGCAGAGCCGCTCTACGGCGGCCGCGGCGGGCATCGCGTTACTGTCCGCGACATCGCCGCTGCCAAAGCGCGCGGCGAGAAATGGCCGATGCTCACCGCCTATGACGCGCTGACGGCGAGGATCTTCGACGATGCCGGGATCCCCGTACTGCTCGTGGGCGACTCCGCCGCGATGGTCGTCTACGGCCACGACACGACGATCCCGGTAACCGTCGACGACCTGATCCAGCTCACCGCGGCGGTGGTCCGCGGCAGCAGTCGTGCCATGGTCGTCGCCGATCTGCCGTTTGGCTCTTACCAGGCCTCGCCAGAGGCGGCGCTGGCCACCGCCACCAGGTTCCTGAAAGAAGCCGGCGCGCACGCGGTCAAGCTTGAGGGCGGCTACCGAGTCATCAGGCAGGTGGAGGACCTCGTGGCGGCCGGGATCCCGGTGATGGCTCATCTCGGGCTGACCCCGCAGTCGGTCAACGCGTTCGGCGGCTACCGGGTTCAGGGCCGCGGCGAGGACGGCGACCGGCTGCTGCACGACGCAAAGGCGCTGCAGGCGGCAGGCGCGTTCTCGGTTGTGCTCGAAGCCGTGCCCGCGGAGCTTGCCGCCCGGGTCACCGCCTCCCTCTCGATCCCGACGATCGGGATCGGCGCCGGGGCGGCCTGTGACGCCCAGGTCCTGGTTTGGCAGGACATGGCCGGCCTGTCGCCGCGGACCGCGAAGTTCGTCAAGCGGTATGCGGACGTCGGCGGAGTGCTGCGCACAGCAGCGCAGTCGTTCGCGGCGGACGTAGTGTCGGGCAGCTTCCCCAGCGAGGAGTTCTCCTACAACTTATGCGCGGGTATACGTAATGCTCGGGCATAAGTGATGCGCGGGACGCCTGTACCGGATTTGGTGGGAACATATCGGGCATTCAGCCCTAGCTGCATCGACAAATCCGGTACAAGCAGTTCGGACCGGCGCGCAGTCCGGACACGGCGGGCCTGCTAGCAGGACAGGCAGACTCAGGTAAGCACCGACAGACTGAGGTAAGCCGCCTAGATGTCGGTGATGCGCAGGCCGGCGTGCGCTTTGTAGCGACGGTTGATTGACACCAGGTTGGCGGTCAGCGCCTCGATCTGCGCACAGTTGCGCAACCGGCCCGCGTAGACCCCCCGGGCCCCGGGGATGCGCTCGGCCAGCGCCTGGACCAGATCGGTCGCGTGCCGGTCATCACCGAGGACCATGATGTCCAGGTCCACCTCGGCGACGCCGGGGTCAAGCAGCAGCGTCGCGGACACGTGATGAAACGCGCCGACGACCGTGCAGCCCGGCAGCACCTGGGCTGCCTGCTGTGCGGCGCTGCCCTCTTCGACGCGGATCGAGTACGCGCCCCGGGAGTCGAAGGCCAGCGGGTTCACGCAGTCGATGACGATCTTGCCCGCCAGGACCTCCGCAAGTTGCGCGAGCAAATCTCGGTGACCCTCCCAGGGAATCGCGGCGATCACCACGTCAGCGGCGCGGGCGGCGTCCTCGTTCGATGCCCCGGTGATGTGCGGCGGCGAGCCGACGCTGGCTGCGGCGGCGATGGCGCGCGCCGGATTACGCGATCCGATGATCACTCTGTTCCCGGCCAGGCCCAGCCTGCGGGCCAGGCCCCGGCCCTGGTCGCCGGTGCCGCCGAGAACGCCCACGATCAAGCCCGCCGCCGCGACGGCGGGCTCATCGCTATCAGCGGCCACTGCCGGGTGCTCAGCTGCGCCCGGAACCATCGCTGCCGCGGCCTCAGCCGCATCCCGGGCGGCGGCAACTTCGGGATTAGGCGTTTCCTGGATGGCGGCCATGCCGACGATCCTGCCAGATCGCAAGCCGACACCATGATCCTCGGGCCCCCCGGCGCTTCGCGGCAGCATGGCGTAGCCGGGCCGTCACCGTCTAGCTGCGCTGCGCTGGGCAGTCGGGCACCATGGAAGGGTGGACGCCGACCAGGTGGCTGTCTTGCGCGAGCTACTCGGCCCGAACAGATGGCTGGAACGAACCCGGTCCTTTGCGCGAGCGCTACGGGGGTCGGCACGAACGCCTGGTGGCCTGCTTGTCGTGGGCACCCCGGACGACGAGCCGTGGCACCTGACCGCGCACCTCGAGCAGGAGAGCCGCCTGGCCGACCTTCCCGGGCTCGCGCCGACCCTGGTCAGATGGGAGCCGCCGCCGGGGGCGCCGCCGCACCTCAGCGTCGGGCTGGCCCGCGTGGAAGCCGCGAGGCGCGGTGAGACGCTCCTTGTGGTCAGTCCGGATGCGGCACCAGTGCCGCTGCTCGAGCGGGTGCACGACGCCCGGCGGCTCGGTGCCACCATCCTGGCCCTCGACCAGGATGACCCGGCACTCGACGAGATGGCGCACGAGTCGCTCGCGATCTCGCCTGAGCTCGCGCCATTCTCCTTTGACGCCGCGCAGCACCTCGTCAGTCTGGCGGCGGGCGAGTCGGCGCAGTCGGAGCGCCCCGCGGGCAGCTTCAGGGGACGGCTCGCCCGGCTCCTCGACGCGGTAAGCGGCACGCCGCCCCCGTAGCCAGCGATCAGTGCCCGGGTGAGCGGCCCGTGCTCAGGAGTCGAGGCTCAGCACCATGGTGGGACGCTCGATGACATGGTCCTCGCGAAGCGGCCGGACGGCCGTGCCGATCGCGAAGAACTCGGTGGTGTGCGAGCCCCAGGTATGGCTGTGCTGGCGGAGCTGCACCCCGACGATGCCCTCGGCGTGCAGTTCCTCGGCTTCGGCCTGCATCCGGGTCATGGCAAGCTCGCGCGCGTCATACAGAGCCTGGGTGAACTGCTCGAGCTCGACGTTACGGCCGATATTCCCGAGCTTCCCGCCGAGCCGCTGGTGGGCGATGTGGTAGACGCATGACCCCATCACCATGCCGAGCGGCGCGTAGCCTGCGCGGATCAAAGTCCAGAAGTCCTGGCCGGACAAATCCGACGTGAACGGCAGCTTCTTGTTGTTGCGCCAGTCCTTCACCCCGCCGCCGCCCGCGTTCTCCTCGGCGTGGACGGCAGTACCGATGGCGATGAACTCGGCGATGTCGTTGCCGAACTCCTTCATCTCCACATCGAGCCGGACGCCGACGATGCCGTCCGCGCCCAGCTCATGCGCCTCGGCCTCCATCCGGCTCATCGCGAGCTCCCGGGCGTGGTACATGGCCTGCGAAAGGACATCGAGTTCCTGGTTCTTGCCCCAGCGCCCGACCTGCAGCCCGACATGGTAGATCGAGCTGCCAAGTACCAGGCCGAGCGGGCGGAAGCCGACCTCCCGTACCAGGAGGAACTCATTGACCGACAGATCCGACGTGAAGATCGCGCCGGGACGTCCGGGACGCAGCTCCGCGAGACGCCGCATCGCGTCCTGCGGTACTCCCTGCAACCCGAGATCGGTGCTCTGCTGGTCAGTCATTGCGCTCCTTGGCTGCCGTTAATCCGATGGCCGTTAGTCCGTGGCCGCCGTCCGCCGCCTGGTCCGTGGACATCCCGGGTCCGGCGGCGATCAGGGGCCAAGCCGCACCCGCGCCGCCTGGCGGCGCTGCGGGTCCAGCGAGAGGATCGCCAGGCTCGAACCATGCGCCGGCCGCGCCGATCGGGCGAACTGCGCAGTGGCCGTGCCGATGATGGTGACCTCCACGATGTGATCTTTCCGGTGCTCCTGCATGGTGCACTCCCGCTCGCGGATCCTCGTGTCGATGCTGGTAACGACGACCCCGTCAGCGCCGAGCCTGGTCACGTCCTTCTCTAGCTGGATCCGGGCGTCGTGCCTGGCCTGGTGGACGAGATCGGTGTAGCCGCTGACTTCGGCGCTCCCCGAGCCCCAGCTTGTCTGGGTCACTGTCAGCCAGTCATCGTGACGGGCCCCGACCGAGATCCCTAGCACCAGCCCGGCCGGGGCCCAGCCCGCCATGATCAGCTTGGCGAAGTCCTGGCCGGAGAGGTCGGAGGTGAACGGCTGCTTGAGCCGGACCCCGCCAGGTGCCCGCACCGCGGTGCCTATGGCCTTGAATTCGAGGCCGCCCGCAGGGAACGCGCCGATCGTAAGGGAGACGCCGACGATGCCGTGGCCGCCGAGTTCTGCGCATTCCGCCGACATCCGCCCGATCGCCCTGCGGCGGGCCTCGTAGAGCGTCTGGACCATGGGAGCGAACGAGCCCATCCCGCCCGCTCCCGACACCGAGGTCACGCTCCGGTACGGCCCGGCGTAACCTCCGTACCCGGCCCAGGCACCCGGGCAGCTGAACCCCCCGGTATAGCCGATGTTGTAGACGGCGGCGCCGAGCACCTGGCCGACCGGCTCGAAGCCGACACTGCGGATCGCGGTGAACTCGTCGGCCGACAGCGCCGATCCCCAGGTGCCGCTGCGGCGGATCTCGGCCAAGCGGGACTCGGCTGCCGCCGGCAGCCCGCTGTCGGGATGATGCTCAGTCACCCGCACGCCCCTTTCGGCCCCGAAGGACCGCTCCGCCTTACGATACCCGGGCAGGCTCGGGCCGCAGCACCGCCGCGCCCCCGCAACGGCCGCCGCGCAAGCACGCCCAGCCGGGTGATCGCGACCACTTTTCCACACATAGCGCGGCGAAGCCGTCACGATCACTGATGGCCCGGCTAATCGCCGTCCGCGGCGTCCCATTCCTCGTTCCGCCGCTTGGCCGTCTCAAGAGCGGCGGCCGCCTCCTCCCGGGTTGGATACGGGCCGAGCCGTTCCTTGGCCCGGCACCCGGCATCCGGCTCGACAGTGTTGTGCTTCAGGCAGAACCACCAGCGATGCTCACCTTCCATGGCAACTAGACTCCCAGATCATGGCGACCACGCTCCAGCCCGGCCGGGTGTCCCCGATGCGGCAGGTTCCTGCAACGATCGCGGCCCCCGAGTATGTCGGCAAGAAGTATCCGAAAATAGGCGAACCCGACGTCAAGGATGCCGCGACAATCGAACGAATGCGGATCGCGGGGCGCGTCGCCGCCCAGGCGCTGGCGGAGGTGGGCAGGCACGTCGCGCCCGGGGTCACCACGGACGAGCTTGACCGGGTGGGGCACGAGTTCCTCTGTGACCACGGCGCCTATCCAAGCACCCTCGGCTACCGCGGCTATCCCAAGTCCCTCTGCACCTCGCTCAACGAGGTGATCTGCCACGGGATCCCGGACGACACGGTGATCGCCGACGGCGACATTGTCAACGTGGACATCACCGCCTTTATCGGCGGGGTCCATGGCGACACGAACGCGACCTTCCTGGCTGGAGCTGTTGACGAGGAGTCCAGGCTCCTGGTCGAGCGAACCAGGGAGGCGATGATGCGCGGCATCCGTACGGTGGCGCCAGGCCGCCCGCTGAATGCGATCGGCCGCGTCATCGAGTCGTACGCGCGCCGGTTCAACTACGGAGTGGTCCGCGATTTCACCGGACACGGCATCGGCACGACGTTTCACTCTGGACTGATTGTGCCCCATTTCGATGACCCGGACGTGACAGTGATCATGGAGCCCGGGATGACCTTCACCGTTGAGCCGATGCTGACGCTGGGCACCATTACCTACGACATCTGGCCCGATGGCTGGACTGCCGTCACTAGGGACCACAAGCGCACCGCCCAGTTTGAGCACACCCTTGTCGTCACCTCGGACGGCTTTGAGATCCTGACGCTGCCGTAACCCCGTCAGGACAGCGGAGCGACAGCCCCGGGAGGGACCGGCGTCGCCGACCGCAGCACTTGCCGCACCGCGGCTTCACCTGAGGCGCTCACCCAGGGAAGGCCGGCAACCGGCTGCGCCGCCGGCACCGCCACCGCGACCCGGTCCGGCGCCTCCCCCGCCACGGCAACCGGCTGCGCCACCGGCACCGGCACCGCCACCGCGACCCGGTCCGCCTTGCGCCCCGCCGCTACCTCGCGCGGGGCCGCATGACCGGCTGGCACCTGATGACCGGCTGGCACCTGGGCGCTGGGCAGCCAGCCCAGCCAGCGTGGCAGGTACCAGCTGTGGTCCCCCAGCGCGATCATGCAGGCTGGCAGCAGGATGCCGCGTACCACTGTCGCATCGATCAGGATCGCCGAAGCCAGGCCAACGCCGAGCATCTTGAGATCGATCATGGAGAGCGTCCCGAAGACTGAGAATACCGCCGCCATGACCACTGCCGCGCTGGTCACCACGCCGGCTGTGCGGGCGATCCCGCCGATGACAGCTTCGGGGTTGCTCGCCCCGCCTTTTCGGAGCTCGTGGATCCGGCTCAGCACGAAGACGTGATAGTCCATGCTCAGCCCGAACAGCAGCACGAACATGAACAACGGTATCCACGGGATGATCCCGCCGTAGGCGGCGAAACCGAGCAGCCCCTGCAGATGGCCATCCTGGAAGATGAAGGTGATGATACCGCAGGCGGCACCCACCGAAAGGAAATTGAGCGCAATCGAGATCAGCGGGATGACGACGCTGCCGAAAGCGATCAGCAGTATGCAGACAGCGAGCAGCGTGACCGCCAGCAGGACGATCGGCGTTCGCTTGTGCAGCATCGCCTTGAAGTCGAAGCTCGAGGCGGTGTCCCCGGTCACCGCATAGCTTGTCCCGCTGACCCGCCCGATGGTGGCGGGCAGGACCCGATTGCGCAGGTCGAGCAGCGCGGCGTTGGATACCGGGCCGGTGCCGTTGCCGGCCAGCGGCACCTGGACTATCAGCGCCCGCCCGCCGGCCGCCGTGGCTGCCGTGATGGGCCCCTGGATCGCGCCCTTGCCCGACGCCCTGGCCTGGAGCGCGGCGACCGACCGCCGCATGGCGGGCCCGGTCAGATCTGCGCCAGTTACTACCACCTCGGCGGGCGCCGGGCGGCTGGGAAAGTCGTGCTGGATCTCGTCAAGGGCATGCACGGTAGGCAGGCTCGATGGCAGATCAACCCACGGGTTGCCGAGACGCATCCCGAACGCGGGCACGGCAAGCGCGAGCATCGCCACGGCGGCGATCCCGCCCCAGAGCAACGGTCTCCTGACTACCCGGATCACCAGTCCGGTCCAGAACCGGGAGGGTCTGGCGGCCCGGCGGTTACGGCCGACCAGCGGAATCCGGCCACGATCCGCCCACGGGCCAAGCCAGGCGAGCACGGCAGGCAGCACGGTCAGCGAGCCGAGCACCGCTACGCCGATGACCATGATGGTGCCAAAGGAGATCCCGGTGAAAATATCAATACCGGTGAGGAACAGGCCGGCCAGCGAGATCATGACCGTCAGGCCGGACACGACCACGGCGCGGCCCGACGTCGCAGCGGCGATCCTGATCGCCTCCAGCGGCGTCCGGCCGGCCGCCCGTTCCTCGCGTTCCCTGCGCAGGTAGAACAGTGAGTAGTCGACTCCGACGGCCATCCCGATGACGAGCACGATCTCGGATGTGCCCGCGTCGACCGGCAGCCAGTGGCCTGGAACTGCCAGCAGCCAGACCGTGGCCGCGACCGCGCTTCCGGCCAGTAGCACGGGGATTGCCGCCGCGATCAGCGCACCGAAGACGACCAGCAGCAAGATCAGGGTGATCGGCACCGAGGTAACTTCCGCGCGCCGGAAATCCTGGGCGAGCATGGCGTTCCCGGCCCGGTCAGTGCTGGCTCCGCCCGCCTCCTGCACCGCCAGGTGCGGGAATCGCGACTGGACCCCGGCCACCGCGGCGAGGTCGGCGACCACCGTGGCATCCGCGGCGGCATGCGGGCCCGCGACCTCGAAGGTCACCAGGGCTGCGGCGCCATTCGCCGATATCAGCGACCGGCCGGCCCGCCCGAGCGGGGACCGGAGATCCATCGCGGCGCGCGGCAGGCGCCCCAGGGCCGCTACCACCTGACCGGCAGCCTGGCGTATCTGCGGGTCATCGGCGACAGTCCGGCCCGCTGCCGCGATGAGCACGCTCTCGACCGGCGCGGTCGTCACGTTCAGCCGGTGCAGAATCTGCTCTGCCTTCCCCGCCTGGCCTGGATCGTATTGCTGCACGCTGGCGCCGGTTACGAATTGCCCCGAGATGAAGGCCGCCAACAGGAATCCGAGCCAGCCGAGGATGGCCGCCGCGCGGTGCCTGGCACTCCATCCGGCGATGCGCTCGACGAGGGGCCGCCGGCAACGGCCACCGCGTCGCCGGGCCGGGCCGCTACGTCCAGCCTCGCTGTCGATCTCACCTTCGACCCAGGGTTTCAGGTAAGAAACGGGTGGTGCGGTACGAGCGGACGCGCGCATGAGGGCCTATCTCGCGGGGAACGTGACAGGCTGCTAACCGCCGACCGGGCGCGAAACGGCCTGAGGATTGAAGGCTACCCGGATAACTGACGTCCGCGTCAGTTATCCGCGGCAAAACTTGAACCACCAGTTAGGCGAGAGCCGCCAGGTGGCGGCCGTTCCTGGCCCGCGATGATAGGGGCCCATGGGAGAGCTGATCCTGGTCAGGCACGGCGAGACCGAGTGGAGTGCGGCCGGCAAGCACACCGGCCGCACCGACGTTCAGCTGACCGAAAAGGGCATCACCAGCGCGGCAGCGCTCGCGCCCGCGCTGGCCGTCCGGCCGATATGCGCCGCGTTCGCGAGCCCTGCTAGCCGGGCGACGTGCACTGCCGAGCTGGCCGGGCTTCCGGGCGCCCAGCATGATCCGGACCTCCAGGAGTGGGATTACGGCGGCTATGAGGGGCTGACGACCGCGCAGATCAAGGCTGACCGCCCCGGCTGGTACCTGTGGCGCGACGGCGTCATCCCCGGTGACGCGGAGCATCCCGGCGAGACGCTGGACCAGGTGGGCGGGCGAGCCGATGCCGTGCTCGCCCGGGTTACCCCGCTGCTCGCGGACGGCGATGTAGCGCTGGTGGCGCACGGGCACCTCCTGCGCGTGCTCACGGCCCGCTGGCTGCGGCTTGAGCCAGTTGGGGGACGGCTGTTCCGGCTGGATACCGGAACCCTGTCGACGCTCGGCACCGAGCACGGCGAGCGGGTCCTCGGGTCGTTGAACGTGCCACCAGCCGACTAGCGGCTCGCGGCCATCCGCTGCCTGGCCGCGCCTGCCTGCGGGTTGGCCAGCGGCCGGCTACTCCTGCCGGGTTTCCTCTTCTATCCAGGCCAGATAGGCCGCCGAGCCCGCGACGATCGGCGTCGCGACTATTTCGGGTTCGTCATAGCTATGCCGCTGGGTGATGAAGTCCGCGAGCGCCTCGTAGCGGCGGACCGGAAGCTTGAGCAGCAGCAGCCATTCCTCGGCGCGCTCCAGGCCGTTCTCCCACCAGTAGGTGCTCGCCACCGGCCCGGTCACGTGCGCGCAGGCCGCGAGCCTGGCCGCGACGGCGAGATGGCCCAGTTCCATGGCCTCGGCCCGTGAGTCGGTAGTGGTCTGCACCTGGAGGTAGCGCGGCTGCTCGCCGCCTGCCTCGCCGTCACTCGCCATGGGTCACGATCGTACGCCGGGCCAGGCGCTTGCGCCGCGCGTAATCTAGCCCTCCTAAAGGAGTGATCAATGAGCGGTCCGTTCTCCATCGTGGTCAATCCCGCCGCGGGACATGGCCGCTCGCAGCGAGTCCTGGCGGCCGTCCTGGCCACGCTCGACACTGCGGGCGTGACATATCACGTCAGCGAATCGTCGAGCCTGGACAACGCGCGGGAAATCGCCCGCCGGGCCGCGCAGCTTGGCGACGTGGTGGTCGCCGTCGGCGGCGACGGCACGGCCGGCGCGCTGGCAGGCGTCGTGGCCAGCGCTGACGGGCGTTACGGGATCATCCCGGCCGGCCGCGGCAACGACATCGCCCGGGTGCTCGGAATACCCGCCGATCCCGCGTCGGCCGCGCTGGCACTGCTCGACGGGCAGTTGCGCAAGGTGGACCTGATCGGCGTCAGCGTGCCTGGCCGCCCGGAGACCGCGGTCGTCGGCAGCGTCTACGCGGGCGTCCCCTCGATCGCGGGCGAGATCGCCAACCGGGCGCGATGGCTGCCCGGGCCGCTGCACTACCCGGTGGCAGCGCTGCGTGCGCTGGCCACGTGGACACCGGCCACCTTCCGCGCCGAGATCCGTTCCGGTGCGGCCGGCGCCGCCGTGCTTGAGTATCCCGGGTACGCCATCGTGGTGGCTAACGTGGCCTACTTCGGCGCGGGCATGCGGGTCGCACCGCCGGCCGTGATCGATGACGGGGTGCTCGACATCGTGATCATGCGAGACGGCCCCAAGCTCGCCTTCGTCCGGGCGCTGACCAGGATCCGGAGCGGCACGCACCTCACGCTGCCGCAGATCAGCGTGGAACGCGGCACGGAGATAGTCCTGAGCATCGACAGGGACATGGCCGCCGCCGCCGACGGCGAGACGCTGCCCTGCGCGGCGCCGCTGCGCGCCGGGACGCCGCTGCGGATCCGTGCCCTTCCCGGCGTCCTGACGGTCCTTACACCCCGCTGACGCCAGCCGGCCGCGGATCCGCTGATCATCAGGCCGCCACGGCAGCGTCCATCGGTCAGCTGGCGATGAGATGGCGGTCGGCGGGCTCGCCAAGCAGCTCGTGCGACACCTTGTCCAGCATCTCGGCCAGATCAACATGCTCCTCAGGGGACCAGCAGGCCACTAGCCGTTCTAGCCCTTGTCTTCTCGCCTCGAACAGCCGGTCCGCGGCCACGCTGCCCGGCTTGGTGAGCGCTATCAGGCCGTCGTTGCGCTGGACCAGGCCCTCGGCCACCAGCCTGTCGACGTAGGGCTTGCCGTAGTCGGGACTGACCTTGGCCTCGCGGGCCAGCTCGGTCCCGGCCAGCGGCCCGGATTTGGCCAGCCGGGTAAGCACCCAGCAGCTCCCGGCGGGGAGCTCGAGACCGCAGAGGTCGGCGAGCCGTTCATAGCCCCGGCGGCGCAGGTCGGCGTCGGCCAGCCGGAGCAGCGCGCGCTCGACCTCTCCGACCGAGGTCCGCTCGGCCGAGCCGACGCCGATGCCCTCGCCGAGGTCCGATGCGCCGGCGGTGGCCCGCAGCGGCACCTCGCGAAGGAACCAGGACAGCAGGAAGGCGATCGCGGCCACCGGCACCGCCACTATGAAGACGCGGTCGATGGCGAGGGTGTAGGCGTGCAGCACCCCAGTCCGGAGCGCCGGGGGCAGCTTGTCGATCTGGGCTCTGCTGGCGCCCGATCCGGCCGCGAACCCGGGCGGCACAGTCGCGCCGTGCAGCGCGGCTATCAGGCCGCCGGCCAGCCGGCTGGCGAAGACCGAGCCGAAGATGGCCACCCCGAACGAGCCGCCGATCGACCGGAAGAAGGTGGCGCCGGAGGTCGCCGCGCCCAGATCTGCGTAGTCCGCGGAGTTTTGCACGGCGATGACCAGCACCTGGAGGATCAGCCCGAGACCGCAGCCGAAGACGAACAGGCAGGCCGCAAGCTTCAGCGTCGAGGTGTTCTCGGTGAGCGTGGAGAGCAGGACCAGCGCGATGGTCACCACCGCGGTGCCGATGATCGGGTAGATCCGGTACCGGCCCAGCCGGGAGATCAGCTGACCGCTGGTCACCGAGGTGAGCAGCAGGCCGACCACCATGGGCAGCAGGTAGACCCCCGAGATGGTCGGGCTCACCCCGCGCACGACCTGCAGGTACAGCGGCAGGAACGCGATCGCGCCGAACAGCGCGAAGCCGGCCGCGAAACCGACGGCCGAGCTGACCCGGAACACCGGGTTGCGGAACAGCCGCCGGGGCAGCACCGGCTCGGCGGCCCGCCCGGCCGAGATCCACCACGCCACGGCGAGCAGGATCGCGAGCACGCCCAGGCCGATGATCACGCCGGAGTCCCACCCGAATGTCGTGCCGCCCCACGAGGTGAGCAGCACGATGGCGGTTGCCGAGCCAGCCAGCAGCAGCGCGCCGAGATAGTCGATCCGGTGCTTGCGGCCCGCTGCCCGGCCGGGCAGCGCGACCGCGATGACCACGAGCGCGACGATCCCGATCGGCAGGTTGATGTAGAACACCCAGCGCCAGGTCAGGCTGTCGGTGAAGAACCCGCCGAGCAGCGGCCCGACGACGCTCGCGACGCCGAAGACCGCGCCGAAGGCGCCCTGGTACTTGCCCCGCTCGCGGGCCGGCACGACGTCGGCCACGATCGCCTGGGCCAGCACTATCAGGCCGCCGCCGCCCAGCCCCTGCAGGGCGCGGAACGCGATCAGCTCGATCATGCTGTGCGCCAGGCCGCACAGCGCCGAGCCGATCAGGAAGATCACGATCGCCGCCTGGAACAGCCCCTTGCGGCCGTACTGGTCGCCGAGCTTGCCCCACAGCGGCGTCGATGCCGTCGTGGCGAGCAGGTAGGCGGTCACTACCCAGGACAGATGGCTCAGGCCGCCGAGGTCGCTGACGATCGTGGGCAGCGCGGTCGCGACGATGGTCTGGTCGAGCGCGGCGAGCAGGATCGCGAGCATCAGCGCCGAGTAAATAATCAGCAGCCCGCCGCGGGGCTTGACGGCCGCCGCCGCGGTCTGCGATTCCGCCGCCATGCAGGTAACTTACCCCCGGCCGGGCGTTTCGTCCCGAGCCGGGCGCGCGTCGGCTAAGCGGGCCCGGCCGCGCCCATCAGCCCGCCCCCGGCGCGGCCGGGCGGTCCGTCAGTACCCTCCGCCGCCTGAGCTTGGCGAGCTGGTCTTCGCGGCGGCCGGCTTAGCCCCGGTGGGCGTCATCGCGTACCAGAGCCCGCCGGAGAGGTTGAGCCCGTTCCCCCCGGTCTGCCCGGCGGCCGTATCGCCCTTGTAGGTGTAGAGCGGGTGCCCGTCATAGGTGGCCTGGGTGCTGCCGTCGGACCGCTTGATCGTGCCGAAGTGGCCGGTCAGCGAGACGCCGGAGGCCATGCTCGGCGTCCCGGTCACCGGCGGCCAGTACGTCGCGCACGAGCCGTTGCAGTTCGACTTGGTCGGCGTGTCAATCGCGAACCAGTACAGCGTGAACCCGTGGGAATTGGTGAGCACGGTCCCGATGGACGTGCTCGCGGTCTTGATCCCGGCGGCGTCGCTCGTGGCGGAACCAGCCGAGCTTGACGGGCTTGACGCGGCAGCACCCGACGACGGGCTGCTCGCGGGCGTGGAGCTACTCGTCCCGCTGCTTCCGCACGCGGTAAGGAAGACCACGGCGGCGGCAGCGGCACCGGAGGCCGCCCACCATCGACTACGCATCTCATTATCTCCGTTCGTTATGGTGCCAGGACTTGCTACACACTTGAGCACGGAGCAGCCGGCGGTTTCGTTCACCCGGAAATCAGCCGGCGATGCGCTGGCACAGCCAGGCCAGGGAGAGCGGGTACCGGTAGTCGATACTGGCATGGGTGGCGTCGAAAAGCTCGAACCTGACGACGTCGGCGCCGACCCCGATCTCGTGCAGCGCCGCGCGGAATGCTCCCGCGCCGAGGTCAAGGAAAAAGTCGTCCCGGCTGCCCGCGTCAATCCAGATCGCGCGAAGCGACCGGAGGGCGCCAGCGTACCTGGGTACCATCCGGACCGGATCCCAGTCCAGCCAGCGCTGCCACACCTCGGGCCGCAGCACCCCGGTGCTGGTATCGAAGGGCAGCTCAACGTGGCCGTCCTCATGCGCGGAGAAGCATGCCGACACGCCCAGCAGCATCAGCAGGTGCTGGTCAGCCTCCTTGGTGAAGGAGACCCTCGAGGAGAAGTCTTTCCACCACCGCCAGATGTCACCGTCGTAATCCCGCAGCAGGCGCACGGCCCTGGGAAACTCGGGGATGTAGCAGTACTCATAGAGCGCATCGCCGGCGTGCGTGGCGAGCGCGCCGAACAGGTCGGGCCGCAGCATCGGAGTGATCATCGCGCCGAAGCCGCCGCTGGACTTGCCCATGATCGCCCGGTGCGCGGCTGCGGCCATGGTCCGGTAGCGGCCGTCCAGCCAGGGCACGATCTCGTCGCACAGATACGAGTGATACCGGCCGGTGCCCGCGGAGTCGACGAACTGGCTGCCGCCGTAGCTGGTCCACGCGTCCACGTAGACCACGATGGCCGGCGGCGCGTCACCGCGCGCGAAGACCGCATCGGCGGTCTCAGGGAACGGCTGCCGGTAGGGCGCGCGGTTCCGCCACATGGCCAGGTTCCCGGTATAACCCTGGATCACGTAGACCACGGGATAACGGCGATCACCGGCGTGGTCGTAGCCTGGCGGCAGATACACCCACAGCGGCCGTTCATGCGGATCACCCAGCGGGTTCCCCCGCAGCAGCTCGCTGGTAATGACGTGCTCTTCGAGTTGTCCGGCCAGGTCGGCGGACCAGGGCAGCATGGAATCTCCTCCGTCAGGCGCGGACCCCCGCCCCACACGATCTCACAGGCCGTGCTCAACGGATGCCGCCAGCCAGGGCCGGCCCGCCCGCCGGTGCCGCCCGGTGCCCCCCGGCGCCGCCGCCCGGTGCCGCCCGGTGCCGCCCGGTGCCGCCCGGTGCCGCCCGGTGCCGCCAGGTGCCGCCCCGCTCGTCAGCCTGTCAGCGGGTTGGCCACCCGGGCCATGAACAGCGGCTCACCTGTGCCGGTGTCGGTGACAAGCAGCAGGTAGGGGCGGTCGAAATCAATCTCGGCGACCGGCGCGCGCACCGCGCTCGGCAGCACGCCGACCGCAGTCGCCGCGCTGGCCACGGTGCCCTCCTCGGCGACCCGGAGGGTGGCCGCGTGCTGTACGAAGCCGATGCAGCATGCCTGCGGCGAGAGCCCGGTGAAATCCGCCGAGCCACCGAATGCGACGCCCATGCCGAGCCCGCTCAGCAGGCCGTTCATCCGGATCGACGAGCTGAGGCTCACCTTCGGGAGCGCGATGTCGGTCATGCCGCTGCCGCTCCCCCCGGCGCCGCTCCCCCCGCCGGTTCCGCTGCCCGCGCCAGGAGCCTGGCCGGCCGCCGCCAGCCCGGCGGAGATGGTGCCCAATGTCGCCGCGCTCAGCGCCGGGCAGCCCGCGCCGGCGGTGTCCGGCAGCAGCGCCTCCATGGCCAGCTTGCCGCCCCGGTACGGGATCCGGACGGCGGTCCAGCCAGCTGCCTGCGCGACGCTGAACTCGCCGCCTTTCATGAATCTCGCGCTCACCCTCCGGCCTGCCGCCGTCGTGAACGGCCCGGGGCCGGTCTGCCGGACGTCGAATGGCGTTGCCCAGGCGGCGTGCAGGTAGAGCGCGTCGGTGAGCACCCAGCCGGCGCCGTCCAGTGAGCCCGGGGGGAGCAGCTGCGGGATCTGGCCCCGGGTGGCAGCCGCGACGGCGCTGTTAATCTCTCCCCTGGCCTGCTCCGGCTGCTTGAGCAGCGGCACCCGTGCCACCCCGGCGCCGTAGCCCGTTGCGACCGCGTTGAGGTAGCTGCGCAGGGTCACCAGCGACGGGTCGGCCCACACCTGGTCGCTGTCGGCCAGCGTGACTCCAGCGCTGTCCAGCCCGCGCAGCGCTGCCGACCGAGCCTGCAGCCCGGCTTCCAGCGGCTGGCCGCCGGCGACGGGCAGGTGCAGGACGGCGGCCATCGCCTGTGCGGTGCCGCCGCGCGCTCCGAGGTAGGCCAGGCCGAGTCCGGTGGCCAGGCTGGCTGGCGAGAACACCACGTTGGCTTGCGGATCCGCCCGGCACCAGGCGCCGAGCACGGCAAGCCCGAACGCGGTGTCTGCCGCTCCGTAGGGACGCGGATCCGCGGCGGGCTCCCTGATGGCTACCCCGCGGCTGACAATCGGCTGGGACGCTTCCGGCCCGGGCGCCGTTGCGCTGCCGCATCCGGCCGCGAGCAGCGCGGCCGCCGTGACGCCCGCGAATACGCGCAGCGAGTTCCTCATGATGGTCAGACGGAGCCGAGCCGGAGCCGGTTGCATCAGCGGACGTTTTTCCGCTACCGCTTTCCAGGGTCAGCGGAGTTCAAGCCCGCGGGGCCCGCCGGGCAACCGGCCCCGTTCCAGCGGGGTCCCGCGTGGCTAGCATGCGCAGCTGCTGCACCGGGCCGTAGGGTCTGCCGGGGAGAAGGGGCCGATCGGGGGAGGACATGAAGGTCTCATGGGCGTTCGCCGGCGGCGCAGCCGGATACGGGGCCGCGCGGCTGGCGGCCGCCGATCGTTTCGGCGTTCTCGAGGCTCGCGCAGTGCCGCTGCTGTCGTTCGCTCCCCATGCCGCCGCGGGCGCGCTGGCGGGCGCGCTGCTGGTGCGGCCCAGGGGCGCCGCTGCCACCGCGGCCGTCACCGGGGCAGCGCTGGCGGCCACGGTGCTGCCGCGAACGATCAGGCGCACGCAGCCGCACGCGGGCGGCCAGGTGGTCCGCGTCCTGACCGCGAACCTGCTGGACGGGCGCGCTTCAGCGGAAGCGGTCGTCGGCCTCGTACGGCGCACGGACGCCGATGTGCTATTCCTGCAGGAGCTCACCGGCGAGGCGGCCGCGCGGCTCAGGCTGGCCGGGCTGACCGATTTGCTGCCGCATCAGCTGACCGACAGGGGTGGCAGGCGGGCTGGTTCTGGCATCTGCGCCCGCTTCCCGCTGACCAGCGGGCTGCGCCTCACGCCTGTCTCCGTCGCTCAGCCCACGGCCCGGCTGGAGCTGCCGGCCGGACGGCACGCGGAGCTGGTCTGCGTCCACCCGCATGCCCCGAACGGACGGCCATGGCGGTGGCGGGTCGCCAGGTGGCGAGAGGAACTTGCCGTCCTGCCGCCGCCCGGCGATCCCCCGCGGGTGCTCGCCGGGGATTTCAACGCGACCGCCGATCATGCGCAGTTCCGCAGGCTCTTGCGCCTGGGCCACATCGACGCCGCCGCCCAGCTGGGCGGCGGGCTGATCCCCACCTGGGGACCTGGGGGAAGGCCAGCGCTCCTCACGCTCGATCATGTACTGGTCGATCCGCGGTGCGCGGTGCTGGCAGCGTCCGTGCACCATTTGCCCGGCAGCGACCATCGCGCGGTCTACGCGGAGTTCCGCCTGCCCACCTGACTCGACCCCGCCGGTCGGCCCGGCGATCGGTGACCTTCGGCTCTTCTCGGGCGGTACTGCTGACCGGACGATAGACAGAACTGGTGCCCTGCCGACGGGCTCGGTGCCGCCCGAGGAGGGCATTTCTGATGTTCCAGGTACGGCCGGACGGTTTCCCGTCCGGCGGCAGCTACCGCCTGGTGCTGCTGCGCCACGGGGAAAGCGAATGGAACGCCAGCAATCTTTTCGCCGGCTGGGTGAATGTAGCGCTGACCCCCGGCGGCGAGCGGGAAGCGGCCCGCGCCGGGCAGCTGATCAGCGGGCACGGACTGCTGCCCGGCTTCGCGCATACCTCGGTACAGCGGCGAGCGATCCGCACCGCCGACCTGGCCCTGGCCGAGTGCGACCGGGACTGGATCCCGGTACGCCGGTCATGGCGGCTCAACTCGAACCACTACGGCGCGCTGCAGGGCAGGAACAAGGCTCAGGTGCGGCAGGAGTCCGGCGACCGGCAGTTCACGGCGTGGCGCCGGTCCTACGACGCTCCGCCACCACCGATCGCCGCCGGTGCGCAGTACTCCCAGTTCGCCGACCCCCGCTATGCCGCGCTCCCGCCCGAGGCACGGCCGTGCGCCGAGTCGCTCAGGGACGTGACCGCACGGCTGCTGCCGTACTGGTATGACGCGGTCATCCCGGACCTGAGCACCGGAGCGTGCGTGCTCGTCGTCTCGCACGGCAACACGCTGCGAGCGCTGGTCAAGCATCTCGACCGCATATCCGACGAGCAGATAGCGGAGCTGAACATCCCCACCGGGATCCCGCTGGCCTACGAACTCGGCCCCGACATGCGCCCGGGCATCACGGGCGGCCGCTATCTCGCCCCGCAGCCACCATGCGGCCCGGCGAGGGACAGCACCACCCAGGGGCTCTTAACGCCAGGCAGCACTTAACGCCAGGCAGCACTGCTGCGAGCAAATGACAGGAGCACGAAATGGCAGGTTTTGACGTCACCGAGCTATCCGCGCTGGAGATCCTCGATTCGCGCGGCACGCCCACGCTGGCGGTCACGATCGGGCTTGGTGACGGGACGACCGCCCGG
>JBEKIF010000022.1:0-76851 GCA_050011895.1 Streptosporangiaceae bacterium | reverse complement strand
GGGGACATCGACACCGAGCACGCGATCTACGCCGAAGATGCGATCCTGGACTACCCGCAGTCCGGGGAGCGCTTCCGGGGCCGGTCAAAGATCCAGGCGCAGCGCGGCGGGCACCCGGCTGAACGCCACTTCACCGTCCTGCGGATCCGGGGCAGCGGCGACCTGTGGGTGAGCGAGTGCGTGATCACCTATGACGGCGTGCCCACCTACTCGGTGAGCGTCATGGAACTCACCGCCGATCTGGTCACGCACGAGACCCAGTACTTTGCCGACCCCTTCCCGGCGCCTGCCTCGCGGGCGGCGCTAGCTGAGCCGATCCCTGGCCACGACTGATGAACCCATGCGCGGATCGTGATTACCGATGTAAGGCCCGGCGGCTGTCCTTGCGCCGGAACCACGTGAGATCAAACCATGACCCGGAACGGAACATCCGCGGAACGAACTAGCCCAGAGGAATCCTCAGGCCAGTACTGCGCCGGGCAGGTCTTCGCGGGCTCCAACGGTCGATAGCACGCCGCTGACAGGGTCCGCGTTATGCTCCAAGCGGATGAGGAGGTCGGCCATGGCAGAAACAGCCTTCACGATCAGGGCCGACGCCAGGTGTACCGATGGGGTCTGCGGCAAGGTAATTCGCGTGGTCGTTGACCCGGTCGCGCGGGCGGTCACCCACCTGGTGGTCCAACCGAGGCACTGGCCCGGCCTGGGTCGGCTTGTGCCGCTCGATCTTGTCGATGCCGCGACACCGACGGAGGTCCGGCTGCGCTGCACTCGGGCGGAGTTCGACGAGCTCCGCTTTGCCGAGGATACGGATTTCGTGCCGCGAGCCAACCTGGACCGGTACTCGGGCTACAGTGCGGAACAGATGCTCATGCTGCCCTACTACGGCCGGATCGCAGGCGAGGATATGCCCCAGGCCCGGGAAGATGGGCCGACAGGCGCCTACGGTTCCTTGCCCCCGGGCGAGATCGGTGTGCGCCGCGATAAGCCTGTCTATGCCACCGACGGCGAGATCGGGCGAGTCGAGGGGCTTGTCATCGACCCTGGCAACCACCAGGTGAGCCACGTGCTCCTGCAACAGGGGCATTTGTTTGGCCGCAGGCAAGTGGCCATCCCGATCGGTGCCGTTACCGGGGTCGTGGACAGCGTCCAGCTCAACATCACCAAGCAGCAGGTGGAGAACCTGCCGCCCGTGCACACCGATCACCCCAGCGGATAGAGCTACCAGGATGCGGAGAAGCGATACGTCAGCAGATCGCGCATTGCCATCCAGGTCTAGCCATCAAGTTTCTCCCGCGCCAGCCCCTGTCCGCCATATCGCAGACCAGGGTAAGACCAGGGATGTCACGGGAGCGACGCGCCTGCCCGATCCGCGATCGTGGTAGTACCAGTTGTGCCGCTGGCGCGGAAGGCGTTGCCCTGCAGCGCCGGGCCGAAGGCGACCGGTCCATCTCTTCCGCCGCCGTGTCAGCTCATCGGGAGAAGAGGAGATCCTATGTCCAGCGAAGCTGAAGTCTGCCCCTTTCGTGTCGATTTCCCCGACGAAGAGGTCGCCGAGCTGCGCAGGCGCGTAAACGCGACCAGGTGGCCCGAGCGCGAGACGGTCACCGACGACTCGCAGGGCGTGCGGCTCGCGATGATGCAGGACCTCGCGCGCTACTGGGGGACAGACTACGACTGGCGCAAGTGCGAGGCGAAACTGAACTCACTACCGCAGTTCATGACCGAGATCGACGGGCTTGACATTCACTTCATCCACGTCCGCTCCCAGCACGAGGACGCACTGCCACTGATCGTCACACACGGATGGCCCGGCTCGATCATCGAACAGCTGAAGATCATCGATCCGCTCACCAACCCGACCGCGCATGGCGCGAGCGCGGCGGACGCGTTCCATCTGGTGATTCCCTCGCTGCCGGGGCACGGGTTCTCCGCCAAGCCGGCCAGCACCGGCTGGGATCCCGCCCGCATCGCACGTGCCTGGGTCGTGCTGATGAAGCGCCTCGGATACACCCAGTTCGTGGCACAGGGCGGCGACTGGGGCGCGGCCGTCACGCAGGCGATGGGTGAACAGGCAGCACCGGAACTGCTCGGCATTCACTCCAACATGCCCGGTACCGCTCCAGCCGACGTCACCAAGGCGTTCGAGCGCGGCGACCCGCCGCCAGCCGGTCTCTCAGACGAGGAGCTACGCGCCTACCAGCAGCTGAGCAACTTCTATGGCAAGCACGTGGCCTACGCACAAATCATGGCGACGCGGCCGCAGACGCTGTACGGACTGGCGGACTCCCCCGCCGATCTCGCGGCGTTCATGCTGGACCACGGCGACGGTACCGGCCAGCCCGGGCTCGTGGAACAGGCCCTGCAGGGAACCCTGGCCAGCGCCCTGACCCGAGACGACCTCCTCGACAACATCACGCTCTACTGGCTGACCAACACCGGGGTTTCCTCGGCCCGCCTCTACTGGGAGAACAAGGCGGACTTCTTCGACGCCAAGAACATCACGATCCCGTTTGCCATCAGCGTCTTCCCCGACGAGCTGTATCAAGCCCCGCGAAGCTGGGCAGAGCGCGCGTATCCCGACAACCTCGTCTACTACAACAGGCTCGACCGGGGCGGCCACTTCGCCGCCTGGGAACAGCCGGACCTGTTCGCCGCCGAGATGCGCGCCGCGTTCACGTCACTGCGCTGACCAGGCAGGCGGCGGGCGGTTTCCTGGCGAGGCGGGAGTGTCGCCATGAGCGCCGACGGGCACGCCTACCGGCAGGCACAGGTGCTTTCTGGTACACCAGATTCTTACAGCAAGCCGACATGAGCACCGTAAAGGTCGCACCCGCGGCGCCAGAGGAGAGGCGGTCATCCCCGTGCGTTCAGACATCGTCCCCGGCGGCACCTTCCCCGATTATGCGCTGCCCGACCAGAGCAGCACCGTCCGCACGCTGAGCGAGATCCAGGGCCGGGACCCGATGATCCTGACGCTCGCGCGCGGCAACTACTGCCCGAAAGAGCACCGGCAGCACCTGGAGCTGGCCGAGCACTACGCGAAGATCACGGTGGCATATACACAGATGGCGACCATCGCCACCGACGACCATCACACACTGCAGGAGTTCCGCAACTCGGTCGGCGCCCAGTGGCCTTTCCTGTCCGACCCTGGGAGGACTGTCCAAAAGGACCTGGACATCCGGGAGTACACCGACCCCGAGCACAACCCGATGATCCCGCACACTCTTGTGCTCAAGCCGGGACTGGTCATCCACAGCGTCTACAACGGCTACTGGTTCTGGGGCCGCCCGTCGTTCTACGACCTGTGGCGCGACCTGCGCGCCGCCACTGCCGAGATCCGCCCCGACTGGGACCTGAGCACCCCGGGGCTGCGCGAGGCCTGGGACGCCGGCGACTACTCGAAGTTTCACGGATGGGACCGGCGTTCCCCGCAGTCAACGCCGACTTCCTATGAGCCATAGGACAGCGGTATCGCGCACTTCGCCTCCGGCGAATCAATCGTTCGCTACGGGCCAGCGCCACCGATGGCCGGGACGACCGGTGACATCGAAGCGCTCTCGATGTGGGCCGGACAGGGCGTCGCACTCGCGAGGCAGCCACAGTCAGCGGCGGACATCGTTGCCGAGCTCACCTCCGGCCTGTGACCCGAGAAGCAGGCGCTCGGATCGCGGTCGGGTGGGGCCCTGAAGCCTGCTGAGGTACCGGGGACACCTCGAGCGGCTGTGGATACGGCCCGGCCAGGGACGCGCTCTGGGCGTCTACCGGGCGAGCCGCGGGCGCGCCGGGTGTCGCGCGGTCGCGCGACGTTCCCGGCTACATTGTCCGGGACAAGCGGGTCCGGAGAGTACGAGACACCGCCGAAGCGCCATCCACGCCGTATCAGGCAGGCAGCCCGTGCCAAAGGAGATGCCGACATGCCAAGCCAGGCAATGCAGGACGCGATCGACGCCTTCAGGGACCGGCAGAAGGCCAGTGCCAGCCAGCCCCCGCCGACGCTGGAAGAGCGCCGCGCCGCCTTCACCCCCGGCGACCGCCTGTATCCGGTGCCTGACGACGTGCAGGTTACGGAGGTGACCGCAGGCGGGGTGCCGGCCCACTGGCTTGCCGCCCCGGGAGCGGACGCCGGCCGGGTGCTCCTCTTCCTGCACGGCGGAGGTTACGAGCTAGGGTCGCTGCGCAGCGACGGCGAGCTGGCCGCCCGGCTGGGACGGGCCAGCGGGATGCGGGTGCTGTTCCCCGAATATCGCCTGGCCCCCGAGCATCCCTTCCCCGCCGCCATCGACGACGTCCTGGCCGCCTGGCGCTGGCTCCGCACCGACCAGGGCCTGAGCGCAAGATCAATAGCGGTGGCCGGCGACTCGGCCGGCGGAGGGCTCACCGTCGCCCTGCTCGTGGCCACGCGGGACGCCGGGGAGGCATTGCCCGCGGCCGCCGCACTGATGTCCCCGACGGTGGACCTGACCAGCTCGGGGGCCTCGATGACCGAGCGCGCCGAGCAGGACCCGATCTCCACCCCCGCCATGCTCCGTCAGTTCGCCTCCGACTACCTGGCCGGGGCCGACCCTAAGACGCCCCTGGCCTCGCCGCTGTTCGCCGCACTGTCCGGGCTCCCGCCGCTGCTTGTCCAGGTAGGCACGGCCGACCTGCTGCTCAGCGATTCCGAACGCCTGGCCACAGCAGCAGCCCAGGCCGGGGTCGACGTCACCCTGCAGATCGGCGAGGGCCTGCCCCACGTCTACCAGCTCCTGCTCGGCACCCCCGAGGCAGCCCAGGCCACCGAGCACCTCGGGAAGTTCCTGCAGGCCCGGGTTCGCTAACCAGACAGTCCATAGACAGCAGGCTTCCCGGCGCCCGGTCGTTCGCTTCACAGTCGGCGCTGGTCCCTGTCCCGCTGGCAATGCGCCGGCAGGCGCCGTGATCAGGACTCGAGTGACAGGGTGCGCCGCACCTCGTAGTCGATCGCGTCCATGGAGATCATGATCGATCGTGCGGCGAACAAGAGCCCGCCGAGGAGCGTCACGGTCCCGGCCAGAACCAGAGCCAGGGCGGTAGTCCCTGCCGCTCCGGAGCTGTCCGTCACGGCGACCCCGATGGCGATCACGCTGAGCACCAGCACGGCCACGCCGGCATAGATGAGAAGAATGGCATTGTGCAGCAGGCGATGACGGCGCAAGAGCATGGGCAGCTGGGTATCGATCTGGGTCAGCCGTTCCCGGCCAGCCGGTGGCACCTCGGCGACTGACAGCAGTGTCCCGGCGGCGCTGGACAAGATGTCCAGGCGCTCACCATCCATGGCACGCATGCGGTCGTTGACCGAGCTGTACATCGTCAGCAGGGCGCCGGACAAGATCGCAGCCGTCGTGATAAGCACCACCGGCGCCACCATCGCCTGGACTGCTGTGACGGCGATCGGATTCATCAGCCCAGCCTAGGAGGAGCGCCGGGCAGAACCTCCTGTTGAGCTGGGTCTTGCCCGGTTCCGGCTCGGTCGGCGGGAACTGTCGCTGAGCTCGCCGGCTATGCCCAGCCTGGGGTTGCCGCGAAGACGGGCTGGCAGCAGGTACCGGGGCAGGTTTTGGTGAGCAGCACGAGCGCTCTGCCCGGCTCGATGTGCCGGAAGGACCCAGATCACGAAACTGTTTCCATGCCCGGCGCGGCCAGAGTTCACGTGCCGCGGCGCGCGTTGACCGGCATTCGCCGCGATGCCATACTCGGTATGCAATACCTCGTATGGAGGTGCTGGTGTCAGTCCGTCACAGTCTTCTGGCGTTGTTGTCCGCCGGGCCGATGCACGGCTACGGGCTGAAGACCGAGTTCGAGGCCGCGACCGGGGACGTTTGGCCGCTCAACGTCGGGCAGGTGTACACCACCTTGCGGCGCCTGGAGCGAGACGGTCTGGTTACCGCCGAGGCTGATGCCGACGGCCAGAAGGTGTACGAGATCACCGGGGCCGGGCGGGATGAGCTCGGCCGGTGGTTCGAGACGCCGGTGCCGCGCGAGGTGATTCCCCGCCAGGAGCTGGCGATCAAGCTGGTGTTCGCGATGCGGTCAGGCATGGCGGATGTCACCGCGGTCGTGCAGCGGCAGCGGGTGGCGACGGTGCGGGCGCTGCAGGACGTTACCCGGCTGAAGGCCGCCGCTGAGTCCGCTGGGGACATGGCCTGGTTGCTGATGCTTGACGCGCTGGTCTTCCAGGCCGAGGCCGAGGCGCGCTGGCTCGACATGTGCGAGGCGCGGCTCGCGAGAGAGAACATCGCCGCGGGAATGGCCCGGCGGCATCCGGAAAATCCGGCCGAACGCGCGGCGGAACGGAGCAGCTGATGACGGTCCTCGAGATAGCCGGGGCGGCGCGGGTCTTCGGGTCCGGGCGCCTGCGTGTGGTCGCGCTGGACGATGTGTCGCTGCAGGTCAGCGTCGGCGAGTTCGTGGCCGTCATGGGGCCCAGCGGTTCGGGGAAGTCGACCCTGCTGCGGCTGGCGGGCGGGCTGGACCGGCCGACCTCCGGCCGGGTCCTGCTGTCCGGCCGTGACCTGGCCGTCCTGGACCAGGCCGGGCTCGCGGCGGCGTTGCGGCGGGAGATCGGCTTCGTCTTCCAGGAAGCCAACCTGCTCGCCTCGCTGACCGCCGCCGAGAACGTTGCGCTCGCGCTGGAACTGGATGGCGTCAAGCCGAAGGCCGCGATTGCGGGCGCTGGCGGCCTGCTGGACTCCCTGGGCCTCCGAGCCGTCGGGGGCCGGTTCCCGGGGCAGCTGTCAGTGGGCGAGCAGCAGCAGGTGGCGATCGCCCGGGCGGTCGCCGGGGGCCGGTCGCTGCTGCTGGCCGACGAGCCGACCGGTGCCCTCGACGCGCTCACCGGCGAATCGGTGATGAGCCTGCTGCGCCAGCGGTGCGCGACAGGCTGCGCGGTCGTGCTCGCCACCCACAACGTCCGGCACGCCGCCTGGGCCGACCGGGTGGTGTTCCTGAACGACGGCCGGCTCGCCGGCGCGACGGGGCCGCCCGCCGGCCCCGAGTACCTGCTGGGAACGGGGCAGGCTCGGTGACCGGCACCGCGGCCGCCCCGGCCATCATCGCGCTGGCCGGGGCGGGGAAGACCTACCGCAGCGTAGGGGGCCGAGGAGGTGGGCGGGGGGTCGGGTTCCGCGCGCTGAAAGGCGTGGACCTGGCGATCGCCGGGGGCGAGATGGTGGCGATCACCGGCCCGTCGGGCAGCGGCAAGACCACGATCATTAACCTCATTGCGGGCATCGACCGGCCCACCGCCGGCACGGTGACGGTTAACGGCAGCCGCCTGGACCAGATGACCGAGGAACAGCTCGCCGTCTGGCGCGGCCGCACCATCGGCATCGTCTTCCAGTTCTTTCAGCTGATGCCCACGCTTACCGCGACGGAGAACGCCGCGCTGCCGCTGGACCTGGCCCGGCTCGGCCCATCCCGCGAGCGCAAGGCCGTGGCGAGCCGCCACCTCGCCACGGTCGGGCTCGGCGACCGCGGCGACCGGCTGCCGCTGGAGCTGTCCGGTGGCGAGCAGCAGCGCGTCGCGATCGCCCGGGCGATGGCCTGCCAGCCGCCGATCCTGCTCGGCGACGAGCCCACCGGCAACCTCGACACGCGGCTGGCCCGGGACATGTTCGAACTGCTCAAAGGCCTGAATGGGAACGGAACCACGGTGGTGTACGTCACCCATGATCAGGCTCTCGCCGGGCTGGCATCCCGGATCGTGTCCGTTCGCGACGGACTGATCACCGGCGATACGGGACGGCGGCCATGAGCACGCTGAGCCGCAAGGCATGGGGCGACGTGACCCGGCACCGCGCCCGCACGCTGCTGGCCGTGTGCACGCTGAGCATCGCGATCGCGAGCCTGGGTTTCCTGGCCGTACCGGCCCTGCTGAGCGCGGCCATGAACCGCCAGATCGCGGGCAGCCACCTGTATGACGTCGGGATATCCACCAGCAGCCTTGACCTGCGCCCGGCACAGCTCCGCGCGCTGGGCCGCCTGCCGGGCGTCGCCGCGGTCAGCCCGGCCGTCGGCTACGCCACCACGGCGACATCCGCCGCCGGCCCCCAGGACGTCGAGCTCGCCGGCACCGCGCTGGCGTCCGCCCCGGTCAATACCGTGGCGCTGTTCACCGGCCGGATGCCGGGGCCGGGTGAGGTCGTGGCCGACGCGGGCAACGCCCGGGCCACCGGCTTCGCCGTCCCCAACGGGGGCACAATCGACGTGCGGGCCGCCAGCGGCAGGCTGGTGCGGCTGCGGGTCAGCGGTACCGGCCTGAACCTGTACGCGACCCCTGGCGCGAACGGCTCGACCACGCCGGTCTTCTACGCCCCGACGGCCACGGTGCAGGCGCTGCGCGGCGTCGGTTACAACTACCTGGGGTTCCGCCTCACCGACGACGCCGCGGCCGCGCAGTCCCGGGTGGTCGCCGAGGTGCGCGCCTACCTGACCGCACAGACCGGAGCGGACCCGATCACGGCGCTGCCCGCCGTCCGCGCCCCCGGGCAATGGCCCGGGCAGGCCGGGTTCGGTCACATCATGGCGCTGCTGTACATCATCACGATCCTCGCGTTCGCCTCTGCCCTGTTTCTCATCGCCGCCACGATGAATACCCTCATCGCCGAGCAGGCCGGCGAGATCGCCATCCTCAAGACACTCGGCGGCCGGCGCCGGCAGATCGCCGGCATCACCGTGCGCACCGCGGCGATGCTCGGCGCGGCGGGCGCGGTGCTCGGCACCTTTCTCGGCATCGCCATCGCCTACCTGCTGGCCGGCTACTTCGCCGTGAAGCTCATCGACGTGTCGTTCGGCTTCGCCATCTCGGTCCCAGTGGTCGTGGCCAGCCTCGTGCTCGGTCCAGCGCTCGCGGTCGCCGCGTCGCTGCCCGCGCTGCGCCGCGCGCTGCGCAGGCCCGTGGCCGAAACCCTCGCAGGCACGGGCACCGGCGGTTACGGCTCCGGCTGGCTCGACCGCCTGGTCGCGCGCAGCGGCCTGCTGGCCGGAACCCGGGTGCCCGGCAGCGTGCGGATGGGAGTCCGCAACGCGCTGCGGCAAAAACGGCGCAGTGCGGCCACGATCGCGCAGGTCGCCCTGGCCGCCGGTCTCGCGATCGCCTTCCTCGCCCTCGGCCAGTCCGTAACCGCCGTCATCAGCCAGACCATCGGCAAACTGCACTTCAGCGTCGGCGTCGGGGTGGCATCGACCAGCGGCGCGCGGCCGTTCGGCGGCCAGGCGCTCGCCGTCGCCGCCGCCACACCCGGAGTCACCGGAGCCGAGCCGGTCGAGACCAGTTCGGTGCAGTACAACGGGCAGACGTACACGGCGTGGGGCCTGGGCACCCATCCCTTCTACGATTACCGGCTGAGCGCGGGCCGCTGGTTCACCACCGCCGATACCGCCGAAGGCGCCCGCCCCGCCGTCCTGCCGGTGGTGCTCGGGCCCGCCGTCGCCCGCACCACCGGCGCCCGGGTCGGGCAGATCCTCACCCTGACGCTGGCCGCGGGACCCACCAGGGTGCGGGTCATCGGGATCGACACCGGCCAGACCAACGCGGGCGACACCATCTACTTCCCGCTACCCGTGCTGGAACGCCTGGACGGCGGGCCCGGCACCGCGAATTCGATCTGGCTCACCACCGGCCGCACCGCCCACGCCGCCATCGACCGGGCGGCCGCCGCCGCCGCCAACCGGCTGGCCGCCGCCGGGTACCCGGTCAGCACCACGGAGATCTATGTCCTCACCATCGTGGAGATCCTGGGCCTGGTGGTGGTGGCCATCATGCTCATGGGCCTGGTCAGCGCCCTCAGCATGGGCGTCATCGAGCGCACCCGGGAGGTCGGGATCCTGCGCTGCCTGGGTGCCAGGGCCCGCCAGATCCGGCGCGTCTTCAGCGCAGAAGCGGTGGCCCTTGCCGCTGTCGGCTGGGCGTTCGGAGTCCTGCTCGGCTGGCTGATGTACCAGGGCCTGCTGGCGCTCTTCATGCACAATGCGGATGTCACCCTCCCCGAGGAGTTCCCCCTGGCCATACCGCTGATCACGCTCGCCGGGGTGGTCGTGCTCACAGCCATCGTGATCCGTGGGCCGCTGCGCCGCGCCACCCGGATCCAGCCCGGCACGGCGCTGCGGTACCAGTGATGGTCTACCTGATCAGGTGGCTCATCGGGAAGCTGCGGCACCGCACCACTTCCCCGGCCGAGGCGCCGGACGCGCCGCCCGGGCGAGACGAGCCTGCGGTCCACCCGCGAGGTGACCGCGTCGTGAGGTCGGCGAGGCCAGCGGCTCCGGACGGGACGAGCGGCGCTCCGGCGCTGTCTGTCCACCACCTGAGCAAGCGCTTCGGTGCCCGGGTCGCGTTCGACGACGTCTCCTTTGACATCGCCCATGGCGAGGTGTTCGGTTTCCTCGGGCCGAACGGCGCCGGGAAGACCACGACGGTGCGGACGCTTGGCACGCTCATCGCACCGTCCTCGGGCTCGGCGACGGTCGCCGGCCTTCCGCTCACGCCGGATAACGGAGTGGAGATCCGCCGCCGGATCTCGATCATGCCCGAGTCGCCCGGCCTTTACCTGCGCCTGAGCGTGGCCGAGAACCTCGGATGCTTCGCCGACCTCTACGAGACGCCCGACCCCGGCGATCGCATCGACCGCGCCCTGCGGGCCGTCAACCTGGCCGACCGGGCCAGCGATGCCTGCGGCTCATTGTCCAAGGGCCTGCGCCAGCGGGTCGCCCTGGCCCGGGCGCTGCTGCCCGACCCGCAGGTGCTGTTCCTCGACGAGCCGACCGCCGGCCTGGACCCGGCCGCCACCCGGGACGTGCACGAGCTGATCGCCGAGCTCCGCCGCAGCGGCGTGACGATCTTCCTCACCACCCACCGCCTCGAAGAGGCCGAGCGGCTGTGCGACCGGGTCGCGATCCTGAACACGACCCTGCGCACGATCGGACGGCCCGACGAGCTGCGCGACCGGCTGTTCGCCAAGACGCTCACGGTCAAGACTCTCATCCCCCTCCCCGAGCCCGGCCGCGTCTTCGCCGGCCTCCCCGCCGTCGACGGCTGGCGCCAGGACGGCGCCCGCGACTACGTCCTCGCCGTCTCTGACCCGACCCTCGCCGCGCCCGCCGTCACTCGCGCCCTCGTCCAGGCGGGCGCCGACGTGCTGTCGATCGGCGAGTCGCGCCACTCGCTCGAGGACGTCTATCTCGAGCTGGTCAACGAGGATGAGGAGGCGCGCCGCAGATGAGCGTCAGCAGAAGGCGCGTACGGGCCATCTTCCGCAAGGAGCTGCGGGAGTACCGGCGCAACCGCACCATCGTCACCGGGATGGCGATCCTCCCGCTCATCTTCCTCGTCCAGCCCCTAATCGCCGTCTTGAACCTGGGCGCCTCGGCATCCGGCGGTCTCGCCCGCGAGAATGAACTGCTGTACCTGCTGGCCATCCCCGCCCTCGTGCCCGCGACGCTGGCCGCGTACTCGGTAGTCGGCGAGCGCCAGCAGGGCACGCTCGAACCGGTGCTCGGGACGCCGATACGCCGCGAGGAGTTCTTGCTGGGCAAGGCCCTGGCGTCCTTCGTCCCGTCAGTTGCGATCTCGTACGCGGTCTACGCCTTCTTCCTGGCCACGGTCGAGATCTTCGCACAGCCCGGCATCGCGCCGGCGCTGCTGCGAGGCTCGGACCTGCTCGCCCAGCTGGTGTTCACCCCGCTGCTGGCCGGCTGGGCGATCTGGGTCGGCATCGCGATCTCCACGCGGTCCAGCGAGGTCCGCGTCGCTCAGCAGCTCGGCATACTCGCGAACCTCCCGTCCGTCGTGGTGACATCGCTCATCGCGTTCAACGTGATCCGCCCCTCGCTCGTCGTCGCCATCGGCGGAGCCGCGGTGCTGCTGATCCTCAACAGGCTCGGCTGGCGGATGACGTCGGCGATGTTCGACCGCGAACGGCTCATCACCGGCACTAGATGATGAGACGCGGTCACCCTCCGCGCCTCACCGGCCATTAGGTGAAGGACATTTGAGGGCTGGCAGCAAGCACCAGCGAACGCTGAGGCGAGTCGGAGAACCGGCAAGCGATGTGATTGATGAAGTTATCAGCGGACTGAATCGTATCGAGATTGACTTTGATCCGAGTCGCGCCATAAGCCCACATGCTGTCGTAACGACCGATGTCCTGTGCACCGTCGCTCTCCGCGCCCGATTCGGCGATATCACGTCGGACCAGATAGCGGCTGGGCTGCGTTCAGTGATCAGTGCCCGTCGCATGACGCGCTCTACGGTGGCCATCATGGGTGCGCTTGCCGACGGCTAGTGTGCGGGTGCCCGGTCCCGGGTGGTGACCTGCGTGCGTTCCCCGCTGGCCGGCTAGACGCGGGCCGGGAGCGGGTCAGCCGGGCGGAACACGGCCCAGCTGCCCCAGTGCGCCTGGCTGTGAACCGCGTCCCAGGGGCGGCCCGTCGCCGCCATCATCGCCTCGGCCACGATTTCGGCGGGCACGAAGAACGGGGCACCGTCCCCGAGCGCGTTGGACCACACCAGCACCGCCCCCGCGGCCATGACCCGGGTGGCCTCGGCGGCGAACAGCGGCCCGTCCCCGATGACGACCGCCGCCGCGCAGCCATCGGCCAGCGGCAGCCGGGCGGCATCAGCCTGGATCCGGCAGCTCGCGGCCGAGTGGGCCAGCATGCCGCCGGATAGGTCCACCGCGACCACCTCCGGCCACACCTCCGCGATCAGCGGGGTCAGCAGGCCGGTACCCGAGGCGATCTCCACCGCCCGCCCGGGCCCGAACGGGCCGCCGCGGGCGAGGGCATCGACTAGCACCGGGCGCCGGTACCCGCCGCGGGAGTCATCCCACCCGGTGGCGGCCGCGTCAAAGCCGGCCCTCATGGCGGTTGCCTCCTGCCGGTCCCAGGTGCCGGGCCGCATCGCCAGGCGGCGGGCACGCTCCTGGCCCTGGGCTGCCTCTTCCCTGACCGGCTTGCCCGGCGGCGCCGACACCACCCTGGCCAGCTCGCGGATCACCCCGCCATCATGCCAGCCTCCGGCCAGCTGCGTCGTATCAGGCGCGCTCCTGCTGCCTCTTCAGGTATGTCCCGGCCGGGCGCGCCCGGTCCCGCGGGGCCGTCTCGGTCGATCACAAGGAGGAGCGATGAGCATAAGCAAACCTGTCTCAAGCGAGCAGGTCCACCTGGCGTCGGCAGCGGTGATCGCCGCCCACCCATCCACCGGATGTGTGCCGGACTGCGCACAAGCCGGGCCGGGGGCACCGGAAAGAGACCTGGCCAGTAATAAGGTATCCTCAGACCTTGTGATTATCGATGGTTTTACCTGGCATTCGATATCATGCATCTGCGATAGTTGCGTACGCAACGATAATACTTTTAGTGTCACTTTTAATCGCCGGGATTTCCGACCCTATACACCAGCCCGGTGACCTTGTGCATGCACCGACCGGCCGAGGCAGCTCTGGCCATTCCATTCATTGCTCCCGCAGGAGACCAAGACGGTTTGGCGGCCATGCACGCACGTTCGTGCCACGCTGACATTCGCCGCCCTTGTTGAGGTCGCCGTGGCAGCCGCCGTCGATATGTTCATCTCGCCACGGCCCAGCAGCGGCTTCACGCTCTGTAACGAGCCCACGGTCTGACTTGGCGCCGGTAGCCGCCTTAATTGCGAGTGGCGGCGACAGGTGCCCAGCTGGCTACCGCCTCGAAGGGATCGTTATGGACCTACGGTCAATTCGGGCCGAGTGCATGCGGTGGCGGCCAGTCGCCCGGCAGCTCGTTCAGGCGCCGCGCGTAGTCGCCAGGATCGAACCGCCGATGCTCCTGCACGGCTTGATACAGGTCGTCGCTGACCACGGCTGCGATCATGTGCATGATGTTGTGCCAGTTGTAGCCCAGGGCACTGAGCCGCTGAACCGTCTGCCAGGTCACGGCCGGGTCATCGGCCAGCAACTGGCTCGCGACAATCTGGTGCATCGCGATGTGCAGCCTCGGGCTGAACGGCTCACCGTCGATGATCACCTCTTCATCGCTGCGGAGCGCGTCTTCGAATTCTGTGTGCTGCGCCTCGATCAGGATCGTGAGTTCGTCCTCGTCCGCGGGATCCAGTAGTTCGAGGTCGAGTCCCCGGTAGGTGCCGTGCCCGGCGGGTATCGACCAAGCTCGCCGGTCAGCCGGGTCCGGCTCATCGAACCAGCAGTCCGTCGCCTCCCCGGCCTCCAGCATCGATTCCTCCCCGGGCCGCGGCACAAAGCCGGACGATCCGCCGCGGCGTCCTGCCGAGCGCCGGACCGGCTGGCGGCGCCTGCCGCGGCTGGGCGGGCGGCCTCGGCTTCGCGGACTCATCGAACGATTGTCCCAGCGCCAAAGGGCCATGTCACCCGCCAGCGCAAGGCTCGAGGCTTTCCACTCCACGGTCGTGATCCGGCCATTGCCACCCGGGCCGACGATGCACTGAGAGTCTCGTTGGCAACGAGTCCGGCAGGCAGGCGCTCAGCCGTCACGCTCGCGGCCGGCTGTCCCCGCCGGGCCGCACGTGGAACCGCAGCGGCAGGACCTGGGTGCCTGCAGCGGCTACCCGGCCGTGCCATTACGCTCCGTCATGACCGTTTTGTGTGCGTGATGCGCTAACCGCCGATCTGGACGACTGGATGCTCGCCGTCGCTGGTGAGCTGCCGAGCGCCGAGATGGATGATCTGCGCGTGCCCGCGCTAGAGCTTGGACGGAAGCGACCGGGCGTATCCGACGGCCCGCTTGACCCATTTGGTGAGCTGCTCGTCGGTTTCCAGGTCCTCGGAGCTGACGCGCAGCCACCCCTGCATCGTGCGGCCGCCCATCACCGCCGGGGTGGCGTTCGCCGTCGCGACCAAGGCGTCGGTTTCGGCGGGGTCGACCCGGACCAGGGCACCGCCCTGGCCGCTGGCGCTGATCGCCATATTGCCGCCTACTAGGAACGCCAGGCCGCCGAACATTTTCTTCTCGGTTACGCCCGGCCCGGTGCCGATCAGGAACCGGATCCGGACAGCGAGCTCAGTGTCGTAGGCCATATCGGCCAGCCTAACGTTAGCCAGCGCGTCCCCCTGTTAGCTGCGGACTGAGGGTGCGCCGGGCGGCTGGGGTGTCGGCGAGGCGGGGAAAGCCGCCTGCAGGCAGGGCGAGGCGGGCCTGCGCGCAGTGTCTATCGGCGAACCCAGGGAGGCTCGTTCATGTTGTTGCCCACCTCTTGGACATCCCGCCCTTGCTCTACTTCCACGAGGAGCGGATCCAGGGGGTTCAAGGCTGTCAGCTCCGGCCGAATCGTGATCCGGGCGGTGTGAGCACTCAGATCACTGAACCCTGCGGGCCGTATGACGCCTGATACACGGGTGATCATTACTCAGCCACCGGGATGAAAAGCGTAATGATCACCCGTGTATCACCTCGATCTGGCGCAGGCGCGACTTCCCACTGCGTAAGATCATCACCCTGCGTGGTCGTCAGGTTATGGGGACTGCGGGCCGCCTAGCGTGGGAACCCCCCGCGGGGGCGGAGCCGTTTCACGGACGTGAGGACTATCATGACCGCCGCGCTCATGAGCGCGGCCGTGCTCGCGGTCGGCACGACAGCACACGCCGCAACTGGCTTCAGCACCGTAGCGAGCCCTAACCCGGGATCGAACTACAACGAGATCGACGGTGTTGCCGCGGTCACCGCCAGCAACGCATGGGCGGTCGGTTTCCAGCGAAGCACCGGGCTTCTGTTCCACGTGCTTGTCGAGCACTGGAACGGGACAGCCTGGTCGGTCGCCGCCTCCGCGTCGCTGCCATCCTCCGACGACACCCGGCTGCACGCGGTGGCTGCGCTGTCCGGCACCAACATCTGGGCGGTGGGCAGCGAGACCACGTCGACCGGCACCCAGAGCCTCATCGAGCACTGGAACGGCACCTCGTGGTCGGTCATCCGGTCCCCCGCGGGCGAGCCTGCGGACAGTGAACTGCTCGGGGTCGCTGCGGTCTCCGCCGACGACATCTGGGCCGTTGGCCACACCACGGGCGGGGTCGGCGTGTCCGGGTCGCTGATCGAGAACTGGAACGGCTCGGCCTGGAGTGTGGTGCCGGGGCCGACGCTGAGCGATTATGGCTACCTCACCGGCGTAGCCGCCGTTTCGTCCGATGATGTGTGGGCCGTAGGCCGCGACGGCCGGCATCCCACCCCCATCACCGAGCAATGGAACGGGACAAGCTGGACAGAGGTCAGCCAGCCGGTCAGCGGGTACGACAGCAGCCTGAACTCCGTCGCTGTGGTCAATGGCGACGATGTGTGGGCTGTTGGCGAGCAGAATCTCAACCAGACCGTAACCGAGCGGTGGAACGGGACAAGCTGGACGCTCGTGCCAAGCCCCTCCGTTACCGCCAACGGCACGCAGGACACGCTGAGCGCGGTGACCACGCTCGGGGCAGGGGACGTCTGGGCAGTCGGGAGCACCCTGCCGACCTCACAGGACTCGCAGACCCTCGCCGAGCAGTGGAACGGCACGGCCTGGCAGATCGTGCCGACGACCGACCCATCCCCCTACTCCAATGTCCTGGACACCGTGGCAGGGACCGCCGCCGGCCAGCCGCTGTGGGCGGCCGGGTACAGCACGAGCGGCGGCGAACCCGACTTCTCCACCCTCGTCGAGACAACCACCGGATAGCTCAGCCGCCGCCGTCCGCCAGAGCGTCTTCGGCGGCGTGGCAGTCGCCCAGAAGATCCACTCGGCGTCGCTGCCCACCTTCGTGCAGACGGCGTTCGCGCACGGCGTGGACCCGGCGCTGCTGGCGTGCTCACTCGGGGGCGGGGCGGCGGCCAGAGTCACGGGCGCCGAGGAGCGTGACGGCCACGATCCCGGCGGCGAACACGCCGTATGCGCAGAGCGCCCCGCCGAGGTCGTGCGGCGGCCGGGTTGGCCAGATCCACGGCGTGGTCCAGGCCCCGGCGAGCGCGCCTTCGGTGACAAGCATGAAGGCCATCGGGCCGGTCCAGGCGAACGCGCCGCCGAGCGCGGCCGCGGCCAGCAGGCCGGTGCCGGTCATCCCGGCGAGGTTGCGGAGCATGGCCAGGGTGCCGCCCGGCAGGTGGCCGCCGGACGCCCCGGCGGACAGCGCGCCGGCCGCGGCCGCGGTGAGCAGCAGGGCCGTGCCCAGCCGCAGCCAGGGCAGCCAGCGGCCGGTGGCCCGTTCGGTATCGCCGAACGGGCCGTAGGTCGTGACCGCGATGACCGCGGCCGCTCCGGTCTCGATCACTAGCGGGACAAGCTGCTGTGCGGCGGGGCCGCCGGCCACCGACCAGTTCCAGTGCAGCGCGGCCCACAACAGCACGCCGAGGGCCGCCAGCAGGCCAAGCGCAGCCGGGGCCCGGCGGCTGACCAGGTACAGCCACGCCAGGCACAGCGAGGCGCGGGCAGGCCGGGAGGCCAGGCGGGCCTGAGCGGCTCCCGGTGGCGGCCTGTGGACCCCGGCGGCGGTCACGGCAGTTGCGCCAGGGTGAGCTGGCCGGACCGCAGCGCGCCGAGGTGGGCGGCGAGCCAGGCATGCCGGGCCGCGGGCGGCAGCGCCGCGAGCCGCCGGGCCGCGGCATAGACCGGCCCGGTCGCAGGCCCCGGCCAGTGCCCGGTATTCGACGGCTGCACGGTTGCTCTCGCCCACGACGGCAGCCCGAGATAGGACAGAATGAAGGGCTGCGTGCTGAACGGCACGCCAGCGCCCTGCAGCAGGGCCGCCTGAACCGCCTGCTGCGCGGGCGTGCCCGGCCCGGCGCCGGCGCCGGCGAGCACGTGCACGGACAGCAGCTCGAGCTGCTCAGCGAACTGCGCCGTGATCCCGCCGAACGCGCCAGGCAGGTTGAGCGAGTCGAGCGGCATGCGCAGCACCGGCGGCCGGCCGCCGATCGTCATCGGTACCCCGTCCTCGCCCTCGCCGCTGGAGTAGGCCCCGGCCACCTGGTTGACACGGGCCGGCGCGCCGGGCAGGCCTGCCACCTCGCCGAGCACCGGGCGCAGCGCGGCGGTCACGTCAGGCAGGAACTGGCGGTAGGCCGGATTCAGGCACACGGGAACCCCGGCGGACTGGCCGCAGACCGGGGTGTAGCGGATCGGCTGGTCACTGGCCGCGTCGTGCAGCGCGGGGATGACCATGCCGTGCGGCCCGAGCCGGGCGGAGCCGGCCAGCCCGACGGCGGTCCCGGCCGCCGCCACCCCGGCGAGCGTGACGACCGCCGCGGTCCGCCGCAGCCACGGGCCGCCGGCTCCGGCGGGCAGGCCGAGCAGGCCGAGGGCCGCGACCGCGATCCCGGCCAGGAACATCACCCGGGCGATCGGCAGGTCGGGCAGGTACGGATAGAAGATCCCGGAGAGGGGCTGGTAGTTGCCGTTGGAGTTGGTCGGCAGGATCAGCGCCCATCCTGAGGTGTGGCTGAACCCGGTCTGCGACGATATGACCATGGCCAGGAACCCGCCGAACGCGGCCAGCGGGGCGGCGAACCTGCTCGGGAACAAGGCGCCCACCGCGAACCCGGCCGCGCAGAACGCCGTCACGGCCGCCGCGCCGACCGCCACCCACCACCACGACGGCGAGCCCTGCACCCCCTGGTATGCGTAGACCCCGAACAAGACGGCGACGAAGACCAGGTAGCCCCCCACCGCCCAGATGGCGGTCGCGGCCCAGGTGGCGAGCTGGGCGGCCCAGCGCGGCCGGGCGGTAGCGGTTACCAGGTCGGCGATGCCGCGCCGGCCGTCCCGCGACCCGACCCATGCGGCCACGCCGGCCACGAACGGCCCGAAGTCGATGATGGTGTGCCCTTGCCCCATGTTCCAGAACGTGCGCACCGCCCAGATCGGCGCCTGAGTGGTGGACGGCCGGTAGGAGTCGAACCAGAACAGCACGGCGATCAGCGGCAGGATCCACGGCATCGCGTTGCGGCGCAGCTCCAGCCACAGCAGCCGGGCCGCGGTCAGCGAGACCGACCGCGGCGCGCGCGGCAGCTGGCGGCGCACCGGGGCGCTGGTCGCGGCGGTCATGCCCGGGCCGCCGTGACCGATCGCGCCGCGGCGAGCACCGCGCTGTAGCCGCGCTCCAGCGGGGCGTCGCCCGCCGCGCCGCTGCCCTCGCCCCGGGCGGTCAGCTCCGCCGGGGTGCCGTGGAAGACGATTCTCCCCTGCTCCATCAGCGCCACCTGGGTGCAGGCGGCGCCCACGTCCTCGACCAGGTGGGTGGAGACGATCACGGTAGCCCGCTGGCCGAACTCGCGCAGCAGGCCGCGGAACGCCACCCGCTGCTCGGGGTCCAGCCCCGCGGTCGGCTCGTCCAGCAGCAGCAGGTCCGGATCGTTCACTATCGCCTGCGCGATCCCGGCCCGGCGCAGCATCCCGCCCGACAGGGTCCGCAGCTTGGCGCGCGCCCGGTCCCCTAGGCCGACCTGCTCGATAGCGGCCGCCACCGCGGCCGGCACCCGGCCCGGCGGCATGTCCTTGAGCAGCGCGAAGTACTCCACGAAGTCCGCGACCGTGAACCCCGGGTAGTAGCCGAGACTCTGCGGCAGGTAGCCGAGCCGGCGCCGGACCTCCCGCCGCCGGGCGTAGGAGCCCGGATCGCGCCCGAGCAGCCGCAGCCGGCCCGACGTCGGCGGGATCACCGTCGCCATCATCCGCAGCAGCGAGGTCTTGCCGGCCCCGTTGGGGCCCAGCAGGCCGAACACCCCAGGACCGACTTCCAGTGTCACTCCAGACACCGCCGTGGTCCGCCCGAACCGCCTGGTCAGGTCGGTGAGCTCGACGTTCATGAGGTTCCTCTCGGGATCCTGGTCGCGTACAGCACGATCGCGCCGCAGCAGGCGGCGAAGGCAAGATAGGGAAGGATCAGCGAAGAATCGGTGATCACGGCCGTGAGCCGCCCGGCGGCCGTCTGCCCGGCCAGCACCATGATCACCCAGCCGGACACGGCCGCCGCCACGCCGATGTTCGCCGACCGGGTCAGCGTCGCGGCGGCCAGCGCCAGGCAGCAGACGGCGGTCATCGGCACCAGCCAGCCGAACGTCACCGCGGCCGCCGCCCCCGAGGCGGCCGAGGCAGCCAGCCCGAGCGCCGCGTTCAGCCCGAACACGGCCAGGGCCCGCACCAGCAGCACCATCCGGTCGCTGACCGGCAGGCTCCGCGACAATTCCCACGCCGGGTCGATGCCCGGCCCGTAGGCGTACGCGATGCCGGCCGCGGCGACCGCCGGAGCGAGCAGCGGCACGTACGGCGTCCCGGTCCCCAGCGTGGCGAGTAGCCCGGCGACCAGCACCACGGCGGTCGCGATCAGCCACCCCAGCAGCAGCGACGGCGTCGTCACCAGCGCCCTGGCCAGCCCCGGCGAGCGCAGCAGCCGCCTGGCCGCCCGCTCCGCCCGCCCCGGCTCGCGCCGCCACACCTGCGCCGCCACCCCGAGCCACACGCGGCCCAGGTCGACATCGGGCGGGCCCGCATCGGTGCCGCTCATTTCGTCCCTCCTCCCGCCGCCGGGCCGCCGCGCAAGACCCCCTGCAGCACACGCCGCGCCCGCCGGGCGCGGCTTTTCACGGTGCCCGCCGGGACCCCAAGCAGTTCCGCAACCTCAGCCACCGGCCGGTCCTCCAGGTAGCGCAGCCGCCAGACTTCGCGTTCCGGCCCTCCGGCCGGGCCCAGGGCGGCGACGGCCTGATCCAGCTCGGCCCGGGCCAGGGCAGCTTCCGCTGGGTCACCGGCCTGCTCCCCGATCGGCGTGAACACGGCAGGCAGCACCACGGCGGCGGGCCCGCGGCGGCGCAGCAGCAGCGCGGCCTGCCGCCGCGCGATCCCCCACAGCCATCCCCCGGCCGAACCGGCCGGCCGGTAGCCGCCGGCCCCCTGCCACACCGCCAGGAAGGTCTCCTGCAATGCGTCCTCTACCTCGGCGGCGGGCAGCACCGCCCGCAGCCGGACAGCCAGCCACGGCGCATGCCGCGAGAACAGCTCCCGCAGCGCAGCGTCGTCACCGCCCGCCACCGCAGCGATCAGCTCATCGTCGTCCATCGCTTCTCTATTGCGTTCTGCCGGCAACCGGTTCACCCAAGAGGCGAGATTCTTTTTTGCCCTGCCCTGCCCTGCAGGCCCTGCCCTGCCCTGCAGGCTCGTCGTGCACATCGAGCCTGGCAACCCAGCAAACCATGGCTAGATGGCAGCTAGGCGAGGCCGAGGTAGAGCAGCTCATCCGCCAGCGGGAGCTGGAACTCGCGACTGGGACGGCAGCCGGCGGTGCCCCGCTGCGCACCCGGGCACGAAAGACGGCAGCCACGGCTGAGGGCCTGGTCCAGGCCGACGCCTACAGCGCTTACGTCCTGGCCTACGACGCCGCTCTGCTCGGTCGGCTTGCATTCTTCGCTCAGCCAGGAAACGCTGAACCATTAGCGATCGACCCAGAAAGAAGCGGGATCCACGGCGTCCGGCCGCAGACCCCAAGCCACATTTCGGATGGGTTCTGGGCGGAAGCGCGGTCCAGGATGTGTGGAAGGTGCCGGCATCAGGGCAGCTACCGGCCACATTACGGCCTTTCTACGGCACGACACTGCGCTTCTACGACCCGTCCTCAGCAAGGCCCCGGCGGGCTGCGCCGGCCCGCGCCGCTGATCGGCCAGCACACACAGGACGTCATCGGCGAAGTGCGCGGCGCGTCGAGCGGGAATGGAAGGTAACCGGATGCGGCTGGATCCCACCGAGCTGACCGAGGATGAGCAGGCGCTGCGCGAGGAGGTGCGTGCCTTCCTTGCCGCACGCCTGCCCGCGGGCAGCTACCCCCTCGGCCTGGGCATGGGCGGCGGCGTCGACCCGCAGTTCTCGCTCGACCTCGGCGCGAAGGGCTGGCTGGGCATGGCGCTGCCGAAGGAGTACGGCGGCGGCGGGCGGAGCGCCGTCGACCGGCTCGTCGTCGTCGAGGAGCTGCTCGCGGTCGGCGCCCCGGTGGGCTACCACTGGGTGGCCGACCGGCAGTCCGGCCCGAACATCGCCGCCAACGGCACCGCGGAGCAGAAGCGGTCCTTCCTGCCCCGCATCGCGCGCGGGGAGCTGTGCTTCGCGATCGGCATGAGCGAACCGGACTCCGGCTCCGACCTCGCCTCGGTCCGCGCCAAGGCCACCCCGGCCGGCCGCGGCTGGGTGATCAACGGCCGCAAAATCTGGACCACCGCGGCGTACGTCGCCACTCACATCCTCGGCTTGTTCCGCACGTCCGGCGACCGCTACGGCGGGCTGACCCAGTTCATCGTCGACCCGGCATCGGACGGGCTGACGGTCTCGCGGATCCCGTTCATCGACGGCACGCAGGAGTTCTGCGAGGTCGCGTTCGAGGACGTCTTCGTGCCCGACAGCATGCGGCTGGGCGCGGTCGGAGCCGGGTGGGGGCAGAACACGGCGGAACTAGCACTCGAGCGCGGCGGCGCCGACCGGTGGATGTCGCTGATGCCGGTGCTCGAGCACTGGGCGGCGAACGTCTCCGGGCGGGTGCCCGGGTGGGCGCAGGCCGACCTCGGGTCGATCACCGCGCGGTGCTGGGCATTCCATGGCATGTCGCTGGCGATCGCGCGCATGGTCGATGAGGGGCTGTCGCCGGCGATAGAAGCCGCGCTGGCGAAGGAGATGGCCACCCGCTTCGAGCAGGAGTGCATCGAGATCGTCACCCGCCACTACGGCCGCGCCCCGCAGCTGACGTCACCGGACCCGCAGGAGTCGCTGCTGGCCCGCGCGATCCTGACCGGCCCGTCATGGACGATCCGCGGCGGCACCACCGAGATCCTGCGCAACATCATCGCGAAGGGACTGACCCAGGCATGAACCAGAATCCCGAGCTGACCGGGCTGGTCGATGAGTTCTTCCGCGAGACGTTCGGCCCGGACGTGATCACCGCCGTCGAGCTGGACGGGCCGTCGGCCGCGCTGTGGAACGCCACCGGGGAACTCGGCCTGCCGCTGGTCGGCATCGCCGAGGAGAACGGCGGCTCCGGCGGGACGCTGGGCGAGCTGCTCACCGTGCTGCAAGGCGCCGGCCAGTGGGCGGTGCCGCTGCCACTGGCCGAGACCAGCCTGGCTGCCTGGCTGCTCGCCTCCTGCGGAGCGCAGGTACCCGCCGGCCCGATGACCGTGATCCCCGACGCGAGCGGGCTGCGCCTGGGCGGTGACCGGCTCACCGGCGGTGCGCGAGCGGTCCCGTGGCTGCGCGGCGCCTCCCGGGTGGTCGCCGTCGTGGACGGGTGCGTGGCCGCGGTCGATCCGGCCGCCCTCGACGTGACGCCGGGCGCCGACCTGGCCGGCCTGCCCAGCGACCTCGTCACCGCGTCCGGCGTGCCGGCCGAGACGTACGCCGCCGATGTCAGCGCCGACGACGTGCTGCTGCGCGGGGCGCTGCTGCGCTCGGCGCAAATCGCCGGCGCCATCACCGGCGCGTACGAGGTCACCCGCAGCTATATCAAGGAGCGGGTGCAGTTCGGCAGGCCGATCGCCCAGTTCCAGTCGGTGCAGATGCACCTGGTCGAACTCGCGCAGGCCGCCACCCTCACCACCTTGTGCGTGGAACGCGCCGGACGGGCCGCCGCCATCGGGACAGCGTCGCTGGAAATCGCCGCCACCAAGTCGGTGGCCAACCGGCACGCCGGGCTGGCCGTACGCGCCGCGCACCAGGCGCACGGCGCGATCGGCATGACCCGCGAGTACCGGCTGCAGCACCTCACCCGCCGCCTGCACACCTGGCGGGGCGAGTTCGGTGACGAGACCAGCCTCAACCTGCGCCTCGGCGCCGCGGTAGCCCGCTCGGGCGGCATCATCGCCGCTGCCACCTCCGTTGCCTCGACCGTAGGAGTCTGACCGTGGCCGACCAGATCACCGTCACCGAGGACGGGCATGTCGCCGTCATCGAGATCAACCGGCCGCCGGCCAACTACTTCGACCGCACGCTGATCGCCCAGATCGCTGACACTGCCGCCGATCTGCAGGCCGACGGTACGCGGGCGATCGTGCTGTGCTCGGAGGGCAAGCACTTCTGCGCCGGCGCCAACTTCGGCACCGGCGAGATGACAACCGGCCGCGAGCGCGCGGCACGGGAGCTGTACCGCGAAGCGGTGCGCATCTTCGAGATCGCGATTCCCGTCATCGCGGCCGTGCAGGGCTCCGCGGTCGGCGGCGGCGTCGGCCTGGCGTGCGCGGCCGACTTCCGCGTCGCCTCACCGTCGACGAAATTCCATGCCAACTTCTCCGCGCTGGGCTTCCACCAGGGCTTCGGCCTGAGCGTCACACTGCCCGAGATCGTCGGGCTGCAGCAGGCGATGGAACTGCTCTACGCCAGCCGGCGCATCGACGGGCAGCAGGCGCTGGAGACCGGCCTGGCCGACCGGCTGGTGCCCGATGGCACACAGCGCAGCGAAGCGATCGCCTGGGCCGCCGAGATCGCCGAGCGCGCCCCGCTGGCCGTGCAGTCGATGAAGCAGACACTGCGCGCGCCGCTCGTCCAGAAAGTCCGCGCCGTGCTCGAGCGCGAGCTGTCCGAGCAGGCCCGGCTGTGGGCCACCGAGGACAGCAAGACCGGCATCGCCGCCAACCTGGCACGGGAGAAGCCGGTATTCACTGGCCGCTAGCCGGCCGCCCTGCGCTCGCGCAGGCCGGCGATCCGCTCAGCGCTGCAGCCCAGCTCGGTGAGGATCGCGCCGCGCTCGCGGATGCCTCAAGTCAGATCGCCCGGCGGAAGGCCCGGCGTGGCCGGTCGTGCGCGATGGCCTTGCGCGCCCTGGCATTCTGGAGGGATGCAGACTGTATATGAGGCCGCGGGCGGCACTGCGGGCCTACTTCGGCTGGCCGAGGCTTGGCACTCCCGGGTGATGGCCGACGAGATAGTCAGCCACGCGTTCAGCCATGGATTCCATCCGCAGCACAGCGAGCGGCTCGCCGCATACTGGGCCGAGGCCCTCGGCGGCCCCACCGCCTACTCTGGCATCTACGGAGACGAGACCTCGGTCGTGCGGATCCACAGCGGCAATGGCCCGCACGAGGAGATGGACCGCCGGGCGATCGCCTGTTTCGACCAGGCAATGCAAGACGCGGGCCTGGAAGCGGCCGGGCCACTCCGGCAGGTGCTGCACGACTACTTCGCCTGGGCCACCACGACGACCATGTCGCACTACCACGAGTCTGCTGACCAGGTTCCCGAGGGAATGAGCATTCCGCGATGGTCATGGGATGGGCTGCAGCACTAAGCCCAGCACACTCGCACCCTGCCCCTGAATCACCTCCCCAGGGAAGCAGAGCCGCCAGTCCCGCCGGGCACAAGGAGACTTGCCACACCATCGGCGGCTCGGCGTGGCCGGCGGTGTGCGATGAGTTCCCGATCCCGGCGCGGTCTGCATTACCAGGTCATAGGCGAGACGGAGACTCAAGATGGATGTGCCTGAAGTCCTGATGGAGGGGATCGTGTTCGGCGAGTCACCGCGCTGGCACGACGGACGACTATGGTTTTCTGACTGGGGCGCGCACCAGGTGATCGCGCTCGGCACCGACGGCAGCCACCAGGTGGTCGTAACCGTCGCGTCGTTCCCGATGTGCATCGACTTCCTCCCGGACGGGCGGCTGCTGGTCGTGGACTCTGCGCAGCGGCGGCTGCTGCGCCGTGAGCCAGACGGGTCGCTGGTCACGCATGCTGAACTGTCCGAAGTATCGACCAAGCCGTGGAATGACATCGTGGTCGATGATCGGGGCAACGCCTACGTCAACACCATCGGCTTCGACTTCCCCGGCGGCGAGTTCGCGCCGGGCCTTGTCGTGCTCGCCACGCCGGAGGGCAATGTCCGTCAGGTCGCCGGCGACGTCGCGTTCCCGAACGGGATGGCGATCACCCCGGACCGCGGAACGCTGATTCTTGCTGAGTCGTATGCCAACCGGCTCACGGCATACGACATCGGCGCGGACGGCGGCCTCGGCAACCGGCGGGTGTGGGCGCAGACGCCCGGCGACCACCCAGACGGGATCTGCTTGGACGCCGAGGGCGCTGTCTGGTACGCCGACGTGGGCAACCAGCACTGCGTGCGGGTGCGCGAGGGCGGCCGGGTACTGGCCACGGTCAACCTGGACCGTGGCGCCTTCGCCTGCGCGCTCAGCCGGGGACAGGACCCGCACCTGTTCGTCGTCGGCCAGAACTTCGGCGGACCCGAGTCGGCGCAGCCCAGCGGGCGGGTCGTGGTATTCCCGGCGCCCGCGCCGGGCGCCGGGAAGCACTGACCAGTGAGCCCAGGGCTGTCATTGCTGGGCCGTAGGGTTCTGTCCCCTGCTCCGGCGAAGAATTGGCGTCGCAGCGGCCAGGACAGCCTGATTCCCGCAGCCCGCGCATCCAGCCGGCCCCCCGGGTGGGCGCGGGGCGCGCGGGAGGCGCGGCACTAGGGCTTCCCCTCGCGCCGCTCAAATCCTCCGCACTGCGTGACTGGGAGAGGCGGGTAGCGGGAAAGGGCGATGTCCCATGCGGCGCGCGTGCAGCGGAGGTAGGCGGTGCCCCGCCGTGTCTGGTTGAGCTTCACATGCCTGCAGGCTCGGCAGAGCCCTGGATCCGCGCCCAGGCTCAGCCACGCAGCATCAGGCGGCCGGTCCGGCATGAGACGCAGGATATGCCGCTGTGCTGACCTCGGCCCAGCCGGGCACCTGGCTGGCGCCTCTCACAACTCCGGCCCACCCTGGCCCGAGCAGTCTGCCGCCTGATCGGCCCGGTTTTACGCGTCCGGAAGAACCAAGGCAGCCAGTGCCTGGCGGACGCTCGCGAGCCGCTCGTCGTCCCACTCGATCGCCGGGTCCGGCTCAAGGAACGCCGTGGCGAGGCCGGCGAGGCCCATGGCTGGCAGGGACCACGCGTCCGTGCCTGCGGCCCCGAACGGGCGCGCCGGTACCCGGTGCGCGGCTATGTCGGGCACGGACAGGGCCATGATGACCAGTCCGCGCATGGTGGCATCCATCAGCGTGGCAACGGTCTCGAACGTGGCGCCGAGCCCGGGCCGCAGCCGGTAGCCGAACAGTCTGGCCATGTGTTCCCAGGCTTTCGCTATGCGTGCAATGCGGCCTTGCTCGGACTCGGCAAGAGCCACCTGGACCTGGTCGCGCAGCCCGCCATCGGCCAGGCTCATGAACGTGGCGTGCAAGGCGATGTAGGTCCGCCATTCCGCCGACCCGCAGAGAGTCTGGAAGTCGAACAGCGCCAGCTGGCGGAATAGCTCAACGAGGAGGCTGTGGCGGAGCTCGGGTGTGGCGAGCCACTCCAGGTGCCCGGCCACGAGGCGCCTGATCAGCTCCACCTCGTCGCTGACGATCGCCGGGGTGCCATCCTTGGCTAGCTCTTTCACCAGGTCACCGAAGAACAAGTCCTTATACGGCCAGCGGCGGTAGACCGAGCTCCGCGAGACCTCTGCGTCGCGGATCACGTCCTCGAAGCTGATGTGATCCAGGCTCACGGTCAGGCCGGCGCGGTGCACCATGGCCACGGCCGCCTGGAGCATCCGCCGCTCCGTCTCCTGATCCGGCAGCCGACGGCCCCTGCGGGCAAGGCCCGTGGGCGGCGTGGCCGCCTGCGCCTCGTTTCTCAATCGGCACCAGCTTTCGGGACTTTAGACTCTAAGTTTCAAGTTCGGTATCTGTCATAAGTGTAATCGTACCCAGGCCCAGGAGAGTGACAGTCGTGGACCCGGCCCGCGAGCGGGCCGGCTCAGCGCCGCCCGTCTTCCAGGTCGTCCCGCACGACAACGTCGCCCGCCGCCCGGCGGGAACTCCAGCGCGGGCACGCCCGCACCCGGCCCGGATCAAGGATGATCAGCGGTGACTAACGAGGCAGGTCCCCAGGCACGTATCCAGTACCGGCACGGTCGGTCATCGCGACGGCGCCATCCGCTGCGATGGATTCTCGCAGGCATCGCCGTGCTCGCCGTGCTCGCCGTCGCGGCTATCGCACTCTTCATCAAGCAGCCGGCCCCGGCTCCGCTCACGCTGCCCGAAGGCGCCGCCGGAGCACCATCCGGTCCGTCGAACGGCACCTGGCAGGTCGGCCAGGGATCGGTGGCGGGCTTCCGCGTCCCCGAAAGCGCCCTTGGGATCAGCAACGACGTCGTCGGCAGGACCAACGCCGTCACCGGCACCATCGTCATCTCCATCGACCAGGTCACCAGCGCCAGCTTCCGCATCGGCCTGGCCAGCATCAAGGTCAGCGGCAAGGCCCAGCCACAGCTCGCCAAGAGCCTGGACACCGCGCAATTCCCGGCAGCGACGTTCACGCTCGCGCACCCGGTCACCCTGGGCCCCGCTTTCACCTCCGGCGCGACCATTACCACCACGGCCACCGGCGAGCTCGCGATGCACGGGACGGCGCACCTGGTGACGGTCACGATCACCGGCCGCCGGGACGGATCAGCGCTGCAGGCAGCAGGATCGATCCCCGTGCCGTTCCGCCAGTGGGGCATCAAGGGACCATCTGGATTCGGCTTCCTCGGCTCGCTCGCCGACCACGGCGCGGCTGAGTTCCTGCTCATCCTGCACCAGCAGTAACGAGCCCAGCACGGGCCCGGTCCACTAGGCGATCTCATCGAGCGGCGGGCCGGGGATCGTGCTCTGGCGCCGCCGGCCGCCAGGGCCGTCAGCGGGGCTTCTGGCCTGCGCCCGCCCGGCCGGGACCGGGCCCTGACGAGGGTATCCCGCAGGCCCGCGGGAATTGCCGGTGCCTTGAGCTAGCTGATTAGCTAACGTGCCATGGATCAACTGGCTGAGGACAGGGCTAAGGAAGGGCTGTTATGAGCGCCGGGACACCGGCCGTGCCGGGCATTGCCAGCGTCAGCCGGGCCGCTATCGAAGCCGTGGAGCCGCTGATCCGGCCGTTCCTGCGTATCACGCCAGTGATTGAACTCAACAGGTCTGAGCTTGGCCTGCCTCCCGGGCCGCTGACCCTCAAGCTGGAGCAGCTTCAGCACACTGGCTCGTTCAAGGCGCGGGGCGCGTTCGCTAACCTGCTGCTCCGCCCGGTGCCGGCCGCGGGCGTCGTGGCCGCGTCCGGCGGCAACCACGGCGCGGCCGTCGCCTATGCGGCAGGTGTCCTCGGCATACCCGCGCGGATCTTCGTCCCGACGGCCTCGTCAGCGGCGAAGGTCAGCCGGATCCGTGGCTACGGCGCCGATCTCGTGGTGGAGGGAGCGACCTATTCCGACGCGCTCACGCTCAGCGAGCAGTGGGCAGCCGAATCCGGCGCCCTGCCCGTCCACGCGTTCGACCAGCTAGAGACGATGCTTGGCGCGGGAACCCTGGCACTGGAACTCATCCGGCAGGCGCCAGGAGCTACGACCGTACTGGCCGGGATCGGCGGCGGCGGCCTGCTATCCGGGATCGCCGGGGCCTATGCCGGGCAGGCCCGCGTCGTCGGCGCTGAGCCGGATGGCGCCCCGACGATGACTGAGGCCATGAAGGCTGGCCGCCCTGTCGACGCCGTCACTGGCAGCGTGGCGGTGGACTCGCTCGCGCCGCGGCGGGTCGGCGCGCTGACGTTCTTGATGATCTCGCATCATGCCGAGCGGGTTGTCCTGGTCAGCGACGAGGCGATCGGGCGGGCGCAGCAGCTGCTCTGGGACCGCCTCCGGGTGGTTGCCGAGCCTGGCGCGTGCGCGGCCCTGGCGGCCCTGCTGGCCGGCCGCTATGAACCCGGGCCCGACGAGCACCTGGCCGTCGTGATCAGCGGTGCGAACACGACGGCGGTGGACCTCGGCGGATAGCCCCGGGGCCGGCCGGCTATGCCGGCCGGCCCGGCGCGGGCGCGGTCCCGGCCGCCCGGACCTCAAGCTGCTCGAGCAAGGCGCTGGTAGCCCCGGCCACTGCCGCCACGGCGCGGTCAAAGGCCTCCGCGTTGTGCCGGGCGGGCTGCCGGAAGCCGCTGATCTTCCGCACGTACTGCAGGGCGGCTGCCCGCACGTCTGCCTCAGTCACGCGCTCGGTGTAGGGCTCTCGCAAGGTCTTGATGCTGCGGCACATACAGCGAACTTACGCGACCGGGATGGCCAGCGGCGCCGCGGCGGCCGGTCCGGGGCCGGCCGGCCGGGCGGGGAGCTCTCAGATGACGCCGGAGTACTGCTGATCGGTGGGAACGATCTCGACGCCGAGCGGCATCAGCGAGATCGGGATGATCTTGAAGTTCGCGATGCCGAGCGGGATCCCGATGATGGTCACGCACAGCAGCGCCCCGGTTACCAGATGCCCGAGCGCAAGCCACCATCCGAACAGGATGATCCAGATGATGTTGCCGATCAGCGCCCCTGCCCCCGCGTCCCTGCGGGGCTCGATCGTGCGCCCGAACGGCCACAGTACATAGCTTGCAATCCGGAATGCGGCGATACCAAACGGTATCGTAATAATCAGGATGAAACATATAATCCCGGCGACAACATAGGCGATAGCCATCCAGAAACCGCACAACACCAGCCAGATCACGTTGAGGATGAACCTCACCTGAAACCCCGCTCCCCGCTAGCGCCGGCACCGCCCGGATCCGATCCCCCGCCGGTACCGTCAGCCTGCATCTGATCCCATGCCCTCTGACCGCCCGAGCCGGACGCATCCCGGTCGTCGTCCGGACCGGGCCGGCCGGCGGAGTTCGCCGGGGGCATCCGTTTCGTTCATAGCGTGCATACCCCAAACGGCACCGGCTAGGCCTCACCCGAGTCCGAGCAGGCCCTCGAGGCCGACGGTGAGTCCAGGTGCCAGTGCCGCGGCACCGCGCACGGCGAGCAGCACGCCTGGCATGAACGAGGCCCGGTCCAGGGAGTCATGCCGGATGGTAAGGACCTCACCGGGACCGCCGAACAGCACTTCCTGGTGCGCCACCAGCCCAGTCAGCCGGACCGAGTGGACGTGAATTCCGGCTACCTGGGCGCCCCGGGCGCCGTCCAGCCCGGACACGGTGGCGTCCGGGGAGCCCGGGAGTCCAGCCTCGGCGCGGGCCGCGGCGATCAGCGATGCGGTGCGCGACGCCGTGCCGGACGGCGCGTCCACCTTCCCCGCGTGATGCATCTCGATGACCTCGGCAGCCTCAAAGAACCTGGCGGCCTGGGCGGCGAAGCGCATCATGAGCACGGCACCGACCGAGAAGTTCGGCACGATCAGCACCCGGACCGGGGGCGCCCCGGCCAGCCAGCCGCTGACAGCGGCCAGCCGCTCCTCGTCGAAGCCGGACGTGCCGACGACGGCGTTGCGGCCGTTCGCCACGCACCAGCGCAGGTTATCCATGACCGCGCCGGGGTGAGTGAAATCGACCACGACATCGGATCCGGTCAGGGCGCTCAGGTCATCGCCCTCATCGACCGCGGCGGCCAGCTCGAGATCGGCCGCGGCGCTGACCGTCCGGCACACCTCGGACCCCATGCGCCCCTTGGCGCCCAGCACCCCGACCTTGATCATCGCCAGCCTCCCCGGCCACCGCTCGACGGCCCGGAACTCTACGATCCGGCGCTGCCCGCGGCCCGACCGGCCTGATCTTAGCCGCTGAGCCGGTGCCTCCAGGTGCCAGCCGGGGAACCGTCCTCACCGGCAGCTGCCACGGTCGCCGGCCCGGCCGCGTTAAGGCCGCGAGCGGCGCTAGCCCGCCGCTCAGGCGCTGTCAGCTGAGTGCCGTGGCAAAGGAATCAGCGTCGTCGAAGGGCCCGACCACCGCCAGCGCCTTGGGCTGCGCCAGGATGGCAGCGGCGACCTCGCGTACGTCATCGTGGGTCACCGCCTCGATGGACGCCAGGATCTCGTCGACCGGCTCGAGCCGCGGATAGACAAGCTCGGACTTGCCGAGCCTGCTCATCCGGGACGAGGGATCCTCCAGGCCGAGCACGATCGAACCGCGCAGCTGGCCCTTGCCCCGCTCAAGCTCAGCGTCGGTCAGCCCGCCGGATATTACCTTGGCGATCTCCTCCTGGCAGATCGACAGCACCTCATCGGCCTTGGCCGGCAGGCAGCCCGCGTAAACGCCCCACAGGCCGGTGTCGTAGCTCTGCGAGCTGAAGCTGTACACGGAGTAGGCCAGGCCGCGGTTCTCCCGGATCTCCTGGAACAGCCGGGAGGACATGCCGCCGCCGAGAGCGGCGTTCAGCACGCCGAGCGCGAACCTGCGCTCGTCGGTCCGGGACATCCCGGTGCAGCCCAGCACGAGATTCGCCTGCTCGATACCGCGCGAAACGAGCCGTACCCCGGTGCCGGCCGCGGGAATTAAGGTGCCCTGTCCGGGCACCCGCGGCGGGGCCGGGTCCGCGTCGCCGACCGCCACCGGCGCGAAGGCATCGCGGACGAGCTCCACCACGGCGTCATGATCAAGGCTGCCCGCCCCGGCGATGACCAGGCTGTCCGGCGTGTAGCGGGCCGCGTAGTACTCGGCGATCTGGGCCCGGGTGATCGAGTTGATCGAGTCCGCGCTGCCGAGAATGGGGCGGCCTAGCGGGGTATCGCCGAACAGCTGGGCAGCGAACGCCTCGTGCACCGTATCCGACGGCTCGTCATCGTTCATGGCGATCTCTTCGAGGATCACGCCGCGCTCGGCGTCCACGTCCTTCGGCTCGATCAGCGAGCTGGTCACCATGTCGGACAGGATGTCAATCGCCAGCGGCAGGTCGGCGTCGAGAACCCTGGCGTAGTAGCAGGTGTACTCCTTGGCGGTAAACGCGTTCAGCTCGCCGCCGACCGCATCCATCGCCGCGGAGATCTCCAGCGCGCTGCGCCGGGCCGTCCCCTTGAACAGCAGGTGCTCCAGGTAGTGCGTCGCGCCAGCGTGGGCAACGCTCTCGTCGCGGGAGCCGACGCCTGCCCAGATGCCGAACGCCGCCGACCTGACCGCCGGCAGCGATTCCGTGATCACCCGCAGGCCGCCGGGCAGCACGGTGCGGATGACGGCGGAGTCGCCATCCGCACTCAGCTGCTGCTGCGCCGTCATGAGTTGCGGGGCCCGCGGTTGCGCTCCCTGGTGCGATAGTGATCGCTGCCCCGGTCGCCGCCCCGGTCCCGGTCGCCCCGGTCCCGGTCGCCGCCGCGATCGCGGTACCGGTCACCCCCCCGGTCCCGGTCGCCGCCCCGGTGGTCGTCGTGGCCGCCCAGATCCTCGCCTGCGGCTTCCCGTTCAACTACCTCGACGGGCACCAGCGAGAGCTTGCCGCGGTCATCCACCTCACGGATCTCGACCTGGATCTTGTCACCGACCTTGATCACATCGTCCACGTTCTCGATCCGGACGCCGCCGTGCAGCTTGCGGATCTGGGTGATGTGCAGCAGGCCGTCCTTGCCCGGCAGCAGCGAGACGAACGCGCCGAACGTCGTCGTCTTCACCACCGTGCCGAGGAAGCGCTCGCCGACCTCGGGGATGTGCGGGTTGGCGATCGCGTTGATCGCCGACCTCGCGGCCTCCGCTGAGGTGCCGTCGGTGGCGCCGATGTAGATGGTGCCATCGTCCTCGATCGTGATCTCGGCGCCGGTCTCCTCCTGGATCGAGTTGATCATCTTGCCCTTGGGCCCGATCACCTCGCCGATCTTGTCGACCGGGACCTTGACCGTGATGATCCGCGGCGCGTTCTCGCTCATCTCGCCCGGGGCGTCGATGGCCTCGCGCATGACGTCAAGGATCGTGAGCCTGGCGGCGCGTGCCTGCTTCAGCGCGGCGCCGAGCACGGACGCGGGGATCCCGTCCAGCTTGGTGTCCAGCTGCAGCGCCGTGATGAGGTCCTTGGTGCCGGCCACCTTGAAGTCCATGTCGCCGAACGCGTCCTCGGCGCCCAGGATGTCGGTGAGCGTCACGTACTCGCCGCCCTCGTGGATCAGGCCCATCGCGATGCCCGCCACCATGTCCTTGAGCGGCACGCCCGCATCGAGCAGCGACATCGAGGACGCGCAGACCGAGCCCATGGAGGTAGAGCCGTTGGAGCCGATCGCCTCGGAGACCTGGCGGATCGCGTAGGGGAACTCCTCGCGGGTCGGCAGCACGGGGACGACTGCCCGCTCGGCGAGCGCGCCGTGGCCGATCTCACGCCGCTTGGGCGAGCCGACCCGGCCGGTCTCGCCGGTGGAGTACGGCGGCATGTTGTAGTTGTGCATGTAGCGCTTGGTGCGCTCCGGGTTGAGCGTGTCGATCATCTGCTCCATCCGGAGCATGTTCAGCGTGGTGACGCCGAGCACCTGGGTCTCGCCGCGCTCGAACAGCGCCGAGCCGTGGACCCGCGGCAGCACGCCGGCCTCGGCGGCCAGCGACCTGATGTCCGCGAGCCCGCGGCCGTCGATGCGGACGCCGTCGCGGATGATCCGGCTCCTGACGAGCTTCTTGGTCAGCGACCTGAACGCGCCGCTGATCTCCTTCTCGCGGCCCTCGAACTGGCCGGCCAGCTTCTCGGCCGCGAGCGCCTTGACCCGGTCGGTCTCCGCCTCCCGGTCCTTCTTGCTCGCGATCGTGAGCGCATGGGCCAGCTCGTCGGAGACCTCGGCTGCCACCGCGTCGTAGACATCCTGCTGGTAGTCGGCGAACACCGGGTAGTGGGCGACCTCCTTGGCCGCGCCCGCCGCGACCTGCTGCTGGGCCTCGCAGAGCAGCTTGATGAACGGCTTGGCCGCGTCAAGGCCCTGCGCAACCGTCTCCTCCGTCGGGCTGACCGCCCCGCTGCCGGAGTCGGCGAGCAGCCGCAGGGTGCTCGGCGTCGACTCGGCCTCCACCATCATGATCGCCACGTCGCCGTCGTCGAGTACCCGGCCCGCGACCACCATGTCGAAGGTCGCCTCGGCCAGCTGCGAGTGGGTCGGGAAGCCCACCCACTGGCCCTTGATCAGCGCGACCCGGACACCGCCGATGGGGCCGGAAAACGGCAGGCCAGCCAGCTGGGTGGACAGCGACGCCGCATTGATGGCGACCACGTCGTAGAGGTGCTCGGGATGCAGCGCCATGATCGTCTCGACGATCTGGATCTCGTTGCGCAGCCCGCTGACGAAGGACGGCCGCAGCGGCCTGTCGATCAGGCGGCAGGTGAGGATCGCGTCCTCAGACGGGCGGCCCTCCCGGCGGAAGAACGAGCCGGGAATCCGGCCCGCCGCGTACATCCGCTCCTCCACGTCGACGGTGAGCGGGAAGAAGTCGAGGTTGTCCTTGGGGTGCCTGGACGCGGTGGTCGCCGACAGCACCATGGTCTCGTCGTCGAGATAGACAACGGCGGAACCGGCGGCGAGACGGGCAAGCCTGCCGGTCTCGAACCGGATTTTGTGAACGCCGAGCGCGCCGTTATCGATGACGGCTTCGGCGGTATGCACACCCTCCACGGGTGACCTCCTTGGCTGAGGTCCCGCGTCTGCCCGCCGCCTGTGGAGCGCCATTCCAGCCAGCCAGCCGGGTAGGCCGCCGGCCGGTCTTCGATCGAAGCCCTCGGCCCCGGGGCCCGGCGCCCTGTCGCGCCCGCGTCTACCCCGACCCGAGAACCACTACCGAGGACCGGCACTTTGGGCGCCTGGAGCGCTCCGGGCCGGGGCCGCGGGACGTCGTTCGTTCGTGGTGTATTCAGTTGTCTCGCTGGGCGGGCAGTCGCCTGCAGGCCACCACCCCGGCTCCGGCCCGCGCCAGCTCCAAATTTACCTGCGCAGCCCGAGCCGCTCGATGAGGGCGCGGTAGCGGGTGATGTCCTTGCGGGACAGGTACTGCAGAAGCCGCCTGCGGCGGCCGACCAGCAGCAGCAGCCCGCGGCGGCTGTGGTGGTCGTGCTTATGCACCTTGAGGTGCTCGGTCAGGTCCTGGATCCGCCGTGTCAGCAAAGCGACCTGGACCTCCGGCGAGCCGGTGTCTCCCTCATTGGTCGCGTGCCCGGCGATGATCTCTTTCTTCACCGTGGTCTCGAGCGGCACGTTGCTCCCTATCGTCCTGAATATCCTCGGGGGGCGCCCGCTGGTCGCTGATGTCCTGGCGGGCAGGGAAGGCACGCAGCGGATCGCTTGGGCTTTCCCGACTGGCCAGCCGCCTGAGGGCGCAGCCGACCGGGCCGGTTACTCCGGCCGTTGCCTAGAGTATCACGGGGATACCCGGCACCACTCCGGGAACCGGGCGGGCGCCGGGCCGGCTCATTAGCCTATCGTTATCTCGTCTGCCCGGGCCCCCGAGCGCCGGTGGCGGCGGGCGTGCGGCCGAGGACGTTGCGCAGCAGCTCACCTGGGGCGGTCGCGGCGGTTCCGCCGGTCTGTCGTTTCCCTGGATCGCGAGAGGCATGCAGGTAACCGTGTCAATGGCCACGTTCGGACGGGCCCGGCAGCGACTGCGGCAGACCGGCCCGGACCGGATCCGCCGACGCGTCCCGGCCGCCCAGAGCCTGTGGTGGATCGCAGCGGTGAGCGCCGCCTTCGCCGCTGCGCAGCTCGTGTTCGTGGCGCCGCACCTCGGACTGAGCTGGGACGAGACGGTCTATGTCAGCCAGGTGAGCGGCCATGCGCCAGCGGCATATTTTGACCCGGCGCGGGCGCGAGGCATCCCGCTCCTTGTCGCGCCGGTAACGCTGCTCACCTCGTCAGGCATCGCATTGCGGGCCTATCTGTCGGTGGCCTCCGGGCTGGGTCTTTTCCTCGCTCTGCCGGCCTGGCGGCGGCTGCGGCCCGCATGGGTCCTGGCGCTGGCCGGCTTGTGTTTCGGCGGGCTGTGGACGGCCCAGTATTACGGCCCGCAGGCCATGCCCGATCTCTGGGTGTCGCTGTGCGCGCTGGCTGCGGTGGGACTTTTCCTGCAGGCGGCCGCGCGGCTGACATCCGGCTCCGTCGGCACCGGCGGCCCCGCCAGCCCCGTCCGCGCGGCCGGGCCCGCCGGGCAGCCTGCGCAGCGGGCCCTCGGCGCGCTGGCCGGCCTCGGCGCCGCCATGGCACTCGCGGCCCTGATCCGCCCGGGGGACGCCGTCTTCCTGGGCGCGGCGCTGCTGGCCGCTGCGATCGCCGTCCCGGCGTGGCGGCGCTGGCAGCTGGTTGCGGCGACGGCGGCCGGGCTCGTCGCGGGCGGCGCCGAATGGGTGGTCGAGGCCTACCTCAGGTTCGGCGGCCCGCTGCAGCGGCTGCACGCGGCCGGCGCCGAGCAGGGCGGCTTCGGGCTCCATCTCGGGCTCTGGGACGAGCTGCGTGCCCTTAACGGCCCCACCTTGTGCCGGCCCTGCACGGCCGGCTGGCGCCAGCCGGAACTCAGCCTGTGGTGGCTGGCCCTGCCGGTCCTGGTCATCGCCGGGATCATCGCCGCCAGGCAGGCAGGCCGGCTGGGCTCCGCCCTGCTGCCGGCCAGCTGCGGGCTGTGCCTGGCCCTGCAGTATCTCTTCTTGATCGGCTATGCCGCGCCGAGGTTCCTGCTGCCGACGTATGCGCTGGCCGCCCTGCCCGTGGCGGACGCGCTCGGCTGGCTCCTCACCAGCGTCCGCGCGGATCTGCGGCCCTTGACGACCGGCCTGGTCGCCATCGGCCTGGCCCTGCAGCTACTGGCGCAGCATGTCGTCCTTGATCACGAGGTCGGCGGCACGGTCGCGTTTCACAGCGACTACACCCGCATCGTGGCGAGCCTGCGCCGGCTGGGTGTGCACCCACCGTGCCTGATCAAGGGCGAGCAGTACATCCCCATCGCGTTCTACGCCGGCTGCGCGTCCGCGCCCAGCCCTGCCCAGTTCACGGCCGCGCAAGCCGGAGCCGTCCAGCCGGGGGCTACGCAGGCGGCGGCCGCGCAGGCGGGGGCCGCGCGGGCCGGAGCCGCGCAGGGTCAGATCATCGTGCTCGTGCGTCCTGGTGCGGGGCCGCCGCGCTACGCTCGCCTTTGGCGTCGGCATCGCCTGCCGGGGACCAGCGCGCTCAAGGCGGTCGCCTACCTGTCGCGCCCCTGAGTTCGGCGCTCGCCGTCGCTACTGTCCCGCGATTGCGGCCCGGGCCGCGCCGGCGTCGCGATGCATCTGGGCGACCAGCTCGCCGGCCGAGTCAAATCGGACCATTCCGCGTAGCCTGGCCGCGAAATCCACCGCGACGTGCGTGCCGTACAAGTCAAGATCGTCCCTGTCCAGCGCGTAGGCCTCGACGGCCCGCTCCGTCCCGTCGAACGTCGGGTTGCTGCCGACCGAGATCGCGGCGGGCCAGCGGGCCAGCTCAGGGCCATCCGAATCAAAGGCCGTCAGCCACCCCGCGTAGACGCCGTCCGCCGGAATCGCGGCGTACGGGGCAGTCTCCAGGTTGGCGGTCGGGAAGCCAAGCGCCCGGCCGCGCTGGTGGCGGCGCACGACGACGCCCTCGACCCGGTGCGGCCGCCCGAGATCGGCCGCGGCGCCGATCACGTCTCCGGCCGCAAGATGCTCCCTGATCAGCGAGGACGAGACCGTCACCGTGCCCTCCGCCAGCAGCGGCACGCCCTCCGCCGCGAACTCGTACTTATCGCCCAGCTCGCTGAGCAGCGCAACGTTGCCCGCGGCCCGGTGCCCGAACCTGAAGTTCTCCCCCACCACCACCGCGGCCGCATGCAGGCGGTCCACCAGCACCGCCCGGACGAAGTCATCGGGCCCCAGCCTGGAGAACTCCAGCGTGAACGGCAGCACCCAGACGGCGTCGGCGCCGAGCCCGGCGAGCAGCTCGGTACGACGGCGCGGCGTGCACAGGAGCGGCGGATGGGATCCCGGCCTGATCACCTCGTCCGGATGCGGGTCGAAGGTGACCACGGCGACCGGCAGTCCCCGCTCGGCCGCCAGGGCGGTGGCGCGGCCGACGATGCGCTGGTGCCCGCGGTGGACACCGTCGAAGATGCCGATAGTAACGACCGATGGGCCCCAGCCGTCGGGCACGTCGTCGAGTCCCTGCCAGCTCAGCACCTGAAAGTTCCTCCCTGCTGTGGCACCTGGGGCCCGTTCCGTCCCGGCCGGCGGGCCGGGAAGCCTGTGCCGTTCCAAGCCTGCCATGTGAGCTACTGTCCGGCCCGATGCGGCTGCCGGAGATACCCTCTGCGTCCCGTCAGGGCACGAACACAGCGATCGGACGCGCCCGGCCCTGCTCGTCGGCCAGCAGCGCGATCAGCGTGCCGTCCGGGCCGAACGCCGCGACCAGATCCGTGGTCTCAGCCACCGCCGCCTGGCTCGGGCCCGTCCCCGGCAGCCTGCCGCCATGCGCGGCAAGGCGCGCCTCATCGGCAGTCAGGTCCCGTCGCGGGAACGCCGCCGCGGCCGCGTCGGCCAGCGGTATCACCTGCAGGCCGGCCGCCAGCTGGTCAAGGGTGCGCGCGCCGCCGATGAGATACGGGCCCACCCGGGTCCTGCGCAGCGCGGTGAGGTGGCCGCCCACGCCGAGCGCAGCGCCCAGGTCGCGGGCGATCGCGCGGATGTAAGTGCCGCTTGAGCAGGTGATCGTGACGTCGACGTCCAGGTAGTCGCCGGACGGCCGGACGGCCCCGACCGTAAGGTCGCTGACGGTGACCGTCCTGGCCGCCAGCTGCGGCGCAGTGCCCTCGCGCGCCAGCCGGTAGGCGCGCTTCCCGCCGACCTTGATCGCGCTCACGCCCGGCGGCACCTGCTGGATCTCGCCGGTCAGCGCGGCGATCGCAGCGGCCAGCGCCCCGCTGGGCACGCCGGCAGCCGGCGCCGTCGCCACCACCTCGCCGTCGGCGTCGTCGGTGTCGGTGACGGCGCCCAGCCGGATCGAGGCAGCGTATTCCTTCTCGGTCAGCGCCAGATGGCCGAGCAGCCGGGTGGCCTTGCCCACGCCGACCACAAGCACCCCGGTCGCCATCGGGTCCAGGGTGCCCGCGTGCCCGACCCGGCGGGTTCCGGCCAGCCTGCGGATCCGCGCCACGACGTCGTGCGAGGTCCAGCCGGCCGGTTTATCGACGACGACCAGCCCGCTCGGCACCGTCACCTGCTGCAAACCGCCCCGTCCGCGAGCCGGTCCCGCAACGCGGCCATGGTGTCAGCGACCGCGCCGCTCGCGGTGAACCCGGCGGCCCTGGCGTGCCCGCCGCCGCCCATCGCGACGCACGCGCGGCCCACGTCCAGCTGACCCTTGGACCGGGCCGACACCTGCCACTGCCCGGCGTCGTCTTCCTTGAGAACCACGGCCACGTCAGCCTCGTCGGTCCGGCGGAGCACGTCGATCACCGCCTCGGCGGCATCCAGCGACAGGCCGTATGCGGCCCGGTCAGCCTGGGTGACTGTGGTCCAGACCAGCCCACGGCCGGCCGCCAGGTCCGGTTCGAGCAGAGCTCGCCCGAGCACCGCGGAGAGAAGGCCAAGATAATTGAACGGGGCACTGTCCCAGAGCCGCTGCGCCACGGCCCCCGGCTCTATGCCGGTCTCCAAGAGCCGCGCGGCCAGCTCATGCACGCCCGGCGAGGTGGTCGGGTACTTGAACGAGCCGGTGTCCGTGACGAGCCCCGCATACAGGCCGAACGCGATATCCCTCGATACTTCCACGCCGAGCCTGCCAATCAGGTCGAAGGCCAGGACCGCGGTCGCGGCGGCGGCCGGGTCCACGAGGTGGACGGTGCCGAACCTGGTGTTGGAGGCGTGGTGGTCCAGGACGATCAGCTCCCGTGCCGAAGCCGCGCTGGCCTCGAGCAGGCCGAGCCTGCCCGCGCTAGCGGCGTCGAAGGTGACCATGACCTCGGGCCGGACCGGGTAGCGATCAGGCGGGCTGAGGAGGTCGACACCGGGCAGGAACTGCAGGATCCGGGGGACCTCGAATGGCAGGTCACCGAAGGACGCGACGACCCGCGGCAGTCCCGGGCCGCCGCGCGAGCGCAGGGCGTGCGCCACCGCGAGCATCGACCCGAGCGCGTCAGCGTCCGGCCTGGTATGACAGGCGAGGCAGACCTCGGCCGCGCCGTCCAGCAACTTGACCGCCCGCGCCCACTCGGCCTCGATGTCCGCAGAATCCTGGCCTGATGGATGCGCTCGATCGGCAGTCACGATCGCGAGTATCCCGCGCCGTGATCCTCGTCTGCGGGGGTTTCGCTCACTGCGCCGTCCGGGTCTTGGTCGCGGTCACCGGCGGAGCCCGCGGGCACCCGGTACGGGTCGGCGTCGCCAGCGGGCACGGCACCTTGCCTGGCCGCGGCGAGCGCGGCGTCCGCGTCTTTGGCGCGCGCGACGAGTTCCTCGATGTTCCTCGCCGTGTCCGGCACCGTGTCCTCCCTGAACGTGAGGGAGGGCGTGTGCTTCAGTCCGGTCTGGTGGCCGACCTCCGACCTGATCAGGCCGGTAGCGCTGGCCAGCGCTACCGCGGTGTCCGCGCGCTCCTGCGCGGACCCGTAGACGGTGTAGAAGACGGTCGCCTCGCGAAGGTCGCCGGTGATCCTGGCTTCGGTTACCGTGACGAAGCCAAGCCGCGGATCCTTGATCCGCCGTTCCAGCATCTCGGCGACGATCTGGGCAATCGCCTCGCCGAGCTTGCGCGCCCGGGCCGCATCCATTCCTCGCTCACTCCCCCTCGCTGAACACCCGCTGCCGTGCCGACAGCAGCTCGATTTCGGGGCGCGCCGCGATGTACCGCTCGCACGCGTCGAGCACGTCCACCGCATGCGCCGCCGTTGACGACACCACGGCAACGCCGATCTCCGTCCGCCGGTGCAAACCCAGGAAGCCGGTCTCGGCGACGGCCGCGCCGGGGAAGCGCCGCTGTACCTCCGCGATCAGCGGCCGGACGGCGGACCGCTTCTGCTTCAGCGAGCGGACGTCCCCGAGCAGCACGTCCAGCGTCAGGGCGCCCACGTACACGGCTGCCCTTTCATCGTCAGGTGCGCGGCTTCTCCCGCATCTCGTACGTCTCGATGATGTCGCCGATCTTGACGTCGTTGTAGCTCAGGCCGATGCCGCACTCGAAGCCCTCGCGGACCTCGGTCGCATCCTCCTTGAACCTGCGCAGCGACTCGACCGTGAGGTTGTCGGAGACGACGATGCCATCGCGCACCAGCCTGGCCTTGCTGTGCCGGGTGATGGTGCCCGACCGCACGATGCAGCCGGCCACGTTGCCGACCCGCGGTACCCGGAAGACCTCCCTGATCTCGGCAGTGCCAAGCTGGGCCTCCTCGAAGATGGGCTTGAGCATGCCCTTGAGCGCCGCCTCCACCTCCTCGATCGCCTGGTAGATGACCGAGTAGTAGCGGATGTCGACACCCTCGCGCTGAGCGAGCTCGCCGGCCCGCCCGGCCGGGCGGACGTTGAAGCCGATGATGACGGCATCGGAGGCGATAGCAAGGTTGACGTCGTCCTGCGTGATCGCGCCGACGCCGCGGCCGATCACCCGCAGGACCACTTCCTCGCCTACATCGAGCTGCAGCAGGGCATCCTCGAGCGCCTCGACCGAGCCGGACACGTCGCCCTTGATGATGAGCAGCAGCTCCTGCCGCTCACCCGACTTGAGCGCGGATTCCAGGTCCTCCAGCGTGATCCTCGGCCGCCGCTGGGCGAACATGGCGCTGCGCTCCCTTGCCTCGCGCCGCTCGGCGATCTGCCTGGCCACCCGGTCGTCGTCGACCACGAGGAAACTGTCGCCCGCGCCGGGCACGGCCGTAAGGCCAAGTACCAGCACCGGCCGGGACGGCAGCGCCTCGCTGACCTGATCGCCGTTGTCGTCGAGCATGGCGCGGACCCGGCCGAACGCCTCGCCGGTGACGATCGAGTCGCCCACATGCAGCGTGCCGCGCTGCACGAGGACGGTCGCGACAGGTCCCCGGCCCTTGTCCAGATGCGCCTCGATCGCCACGCCCTGCGCCTGCTGGTGCGGATTGGCGCGCAGGTCGAGCTCGGCGTCGGCGGTCAGGATGATCGCCTCGAGCAGCGACTCGATGCCGGTGCGCTCCCTGGCGGACACGTCCACGAACAACGACTGGCCGCCGAACTCCTCGGCCACCAGGCCATACTCGGTCAGCTGGGCACGGACCCGCTGCGGGTCTGCGCCCTCCTTGTCCACCTTGTTGACCGCCACCACGATCGGCACGCCTGCGGCCTGAGCATGGTTGAGCGCCTCGGTGGTCTGCGGCTTCACGCCATCGTCCGCGGCCACGACGAGCACGACCAGGTCGGTAGTCTCCGCGCCACGGGCCCGCATGGCGGTGAACGCCTCGTGGCCTGGCGTGTCGATGAACGTGATCTTGCGTTCCTCGCCATCCACCTCGGTCACGACCTGGTAGGCGCCGATGTGCTGGGTGATACCGCCAGCCTCGTGTGCCACCACGTTGGTGTGCCTGATCGCGTCCAGCAGCTTCGTCTTGCCGTGGTCGACGTGACCCATCACCGTCACCACCGGCGGCCTGGCCACCAGATCGGATTCGTCGCCCTCGTCCTCGCCAAACTCGATGTCGAACGTCCCGAGCAGTTCCCTGTCTTCTTCCTCGGGGGAGACGACCTGGACGCCGTAGTTGAGCTCGGCGCCCAGTAGCTGCAGCGTCTCGTCGTTCACCGACTGGGTCGCCGTCACCATCTCGCCGAGATGGAACAGGACCTGGACCAGCGAGGCCGGGTTCACCCCGATCTTGTCCGCGAAGTCACTCAGCGACGCGCCCCGCGACAGCCTGATGACCTGCCCGTTGCCGCGCGGTACCTGCACGCCGCCGATCGACGGGGCCTGCATGTTGTCGAACTCCTGGCGCCGCTGCTTCTTCGACTTCCGGCCGCGGGACGGACGGCCGCCTGGCCGGCCGAATGCGCCCTGGGTACCGCTCCTGCCGCGGCCGCCGGCGCCTGGCCTGGCCGGGCCCATCCCGGGACGGGGCGCGCCTGCGGCACCGCCGCCGCCGCCGCCACCGCCGCGCGGCCCGGTGCCGAAGCCACCACCTGGCCCGCTACGGCCGCCTGGCCGGGTACCGGTGCCCGGGCCGCCCCGGCCGCCGCCGGGCCCGCCAGGGCCTGCGGGGCCGCGGCTGCCGACCGGCCTGGGCGGCATGCTGCTGGGGCTTGGCCGCGGCCCGCCCGGACGCGGCCCGCCTGGACGCGCTCCTTCCGCGGGGCCGCCGGTGCCCGGACGGCCGGTGAAGCGCGGCGCTGACGGCCGCGGGCCGCCTGGCGCCGCTGGCCGGCCAGCGGCCTGACCAGGACCTGCCGGGCCACCGAGTCCGGCGGGCCCGGCGGAGGATGGCGCACCGGGCTGGCCGGGGCGAGGCCCGCGCGGCGCCGATCCCATACCCGTCGCCGTCGAGCTGAACGGATTGTTGCCTGGCCGTGGTCCGGGCCGCGGGCCGCCTTGGCGTGGCGCCGAAGGCGCGCCAGCGCCGCCCGCTGCCGGGCCTGCCGGCGTTCTGGCGGCCGTCGGCGATGCGGCGGGACCCGGGCGCGGGCCGGCCGGCCTGGCGGCCGGGCCCGGCGCGGCAGCAGCGGGCGCGGTCGTCTCCGGCTGTCCGTGCGGGAAGGGCACCGGCGGCCTCGCCGCCGTACCGGATCTGCCCGCATCAGGCGCTGCCCGTTCGGTGGCGGGCCCGGCCGGTGCGACCGGCGCGGCCGGTCCCTGCAGCTCTTCGCGCGCCGCTGCCGGCCTGGCGGGCTCAGCCGCCGGCTCAGCTGCCACCGGAGCAGCTGCCGGCGGCTCAGCTGCCGCCGGAGCAGCTGCCGTTGCGGTGGACGCAGCCGGTGCCGCGGCGCCGGCGCGGCCGTTTGTCCCGGGCTGGCCGTCGCCGGCCGCCGGAGCCGCTCGCTGCGCCGCGGGACGCTTCTCCTGAGCCTTCCCGGCCTGCGCCGTGAAGGCTTCCTTGAGCCTGCGGACAACCGGCGCCTCGATTGTCGAGGACGCCGAGCGCACAAACTCGCCCATCTCCTGGAGTTTGGCCATCACGGCCTTGCTTTCCACGCCGAACTCTTTCGCGAGCTCGTATACCCGGACCTTCGCCACTGCGCTCCCTCTACTCGGTCCGGCACGGCCGGACCAGTCAGCCGTTCGGGGCAGCGCGTGCTCCGTCCGGCGTCAGCCTCTGCTGTTCATCGCCGCATGCTCATCGGTCGCTCATCGCAATCTCAGCCTGCTTTCCCCGGCATTGGTGCCGTTCGCGCGTCATCTCCGGCCGCTTCGGACTGGCAGGCCGGACCGGGACCCGACACCTCGAGATACCCGGCGAGCCTGCCGGTACCAAGCGGTCCCGGCAAGCGCAGCGCCCGCGGGAACACCCGACGACGCCGTGCCTTGTCAAAGCATCCCTGACTGGGATGCAGGTATGCACCCCGGCCAGGCATCCGCGCTAGCGGATCGGGCACGATCTCGTCCCCGGCTGCCACTAGGCGAAGCAAATCAGACTTGGCCGCGCGGCTACCGCATCCTACGCACGTCCGGATCGCTTGCGCTGGCCGGAGCGGCCGCGGTTGCCGTGTGGCCATTCTGCCCCAAGCTTACAGTGCCGGGGCATCTGCGGCACCGGGCACGCTGCCCGGGTCGCTGGCCTCGCTGGCCGCGCCCGCAGGTTCGTCGCCCATCGCGGGTTCGTCCGGTCCCGCGGAGGCGACCGGCGCCTCAGTTCCCGGCGTATCCGGGTGGATGTCGATCCGCCAGCCGGTCAGCCGGGCCGCGAGCCGGACGTTCTGCCCTTCCTTCCCGATAGCAAGCGAGAACTGGTAATCGGGAACGATCACCTTGGCGGCCCTGGCCTGCGGGTCCACGACAACCACCCGGGACACCCTGGCGGGCGACAGGGCGTGGGCCACGAACTCGGCCGGGTCCGGCGAGTAGTCGACGATGTCGATTTTCTCGCCGTGCAGCTCGGTCATCACGTTCCGGACCCGGCTGCCCATCGGGCCTATGCAGGCACCCTTGGCGTTCACGCCCTGCTGATGCGAGATGACCGCGATCTTGCTTCGATGGCCCGCCTCGCGCGCGATGGCGGCGATCTCCACCGCACCGGACGCGATCTCGGGCACTTCGAGCGCGAACAGCTTCTTCACCAGGTTGGCGTGGGTCCGCGACAAGGTGACCGACGGCCCCCGGTAGCCCTTGCGGACATGCAGCACGTAACACTTGAGCCGCTCTCCGTGCACATAGCGCTCGCCAGGGACCTGCTCTGTCGGCGGCAGGATGGCCTCGAGCTTCCCCAGATCGACCAGGACTGCCCGCGGGTCCCTGCCCTGCTGGATCACCCCGGCCACGATGTCGCCCTCGCGTCCGGCGTACTCGCCGAACGTGAGCTCGTCCTCTGCGTCACGCAGCCGCTGCAGGATCACCTGGCGGGCGGTGGTGGCCGCAATCCTGCCGAACCCCTCCGGCGTGTCGTCGTACTCCCGGGCCGGCTCGCCGCCGTCGGCGGCCCGGCTGGCCCAGACGGTCACATGACCGGTGCCCTTATTCACCTCGACCCGCGCTGATGTAGCGGCACCCTCGGTCCGGTGATAAGCGACCAGCAGCGCGTCCTCGATGGCCTTGATGGCCAGGTCCATGGAGATGTCCTTCTCGGCTTCCAGGCTGCGCAGGACGCTCAGGTCAATATCCATCGGGATCCTCCTCGTCCGCGCCGTCGTCCGCGCCGCCGTCATCCAGCCGGCCGAACTCGATCTGAATCCGCCCCGGGCCAAGCTCCTCGTAGCCGAACCGCCGGGATTCGCCCTGGACATCGAGCAGCACGCCACGGACGTCTGCCTGCCTGACCCGGCCGTCGACGCTGGCTGGCCCGGCCGCTGCATCCGGCGGCACGTTCGCCGCCAGCGGAACAGTCACCAGGCGGCCTACCGCCCGCCGCCAGTGTCTCGGCTCGGTGAGCGGCCGGTCTACTCCGGGCGAGGAGACCTCAAGCGTGTACGGCGCGTCGCCCATGGCAGCCGCCTTGTCGAGCTCGGCCGACAGCGCCCGGCTGGCCTGCTCGATGTCGTCAAGGCTCACGCCGCCATCGGCGTCCACCACCACGCGCAGCAGCCGGCGACGGCCCGCCGAGGTCACCCGGACGCCTTCCAGGTCCATGTCCAGGGCACGCAGCGCCGGCTCCAGCAGGGTGGCGAGGTGCTGGTCATCGGCCGGCCGGCCGGGCTGCGCCGATCCGCCGGGACGACTTTGCCCGCCGGGACGGCTCTGCCCGGGACGATCCTGCCCGCCGGGACGATCCTGCCGCGGCGCATTGTGACGGGAGTTACCGCGCATAACGACCTCCTCGCCGCCACTTGTGCTGTGGCCCTGACCGGGATCTAGCCTAACCGGGACGCAGCCATGCAGGGCCCTAGCCTGCTTGCCACGCTGATAGCCGGGGGACCGGCGGCGATCACATGAAATGCTGAGAGGCCGCATGCGGCCATCGGAGCGCGCCACGGCTGGAGGATCCGTGCCTGCAGGACCAACACGGCGAGTGATGCTCGCGGCGTCCGCCGCGCTGCCGCTCCTCGCGGTCACCGGGTGCAAGGGTGTGGGCGCACTCGGCACCCCGCCGGCGCCAGCCGCCGATGTCGGCCTGCTTAAGGCGGCGATAGCCAGGGAGCGGCTGATGATCGCACGCTACGAGGCGGTCCTGGGGCCGGCCCGCGCCGACGGCCACGCGGCGATCCTGGAGCCGGTACTGGCCGAGCATCGCGCGCACCTGGCTCAGCTGCGGTCCCGCCTGATCGTGCCAGCCGGCGCCGCGGCCGCCGCCGCCCTGCCTGCCAGCCCGTCGGCCACCGGCCCGGGCCAGCCTGCCGCGCCGGGTAAGCCCGTAGTGCCGGCCGAGCCCGTCGTGCCAGCCAGCCCCGCCGCAGCCATCGCCTTCCTGCGCGCCGCCGAGCAGGATGCATCGGATGCCCTGCTGACCCGGCTCGGCGTGGCTCCGGCCTCCCTTGCCCAGCTGTTGGCCAGCATCTCGGCATCCGAGGCGACGCATGCAGCCATCCTGGCCGCGGGCGCGAACGCGGGATGAACGCGTCCGCCGCCCGGTCACCGGCAGCAGCAGGCAGCGGCGTGGCCGCCCTGCAGTCCGCCCTGGCCGCCGAGCATGCCGCGATCTACGGCTACGGGGTGGTCGGTGCCCACCTGGCCGGTGCCGGGCAGGCCGCCGCGACCAGCGACTGGATAGCGCATCAGGTGGCCCGCGATGACCTCGAGTCAATGCTGAGATCCCTCGGGACCCAGCCGCAGGCCGCGGCGGCCGCTTACCGGCTGCCCGGGCCGGTGCTCACGGCACGCGACGCGGTCTCGCTTGCGATCGTGATCGAGGATCGGGTTGCCACTGCTTACCTGGGGCTGGTGGCGGTCAGCGCGCCCGCGGTCAGGCACTTCGGCGCCGTGCGGCTGCGGGCCGCAGCGCTGAGCGCTGCCCGCTGGCGCGGCACCACGGTGGCCTTCCCCGGGCTGCCAGCGAGCGTGCTGCGCCCCGGGCCGCGGGCCCGAGCCTGATCGCGGCCCGAGCCTGATCGCGGGCTGCGCCTGATCGCGGGCCTGCGCCCGGCCGCCGGCCGTGAGCCGTCGGGGGCTGGCTGCTACCCGCCAGCGGCCAGGACGCGCTGGATGAGCGCGGCAGCGCCGTCCAGGTCGTCCTCGGTGGCGATCCGCTCAGCCCAGGACCACCAGAACCACCAGGTGCCATCCTGGCTCCGCCCCGCGTAGATATCCTCGGCGAGCGCCGACGCCGACGGGTTCACCACATGGAGGCTGGGAACGCGCCCGGGCGGGGTCATGAGGCGGGCGCGCAGGCCGTGTCGGGCCAGTTCCTCAGCGAGTCCCTCCAGCCTGTCCAGGTAGGCGTGCCAGAGCGGCGCGGGCCCGGAGGCCTGCTGAGTCTCTATCGTCATCTGCGTGATACCTCGCGTGACACTTCGTAATCGCTAAGAAGCGTAGAGTGATAATTACTCAGCATGCCCGTGCTCGATGCTAATTGCAACATGCATCGCGAAACTCGCAGGTCGCGTGCCGTTCACATTCCTCGTGTCGGATCAGATCAAACTGGACGGCGTGGCCTGCTACCGGCCACACTTGTTCCCCCACACGCGGAGATCCGGCGGGAGGTGCACATGGCCAGTGAGCAGAGCCCGACGGTCCGGCGGCGCCGGCTCGCCCTAGAACTGCGCAGGCTCCGCGAGGCGGCGAAACTCACCTGCGAAGAGGTGGCCGACCATCTGGAATGCTCAGCGTCCAAGATCAGCCGCGTGGAGACTGGCCGGGTGTCGGTCTCGCCTCGCGATGTGCGCGACATGCTCGAGCTGTACGGCGTGCCGCCGCAGCAGCGCGAGAGCCTGGTGCAGCTGGCCAGGGACTCCCGGCAGAAGGGCTGGTGGCACGCCTACAGCGACACCATTCAGCCCCAGTTCGCCACCTATCTTGGCCTGGAGAGCTCGGCGTCGGAGATCCGGATCTACGAGGTCAGCCTCATTCCCGGGCTGCTGCAGACCGAGGACTACGCCCGGACGGTGATCAGCGCGGGACTGATGAGCAGCCCCGCCGACGACATCGACCGCAGGGTCGCGCTGCTGATGGCCAGGCAGCCCGCGCTCACCAGGAATGATCCGCCGCGCCTGTGGGCGGTGCTCGACGAGGCGGCGCTGCGCCGCCGGGTCGGCGGCGCCGGGCTGATGCGCCTGCAGCTAGAGCATTTGCTCGACCTGGCCAGCCTGAAGAACGTGGCGGTCCAGATCATCCCGTTCGGCGGCGGCGCGCACCCGGCCATGGGCAGGCCGTTCGTCATCCTGGTTTTCCCCGAGCGGGTAGATCCCGACGTCGTCTACCTGGAGGACCTGACCAGCGCCCTGTACGTGGAGGACGGCGCCGAGGTGGACCGCTATAACGTGTTCTTCAATCACCTGCGCGCGACCGCGCTGTCCTTCGACGACTCGGCCGCGCTGATCGCCGCCGTGCTCAAGGAGATGTAGCCGGCGCCACATCGGCCTGGCGCAACGGTGCCGGGAGCGGCTCAGCGTGCAGCACGATGAGCCGCGATACCGCCCGGGTCAGCGCGACGTACAGCCGCTGCAGGCCGCGGGCCTCCGCGGCCGCGATCCGGCCTGGCTCGACGACGATGACCTGGTCGAATTCCAGTCCCTTGGCCAGCGTGACCGGCACCAGCAGGAGCGACGCACGGCCCGGATCATCATTGAGGACCGAGTGCGGGACCCCCGCCTTGCGCAGCGTCCCCGACAGCGGGCCGATCTGATCGTCGGCCGCGATCACGGCGGCCGAGCCCGGGCCGCGGAGCGCCTCAGTGCAGGCCGAGGCGAGAGCGCCGGGCAGCAGGCCGCCGGCCGCCTGGGTGATCACTAGCGAACCCGGATCCTGCCGCAGCGACCTGGCCGCGGTCAGGCCAGGGGCGATGTGGCCGAGCAGCCTGCTGGCGAAATCGAGAATCTGGCGCGGGACCCGGTAGCCGGTGTCCAGGACCTGCACCCCGGTGTCCTGCTTGCCCAGGTGCCCGAGTAGCTGCTGCCAGCTCGCCGCGGCCCATGGGGTAGTGCCCTGGGCCAGGTCGCCGAGCACCGTCGCCGACCCGGTGGCGCACCTGCGGCCAATCGCCCGGCATTCCATCGGCGAGAGATCCTGCGCCTCGTCCACCACGACGTGCGCCAGGCTCGGAGTCCGCTCGATCAAGTCGGCTGCCTCATCAACGAGCACGGCGTCGGCGGCCGACCAGGGTGCCGACGCCGGCCCCCGGGCTGGCTTACTCCAGGTAATCGCCTGCTGCTCGGCCGGGTCCAGCAGGCCCGAGGCGGCCCGGCTCAGCGCCCCGGCATCGGAGAGCAGGCGGATCACCAGCCGGACCGGGTCCGCCTTCGGCCAGCTGGCATCGACTGCGGCCCGCACCTGCGTGGTCCGCCGGACCGCCTCATGGGTCTGGTCGTCACATGGCTCACCGGCCGCCTCCATCTTGGTGAGGATGAGGTGGGCGATCCGGTGCGCCAGCATGCCGCGGCCAGCGCCGTAGCGCACCCCGCGGGCCCTGAGCTCGGCTACCTGCCCGGCGAGCTCGACGGCGGAAACCCGCCAGCGGCGCGCCCCGCGCGGCAGCATGATCGCCTCGCCGGGCTCGGCCAGCTGGGCCCACAGCGCCCGGCGGAGCACCTCCGCCATCCGCGCATCCGCCTTGACCCGCGCCGCCAAGCCAGTGTCGGCGGTGCGCACCGGAACGGTCGCGACGAGATCGGCGACCGTCACCTGCGTCACGCTCACCTCGCCCAGCGCGGGCAGCACGCCACGGATGTAGGAGAGGAAGCCGCGGTTCGGCCCCACCACCAGGACCCCGCCGCGGCCCATCCGCTCCCGGTTCGCATACAGCAGGTAGGCGATCCGGTGCAGGCCGACAGCGGTCTTGCCGGTGCCTGGCGCGCCCTGCACGCATACTGTCTGATCCGCATCAGCCCGCACGATGTCGTCCTGGTCCGGCTGGATGGTGGCGACGATATCGCGCATCGGACCAGATCTCGGCCGCTCGATTTCCTCGATAAGAATGCGGCTGACCTGGGCCGGTGAGTCGTCCGCCGGGCCGCTGCCGGCCGGCTGCCGACCGGCGCCCGGGCCGAACTCCTCATCCTCGTAAGCGCTCAGCTCCCCGCCCGCGAAGCCGAACCTGCGCCGCCTGGCCAGTCCCATCGGCTCAGTGCTGCTGGCCCGGTAGAAGGCCCGGGAGACCGGGGCCCGCCAGTCGATGACCGCCGCGCGGCCCGCCGGATCGTGCACATGGCGCCGCCCGATATGGAATCGCTCGCGTCCTGCCGGGTCGCCGCCTGGCTGGCCGCCCAGCGGGCCCGCCCCGGGCGCGAAATCCAGCCTGCCGAAGAACAGCGGCGTATCGGGGAGGTCCTGCAGCGCTTCGGCGCGCCGGTACAGGGCGGCCTTCAGGTATTCCTCCGAGACCGGGTCGCCGCCGAGCGCGCGAAGTGAGAGCACGTCCTCGCGCATCAGCCGCAGGTACTGCCTGGACTGTCGCATATGCTCGCGTTCTGCCGCGAGCACGCCGGCCGGGTCAGCTCCTGGCGGGCGCGGGTGACCGGAGTGCCCCCGCTGGCCGGCCGCCGTAGTCTGCTGGCCGGTTCTGCTGGCCGCAGGCATGGACGTCATCTCCTTATCTGATCGGGGATTGGCACAAGGGTCGAGAGCCTACCAGCGGCCCGAGCCGCAGCTCAACGGGATATTGCCGGCCGCCCGGCGGCGTCGTGCTGCCATGACCAGTGGAAGCCGACCACGGTCCGCTCAAGGAATCGCAGGTAACGGTGGACGGAATGCTGGCTGTCGAGGGTGACGAGCTCGCTCTCGGCGATGTCGCCGTCCACGCCGTCCCAGACCGACCACCAGACCGCCGCGGGCAGCATGTCCTGATGAAATTCCACCCGCATGTCGAAGTTCTCCAGGCGCCCCATGGCGGCCCGCCGGAACTCGCATTCCTGCGGGTCAAGGAGGTCGCCCGGGTAATGGTAGGTGGTCAGGTACTCGAGCGTGAGCGTCTCTCCCACGGCCAGCGACTTGGCGAGCGGGATGTCGATGGCGAAGACGCCCGCCCTGATCTGATAGAGCGGCCCGGCCGGCCTCGCGCAGCCCTGGCCCACTTCAAGGGTCAGCACGCTCGTGTCGTACAGGTAGGGGACGCGGTCCAGCCCTTCCGTTATCGCTTCCACGACCTGGAGCGTGCGGGTGCGGGCCAGCCGGCCGTCGGCCCCGACATAGACGTGATCGTGCATGGACACCGTCTGGTGCCTGCGCGGGCCAAGGGCGGCCGCGACCTCGGCCATCTTGTCCGACGGCATCGCCCTGGGCCCGGACAGGACGCTGATCGCGCCCGATCCCTGCCAGAGCCGCCACAGCCGGAGCGCCTCATCGTCGGAGAACCCGAACGCGTCGATGAACAGCGACAGCGTTGAACGGCTTAGCAGCCGTCCAGACAAGGCCCTGGCGACGGTGTCCTTGAGCTGGCGCGGGAGCACGTCGGTGTCGCTCGGCGAGCGGGGGAAATCCCACAGGTGGTGGGCGAGGGTTTCGGCCACCGCCAGCTGATTGATCTCGCCCGGCCTGGTGCGCTCAGCGAACTTCTCCCACAGGCGGCGGTAGCGCCCCGGCCGGAGCAGCAGCTCAACCAGGTACCGGGCAGCGGCCCGGCGGCCGGCGGCAGACGGCGGCTCGGTCACGGGATCTCTTCTGATCGTTGCGAACTTAGTGCGATCTCTTCCCGGTAGCCTACGTCCGCGAGCCCAAGGACATTGGCTGCCTGGCGACCCCGGGCGAATGGCGGGGAGCACCGGGAACGCCGGGCGGCCACTGGGCTCCCGTCGCTCGGCCGGGAGCGGGCCGGCCGAGCGACGGGACTTGCCGGGCGCTTTCGGCGGCGGGTCCCTTGTGCGCAGTCAGATTTGCGCAGTCAGAACAGTACCGACGTGAAGGTGCTCGTCTCGGTGAAACCGACCCGCCGGTAGGCCGCCCGCGCCGGCGCGTTGTAGTCGTTCACATAAAGGCTGACCACGGGCGCGACCGAGCGAAGCGCCTCGGCGACCACTGCCGCCATGCCCCGGCTGGCGTGCCCGCGGCCGCGAAGCGCCGGCGGCACCCAGACGCCCTGGACCTGGCAGACCAGCGGCGTCACCGCGCCGATCTCCGCCTTGAAGACCACCTCGCCGGCCTCGATCCTGGCGAACGAGCGCCGCGCCCTGACCAGCTCGACGACCCGCGCCCGGTACGCCGCCCCGCCGTCAGGTCCCACCGGCGAGACACCGACCTCCTCGGTGAACATGGCGACGCACGCGGGCATCAGCACGTCCACTTCATCATGGCGGACCGCGCGCACCAGGGGGTCGGGGGCTACCAGCGGGTCTGCGGCGATCTCCATGACCGGCTGCGCCGACCTGACCTCGCGCGGCGTGCCCCAGTACGGCGCGAGCATGCCCCAGAGATCCTGGACCGCCGCCGCGGGCCCGACGATCGACGAGCACCGGCGGCCCTGCAGCCTGGCCCGCTCCGCGAACGCCGTGAGGGCCGCGGGCGTCGGGGCGACCGGCACCAGGTTGGCGCCTGAATAGCACAGCGAGACTAGCTGGGCGCCCTCAGCGTAGCCCCAGACCTGCGCGCCGAGCCTGCTGGCGTCCAGCCCGGCGCCGCGTACCCGCGAGCCGACAAAGACATTGGCGACCGGATCGCGGTCACAGATGACGAGTGCCTCATCCCGATCACGATCGGTCAGCAGGCGCAACGACGACGATCGCCGTGCCTTGGTGCGCAGCACGCATTCAGCCTAACGGCATGCGTCCGTTGCCGCTCGGCTGGTTCCCGCTGCGGGCGGTCAGCCGCCGGGCGGCGGCGGCAAAGCCGGGCAGACCGCGTTGACCAGACCCGGTTTCGCCGGCACCGCCCCGGTGGCCAGGTAGCCGTTGAGGTAGTTGTTCACGCAGGCGTTGGGCGGGTCCGCGAGCGACTGGCCGTGGTTGCCGCCGCCGGCTACCACCACCATCCGGGCGCTGGGCAGCAGCCGGTGTGCCACCTGGGCGCCGGCGTACGGGGTCGCCGGGTCCAGGGTGCCCTGGATCATCAGGATCGGCGGCAGGCCGGCCCCGCGGATCTGCAGCGGCCTGGCCGGTCCGTGGACTGGCCAGAATGCGCAGGCCGCGTTGAACCATGCGTTATCCCATGCCTGGAACGGGGCGGTGGCATAGACCTTCCTGGTGTCAGAGTCCCACCTGGCCCAGTTGCGCGGCCACCCGACATCAGCGCACTCGACGGCGTTATAGACAGCGAACTCGTTACTGTTCTGCTTGCCCACCTGCTCGTAGGCGCTGATCAGCGGGCTGGTGGCGGCACCGTGCAGGTAGGCGGCCAGCGCATCGGCGAGGGCCGGCCAGTAGGCGTTCGCGTAGCCGCCGGTGAGGAACGTGTCGTCGTACTCGTCCGGGCCGATCATCGGCCCGGCCGGGCCGATGATCGGATGCGCGGCCAGGCGGGCCCGCGCCAGGTACCAGGCGGCGCTTACCTGAGCCTGCGTGGTGCCGAGACGATAACGGCCTGCATAGCCGGCCACCCAGGCGAAGAACGCCTTCAGCCGGCCCTCGAAGGCGTAGTCCTGGCTGATGTTGTCCGCGTACCAGACACCGGCCGGATCGACGATGCTGTCCAGCACCATCCGGCGCACCCGGGCCGGGAAGAGCGTGGCGTACACCTGGCCGAGGTAGGTGCCGTAGGAATAACCGAAGTAGCTGAGTTTCTGCTGGCCCAGGGCAGCCCGGATGGAATCCATGTCCCTGGCGATGTTCTCGCTTGTCAGGTACGGCAGCAGCCAGCCGTACTTCCGCCCGCAGTCGGCGGCGTACGCTTTCGCGCGGTTGACCTGCACCTGCTCGGCCGCCTTGGTGGCCGGGATGTAGTTGGGCCGGACGCCGGCGAAGAACGACGGGTCGCAGCTGATCGCCGGCACCGATGACCCGACCCCGCGGGTGTCGAAGCCGATGATGTCGTATTCGGAAGCGACCGACGGCGTCAGCCCGCTGGCCACGAACGCGGCCAAGCTCAGGCCGCTGGCACCAGGGCCGCCCGGGTTGACGAGCAGGATGCCCTGGCGCTTGTCCGCCGGGGCCGTCGCGGGTGCCTCGGACAGCGCCAGGGTGATTTTCGTGCCATCAGGCCGGCCGTAGTCCAGCGGCACCCGCAGGCTCGCGCACTGCAGCTGCGCCCCCTGCTCGGTGCAGGGATGCCAGTCCAGCGCGAGACGTGCGGACACCGGCGCAGGCGGCGCCTGTGCCGAGGCCGCTGAGCCGGCGGTGCAGCCCGCTATCGCAAGGGCCGCGGCAGCCGCGGCGATCGGCACGTACCTTCGCATGCAGCCATCCTGCCCGACGCGGTGCCGCTGAAGCGGCGCCTGCAGCGTGTCCTGCCGCCGGCGCCGCTGAAACGGCTGGTGGCGGCCCGTCCGGACCTGGTCAGCCGTCCGCGGGCTCGATGGCGGCCGCGAGCTTCATGGCCTCCTCGATCAGGGTCTCCACGATCTGCGACTCCGGCACGGTCTTGACGACCTCGCCCCGTACGAAAATCTGCCCCTTGCCGTTGCCTGAGGCCACCCCGAGGTCCGCCTCGCGTGCCTCACCTGGCCCGTTGACCACGCAGCCCATGACCGCGACCCGAAGCGGGACGTCAAGCCCGTCCAGCGCCGCGGTCACCTCATCGGCCAGCTTGTACACATCCACCTGGGCGCGCCCGCACGACGGGCAGGAGACGATCTCAAGGCCGCGGTCGCGCATCCCGAGCGACTCCAGGATCGCGATGCCGACCTTGACCTCCTCGACCGGCGGCGCGGACAGCGATACCCGGATCGTGTCCCCGATCCCTTCGGCCAGCAACGCGCCGAACGCTACTGCCGACTTGACCGTGCCCTGGAAGGCGGGTCCCGCCTCGGTCACCCCCAGGTGCAGCGGATAGTCGCAGCGCTGCGCGAGCTGCCGGTAGGCGTTGACCATCACGACCGGGTCGTGGTGCTTGACCGAGATCTTGATGTCGGTGAAGCCATGCTCCTCGAACAGCGAGCACTCCCACAGCGCGGACTCCGCCAGCGCCTCCGCGGTGGCCTTGCCGTACTTGGCCAGCAGCCGCTTGTCCAGGGACCCTGCGTTGACGCCGATCCTGATCGGCACGCCCGCCGCCGACGCAGCCCGCGCGATCTCGCTGACCTTGTCGTCGAACGCCTTGATGTTGCCGGGGTTGACCCGGACCGCGGCACAGCCGGCGTCGATCGCCGCGAACACGTATTTCGGCTGGAAGTGGATGTCGGCGATCACCGGGATCTGCGACTTCCTGGCGATGTCGGGCAACGCGTCAGCGTCGTCCTGGGACGGGACGGCGACCCGGACTATCTGGCAGCCCGCCGCGGTGAGCTCGGCGATCTGCTGCAGGGTGGCGTTGACGTCAGCCGTGAGCGTGGTCGTCATCGACTGCACGGAGACGGGCGCGCCGCCGCCCACGGGCACCGCGTGGGCGCCCCTGCCCACCATGATCTGGCGGGATTTCCTGCGCGGTGCCAGCGGCTCAGGCGGCAGCTGCGGCAGTCCTAGGTCAACAGTCATATCGGTGATCGCCTCACTGGACGAGATGGACCGGATTGATGATATCGGCGGCGATCAGCAGCAGGCTGAAGCCGACCAGCAGCGCGAAGACGCCGACGCTCACCGGGATCAGCTTCCGCATGTCTACCAGGCCGGGATCGGGCCTGCCACGCAGCCTGGCCAGCCAGGCCCGGCACCGCTCGTAGATGATGACGGCCAGGTGCCCGCCGTCCATCGGCAGCAGCGGCAGCAGGTTGAAAATCCCGACGAAGATGTTCAGCGAGATGATGATCGCCAGGATGTACGCGACCTTCGACTGCCAGCCGATCTTCGCCGCGACCACCTGGCCTGCCGTGTCACCGGCGCCGACAACGCTGCCGACCTGCCCGGCTGCGGTCTTCGCCCGGTCTTTGGCGAACAGGCTGGGCAGCGCCGCGGGCAGCTTCGAGACTCCCGACACCGACTCGGTCACGACCTGGCCGAAGGCGGAGCCGGCATAGGTCACCGCCCGCAGCGGGTTGATCCGCTGGAAGATCGTGTCGTTCCCGATGCCGAGATAAGAGCCGCGGCGGCCGGGGACCGTGACCGGGGTCACCGACAGGGTCTGCTGCCTGCCATCCCGCTGCACGACGACGGAGGTCGCGCGGCCGGCCGGCTGGGCGCGGATGACCGCGCCGAGTTGCGTCCAGTTGCGGACCCGGGTCCCGCCGATCGCGATGATCTTGTCACCAGGCTTGAGGCCGGCCAGCTGCGCAGGTGAGGTGCCCCGGCTGCCCGAACACGACTGATTGTTCAGCGCGGTGACGCTGGCTGGAACGCAGCTGTCCACGGTGCCGATTGCCGTGCTGTTGTCGTTCTCAAGCCCGAGCCCGGCCGCCAGCACGATCAGCAGGAAGAAGGCCAGGGCGAAATGCATAAACGAGCCTGCCGCCAGGACGATTATCCGCTGCCAGCCTGGCTGGTTCCGGAACGAGCGCGGCTCGTCGGCCGGATCCACCTCTTCGAGCGTCGTCATCCCGGTGATCTTCACGAACCCGCCGAGCGGCAGCGCCTTGATGCCGTACTCGGTCTCGCCGCGGACCCGGGACCACAGGGTCTGCCCGAAGCCCACGAAAAACTGGGTGACCTTCATGCCGAATCTCTTGGCGGTCAGGAAGTGGCCCGCCTCATGCAGCATCACCGAGATGAGCAGTGCGAGCACGAAAATGGCCACCCCGAGCAGGAAGGTCATCCCGCTGACTCTCCCTCCCCGCTAGCCGCGCCTGCGGCGGCCGGCCTGCGCCGCTGCCTGTTGCTGGTCAGCTCGCTTGCCCGTTCCCTGGCCCAGCGGTCCGCCGCGAGCACGTCCTCTAGTGTGCCGGACGCCCCGCGAGGCCCACCATGCTCAGAGACTACCTGGGCGACCGTGTCGATGATTCCGGCAAAGGCAAGACGGCCGGCCAGAAAAGCGCCGACGCAGATCTCGTTCGCTGCGTTGTAGGCAGCTGGCGCGGTCCCGCCAGTGAGCCCGGCCTGGCGGGCGAGCGAAACCGCCGGGAAGGCATCGGTGTCCAGCGGTTCGAAGGTCCAGGTGTGCGCCGAGGTCCAGTCGACGGGGCTGGCCGCGTCCGCGACACGGTCCGGCCAGCCCAGCGCGACGGCGATCGGGATCCGCATGTCGGGCGGGCTGGCCTGCGCGATCGTGGAGCCGTCGGTGAACTCGACCATGGAATGCACCACCGACTGCCGGTGCACGACCACCTCGATGTCGTCGAATCCGACACCGAAGAGCAAGTGCGCCTCGATGAGCTCCAGGCCCTTGTTGACCAGCGTGGCGGAGTTGACGGTGATCACCGGGCCCATTGTCCAGGTCGGGTGCGCGAGCGCCTGCTCCGGCGTGACGTCCGCAAGATCGGCGCGGCTGCGGTGCAGGAACGGACCGCCGCTGGCCGTCAGCACCAGGCGGCGGACCTCCCCGGCACTGCCGCTGCGCAGGCACTGCGCGATGGCTGAATGCTCGGAGTCGACCGGTACGATCTGGCCCGGTGCTGCCCGGCCGGCGACCAGCGGGCCGCCCATGATCAGCGACTCCTTGTTGGCGAGCGCCAGCGTCCGGCCGGCGTCGATGGCCGCGAGCGTGGCGGCCAGCCCGACCGCGCCGGTGACCGCGTTCAGCACGACGTCGCAGGGCCATGCCGCTACCGCGGCGACCGCGTCCGGGCCGCCAAGCACCTCGGGAACCGGCCTGGCCCGGCCTGCCGGGTCAGCCGTACCTCCGTCCGGGCCTGACGCAGCGCCGCGACTCGGCACCCGGCCTGGGCCGGCCGATGCCGCGGCCCGCAGGGCCTCGCGCAGGTCGGGTACTGCGGACTCGCTCGCCACCGCCACCACCTCGGCGCCGAATTCCACCGCCTGGCTGGCCAGCTGCCCGGGGCTGCCGCCGCCCGCGGCCAGGCCGACCACCCGGAACCGGCCAGGGTTGCGCCTGATGATGTCGGCCGCCTGGGTACCCACCGAGCCGGTGGAGCCGAGCAGGACGATCTCGCGGGGTGCTGGCAGCGCAGAGTCCACCCAGCCATTGTGCCCCTGCGGCCATCCGCCGCCGTATCCGGCGCGTAGCGTGAGACCGTGATCCCCGACACCGCCGCGGCCGTACCGGTCCAGGCATGACCGCGACCGCCGCGCAGGCCCCTGGCCTCGCCAGCTGGCATGGGCTGCCCGCCGCCCAGCAGCCCGACTGGGCTGACCCGGGCCGGCTGCAGGCCGTGACTGCCGAGCTGGCGGGCCTTCCGCCGCTGGTCTTCGCCGGCGAATGCGACCTGCTGCGGGCACGGCTGGCCGCGGTGGCGCGCGGCGAGGCGTTCGTGCTGCAGGGCGGCGACTGCGCGGAGACGTTCGCCGGCGCCACCGCCGAGGCGGTCCACGCCAAGCTGCAGACGCTGCTGCAGATGGCTGTCGTGCTCACCTACGGCGCGAGCGTGCCGGTCGTGAAGATCGGCCGGATGGCCGGGCAGTTCGCCAAGCCGCGGTCAAGCACCGCCGAGGTACGGGACGGGGTGGCGCTGCCCGCTTATCGCGGTGACGCCATCAACGGATTCGATTTCACTGCTGCGGCTCGCACGCCCGACCCGGCGAGGCTGCTGCGCGCTTATCACTGCTCGGCGGTGACGTTGAACCTGTGCCGGGCGTTCACCGCCGGCGGCTACGCGGACCTGCGCCAGGTGCATGCCTGGAACCAGGACTTCGTCGCCGAGAGCCCGTCCGGGCAGCGGTACGAGCGGCTGGCCGGCGAGATCGACCGGGCGCTCGGCTTCATGCAGGCCTGCGGTGCGGAGCCCGAAGAGCTGCGGTCAGTGGAGCTCTACTCCAGTCACGAGGCCCTGATCCTGGCCTACGAGCAGGCCCTGACCAGGACAGACGCACGGACCGGGCAGTTGTACGACGCCTCAGCCCACTTCCTGTGGATCGGCGAGCGGACCCGCGCGGTCGACGGGGCGCACATCGAGTTCGCCAGCACCATCCGCAATCCCATCGGCGTCAAGGTCGGGCCGGACGCGCGGCCCGCCGACCTGGTAGCGCTGGCCGGCAAGCTCAACCCCGACGGCGAGCCAGGCCGGCTCACCCTGATCACCCGGATGGGCGCGGCCCGGATCCGCAGCGCACTGCCGCCGCTGATCCGGGCGGTCGCTGCCGAGGGAATCCCCGTCGCCTGGGTCTGCGACCCGATGCACGGCAACACCTTCGAGGCGCCTAGCGGGCACAAGACCCGCCGGTTCGACGATGTGCTCGGCGAGGTGCAGGGCTTCTTCGAGGTCCACCGGGGGCTCGGCACCCACCCGGGCGGCATCCACATCGAGTTCACCGGCGACAACGTGACCGAGTGCGTGGGCGGCAGCCGTGAGATCATCGCCGACGACTTGCATCAGCGCTACGAGACCGCCTGTGACCCGCGGCTCAACCGCAGCCAGGCGCTTGACCTCGCCTTCACCGTCGCCTCCAGCTACCGCACTGCGCCCGAACGCGGGCCGCTCCGGTGAGCCGGCCCTGACTCCCGCGTCCCGTTAATAGCCGGTATTCACCGTGCCGCCACGTCCCATTCCATGATCGTGACGACTGTTCAGCGGATATCGCTGAGCAGTCGTCACGATCACGTCGCGGGTCAGACGGCGGAGTGAACCGCGGTGGCCGCGGGCTCCCAGTCCGGGCGCAGCGGCATGCCTGAGGTGCCGTTCGCGCCGAGCTTGACGCCGAGGACCTGGTGCAGCTGGATCTGGTTTCGCTCGAAACCGAGTCGCGAGCCCGCCATGTAGAGGCGCCAGACCCGCGCGGTCCCCTCGCCGACCTCGGCCACCGCCTCATCCCAGTGCGCGTCCAGGTTGACGCACCAGCCGGCCAGCGTCCTGGCGTAGTGCTCGCGCAGGTTCTCCTCGTGCCTGACCTCGAACCCGGTGTCGTTGATCAGCGTGATCAGGTAGCCGGGTCCCTCAAGCTCGCCGTCGGGGAACACGTACCGGTTGATGAAGCCGCCCTTCACCCGGCCTGGCGCCCGGTTGTCCGGGCGGGTGATGCAGTGGTTGAGCAGCCGCCCTTCCGGCTTCAGCTTGCCGCTCAGGAAGGCGAAGTAGCCAGGCAGCCGGTCCCTGCCGATGTGCTCGGTGAGCCCGATCGAGCTGACCGCGTCGAAGCCGGTCTCGGCCACGTCCCGGTAGTCCAGGTGCCGGACCTCCGCGAGGTCCGACAGGCCGGCCTCGCTGATCGCCCGCTGCGCCCACTGGGCCTGCTGCTGCGACAAGGTCACCCCGAGCGCGCGGACTCCGTACTCGCGCGCCGCGTGCATCACCATGCCGCCCCAGCCGCAGCCCACATCGAGCAGCCGCATCCCGGAGCGCAGCCCCAGTTTCCTGGCCACCAGGTCGAACTTGTACGCCTGGGCCTCTTCGAGGGTGGCGTCCGCGGTCGGATAGCAGGCGCAGGTGTAGGCCATCGACGGCCCGAGCACCCACTGGTAGAAGGCGTTCGACACGTCGTAGTGGTGCGAGATCGCGCTCGCGTCGCGATCCTTGGAGTGCAGCCGTCCAGCCAGCCACCTGCGGTTCACCCGCACCTCCTGCGGCGGCGCCGGCAGCCGCGGCCACAGCAGCCGCGGTCCGCCGAGCTCGCGGAGCATCCGGAGCCGTTCCGCCGCGTCCAGGTCGATGCGCTGCACGCTGGCCATCCTGGCCAGCGCCGTGTACATGTCGCCGTCGACATCGAGGTGGCCGGCCACGTAGGCCCGGGCCAGCCCGAGCGCGCCGGGTGCCTGCGCCAGGTAGGCCACCGCGGTCGGCGATTTCACCGTGATCCGGATCGGCGAGTCCGGCGCGCCGGCCTTGCTTCCGTCGTAGGCGAGGAACTGGACGGGGGCGTCAGGTCCCGCGAACCTCTCGAACACGTCGGCCAGTGCCATAACCCTCTCTCCTTCATCACTGTCGGCGCTCACTCTCGGCCGCGCGCTGTCGGCGCGCACTGTCGGCGCTCACTGTCGGCCGACACACTTGTCGTACAGACCGGCCAGCCGGCCTTCGCCGTCATAGTCACGCTTGAGCCTGGCGTATTCCGGCCCGTTGTAGTGCGCCCAGAAGTCGTCCTCGGCGTAGAACGACGTGGAGTACAGGCCTTTCTGCCCGCCGAGCGCGCTGACCTGGTCCTCGATGAGCCTGTTGTAGTGGCCGTCGGCCATGCCGGCGGGCCGGGCCACGGTGCCCCAGAAGCCGAAGTTTACGTAGACCTGCCCGGGCCGCAGCGGGTACAGCGGCCAGGTCGCCGCGCCGCGCAGCCGGAGCGGGCACATCCAGACCGGGCTCATGCCGACCTGCCCGGCAAAGAACCTCAGGAAGTCGGCGCCTCGCTCGAGCGGGATCTCCACATCCTGGATGACGTCCTCGCGGCCACCGGTGCCGCGCCGCGCATTCAGCGCGCTGGACAGGCCGTACTTGCGGTCGAATGCCACCAGCCTCCGGTAGACATCGGACCGGCGGTACCTGCGCGGCCAGGCCCGGCGGATAACGGGGTTCTGCACGCCGAACGGCCGCGAGCACCAGAACCAGTCGGTGTCCCAGCGCCACAGGTAGTCGCGGATGGTCAGGAAATCCTCCCGCGGTCCCCGGATGGACTGGTAATAGATCCGCTCCCTGGTGTAGTCGCTGCGCCACGGCGCTACCTCGCTGAAGGCACCGACGGTCAGGTACATCTCATCGAGGCTGAATACCGTGCCGTCCACGAAGTCCGCCTTGTGCCCGGCCAGGCTGCCGTCGGCCGCGATCGAGGCGATGGCGGCCATGCAGTCCTCGGGACTGCCGAAACGGAAGTGCCGCAGGTGCACATAGGGCCGCACTGGCTCAAGCTCGATGGTGAGCGACAGCGCATAGCCCAGGGTGCCGTAAGAGTTGGGGAAGCCACGGTAGAGCGCGTCGTGCTCGCCGCCCGGAGCGGCCGTCACCACCCGGCCATCGCCGGTGAGGATCTCCAAGTCGGTGACGGACTCGTGCGGCATGCCGTTGCGCAGTGAGGTTGACTCGATGCCCAGGCCAGTCACCGCGCCGCCGAGCGTGATGGTCTTCAGCTGCGGCACCACCAGCGGCATCAGGCTACGGCGCAGTGTCGCGTCGACGAGATCCTCATAGGTGGTCATCCCGCCGACCACCGCCGTGGCCGAGTCCGGGTCAATCCGCAGCACCCGCCCGAAGGCGGACACGTCAAGCCCGGCCGCGCTGCCGCTGCCGCTGCCGCTGCCGCTGCCGCTGAACCTGAACAGGTTCGACGTGCGTTTCGCCAGCCTGACCGGGCTGCCGGGCGGGATGGCGGCATAGGCGGCGCACAGTTCGGCGACGGCCGCCTCGTGCGCGGCCAGCGCGTCTCGCACGGCCAGCGCGTCGCGCGCTGGCCGGGTGCGCTGACGCCTAGCGGCAGTAACCTCGGCCACACAGTCCTCCAGGTGCTCGCGGAACCCGGGCCTCACGGCGAGAATGCACATAAGGAGGCGCCATGGGCAAGACCTACCCCGGGCTGGACAAACGGCTTGCCGAGTTTATCTCCAGCCAGCACGTGTTCTTCGTGGCCACGGCACCAACCGCCGCCGGGGGCCGGGTCAACGTATCACCGAAGGGCTACCGCGACACCTTCGCGGTGCTCGGCGAGCGGACCTTCGCTTACCTGGATCTAACGGGCAGCGGCGTGGAGACGATCGCGCACCTGCGGCAGAACGGCCGGATCACGATCATGTTCTGCTCGTTCGGGGATGCGCCGAAGATCCTGCGGATCTACGGGACGGGGCGGCCGGTGCTGCCGTCCGACCCGGACTGGCCGCGGTTCGCTGCCCATTTCCCAGCCCGCAACGGGAATGGCACCGGCCGGGGTAACCGGCGAGCGATCATCGTGGTCGAAGCGGACCGGATCGCGGATTCCTGCGGCTACGCCGTGCCAGTCATGAAACTCGTTCGCGAGCGTGATGTGCTGACCCGCTGGGATGACCGCAGGTCGCCCGAGCAGCTCGTGGCCTACCGGGCGAAGCATAATTCGGTCAGCATCGACGGCCTGCCCGCACTTGACTGACGGTGCGGCCGCTCGCCCTCGCCGGCATCCGGCCATAGCAACCCGGGCTCGCACGCCGCCCAGTGTGTCGCCAGCCCGTGTCGCCGGCCCGGCGCGAGCTGACCTCCTAGAGTTGGGCGCATGCGGATCGCCCTGATCAACTCCGGGCTCGGGCTGCTGGCGGCGGCAGCGGAGCTGCACCGCCTGCGGCCCGACGCCGACCTGGTGCTCGCTATGGATCCCGACGGCATGCCGTGGGGGCCGCGGACGCCCGACGACATAGCGGCACGGTCACTCGCAGGCGCGCGGGCCGCGGTGGCCTACCGGCCCGATGTGCTGCTCTTCGCGTGCAACACAGGCTCCGTGCACGCGCTCGGCGCACTTCGGGCGGAGTTCGAGCCGGGCATTCCGGTCGTCGGTACCGTCCCGGCCATCAAGCCGGCGGCGGCCCGCAGTGAAGCGGTGGCCATCTGGGCGACCGCTGCCACCACAGGCAGCGCCTACCAGCGCCAGCTGATCGCCGACTTCGCTGCTGCAGCGGTGGTGACGGAGGTGGCGTGCCCCGGCCTGGCGGACGCTATCGACGCCGGCGATGGCGATGCCACCCAGGCCGCCGTCACAGCGGCAGCCGCCCGCACGCCAGCCGAGTGCGGTGCGGTCGTGCTCGGCTGCACCGAGTACGAGCTAGCCGCTGACCAGATCGGTGCCGCGCTGCCTGGCGCTGCCCTGTTCGGGTCGGCTGCCGCAGTCGCGGCCCAGGCGCTGCGCCGGGTGGCCGCAGACGAGCAGTATCCCGGCGCTGCCATAGAAAGCGCTCCGGCCGACGAATCCGGTGCCCGGCGGCGGCCAGCCAGGCAGGGGATGCTTCGCGTGCTGCTGAGCGGCAGGCCCGGTGCCTTGCCGTCTGCGGCGCTCCGCTACCCGGCCGGCCGTCTTCTCGCAGGCCTCGCCCAGGCCGCGCCGTCCGCCGCGCCCGCAGCCAGACCACGGCACGCCGCCAGGCTGAGCTAGCCTAACGGCCTTCGTAGCTCGCCTCGACTTCCTCAGGCGTCATCGGCAGCCGCGCAGCGGATGGCGGCAGTCCTGATTCGAGCGCCTCGGCAAGCAGCAGCGCCATGGAATAGCCGGGATCCGCCGCAAGGGCCCGCTCGATGGCAATGTTCGCGAGCGCACCGTCGCCTGCCTGCCAGGCAGTGAATGCCAGCAGCGATGCGGGTGCCGGGACGTACGGTGGGCGGGCGCGGCGGACCACGTCGGTCCACATGCGCAGGTGAGCCGTCCGGTGCGCCGGGTCCATCCGGGCCCACGCGTCGTCGCGCACTCGCAGGTCGGCGAGGACGACGGTGAGCCAGGCCAGTTGATCGTCGTCAGTGATCTGGCCGCCGTTCCGATAACTGGCGATGGCGTCACGGACTGCCTGCCGACCGGCTTGGACGAAGGGCCGCATGGCGTCCCCTGAGGCCGGCCGGCTGGGCGCGGTCAGCAGCTTCTCTGCTCGCCGCAGCGCGCGCTGGGTCGCCTGGCTCATTGAGTCGGCGGCCGGCCCTGAGACGGGCGCGAGTGACCGGGACAGCGATTCGCGGTCGGGGTAAGCGGGGATGCCTGCCGTCGTGAGCGCAGCGGCGGCCGGGTGCGCGAGCGCGTCGAATGGCACGCCCTCGGCGGGACAGCAGTGCGGGTTGTCGCAGACGTAGGACCAGTAGCGCCCGTCCTCCACTCGCAACAGGTCGGGCAGCATGATCTTGGTGCGGTGGATGGCGGTCCTGAGCAGCTCAGCGACCGGAGTGACCAGAGCGCCAGGGCCATAGCCTACGGCGATGACCGCGCCGACCTGCTGGCGGCCAAGTACAGCGATGGCATGTGCAATGATCTCGCCCGCTTGGTCGGCATCGGGCGGGTCCGGCAGGTCATAGCGGAATGCGAGCTTGATCTGGCCACCCGGCGGCTCGATGCCAATCACGACCAGGCTGCTGCTCGGATGAAACCCCAGCAGGTAGGGAATGACCGCAAGCACTCCGGCCACCGAGTCAACCCGGACCCGCGGCGTGACACCCGGCGACGCTGCCTCAGCAGGTGTTTTCCCGGGTCTCCGGCTGCGCGGCCGCTTCCGTTCAGCGGCCAGCTGCCGGCCGGCAAGCTGAACGCGGGTATGCGGGGTATGCGGGGTCGATTCACCCGCGGGCTGCTTGTATGTCATATGACCAGGCTGGAAGAGGCCTGGGGGCGGCGCCAGGCGATATGTGGACAGCACGGCGCGGGCGGCCGTTATCCACCGGCGACGTGCTGGGCTTGACAAGTGCACGGCCATGACAAGTGACGGCCACCACGACAACTGCACGGCCATTACGCCCGTATCGGACGAGCTAGGGGCGGACCGGGGCGGGCGCCGCTGCCAGCAGGCGTGACGTTAGCCCCGTCGCCGGAAGAGCCCGCTGTTGGCTCCGTGACCTAGGATCTGCGTGAAATGCTGGTGGAAATAGGCCATCAGTCCGGGCGTCCAGGGAACCCGGAGCGCTTCCCTGCCCGATAGCCACAGGTACTGTGCGTGCCTGAGGACGTTGCGCCAGACCGCCACCACAGCCGGGAACTTGGCCGCTCCCGTCACCGGATTCCGCCCGTGCGAAAGGGCATAATCGGTACCGATCGAGTCCACAAGCAGCGGGCAGCCTGGCACGTCAGAGACGAACCTGTCAGCGGCGATGGTCATGGAGACCTGATCGGTCACGACACAGGCACCGGGCGGGATCAGCCGCCGCACGGCGGTCACCGTCGAATAGCTCACGTGCGGCTCAAGGCTCGTCTCCGAGTGGCCCTGCACGATGGCCAAGCACACGATCGCAAGCCCGGCCAGGCCCGTAGCGCCCCACTGCAGCGCGGGCGTGGCTGTCCACCGCCGGGCTCCAGGCCGCCGAGCGTCCTGGGCTGCGGCGGCACCCGGCACCGCGGCGGCACCCGGCACCGCGGCAGCACCCGGCACCACGGCGGCACCCGGCACCACGGCGGCACCCGGCACCACGGCGGCACCCGGCACCACGGCGGCATCCGGCACCGCGGCGGCATCCTGCCGCGGCTGGGCATCCTGCATCAGGCGGGCCGAGGGCAGGGCAATGGCTAGCGCAAGGAACGGCGCAAGGAAAGCGACGAAGTGATAGTGGAACTGGTTCGGCCACATGAACGCAGCCGCGACGAGAGCAGTCGACGCGACCGCAAACCACTCGAGGCTCGTCGGCGGCCGCCGGGTTACCGCAGTGGCGAGCAAGAGCGTCACAGCCACGAAGGCCACGATGACCAGCGCGACGAGCCACACGGTGGAATGCGGAACACTGAAGTCGGTAAGACCGACCATCTCCTTGACGCGAGACCAGTTCGGGACCCGCGTCGCGTGAAACCTCCCGCCCACCTGAGCGGTGACGAGCCCCTGGTAGAGGCCGCGCGGCGCGATGATAGCGAACGGCAGGATCGGGACCAGGAAGCCAGCGGCCGCACCGGCGATGTAGACAGCCAGCCGCCGCGGGGCCCGCAGCGAGAGCACGGCGATGACAGCCATCGGGAAAATGGCCCACACTTCCACCGCGCCAGCGAATCCGAACGCCACCCCGCCCCAGGCGAGCCGCCTGCCGCTGGCCGTCAGCCGGTCGCCATCGAAGACCGCGATGGCCCCGAGAAGGCAGAACAGCGCCAGCCACGGTTCGACGAGCACGGTGTGAGCGGCCTGGATGCTGTCCGGATAGATGGCGGTAAGGCCGCATGCCACGACGACCGCGAAGACTCCACGATGGCGTACCAGCAGTCCGACAACGCTCACGCAGGCCGCGCCAGCGCATACTGTCAGCAGCCGCCCGATAGCAAGTGCCCAGTCGGTCCCCACCACCTTGCCGACAAGCGCGGCCGGGGTCATCAGCAACGTGATACCCGGCGGCTGCACCAGCAGGAAGTCGCGGTACGGGATCGACCCGTTGACCAGCCGGATGGCGCTGCCGAAGTACGGCCCGTCGTCGTACTCCGTGACGCTCAGCAGGTACCCGGGGCGCGTCAGCTGGTACAGGCGCAGGCCGAGCGCGAGCAGGGTGGCGCTGGCGATGATCACATTTACCGGCGTCAGCAGGGAGCGGCGCCCGACCGGATCAGGCGTGGTCTTCGCGGTATCCGGCTGGCTGGCGCCAGGGCTCGCCGCCGCACCGCTAACAGTCATTCCGCTCACAGCTAGCTACTCTCCGCAGGCACCTGTTGAACCGAGCTTGGCCAGTGCCAAGGCAGGTCAGGCCGACCGAATCCGGCGTCCTCCCGGCGTGCGCGCAGGCCAACCATCGGCAGCCGCGCAAGATGCTACTCGCATGACGACCCCACCCGGGCCCGCTGTCATGCATGAGACCCGCCTTCAGGGTTTTGCCGAAGTCTTCGCGAGCAGGACGCCGGCAGGACGGCGCCAGTTTCGCGCCGCCGGCAGCGCACCTTCGCAGGCCGAGGCGCTCCCCGCGGCCGCGGACCGATCGAGTGTTCTTGCACGTCGGCGCGGCCTGAGTCGAGTACGGTAGCCCCGGCGCACATCGCAATGATCCGAGCCTTCCCGGACCGCGACATCGCCGCCCGGAAGATAACTATCGTCAGCCACGGATGACCCGCCCGACTTGGAGATAGACGGTACATGCTGATGCGAAGGCGCTCCGCCAGTCATGTCTATCGCGCGCTGCGCGAGGCACCGGACACGGCGGAGATCACCAACGCAGCACTGCAAGCTTTCGCACGCGCCAATCCGGACGTCAAGCTGCAGCGGCTGGTCATCGTCATCGCCGCCTATAACGAGGCAGGCAACATCGGGGCCGTACTAGACGAGATTCCCGAACAGATCGCGGACGTGACCGTATCGAGGCTAGTCATCGACGACGGCAGCCGCGATGGCACTTCCTCGGTCGCGCAGCGGCATGGCGCCCTGGTATGCACGCTGCGGGCCAACCGCGGTCACGGCGTGGCGCTTCGCCTTGGTTACCGGATCGCGCGCGAAGCGGGTGCCGAGTACATCGCCACGCTCGACGGCGATGGGCAGTGGGATCCCGCCGACTTGCCCGGCATGGTCCAGCTACTCGAGGAGAATCGCGCCGACTTCGTCGTCGGCTCGCGCCAGCTCGGCCATACCGAGAACACCGACAACTTCCGCAACGTCGGCGTCCGGTTCTTCGCCCGGCTGATCAGCCGGCTCACCCACGCGCAGCTGACCGACACCTCAAGCGGTCTGCGGGCGATGCGCGCCGAGGTGACCGCCGTGGTGCGCCAGACCCAGCCGCAGTACCAGACCTCTGAGCTGCTGATCGGCGCGCTCTTCCAGGGATTTAGGGTCGCTGAAGTGCCGACCGTCATGCGCCAGCGGATCTCCGGCGTGAGCAAGAAGGGCGACAACCTGCTCTACGGCCTGCGTTATGCGCGGGTCATCAGCCGCACGTGGTGGCGGGAGCGCCGCAGGACTGGCCGCCCGGCGTCCCAAGTCGCCACGCCGCGCGCGGCGCAGTTCGGCCAGCCGCCTGAGCATCCAGCGAACTCAGGAGACCGTCCAGACCACACCCTGGGGTAACCCGCCGAACAGTCCGAGCTTGCGCAGTAGGCCCGCTCTCGCGCAGGAGGGCCGATGAATCCTTGCGCAGCAGGGCCGATGATCCTTGCGCAGGCGCCCCGAGCTTGCGCAAGATGGCCGACCACCCTTGCACAACAGGCCGGAGGCATAAGGGACGGGGCGCAAGTGGATACGGACCGGAGTCGTCAGAGCGCGATGCCGAGCAGAGCGTCGACCAGGTCGCTTACAAGACGGCCGGCGTTAGCCAGTTCCAGATCGGCCGCTGTGCCGGTCACGGGCCCCGGCCCGCCCCAACCCGACGATCCGGCCGCCGCGACGACGGCCTCGGCCCAGCTATCGACCGCGGCGAGCGCGCCGGGAGCGTCCAGATTGTCGGCAAGCCGGTCCCTCGCCGCGGCGAGGATGTCCTGCGCCGCCGGCACCTTTCCCTGCAGCGGCCCGGCTGCGGCAGAGGTCAGCGCGACCGCGCCGCGCCACCGGGCCAGCCGGTCACCGGCCGCGGCTAGTCCCTGTGGTGTCCAGTCCCAGTCTTCAGCGTAATGATGGGCCAGGATCGCCAGCCGGACCGCCATCGGATCGACCCCTGCGGCCAGCAGCCGAGACACGAACACCAGGTTGCCCCGGGATTTGGACATCTTCTCGCCGTCCAGCCGCACCATGCCGGCATGGACAAAACAGCGGGCGAAAACCTGCGCGGCCGGCCTGCCGCCACCACCGCCGAGCGCCACCCGGGCGTGTGATGCGCTCATCTCGTGATGCGGGAACGCGAGGTCAGTGCCGCCGGCCTGGACATCGAACGAGGCGCCCAGATACTCGGCCGCGATCGCCGCGCACTCGACGTGCCAGCCCGGCCGTCCGGCGCCGAACTCAGACGCCCAGGACGGCTCGCCTGCCCGCTCGGCCACCCAGACCAGCGGGTCAAGCGGATCTTTCTTCCCCGGGCGCCCTGGGTCCCCGCCCCGCTCGGCGGCCAGCGCCAGCATGGTCGGGGCGTCGAGCCTGGCGACCGAGCCGAACGCGGGATCGGCCGACCTGGCGAAGTAAATGTCACCGTCGAGCTCATAGAGGGCGCCGTGATCGGCGAGCGACCGGTTGAACCGCTCGATCACCCCCAGCGCCTCCACCGCGCCGACATAGTGAGCCGGGGGCAGCACCCGCAGGGCCGCCATGTCGGTGCGGTAAAGCGCGATCTCACGCTCGGCAAGCTCCCGCCAGTCCTCGCCATCCCGGGCCGCCCGCTCCAGCAACGGATCGTCCACGTCGGTGACGTTCTGCGCGTAGCTGACCTCGTGCCCCGAGTCACGCCAGGCCCGGACGAGCAGGTCCCACGCGATGAAGGTTGCGGCGTGGCCGACATGCGTCGCGTCGTACGGGGTGATGCCGCAGGCGTACAGCGTCGCCACCCGCCCGGCCGCCGCGGTCACCAGGCGGCCGCTCGAAGTGTCCCTGACTCTGGGCTCCGGCCCCCGCCCGGGGAGTTCGGGAACGCGCACGGTACGCCAGGAATCCATGCGGTTAGGCTATCGCTGCGCCGGCGGCTTCCCCTGCGCTGGCCTGGCCTGCTCAAAGGCGTAGGCGAGGCCGAGCAGCCTGGGCTCGCTCCACGCTGGCCCGGTGAACGACAGCCCGACAGGAAGACCGCTGACAAGACCAGCTGACACGGATATCGACGGATAACCGGCCACCGCAGCCGGACCCGACGTGCCGAAGACGTGGTGATCGCCGAGCACATGATCGGTCAGCCAGGCCGGGCTGCCTGACAGCGTAACGACCGCGTCGAGCCGGTGCCCGCCTAGCGCGCTGTCGAGGCAGCCGCGGGCCAGCCGGCCTGCCGCCGCCCGGGCAGCAGCGCAGGCAGGGTCATCGGGACCGCCGCTGGTGGCTTCTGCACGCTCGAAGATCTCCTGGCCGAAGTGGGCCAGCACGCGATTCCCGTTATAGCTGTTAAATGCAATCAGCTCGGCGAGGCTGGCCGGATGATCGCCGGGCAGGCCGCGCAGGTAGGCGTTCAGGTCCCGCTTGAACTCGTGCAGCAGCGCGGTCATCTCCGGCTCGCTGATCTCATCCGCGCCGGGGAGCTCTACCGGGTCGATCACCTTTGCCCCGAGCGAGCGCAGCAGGGCCACGGCCGCGTCCAGCACGGCCACGGTCGCCGGGGTGGCCGCTTTCGAGCCGTTCCGCCAGACGCCGAGCCGCGCACCGGCCAGCGCCCCCGGGTCGAGGAACGCCGCGTAGTCGTCCGGCCGGGCGGGCGCCAGCGTCGCGGGGTCGGCCGGGTCGGCGCCGGCCAGCGCTGCCAGCAGCAGCGCCGCGTCGGTCACGCAGCTGGTCAGCGGGCCCGCGGTGTCCTGCGCCGCCGAGATAGGCACGATGCCGGTCCGGCTGACCAGGCCGAGCGTCGGCTTCACGCCGACGACGCCGCAAGCGCTGGCGGGCGAGATGATCGACCCGTCGGTCTCGGTTCCGATCGCGACCGGGGCGAGGCCAGCCGCTACCGCTACCGCCGATCCCGAACTCGAGCCGGACGGATTCCTGCCCACGCCCCACGGATTGGCGGCCTGGCCGCCGAGCGTGCTCCAGCCGCTACTTGAGCTGGTCGAACGGAAGTTCGCCCACTCCGACAGGTTCGCCTTGCCGAGGATCACCGCCCCTGCCTCGCGCAGCCGACAGACCAGGAAGGCGTCGGCGGCGGCCGCCCCGAGTAGCGCGGGCGAGCCCGCGGTGGCTGGCTGCTCCCGGGTGCCGATGTTGTCCTTGATCAGGACCGGGACGCCGTCGAGCGGGCCGCGGGGCGCTCCGGCGGCGCGGGCGCTATCCCTGGCCCGTGCCTCGTCGGCGGCCAGCGGATTGGCCGCGATGACGGCATGCAGCCGCGGGTTGAGCCGCTCGATCCGCTCCAGGCAGGAGGCCGTGAGATCGGCGGAACTGAGCGTTCCGGCGTTCATCGCGTCCTGCAGCCCGATGATGGTCGCCCCGCGGACGCCGATGACCGTGTTGCCCGCCGTCTCGCTGCCCGGTTCTCCTGGCGACATTTTGGAAGAATAAGGGAACCGGCGGGGCACGCGGCTCATTGCCGGGCCGTGCGCCCTGGCCGTGCGCCCGGGCCGTGCGCCCTGGCCTGGTCGGCCCGCGGCCCCGGGCCGTTGTGCTACACAAGGATCCGAGAAGGGAGCGCGCGTGGACCAGCTCACCCTCGGAGTCGTGGCGCGATCGCGGAAGGAGAGCGAACGCCGGCTCCCGATCCATCCGCTGCACGTCCGGCGCATCGCTGCCGACTTGCGGGAGCGCATCTACCTTGAGCGCGGCTACGGTGAGCCATTCGGCGTACCCGACGCGCAGCTCGCGCCCAGTGTGGCCGGGCTTCGCACCCGTGACCAGCTCTTCGCCGAATGCGATGTCATCCTCCTGCCCAAGCCGCAGCCTCAGGACCTCGGGGAAATGCGAGCGGGCCAGATCCTGTGGGGCTGGCCGCATTGTGTCCAGGACAGGGAGATCACCCAGCTGAGCGTCGCCAAGCGGCTCACGCTGATCGCCTTCGAGGCGATGAACTACTGGTCGGCCGACGGCTCGTTCAGCCTGCACGTGTTCCACAAAAACAACGAAATGGCCGGTTACTGCTCGGTCCTGCATGCCCTGGAGCTCGTCGGGACGACCGGCGAATACGGCCGCAGGCTGCGGGCCGCCGTCATCAGCTTCGGGGCTACCGGGCGGGGCGCGGTGACGGCCCTCAACGCGCACGGCGTGTCCGACGTCGACATCCTGACCCACCGGGACATCCACGCAGTCGCCTCGCCGATCCACTCGGCGCATATGGTGCATTTCGAGCGGGACGCCGACGAACCCAGCCGCTGCCATGCGCTATGCGAAACCGGCCGGATGCCGCTTGCGGCCTTCCTCGCCAGGCACGACATCGTGGTCAATTGCGTGCTGCAGGACACAGATGCGCCGCTGATGTTCGTCACCAGCGACGAGCTTGACTCCTTCGCGCCCGGCAGTCTCATCGTCGATGTGTCCTGCGACGAGGGCATGGGCTTCAGCTGGGCGCGCCCGACGTCCTTCGCGGACCCGATGCTCACGGTCGGCACTGACGTTCACTATTACGGCGTGGACCACAGCCCGTCGCACCTGTGGAACTCCGCGACCTGGGAGATAAGCGAGGCGCTGCTGCCATATCTGGGCCCGGTACTGGCCGGCCCGCAGGCGTGGGAACTCAACGAGACGGTGCGGCGGGCCGTCGAGATCAGAGACGGCGTCATCCGGAACCCGCGCATCCTGTCCTTCCAGGACCGCTCGCCTGACTATCCGCACCCGCCGCGGCCGTAGCAACGACGAGCGGCCCGGGGCCTCGCTGGCCGGTTGTCCTGGCGCCACGGTGGAACAATAAGGGGACCGGCGAGTTCGCCGCGGGGGGAAATCAACGGATTCGTCACGGCCCGGGTCAAGCTATCCAGCCTGACCAGCTGACCCCGATTTCCGTCCTGACTCCCGCGCGGCCATCATGCCGGGCGGCGGTTGATCGCCGTCCCTTAGACTACGGCAGGTGACCATGCGTATCGGCCGCCTCGACGCGGCGGCCGCCCTCAGCAGGCCCGACCTCCTCGGGCCCACTGTCGCCGTGGCGCTAGCCGCCCTGGACGGCAAGATCGACGCCGCCGCGGTGGGCGTCGCCGAGATCGATCCCGGGCTCGCTGACACCGCCGCTTTCTGCGAGCGCTACGGCGTGCCGCCGGACGAGTCGGCTAACTGCGTCGTCGTCGCTGGGCGCCGGGACGGCGAGACCAGGTTCGCCGCCTGCGTCATACTCGCTACCACCAGGGCTGACGTCAACGGGATCGTGCGCAGGCAGTTGGATGTGCGCAAGGCGTCGTTCGCAGCGGTGGACGTCGCCGTTGCGGAGACGGAGATGGAATACGGCGGCATCACCCCGATCGGCCTGCCGGCCCACTGGCCCGTTTACGTGGACATGGCCGTGGCCGGGACGTCACGGGTAGTGATAGGCAGCGGGGTCCGTCGATCCAAGCTGACGCTGCCCGGCGAGGCTCTCGGGCAGCTGCCGGGCGCGGTGGTCGTGGCCGGGCTCGGCCGCTGACTCCGCTGGTCCCGGACGCCACGAACCGCCAGCAGCCGCGCCCGCCCCGGCACGCGCCCGCCCGGCATGCCGCCGGCCCGCCTGGCTAAGGAAGCCAGGACACCCGGCCGTGCAGGGCGGCGTACCCGATGAAGGCGACGGCGTCGATCAGCGTGTGCGCAATGATCATCGGAGTGACCCTCCCCCACCGGCGGTAGAGCAGCCCGAAGATCACGCCCATCGCCGCGTTCCCGAGGAAGCCGCCGAACCCCTGGTACAGGTGATAGGAGCCGCGCAGGACCGCGCTGAACGCGATTGCCTTCCATGGCGTCCAGCCCAGCTGATCCAGCCGGTGCAGCAGGTAGCCGATGACCAGGATCTCCTCGAGGATCCCGTCATGCGCGGCGCTGAGCAGCAGCACGGGTATCCGCCACCAGACGGCGGGCAGCTGCTCAGGAACGACGTTCAGGCTGGCCCCGGCCTTGAATGCGGCCAGGTACAAGCCGAGGCCCGCGCCGCCGATCAGGGCGGCAAGGGCGGCTCCGCGCAAGGCATCCCTGGCTGGCTGGCTGGCGTCAAGGCCAAGGACGGAGAGCGGCTCGCCGGAGACGGTTATCAGGTAGAACACCAGCCCGACCGGGACGAGCGCCTCGGCGATCCCGACCAGCTGGAGAACGAGATCGAGCCAGTGGTTGGGGGCCAGCGATCCGACCAGCAGCGCCTGCTGGCTGTGCAGCGCGGGCTTGGCGAGCAGCGAGCCGATCAGGGAGAGCAGCGCGTTGAGGCCACTCGCGCCCAGTGATACGGCAAAGACAACGAAGATCTCCCAGCGGATCAGCCGCGCCGGAAGCGGTCGTACGCTGGACTCTTGCCAGAGTGTCACCTCAGGACTCTAGCGGTGCCGGTGGCCAGGTCGGCTGACCGCCCGGGCGCTGGCTAGGATCGCCGGGGACCGCACGTCCGCCCGTCTGCTCACTGCTCGCCGTTCCGGGGAGCGCGGCGTCCTCAGCGACGGCGTGACGGCGGGGTCTGGCGGGTCCGGTCCGGGGCAATCAATGCAGCTCGTGCTTGACGAGGGTAGGGATGAACGCAGCAGACGGCGGTCGGCGCGGCCAGCCGGGCGGTGGCCCGGCCAGGACGCTGGACTCGCGTGCCGGTACCCCGACCGGTACGTCGGCCGGTGCCGCTGGCAGTGCCGCAGATGGTGCCGCAGATAGTGCCGCCGGCGCCTCAGGCAGCGCCGCGCCGGGTGCGTCAAGCGCTTCCGCAGGCCAGGCCGCGCATGCTGGCCAACTGGCCGGGGCAGCGCCGCAGGGCGGCAGTGGTCGCGGCTTGTCCCGCCCGGTCGTGCGGCACCTAGCCCTGCTCGCCGTCTACCTGGCCGCCGGTGTCGCCGTGACCTGGCCCATTGCCACCTACATCACCGGCAGGCTGCCGAAGACGCGGGACGTCTCGAACTATGTCTGGGGCCTGCAGTGGACCGCCCACCAGATCATCCACCTGGGCAACCCGTGGTTCACCACGCAGATGGCCGCCCCGGCCGGCATCCAGCTGGCCTTCGGCACCACGATGCCGCTGGTCGGGCTGGTGATGACCCCGGTCACCCTGGCATTCGGCCCCTCGGCCGCGTTCACCCTGCTGACCATCGTGACGCCCGGCCTGGCCTGCTACGTGATGTACCGGGCCGCGCGGCTGTGGCTGGCGGGCCCGGGCGCGATCGCCGCCGGCGCGCTGTTCGGGCTGTCCTCCATGCTCGCCTGGCAGGACTGGTATCA
>JBEKIF010000021.1:0-76431 GCA_050011895.1 Streptosporangiaceae bacterium | reverse complement strand
CCGGGCGGTCGTCCCGTCACCAAGCCCGATCGTGACCGCCAGCGTGGGCGTGCCGCGCGAATCGAGGATCTCCAGCGCGGATAGCTCGGTGACGTCAAAACCTGCCATTTCGTGCTCCTGTCCTGTTACGCGCTAAAACCAGGTCGCCGGCGTCGCCGGCCCTGGCACCTCCACCGAGGCAGGCACGAAGCTGCGTAGCAATCCATGCTAGGCGAGCAGCTGCCCGGCGCACGCCGCTGCCCTTCGCCGTCCCCGGTCGGGCTGGTACCTCGACTCCAGCGCGTAGCCGCCGCCGCGGGCAGAGTCCAAGGGCCCGCGACAGACGGACCTCTGGACCGGCTCCGCCGTGGTGCGCAGCCTGGCGAGGCTTCCGGAGCGCGACGTGGGGGACCGTGCCTGCGTCCCTGGCCCAGCCAGTCAGCCTCGCGCCGTCCTGGCCGCATGCGCAGGTGCACTACCTGTCGGCCTCGCCCACGCAGCGTGACCCCACCATGCCGACGGTCACCGGCCGGGGGTCCGCTGCGCCCGGATGGCTAAGGTGAGGGTGATTTTCCGGTTAGCCAGGAAAGAGCGAATGCACAGTGATACCAAGGCCACGAATGCCTAGCCCGGCCCAACACCACCGCAGGTGGCGCCACCGCACGCTCGCCGCAGCGACGCTGACCGTCCTGCTCGCCGGCGGCTGCGGCGGAGGCTCCGCCACAGCCAGCAAGTTAACGCCGACGTCGGCTAGGCCCATCGCACCTGAATCGCCAAGCCCGCAGAGCTTCGCCACGTTCGCGGGTACCTGGCGCAGGCACAGCGGGAACCTTGTCATCCGTGACAACGGGCAATTCACCATATCGTTGCGAACCTACAGGTGGTGCAGCCAGAACCCGCCGCCGTGCGACAGCATCTCCGGCAATGTGATCCGCGATGGCGACAACGCCAGCGGACAGCTGTCCTCGGTGTCCGGCAAGTCGGCCACCGGCCAGGTAGCACGCACCACCGACCAAGCAGACACGCCGAAGGGCCGGATAATTATTACCCTTCACACGCAAACTGACATCGTCTATGCCAACAACGTCAACTACTGCGGCCCTAGCTCTCCGGTCACCGCCTGCGGCGCCTGAGCCCGAGCGCTATCCCGACGGCTACACCTGCCACTTCGTCCGACCAGGCTGGAGGCTCCCGCATCGGCAAGAGGCTGTCGGGTCACTGACGAGAGACTCAAAAAGAGTCACCGCGCCGCTGACGGATACCGTGGCGGTATGGACAACGTCGTGCCGGGCGTGTTTGCTTGACTGACAGTGCCTGGTGAAACCCGTATTCCTCGGCCCGTTCTGACCGAGTTGCGCGCCATCGCTGGATCGGAGAACCTCCGGCTGGCCGATGGCGAGCTTGTCGTTTACGCGCGCGACGCGACACCGTTGTTCCGTGAGATGCCGGATGCTGTCATAGCGCCGGCCGACGCCGCGCAGGTCGCACGGATCTTGCGGCTGGCTACCGAGCACGGTATCCCGGTCGTCCCGCGGGGGGCCGGCTCCAATCTGTGCGCGGGAACCGTCCCGCTCACCGGCGGCATTGTGCTGTCCACCGCGCGGATGAACAGCATTCTGGAGGTAGCGCCCGAGGAGATGCTGGCACGAGCCGAGCCGGGGGTCTCAACAATGGCGCTCAACGATGCTGCGGCGGAGCATGGCCTGTTCTATCCGCCGGATCCGGGCAGCCGCACCGTCTCCACGATCGGCGGCAACGTCGCCACCTGCGCCGGCGGGCTGCGTGGGCTGAAGTACGGCGTAACCCGCAACTACGTGCTGGGGCTGACGGTCGTGCTCCCGACCGGCGAGATCGTGCGGACCGGCGGCCGTCTCTGGAAGGATGTCGCCGGCTACGACCTGACCCGGCTGATCACCGGATCCGAGGGCACCCTCGGCGTGATCACCGAGGTAACGGTCGCGCTGCTGCCGGATCCGTCCGCCAGTCGCACCGGCCTGGCCTACTTCGATTCGCTGACCCAGGCCGGCCGTGCCGTGTCCGGCATCCTCGCCGCGGGGGTGATCCCGTCGACGCTGGAGTTTCTCGACCGCAGCTGCATGGACGCGGTTGAGCAGTACGCGCATCTGGGCCTGCATGCCGACGCCGGTGCCCTGCTGCTGTTCGGCGACGACGGTGATGAGGCAACCGTGGCACGCAGCTTCGAGCGAATCACGGCTGTCTGCGAGGACTCCGGCGCAATCGGAGTCCAGACCGCCGGTGATGTCACCGAGTCCGAGGCGCTGCTGACCGCCCGGCGCTGCACCCTTCCGGCGCTGTCCCGGCTGGGCTCGCTGACGATTCTCGAGGACGCCAGCGTGCCAAGGCCCCGGCTGGCCGAGATGGTCGCGCGCATCGACGCGATCGCCGCGCGGCACCGGGTCACTATCGCGACTTTCGGACACGCTGGCGACGGCAACCTGCATCCGACCTGCGTGCTGGAATCCGCCGAGGACACCGAGGGAATCGCCCGTGCCGAGCGTGCCTTCGCCGACGTCTTCCGCACCGCGATTGAGCTCGGCGGCACAATCACCGGCGAGCACGGGGTCGGGGCCGCCAAGCTGCCTTACCTGGAACAGCGCCTCGGAAAGGCGCAGCTGGACCTGATCCGGCGGATCAAAACGGCCTTCGACCCTGCTGGCATCCTCAATCCCGGAAAGCTGGGGTCCTGATGACCGGCGACATGGTGTCGGATGCTGGCTCGATCTTCGACCCGGCGCTGCTCAGCCGCTGCATCTCCTGCGGCTTCTGCCTGCCGGCGTGCCCGACGTACGCGCTTACCGCTGATGAGGCATCCTCGCCACGGGGCAGGATCACCCTGATGCGGGCGCTCGAATCCGGCACGCTGCGACCCGACGACCCGACGCTGGCCGAGCAGGTCTCCTTCTGTCTGGGCTGCCGGGCCTGCGAACCGGTGTGCCCGGCGGGAGTGCAGTACGGCGAGCTCCTCGAGCAGTGGCGGGATTTCCAGTGGACCGGGCGCGGCCGGCCGCTGGTCGTCCGGCTCCTGATCTTCGCGGCGGAACGCGCCTGGGCGCACCAGATCGCCGGCCGGCTGCGCGGCGCCGCCCACACTCCGGCGACTGCGTCCCAGCACTCGCTGATGCTTGGTTGCTTCGAGCGGAGCCTGTTCCCGGAGGTGAGCAGATCGGCGCTGGCGCTGGCGCCCGAACTCGCCGTCCCGGGCAACCAGGGGTGCTGCGGCGCGCTGCACGCACATAACGGTGAGCGCGTGCGGGGCAGACAGCTGGCCGGCCAGCTCGGCGCCCAGCTGCCGGGGCAGATCGTGACCACGTCCGGCGGGTGCGCCGCGCACCTGTCCTCGGTGATCGGCAGGGACCGGGTCATGGAGCTGTCGGAATACCTGCAGAACAGAGTGACCGGCCAGGTGCGGATCGGGGACCGGCCGGCCCGGGTCGCTCTGCAGGATTCCTGCCATCTGCGTAACGGCCTTGACGTATGGCGCGAACCGCGGGCGCTACTCAGCACAGTGGCCGAGTACGTCGAGCTGGCCGGCGCTGCCCGGTGCTGCGGAGCGGCCGGCACTTACGCGCTGGTACGGCCCCGCGACTCCCGGCGGGTACTCGATCCCAAGATCGATGAGATCGAAGCAGCCGGGATTGATTACGTGGTGGCAGTCAATCCCGGCTGCCTGCGCCAGCTCCGCCAGGGACTACGCCGCCGGAAATCAGCCGTCCGAGCGTTGCACATCGCCGATATCCTGCGGCTGGCAGCCGACTCCGCCGCCCGCATCGTCGATCGGGTGCCGTAGCGTACCGGGGCGTGGCTGCTAGCTGGGCATCCCGAGGTGGCCCGGGCATCAGCCGGCTCGATTCGCGGCGTGCTGCAGGGCGGATAGCTGTTTCTGGGTGCCGATCGCGATCATCACGTATCCCGCGTCGAGCGGGGTCTGCATTGGCGGATTGGCCAGGAATGTTCCGTCATGGCCGCGGACTGCAAGCACGAGCGCCCCGGTTGTCTCGCCTATATTCGCCTCCCGCAAGGTGCGCCCCGCCAGCCGCGAGCCGGCCCGCACCGATACCTCCTCCAGCCGGAACTCCAGGCTGCCGTCATGCATCACGACGTCGAGGAACTCCACGACATTGGGCTGCAGCGCTGCTGCCGCGATTCGCTGGCCCCCGATCCGCTGCGGGTTCACGACCCGGGTCGCGCCCGCTCGTAGCAGCTTCGGCTCCGACGCCTCGGTGCGGGCGCGGGCGATGATGACAAGATCGGGCCGCAGCGCCCGGGCGGACAATGTGACGTAGACGTTCTCCGCGTCGGTGTTGATCGCGGCGACAAGGGCACTGGCCCGCAGGATGCCCGCCTTGCGCAGCACGTCATCGTCGGTGACATCCCCGAGGAGGGTGGGATAGCCGCTCGCCGCGGCGCGCTCTGGGTCGAGGTCAATCACGACCACCGGAGCGGACTGGCCGGCCAGGTAGCCGCCAACCGCGCGGCCCACCCGGCCCCATCCGCAGACGATCGTGTGCCCGCTCATCCGGGCGATCTCGCGTTCCATCCGCCGCCTTTCGAAATGCTGCCGTAGATGACCTTCCACCAGGGCTTCGAGCACGACGCTAAACGCGTATAGCGCCGTGCCGACCCCAGCGAGAATCAGCACGATCGTGAATATCTTCCCCGCCGTGCCCAGCGGGCGGACCTCGCGGAACCCGACCGTCGTAATCGTGGTGACCGTCTGGTACACCGCGTCGAGCAGGCCGAATCCGAGCACGACGTAGCCGATGCTGCCGGCGACCATGACTCCCAGCACTGCCAGCAGCGCGACCTGGATCCGCCGGTAGTCGCTCACCAGGCAAGTGTGGCTTACCTGTGCGTGCCGAAGACGGGGAGTGGACAGTACAGCAGGCCCGCTTCCTGGCCCTCAGCCAGCCCGGCCGGAAAACCTACGGCGGGCAAGCACCCGGTCTATGGTGCCCGCCCGCCGAAGGTCCCCGCAGTGGGATCAGCCGGTCAGGTGCAGCGTCACGTCGCTGCCGGTGCTGGTGGGCTGCAGGGTGCCGTAGCCGCGCACGTTCGCGTAGGCGCCGTTGCCGCCCTCAACCACCAGCGCGTCCACGGCGCCGCCGCCGGGAAGCTGTCGGCAGCCCTGACGGCTGAGCAGCTCGGCGGCGCGGAGATGCCTGAGGTGCCGCTGGAGCCCGGCGCCGCGATCAGGCAGCGATTCGCCGGGCGCCTGGACCGGCTGAGCCAGCCGGCGAGGGCGACGCTGCTGGTCGCGGCCGCGGCGGGACGGTGCCTCGCGGCGGAGGTGGCCACCGCGGCGGGATACCTGGACGGCGGTGACAGCCAGGCCCTCGGCGAGGCGGAAACGGCCGGCCTGGTCCGCATCACCGCCGAGGGCGTGCAATTCTGCCATCCGCTGCTGCGGTCGGTCGCGTACCACGCCGCAGCCCCAGCGCTGCGGCGGGCGGCGCACCATGCGCTGGCCGACGTGCTGGCCGGCCGGGACGCGGAGCGCGCCGCCTGGCACCGGGCAGCGGCTGCGACGGGCCCGGACGAGGCGGCCGCTGCCGCGCTCGATGCCGCCGCCGGCCTGGCGGCCCGGAAGGGGGCGCCGTTAGCGGCGGCCGCGGCGTGGGAGCGCGCGGCGGAACTGTCCGGGCCGGACGAACGCAGGTCTGCTCGGCTGGCCGAGGCTGCGGAAGCCGCCCTCGACGGCGGTGACATGGACCGGGTGAGGCGGCTGACCGAGACGATGCCCGCCGCTCCGCAGCCCAGCCGGGCGAGGATGCTCGCGGTCAGGGGCCACCTTGAGCTGCAGATGGGCCAGACGACGGCGGCGCAGCGGTCCCTGCGGGAGGCGGCGGACCTCCTCGGCGGCGCCAATCCACGGCTGGCGGTCGAGCTGCTCGCCGAGTCCGTCTACTGGACCCTTGAGGCCGGGCTCTTCGACGTGGCGAGCCAGGTCGCCGAGCGGATGGCCGAGCTGGCCGAGCGATCCGATGAGACCGCCCGGTTCCTTGCCGACTACACAAATGGCTATCTGGCATGGCGGCGGGGTGATGCCCCCCATAGCGGACGGGTTCTCCGCCAGGCCGTCGCCAGGCTGGACGCGGACCCGGCGCTCGCCGCAAACCCGAAGCTTCAGGTTTACATTTCCTGGACCTGGTCTAATCTCGGGTATCCCGATCGTGCCCGGCGGCACTGCGACCAGGCAGTGGAGCTGGCGCGCAGCCAAGGCGCCGTTGGCCGCCTCCCTGATCTGCTCACCTTGGCCGCCTCGGCCGACGTAGCGGCGGGCCGGTGGTCCCAGGGGCTGGCGCACGGCAGCCAGGCCCTCGAGCTGGCGCTAGCGACAGGGCAGGCGGGCCTGGCTTGCGAGGCGCTCAACGTCATCGCTGAGATCGAGGCCGTACAGGGTCGTGATGAGGACTGCCGCCGACATGCACGCGACGCCGACCGGCTGGCCGGCGAACTCGGCCTCCGGCTGACGCAGCTTGGCGCCCGTCTCGCCCTGGCAATGATCGAGCTCAGCCGGGGCAGGCTGGAGGACGCGGTTACCCGCTACGAGCAGGTGCGGCGGCTGGCGGCGCAGTGGGGATTCGCCGACGCGCACTCCTCGCCAGTTCCTGACCTGATCGAGGCCTACGCCCGGGCCGGTGCGGTCGACGCGGCGCGAGCGCTGCTTCCTGAGTACCTTGCCCTTGTCACCCGCGACGCCAACCCGCACTTTGCCGCCCTAGCGGCACGGTGCCAGGGCATCGTTGCCCCCGGTGACTTCGACGTCCACTTCCTGGAGGCGATCAGCCTGCACGAGCAGTGTTCCGTCGCCTTCCAGCACGCCCGCACGCACCTGTGCTACGGAGAACGGCTGCGGCGGGCCCGCCGCCGCAAAGACGCGCGCGTCCAGTTCCGTGCCGCTGCGGAGACCTTCGACCGGCTTGGCGCCCGCCCGTGGGCTCAGCGCACGCGGGCTGAGCTGCGCGCAACCGGCGAGACCGTGACGAACGTCGGTGATAGCGGCGAGCAGCTAACCCCCCAGGAACTGCAGATCGCCCTGCTCGTATCGCAGGGTCGGACCAATGCCGAGGTCGGCCGGGCGGTATTCCTCAGTACCCGCACCGTCGAGTTTCATCTGTCCCGTGCCTACCGCAAGCTCGGGGTCGCCTCCCGGACCGAGCTGACCCGTCGGCTCGCCTCGGCGGGCGTGGGTTGACAGTCAAGCTAACGGACACGGCGGGGGGGCACGCGCAATCGCCGGCTGCCCGGCGCAATCCCGGATCAATGCTGGCACAAGCGCTCGTTAATAACGGTCGCAGAGGATTACCTCACACCCGGGGGTGGCAGCGTCGCCCCGCAATCCGGACAGCGGACGCAGCGGGTTCGACCAGCAAGGCCCGACCGGGCCCTGCTGCGGGCCGCTGACGCGCGGACCGGGAACACGCCAGTAATTTTCCGGCCGACGACGACTCAGAAGGGGGCAATATGCGGATCTTGCTTATTGCGAGCGCCTACAACAGCATGACCCAGCGGGTACACGCTGAGCTTGCCGACCGCGGGCACGAGGTGTCAATCGAGCTGGCGCTCGGAGCGGAGTTAATGCGCGAAGGGGTCCGCCGCCATGACCCGGATCTTGTCATCGCGCCGATGCTGACCACGGCGATTCCGGCGGACATCTGGTCGGCCCGCCCCTGTTTCATCGTCCACCCTGGACCCAAGGGCGACCGGGGCCCGTCGTCACTCGACTGGGCGATCATGGGCGGTGCCGGGCACTGGGGCGTCACGGTGCTGCAGGCGAACGCGGAGATGGACGCCGGCGACGTCTGGGCGAGCGTGGAGTTCACGATGCCCAGCGACTGCTCAAAGGGCTCCCTCTATCGCACCGAAGTGGCGGACGCCGCGCTGCAGGCCGTGCTGCTGGCGGTAGCGCGGTTCACCGAAGGCGGCTACCGGCCTGAGCCGTTGGACTACAGCCGTCCCGACGTGCCCGGCGAATCTCGTCCGCCCTGCCGGCAGGAGCACCGCAGGGTCGACTGGCTGGCCGAGCCTACATCCTCAGTTGCGGCGAAACTGCTGGCGGCCGACTCCAGCCCTGGCGTCCTCGACGTGCTCGGCGACGCTGAGTACTTCCTGTTCGGCGGGTACGAAGACGACCGCCTGCGCGGTGATCCAGGGGCGATCATCGCGCGGCGCGGCGGTGCGGTCTGCCGGGCGACCATGGACGGAGCGGTCTGGATCTCGCAGCTGCGCCCGCGCCGGATTCCCGGCGGCCCGGAGACCTTCAAGGTGCCGGCGACACTGGCGCTGCGCGGATTGCTCGGCGGCGTGCCGGAGGTCCCGGCAGCGCTGACGGCGCCGCCTGGCAGGCGCACGTACCAGGAGATCAGCTACCGCGAGTCTGGCGGCGTCGGCTACCTGGAGTTCTCCTTCCCCGGCGGAGCCATGAGCACGGATCAGTGCCGCCGCCTGCTCGCCGCCTACCGGCACGCTCAGGCCCGGCCGGTGCGGGTAATCGTCCTCGGCGGACCCAGGGACTTCTTCAGCAACGGCATCCACCTGAACGTGATCGAAGCCGCCGATGATCCTGCGGAAGAGTCCTGGCGGAACATCAACGCCATCGATGACCTGGTCGAGGCGATCCTCACCACCACCGACCGGCTCACGGTAGCGGCGGTCGCGGGCAACGCTGCGGCCGGCGGCCTGATGCTCGCGCTCGCCGCCGACGAGGTCTGGTGCCGGGCGGGCGCCGTCCTCAACCCGCATTACCGGCTGATGGGCCTACACGGTTCGGAGTACTGGACCTACACCCTGCCCCGCCGCGTCGGCGTGCCGGAGGCAGCCCGGCTCACCCAAGCGTGCCTGCCGGTCAGCCCCGCCTCCGCGGCGCGATGCGGCCTGGTCGACCGGGTAATCAACGGCGGCGTCGCCGAGTACCGTGCGCAGGTGGCCGCCCTCGCCGGGCAGCTGGCCCGCAGCCCTGATTACCCAGCCCGGCTGGCCGCCAAGGCACAGCAGCTGACGGCGGCGCAGAAGCAGCAGCCGCTGGCCGACTACCGCGCCGCCGAACTAGCCATCATGAGCCGCAACTTCTCCGGCCCGCGCGAGCCGTACGCCCAGCTGCGCCGGGCGTTCGTCCGCAAGGAAAAGCCGACCCGAACGCCGCCCCACCTCGCCCGGCACCGGATCGACACCGATCTCTCCGGTGCTGCGCGCTGCCGCGCGCTGGAAGCGGCCGGTGGCTGACGGTCAGTCACCATCCGCGATCATGATTCGAGCCCACCAGCCCGGACGGTCACGGTTGTCTTCGGCAGCGGCTCGTGAGTGGCTTGGGAGGATGCCGTGAGCGCTCACGGCGGGTTCAGCGGGTGTTCGCGCAGTCGGGCGTGAGCGGGCGGGCGCATACAGGCAGGTGACCGGCGAGCGTCGCCGGCGTCGCGCCTGGCGCGGCATTCGCGAACGGAGAAGATCATGCCAACCGACGTAGGAACCACGCCGTGCACGCTCGAACCCCGGCCCCACGTCTGGGACTTGGGTGGGACAATGACCGCCACCTTCGCCGACAAGTCCGACCCGACCTCGCCGGTCGGGTTCATCAATTCCGACCAGGTCCTGCAGGTCACGGTCACCGTCACGCTGACCGGCAAGATCCGTTACTACCTGTGTAACACGAGCCTGTGCGTGTGTCTGGGGTTCGATGCCTGCGGGTGCGGCTCGTGCGGAGACTTCTGTGAGTGGATCGAGCTCGAGGGTGACCACAGCCCCTGCTGCACGGACACCTGGGTGTTCGTGATCGACGTGCCCGCTGGCACGTTCAGCCCGGGCCAGTGCGGGCGGGAGTACAACCTCTGCATAACCCTGGGCTCGAAGGACTGCTGCGGCAAGGTCGGGTATGTCTTCGGCAGCTGCAAGGACTACGTCATCACCGTGTCGCCACCGCAGACGGACTGATCGACGCCGCGTAGCCCGGGCACCACCTCGGTACCTGATGGCCGGTCCCTGATGCGCGGAAGGAGTGGAGTTGCGGCTGCGGGTCACCGGGATGGCTGAGCTGCATCGGGCACGGGGGGCGAGGGTGGTCGGGGTGGTGTTCGGCGCCGAGCGGCGGTGAGCCCACCGCGAGGCTCCGGCGGCCCTGCGGACCGGATCTGATCGTAGGCGCGGATTGTCTGCGCGGCGGGTGTGATCCCGAACTCGCAGGTCAGCGCTTCGGCGCAGGACCGGTACGCGGCGGCGGCCATCGAGCGGGCACCGGTCTGGGCATGGCAGCGCATCTTGACCACCGTGGCGTCCTCGTTCCACGGTTCCATGCTCAGCACCGGGTCGACGACGGCGAGCGCCGGTCCATAGTCGCCGCGCCGGGCGAATAGCTCGCCCAGTTGGATGCTGAGCAGCACGAAGCGGGCACGAAGTCGGTTGCGCTCGGCCGTGGTCCAGTCCGCGTCGGTGGCCTGGCACAGGAAGTCGCCGCGATAGAGCTCCAGGGCCTCCTGGGATAACTCGATCGCCTCGTCAGCCCGCTGTGCGGTAAAGCTGCGCACCGCGGTCGACACGAGATCATCGAATTCCTCGACGTCGACCCAGATGGGCACCTTGTCATCGATTCCGTACCCGCCGTCGACGCACACGATGGGCGAGCGGTCGGGGTCGATGGCGCGCAGGGTGCTGCGCAGTTCATAGACTCCCTGGTGCAGCCGGTGCCGCCCGTTGTCCTCGTCGGCGTCTGGCCATACCGCGGCGATCAGCTCGTCTCGCGACACGCCGTGATGGCGGTTGGCTGTGAGGAACTGCATGACCGATCGCGTCCGCTGCCCGTGCCAGTGCGTGACCCGCCGCCCGTCGATCGTCAGTTCGAAGGTCCCCAGCATGCGCACGGCCAGAACACTGACCGCGTCGCGGCCCAGCCCGGGTCGTGGCGACAGTGTCAGCCCACCCGCACGGGTCGGCGCTGAACCCGGTCCAGGCTGCTCGACGAACTTGTCCAGCAGATCCAGCACATTCCGCAGCCGGACCAGTGCCCTCGACTCGCTTAAGGCCAGCCGCTCGGACTCCCCCTCCAGCTCCCGCAGCCGACGGGCCAGTTCCTGCCACTCGGCCAGGGCCAGGCGGCCCATCGTCACCGCGCTGATCAAGGTCTCGTCACCGGCCTGCGCCGCGCGGGCCTCGATGTGCCCGAGCATGCGAACAACGGCCTGCTGGGTGAACCGGTGACGTCCCGGACCGCGCGATTCCCGTTCGCGGTCCTCGGCTGCGGCGGACATGACCGGCCCCGCTCAGCCGGCCGGCCACACGGCGACGAGAAAGCCCACCCGGCCAGCGCGGTCACCCGGGTGCTCGGACCGCACGGTTCGGCACCGCGGGCGCAGTTGCGGCGCGGCGGGTCCGGTCCGGTCCAGCCTGCTGCTGCTCCACATGTCTGCGTCCCTGCATTCGTCCTGACCCGGCTACCTCACGCAATTCTCCGCCGATCGAGCACGGCGCGGCCATCCTCGAAAACCGACCGTCCTCTGCAGCCGCGCATTACCTCTCTATGCAGCTGCCCGGCCGGCTTCGGGGCCTGCTGCGGTCCTTGCGGCTAAAGTATTCCCGGCCGGCTCAGCCGGCAAGAGGTCCGCCCGGCCGCATTGCCGGATCTGCCGTCATTTCCGACTGACATCAACGGACCCGGACGGCAGCGATCCAGCGAGGACCAACGTCGACGTCTGGCCAGCGGAAGAGAAGCATGGGACCACCTGTCCGCCAGTTATCGGGCCACCTGGTATCAGCCAGCAGTAGTGTGCGCTGCCGGTTGCCTCGCTGCCAGGACTGGCCAGCGGATCCGGGAAAGCAGCGATAGCATTCCGGGAGGTTCAGGTGCACGGGATTCGGGAGGTACTGCGGCTGGGATCCGTGAGCAGGCGGTGCGGGGTCCGGATAGAACGCAGGGCTGCGCGTTTCGCTCCTTTCGGATCATAGGCGGGCGGGATAAGCTCGCAATGATCGCAGAAAGGACGTTCAAGTCCCATGAGTGACTTTTCCGGCATGCGCCAGTTCCGTGCGGCGGCTTACAACAGCACGCTCCAAGTGACCGCGGTCGTCAGCGTAATAACCGGAGTTGCGCTGCTTGCCGTGGGTGCCTTCCTGTTGTCCTATGCCCGGATCCACGAGATCGCTGTGGCCGCGGGGGTTTCTCCAGTCCTTGCCGGACTTTATCCGCTGATCTTCGATACCACGCTGGTGATCGCGTGCGTGGCCGCCCTGGCACTGCGCGGCGCCGGGTGGTGGATGCGGGGCTATGCGGCACTTTCTATCGTGATCTTGCTCGCTGCCGTCGCCGTCGTAGAGGCACTGCAAGCGGCGGGCATTCACCTCCCGCAGCGGCCCATGGCCGCCACTCTGGCAGCGATGCCGTGGGCACTCTTCCTGCTCGGATTAGGCCTGGGGCTATCGATGCTGAGGCACCAACGCACGGTACGTGCCGTGGCCCTGCCAGGCGATCCGGGCAATGGGAAAGAAGGAGTAGGCGGGCCGGGCCGCTGGGAACCGGTGGTAAATCAGCGATCCGCTGGGTCAGGCCTTCGGAACGCCGGCCCAGACACCCCTGACCTCAGCCGCGCCCCCGCAGGGCCGAAGCCAGCCAGCCCCAGCCCGGGCACCGGCACCCCAGACGTCGGGCTCACCCCCGGCCCTGGCAACGAGCACCGCCACGAGCACCGCCACGGCCACGGGCACGGCAATGGTCACAGTGCCGACGACTGATCCCGTACCAGCGGGAGCCGCGCCTGGTGCAGCGGCGGTCACCTGCCTCCTTTGAGGCCGCCGCCGCACGTACGTGTGCCGCAAATCGCTTGCCAGGTACCGTCCGCGCGCGATGAGGTGGCGCTGTGAGCGACATGTGGACCGCCCCCGAGGATGACCCCAGGACCTACGGCCACCCCGTTGGCGAGAAGGCGACCTACCGGGAGTACCTCGGCAACTACCGCCTGACGATAGAGCTGAAAAGCGACGGACTCGACGCCGTCCAGCTCGCCCGGCGCTCGGTACCGCCTAGCACCCTGAGCTTGCTCGGCCTGGTCCGTCACCTGGCTCAGGTGGAGAACCACTGGTTCCAGCGGGTTCTGCAGGGGAGGACCGGCGCACCCCGCCTTTACAAGCGCGAGGACGACCCGGACTGGGACTTCAGGGGCGCCGCGCCCGACCCTGCGGTGGTCAAGGACGCCTTCGCCACCTGGAAGGCCGAAATCGCCAAGGCCGACGAATGGCTCGACGCCCTCGAGGAAGCCGACCTCGGCCGCGAGGTGCCGGTCGACGGTGGCACCGTCACCCCGCGCGACGTGCTCGTCCACGTCATCGAGGAGTACGCGCGGCACGCCGGCCACGCCGACCTCCTGCGCGAGTGCATCGACGGGCGTACCGGCCAGTGAACTACCGTCGGGCCACAACCACACCGTGCGGAACGGCCACTCACGCACAACTGCCAGATCGTCGCCGGACAGACCACGCGGCGCCACGAGAAGACGCAGCTCATCGCTGGTGGGCGGCGCGTTCGACGCACCGCAAGGTCGGCCGGCCACCGCCCGAGCCGGCCGACCTCCGCCAGTACCGCGTCCGAAGACACGCTCGCGCCGGTCGCCTGATCAATGAATATCGCCTGGTCGCATGACGTGGACGAGGTGATCTGCCATGCGACGGTCCTGGTCAGGGCCGTTTTACGCAACGGCTGGCGACCGGCCAGCGAGCTCAGCGGATCCGGTAGTAGGCGGTCGGGTGCCACCACGGGCCGAACTGGATCCAGCCGACCGGCTGCCCGGCCGCGTGCGCGCCGTAGGTCCAGTCACCGTGCGCGTATAGCTCCACGTGCCCAGAGCCGTAGAACGCCAGATCGCCCTTCTTGGGGTGGCGGACCCACACCAGGTCCCGGCTGCTCAGCATCTCGTAGGTGGTGCGCGGCAGTCTGATGCCGACGTGCAGGTAGGCCTCCATGACCAACCCGGAGCAGTCATAGCTGGACGGCCCGGTGCCGCCGTATTCGTACGGCTTGCCACGCTGGGATTCGGCCCAGCGGAACGCGCGGATCCGGAGTGGCACCGACCGCGCCCGCGCACCAGCGCTTAGAACAGAATGAGCCGGCGCGGCGAGGGCCGGGCCGGCGGTGAAGGTCAGGGCTGCCAGGACGGCAGCAGCGGACAGGGACAGCAGCTTGAGACGGTTGCCGGACACCGGCACCACTCCCTATGCAGGGGGTGCGCTCACCGTGCGGTGCAAGGTGTCAGCCGGGGACAGGGGCGGAACGAGACCGCGGAACGCCTGACGTCTGCGACGTTAGCGGTTAATGGCTGCTCTGTCCGGCGAATCGATGATAAGTATCGTAACGGGCTGGATGTGCAGCCTTGCCCCTTTCCGCCAACGGCCCGGCGGATGCCAGCCGGATGATGGCCGCTGCTGGAGATGGTGACCTGCAGGTGGCGATGGTGCGCGATCGTCCGCACCGGCGGCCAGCAGGGAACTGATCACGCGCGTGCCGCCCTCGGCGAGGACCGAGCGGATGCCCTCCGCGTGCAGCTAGTGCAGCACGGCGGGCCGCGCCCGCGTCCAGCGGTAATGGTTACCGCCTCGAGATGGTGGCGAGGTAGGTATGGGGGGCAGCGGAGACGATGGGGACGTAGAGCCCCATGACGTGGTTCCTGTACACGGCATTCCCGGTCACAAGGCTGCAGCCACCCGAACATAGCGGGCTGGCCGTGACATTGACGGGATACCACCTGGCCGTGCCAAAGGACCCAGCACGGGTCCTGACGGGAACGAAGGCCATCGACGCAGCCTGAGCGGAGCTGCCGGCCACGAGATCGAAACCGCCCGGCACGGCGGTGATGCCCTCGAAGTGCGTGACCAGCGTGGGGGCGTTGGCGTAGCGGAAGTACCTCGGCGTCCCGAAGCGCCCCGTCCGTACGTTGTAGTTCATGAGGAAGGCCAGATGGGCTCCGCGGGGCGACGAGCCGCCGGCCAGGGTGTAATCCGGGCTCCCGCCCCCGCCGTTCTGCCAGATTCCATACAGCGTGGTCTCATTCGACAGGCTTCCGCCGAGGCGGAGCAGCGTCCACTGATGCCTGGCCATGTTGTAGATAAACGCATTGCCCGAGACCAGGCCGCCGCGCACGCTGGGGTTAAGGTCGTAGTTGCCCACCACCAGATCGCCCATGGTGCTGTGCGCGATGGTGTCCATCACGAAGCAGTGGACCCGCGCCCGGGGGCACGCGCGCACCTGCCCGACCGTATGCGCGCCGTCCGCAGGCACATCGATGGATGTCCACTTTCCACCCCGCCCGTTCACCGGCCCGAGGTAGATCATGCCCTGGTTGAGGACACCGGCGGGCGCCGACGACGACAGGTAGCTCCCGACGGCGCGAACCTGGCCGGGGGGGATGGCCGCCGGGTTGAAGGAGTGGGTATCAGGACCGTAGAAGGTCGCCGACGTCACGCCACGGAACGATGGCCGCAGCACCGATACTGCTGCTCCCGCAGCGCTGCCAAGAACGCCTCGGTAGAGGAACGGAGCGGTCTGCGTGCCATTTCCGGTCGCCGCCGAACCCGTCAGCACGACCTTCCCATCCGTCGTGCCCCGGACACCGGTGACGATGTCCCCGGTTCTCAGAATCGAGGTGATCGAGCCGGTACTGCCGATGTTGGCGCAGATGAGCGGGCGGAAGAAGATGGTCGGCTGGCCGTTGCTGAGGATGTTGCCGCTGTTCCCCTGGTGAATGTTGAGGTACCAGCCATGGCCTGGTACCGGCGTGGTCACGTTGGTGAACACCCGGACCGCGTGCCCGATCCTGCCGCGGCGGTCGGCGACCAGGTCCCGCAGCATGTACGTGACCGGTCCCTGGCTCCGGCAGCTGCCCAGGTGGATGTGGGCGGCGTGCGGCCCGGGGGTGAGCCCGGCGGCGCGGACGGTGACAGTCAGCGTGTGCCTGCGGGAGTTGTACGAGATGGTGGCGCGTCCCCGGGGCGTGCCGTAGCTGACCCCGCGCGGGCTGACCTCCACCGCGATGAGCCGGTGCGGGCCGCCTGGATGCCTCAGCCGCCTGGTCACCGCGATCGGCTCCCCAAAGACGCCGCCGCCGTGCCCGCCCATGCGGACCAGCAGGCGGCTCCCGGGCGGCAGCAGGCCCGTGAAGCTGCTCTGCAGAGTGCTGTCGGCCTGGCCGACGCTATTGGCAGTGAGCAGGCTGAACCGGATGGTCCCGAGGCGGCCGGGGAGCACGAGATCCACTTTGTGTGACGAGCCGGGCGTGAGCCCGAACATGTCCGCGCGGACCGTGAGGCGGCCATGGCGGTTCCTGCCGAGAGTGACCGTCCCAGCCGGCATGGCCCGCAGATGCAGGACCTGAACGGCGGAGCTGGGAATGGTCGCGGTGCCGACGTTCCTCGTACTAGCGCCAGCCGGCCCAGCCACGGCCAGAACGGCAGCCGCGGCCAGCGTGCCCGAGGTGGCTGCGACTAGGCCCAGCCTGGCCCGCCGCGACACCCTGCCCCCGGTGCGGCGCCCGGGCCCGGCGGCCCCGGCGCCGAGATTGACGAAAGCAGTAAAGCTCACTTATCAGGTCCTTTCCGTTTTGCTGGCTTCAGCCGGTGGAAACAATTAGTGTTATCCCCGGGGTCATCAGCAAAGATATCTGCGAGGACTTCAGCAGGTCCTTAATCCGACTATAGCGCGTGCGAGTTCAACCATCTCGTCTGCCGCGGCCTGAAGATAGGCACCTCACCGGGATGATTCCGGTTCCTTTCGGAGATTACCCCCGCGGCAGCGAAAGTCCCGCAATCATCGCTTTGCCAGACACGAGCGGGGCCGGAGGGTATAACGCATAACCGGCGCTCGGGGCACCGCACCCGACGAAGGGGCACATTAGCTGATGCACGCATACTCAGCATGGACATCGCTGGGGAGCGAGCCTTGCGCTATGTCCGTTCGGGGGCGCCGTGCAGCATGGCAGCGGACTGCCGCCGGCCCGCCCGCAGACCAGTGCAGCCTTCCTGGCGAAGCCCGCAGGGCCGCCACCTCACCGCGCTCTGGCCGCCGCGCGTGCCTCTCGGGCGGGCTGCGCAGCATTGCTCGATGTCCATTGGAGCGCAGTTGGAATGAGGATGATGGGAACCAGCAGCGGCAAGAGCAGCAGCCCCAGCCAGTCCCAGAGCGTGTTTCCCTGGTAGCCCGTCCAGTACCAACTCAAGGCGTAGCCGCCGATGATGGTGACCGTCCAGCCAAGGACGATCAAGGCAATGACCCCGTTGTGATAAGGACGTAGGGAGTGAAGGGCCGAAGGCAAGAATCGCGCGCTGGTCACCGCAACCGGCAGCAAGATCAATTCAAGCCAGTCCCAGAGCGTGTTGCCGGAGAAGCCTGTCCAGTTAAGGGGAATCAGGTAGCCGGCCACCACGAGCCCGGTGAAGGCCACGAGGCCGGCGACATATGTCACGCGCCTGCCCCGGCTGATGTAATCCGAATGCTCAATCCATAAGGGAATAGTGCCGATGACGACGGGCAGCAGAAGGAGATGAAGCCAGTCCCATAGCTGCTCGTTCGCCCGGAAGCCGGTCCACTCCCAGCCCTGGATGTAGCCGCCCCAGAGCACGACCAATGCGGCGACCAATAAGGCGCTAGTCGCGTATCTTCTGACGCGGTCGTTTTCCATCAGCCCGAGCAGGCCACCAGCTGGCTCGGCGGCTTCAGCCGCATGCTTCTTTACTATTTCCGGGGAAGGAGCCCACGGCAGGCCGAGTTCATCCAGCTTCGCCGCCAGCGCGCCGTGCATCAGCGTCTTTGCTGTGCTGGCGACATCATCCTTGCCCCCATTCGCCGCCTCATCCAGCCCTGCCAGAGCGCTTAGCCCGAGGAACTCGTCCGGCTCGATGGGGATGGTCAGGACGGCCATGTGGCAGCTCCTTCGGGATTAGCGGGTGCTACGACATGGTATGTCGCCCTGACAGGAGGTCCCCTGTACCGCTGCACACCTCCTCCGTCTGGGACACGACCCGATCAGGAGCCCCCGGGCCGGGGCTGCTCGATGAGGAGACCGCCGTATTGCTCGCGTAGCGCGGTTTTCAGGAACTTGCCCGCGGCCGTTCGCGGGATCTCCTCGGCGAAGACGAACTCGTCGGGTAGCCAGAACTTGGCGAACCTGGGCTCAAGGAAAGCGCGCAGCTCCTCGGCCGTGACCGAGGCACCCTCCTTGCGGACCACCACGGCGACCGGGCGCTCATCCCATTTGGGGTGCTTGGCCGCGATCACGGCTGCCTCCGCGACGGCGGGATGCCCCATCAGCGCATTCTCCAGGTCCACGGTTGAGATCCACTCGCCGCCGGACTTGACCAGGTCCTTGGTCCGGTCGGTGATCTTCATATATCCCTCGGGGTCGATGGTGGCCACATCGCCGGTGCGGAACCACCCATCGTCGGACCATTTGCCGGTGAACTCGGGCGCCTGGTAGTAGCCCGAGGCCACCCACGGGCCGCGTACCTCCAGCTCGCCCATGGCCTCGCCGTCCCAGGGTGCCTCGCCCGTCAGTCCCATGATCCGCGTCTCGACGAACGGGAGCGGCAGCCCCTGCTTCGCGCGGTAGGCATACTGCTGGTCCTCCGGCAGCTCGTCGAGCGAGCTCTTAAGCCAGCAGAGGGTGCCGATCGGGGACATCTCCGTCATCCCCCAGCCATGGACAACCCGCAGCCCATGTCGGTCAAGTCCGCGGATCAGGCTTTCCGGTGCCGCCGACCCCCCGACCATCATCCGGATCCCGCCGAGCTTCCAGCGATCCGGCTCCTTCTCCAGCTCCTGCAAGATGCCGAGCCAGATCGTCGGCACACCGGCGGTGAGCGTGACGCCCTCTTGGGCGTACAGGTCGAGCAGGCTCTCCGGCTCCAGGTGCGGCCCGGGAAGCACTTGCTTACACCCGGCCATGGTGGCGGTGAACGGCAGGCCCCAGGCGTTGACATGGAACATCGGCACGACCGGGCACACGACCTCCCGGTGGCCGATCGCCAGGGCGTCGGTTGTGGCTGAGGCCAGGGAGTGCAGCACGATCGCGCGGTGCGAGTACACCACCCCCTTGGGACGGCCCGTCGTGCCCGACGTATAGCACATGAAGGCCGCCTCAAGCTCATCCAGCCGTGGCCGGGCGAACTCCTCCGGCTCCGCGGCGATAAGCTCTGCTCCGTCGATCATGCCCTCTGGCGCCCGCGTGCCGTTCGTCCATACCACGACATGCTTGAGGCTCACCTGCCCGCGCAACTGGTCCAGCACGGGCAGCAGCACATCATCGGCGAGCAGCACCGAGTCGCCGGCGTGGTTCACGATGTAGACGAGATCGGCAGGCGACAGGCGAGGGTTCAGTGTGTGAACCACTCCGCCCATCAGCGGCACGCCGAAATATGCCTCCAGGTGACGGGTGTTGTTCCAGCTCAGGGTCGCGACTCGGTCACCGCGGCCGACGCCGAGCCGGGTCAGCGCGCCAGCGAGCTGGTGGGCACGGCGCCGCACCTCGCCGTAGCTGGAACGGGCGAGCGAGCGATCCGGCCTGCGGCTCACCACTTCCACCTCGGGGAAGTAACGGTACGCACGGTCCAGCAGCTGCGGCACCGTGAGCGGGTAATCCATCATCAAGCCATCCACCGGACCTCCTCCGCCCGACGTCAGCAGACGCCGCCTTCACTCCGTCCGCCGGCTGCGCCCCCGGCGCTGCTCGCGGACGGCACCAGACCTCACAGCCCGCGGCGTCCCTCAACACCGCCATCATCGGCAAGTCCGTGAAGGCGGCGCAGAGGCGAACGTCCCAACAGACGGCGCCGGGCAACGCCCCGGCACTGGCCACCGACGATTTGCGACCACGATGAGGCCACCTGATCACTAGCCGCTCAGCTCACCGAACTTCATGACCGGCGATAATCTCGTGGCGATCACCGAACGGAACAAACGAGGGACGCTCCCGTATTGACGCTCGCGCCGAACGGCTCCTACCTGTCAGCGGAGCCGTTGGACGGGCGCTCAGCCGATGGGTCCGGCCCGGGCCAGAACCGGACCCAGACGCTTATCGCATCGAGCCGGAAGGCGATGACGAGCCGGATTTCCTTCCGTATCTATCCGCTGCCGCTCGCCGACGGGGAGTGACCTTTCCGTTTGCGATGTATGTGCCCCCCGCAGAGCGCCTACCGCCTTTGTGGGTAAACTCACGTCGGGCTGTCCGGATTGGATGGCCGATGTGCACGACCTTGCGAGTGGACCGGGTTCACGGGCCAGGACGTCACCGGAGGATCCAGTCTTACCGCCGTCGGCCTGCTCTTCGCACCGCACGCAGTGCCCCACCCCGCAGAGAGGATGCTGATGAGCGCATCGGCCGCTCGACTGGTCGAGCAGGTGGTGGACAACGCCCGCTATCCCCTGTCAGATCCGACCGGTGCCGGCTGGCGGGACATCATCTCTCGCGTCCGGCAGGACCTGCAGACAGTCGGCTGCAGCGTGCTGCCCGACTTCGTCCGGCCCGCCCTGCGCGAGGTGCTGCAGCGGGAGTGCGAGGAGATCGCACCTCGGGCGTATTACGACGTCGAGACGGTCAACGCGTACAACACCGAGCCAGACCCGTCGCTGCCTGACGGTCATCCGGCCGGTATCACGACAGAGCGCGGCAACGCGTTCGTTGCGCGTGACCGCATCCCCGACGAGTTCATCATCCACCGGCTCTACACCAGCCCGCTGTTCCAGGACTTCATCGCCAGCTGCTTCGCGCTGCCCCGGGTCCACGAGCTGGCGGACCCCCTGTCCGGGCTGTGCCTCAACGTCATCGCTCCGGGACGGGCGCATCCGTGGCACTTCGACACGAACGAGTTCACGGTCAGCATGGTCACCCGGGAGCCGCAATCCGGTGGCGTATTCGAATACTGCCCGAACATCAGGTCGGCGCGAGCGGAGAACTTCGACGACGTCCGCGCTGTGCTGGCCGGGCGTGGTGACCACCTGATCCGCCGCCTCGCGTTGCGCCCTGGCTACCTCCAGCTGTTCACGGGCCGCTACTCCCTCCACCGCGTGACCCCCGTGGACGGGACAGCGCGTCACTCGGCGATCTTCGCCTATAGCGAGTGTCCTGGCGTGATCGGCACCGTCGCGCGGACGCGGCAGCTCTTCGGCCGCGTCGCGGCCGCGCACCTGGCCGCCGACGGCCGCGCGGTGCGGGTCGACCAGCTAATGGACTAGGGCGCCGCCCAACCCGTTCCCCGTTCCGAACACCGAGGTCAAGGATGATCGTGCACAGCAGCCCGGAACTGTCTTCCCTCACCTTCGGCAACGAGGATCGTCTGCCGCGCGTGCCGTTGCCCACCCTGGAGGAGAGCTGCGGCAGGTTCCTCGAGTGGTGCGGGCCGCTGTTGACCGCTGACGAACGGGAGGCGACCGAGACCGCCGTGGCGTCGTTCTTGCGCCCCGACGGTCCCGCCCGGCAGCTCCACGCCGCGCTCGAGCGGTACGACGCTGCCGACGGGGTGCACAGCTGGCTCGACACGTTCTGGCCATACCGGTACCTGGGGCGCCGCGACCGGATCGCGCTCAACGCGAACTTCTTCTTCCTCTTCGAGGACTCCGGCCGGGGACAGGTGGAGCGGGCGGCGGAGCTCGTCGCCGCGGCCCTCGACTATAAGCTCCTGATCGACGAGCAGCTCATCCCGCCGGCCGTCCAGCGAGGACGGCCGCTGTCCATGGAGCAGAACAAGTACCTGTTCTCGGCCACCCGGATCCCGGGACCGGTGCAGGACCGCGCCCGCACGCCCTACAGCGAGGACTGGCCGGGCCCGTCCCGGGAGCGCCACATCGTGGTCTTCGTCCGCGGCAACATGTTCCGCCTGGACGTGATCGGCCCGGAGGGCCGTCCGCACACCCTGGACGAGATCGCGGCCGGGCTGGACGCGGTCCTGGCGGCCGGTGCGGCCCCGGCCGCGCCGGGCACGGCGGTCGGGCACCTCACCACGAAGGCGCGGGCGGAGTGGGCGGCGAGCCGGCAGGCGCTGCTCGACTGCGATCCCGGCAACGCGGAGAAGCTCGACGTGGTGGAGACCGCGCTGTTCTGCCTGTGCCTCGAGGACACCATTCCTGGGAGCCCCCGGGAGGCGTCCGATCTGCTGCTGCACGGCGACAGCGGCAACCGGTGGTTCGACAAAGCCCTGTCGCTGATCGTCTTCGGGGACGGGACGGCGGGCCTCAACGGCGAGCACTGCAAGCTGGACGGCACTACCACCGTGAGCTTCATCGACGCGGTCCTGGGCTCTTCGGCGGCGGAGCACTCGCGCCGGTCGGGGGCCGAGCCGCAGGGGACCCCGGCCTGCGCGCCCCTCGATTTCGTGCTCGGCGCCGACCTGCGGGCCGATGTACAGGCCGCCGCCGCCGCGTTCGCCGCGTACGCGGCCGACACCGCGTCGGCCATCCTGCAGATCGAGGGCTTCAGCAGCGAACGGGCCAAGCAGCTGCGGATGTCCCCGGACGCGTTCGCGCAGATGGCCTTCCAGCTCGCCCACAAGCGCGCCAAGGGTCATCTGGGTGCCACGTACGAGTCGATCGCCACCCGGCACTACCGGCACGGGCGCACGGAGGCGATGCGCGTCGTCACGCCTGAGGTGGTGCGGTTCGTGACCGCGATGGACGACGCGCAAGCGGACGAGCCGACCCGCAGGGCGGCGTTCCGGGCCGCCGCCGAGAAGCACGTGGAACGCGCGCGGGAGTGCCAGGCGGGGCACGCGCCCGAGCAGCACCTGTGGGAGCTGCAGCTGATCCAGAAGCGCCGCGGCGCGGAACTCGGCGTGACCGAGCCGCTCGCCCTGTACGAGACGCCCGGCTGGCTGACGATGCGGGACGATTACCTGAGCACCAGCGCCGTAGCGTCCATCCACGTGCAGTACTTCGGTTTCGGGTCGACCAGCCGGAAGTGCATCGGCATCGGCTACACCTTGCTCCCCGATCGCTTCGACCTCTACCTGAGCACGCCGCGGGCGGTGCGCGAGCAGATGTCGGTGTTCGCGGAGAAGCTCCCGGAGGCAGTCCGCGAACTGGAGGATCTGCTCGCCGCCGAAGACGGTGGATGATCGAAGCTCAGCGGCTCGAAGGGGTGCCGATGCTCGATGATGGGGCGTTGACCGGTGATCGCAAGGCGGACTTCACCCGGATCTACAACCAGCCGGATCCGAGGGCGTACTTCCGCACCCTGAACGACCTGGAGTACCAGGTCCCACAGCAGGCGCTGCCCATCTTCGAGGCCGTGCTCGCCGCCGCGGCGCGCGGGGGGCGCCCTCCCACGGTCCTCGACGTCTGCTGCTCCTACGGGATCAACGCCGCGTTGCTGCGCTGTGACGTCGATCTGGGCGAGATCGGCGCCCGCTGCGCCGATCCCGAACGGGCCGCGCTCCCGCCCGACGAGGTGATCGAGGCCGACGCGGAGTTCTACGCCCGCCGGCTGCGCCGCCCCGGCCTCGCGGTGCTCGGCCTGGACGTCTCGGCGCCCGCGATCGACTACGCCCTCCGAGCGGGCCTGCTGGCACAGGGCTGGGCCGAGGACCTCGAGACGTCCGATCCGTCCCCGGCGCTGGCCGCCGGCGTCCGTGACGTCGGCGTGATCATCTGCACCGGAGGCGTGGGGTACGTCGGGCCCCGCACCTTCGACCGGCTCTTGCGGGCCATCAGCGGTCCGCACGCGCTCTGGCTGGCGATCTTCGTGTTGCGCGTCTTCGCCTACGACGAGATCGCCGACACGTTCGCCCGTTACGGCCTGGTCACCGAGCGGATGCCCGGACTGACCTTCCGGCAGCGGCGCTTCGCCGACCCCGAGGAGTTCGAGGCAGCGAACCACGACGTCGTCCTGCGCGGCCTGGACCCGACCGGGAAGGAGGCGGAGGGCTGGTACCACGCCGACTGTTTCCTCACCCGCCCGGCGGCCGCAGCCGCGGAGACACCGGTTGCCGAACTACTTGCCGGAGTTCTGCCCGAAGGCGGTCGATGCAGATAGTCCGGCCGCGGTTGTCACCTTGGTGCCATTCCGGCAAGGCATTAGCTGGACATTGCCCAGGCCATTCCAGGAAAGGCGCAGTCCGCGCCGCGGGCGAGGGACCTCCTACTCCGGGTGCGGCTGTCACCGCCCGGTGATGAGGCGGATCAGCGTCAGATCAGCGGTTCAACGCCGGTGGCCGCTATGGCCGCTCGACGCCGGCTGACCTGGGCGTTCCCCGCGGAGCATGCCGCTACCCTTGGCCTGGTTCGCCTAGCCAGCAGAAGCGTCCCTAGCCATCGATGAAAGGCCACGTCATGGCGATCTACCAGCACATACGCCATCCGCGTATCGCCTCCCGGCTCGCCGAGCGCCCGGTGAAGGTGGCTGATCTGCTCCCGCGCGGGACGGCGGTCAACCGGTTCAACACCAGGGTCGCGCTGCTAGTCACGGCGGTGGTCGGCAGCATGTGGTGCGCCTACGCGTTCGCGCTGTTCGACCTGATCAGCCTCCCGGAGGCGATCCGGGGCGGCGCGCCGACAATCGTCTCCTGGGTGGCGCAGACCTTCCTGCAGCTGGTGCTGTTGTCGATCATCATGGTCGGGCAGAACGTACAGGCCGCCGCGGCCGACAAGCGCGCGGAGGCGACATTCAACGACGCGAGCGCCACCCTGCACGAAGTGGCGCATGTCCAGGGCCACCTCGCCGCGCAGGACGAGCTGCTGACCCGGATCGCCGAGAAGATCGGCCTGGACCCGGTGCCCGTCATCGACACCCCGCCCGGCGACCAGACAGCCGGGGAAAACCAGCAGGACTGACCGAGCGCGGCAGCCACTCGGCCAGCGCAGCATCGCCGGCGGCCAGCAGGACTTTGCGCCCGGCCTGACGCCGGTGATCATCTGCCCGCGGTCACGGCTCTGAGCTCGTCGAGCGACTCTCGGATGAGCTGGGGCAAGTCTCGCTTGCTGGTCTCGCTGATCCAGCATTCGAACGCGATCCTGAAGACAGCGATCCCTGCCTCGGCAGTCAGGCTCGCGGCCGGGTCTTTGACTCCGCGCCGGCGCAACGTGTCGGCGAGCGCCGCGGACAATGATGCGAACTTGACCAGCTCGCGTTCTTGCAGCTCTGCGTTCGCAGCAATGACGGCCTGGCGCTGTCGGGAGTATTCACGGCGCTCCTGGAGCAGGGCGCCGGCGGCCTCCAGGGCCGCGGCGACCGCGGCGATCGGCGCCGCGGAATCAGGAGTGCTGGCGAGGGTGCTCACGAGGAGGTCCTGCAGCGAGCCCGCGCCCGCGAACAGAACCTCGCGCTTGTCGGCGAAGTGCCGGAAGAACGTTCGCTCCGTGAGCCCCGCCCGCTTGGCGATCTCCGCCACCGTGGTCTGCTCGAACCCGCGCTCGCCGTAGAGAGCGAGGGCAGCCTGCTCTAGCCGGCCGCGCGCGCCTGGCTCCCATCGACCCATGCCCCGATCATAATTGATGACAGTGGCTGACATCCTTGCTATGCTGATGACAGCAACTGACATCAATCAGTCCCGGCGCACGCCCGGTGCGAAGGACATTCGACAACCTGGAGATTTCTGATGCGCGTTTTCGTCACCGGCGCGTCCGGCTGGATCGGCTCCGCCGTGGTACCCGAGCTCATCGACGCGGGTCACCAGGTCACCGGGCTCGCCCGCTCGGATGCCTCGGCCGCCGGTCTCACCGCGGCCGGAGCGCAAGTGCATCGCGGCACTCTTGACGACCTCGACAGCCTGCGCAGTGCAGCTGCCGCGTCGGATGGCGTGATCCACCTCGCGTTCAAGCACGACATCGCTTTCTCGGGGGACTTCCAGGGCGCTGCCGATGCGGATCGCCGCGCCATCGAGACATTCGGCGAGGCGCTAGCCGATTCTGACCGGCCGTTCGTCATCGCCTCCGGGACACTCGGTCTCGCACCGGGGCGGGTGGCGACCGAACAAGACGGGCTTGGTCCCGACTCTGATGCGGCGGCTCCGGTCGGCGGCGCGCATTCTCGGCTGACCAATGCGCATCTGACGCTCTCGCTCGCTTCCCGCCGCGTCCGCGCGTCCGTTGTGCGACTCCCTCCGACGGTGCACGGCGACGGGGATAACGGCTTCCTGGCGACCGTGGTCGGCATCGCCCGCGACAAGGGCGTCTCGGGCTACATCGGCGACGGGTCCAACCGCTGGCCCGCCGTGCACCGGCTCGATGCCGCGCGCCTCTTCCGCCTGGCGCTGGAGAAGGCCCGGGCAGGATCGGTGCTGCACGCGGTCGCCGACCAGGGCGTGCCGATCCGCGCCATCGCCGAAGTGATCGGACGGCATCTCGAACTCCCCGTGGTCGCCATCCCTGCCGAGGACGCGGGCGGGCACTTCGCCTGGCTGGCTGGCTTCCTCGCGGCCGACAGCCCGGCCTCGAGCACGCTGACCCGGGAGCGCCTGGCTTGGCACCCGACCCATCCCGGGCTCATCGATGACCTCGACGAAGGCCACTACTTCCGCAACCCGTCCGCATGACCAGCCGTGCCACGATGGGCTCTTCGCCGTTGACCGCGGGCTTGCAGGGCCGCAATCTCGGCGGGCGGGTACCGGGAATCCCGTCCGCGACGCTGGCCGGTACCCGGCCGCCCTCGCCCGCCGCGAGGGCATGGACGCCGCATGGCCACGGCCGCAGACCGCGCGGCTGGCTCGGCCGGCCGAGACGTTCGACCACGCAGTGGACTCCCAGCCGGGGACTGAACCGTCGGCCGGGACTTAGCTCATGGGCAGGCGCCGCGGTGGCGGAGCCGTCAAGGCACTCAGGGACGGCGCCTGCTGGCCCGCAGTTATCGGGCCGGTTGCCCGTCACGACGGAACTGGTCAGCGGAACGGATCCACCGCCGAAGTTGTAGATGCCGCCGCCATCTCCGTCGGCGGAGTTGCTAACGACCCGGCTGCTCGTGACGGCCACCGTCCCCGGGCCCGGCCCGGGCCCCGAGTACCTGGTGTCAATGGTGTTGTCGATGCCGCCGCCGTTGACGGCCGCCTTGTTGCCGATGATCTTGCTGCCGGTGAGCGTGATCGTCGGAGTTGATTGCCCGAAATTATCCGCGCCGGCCGGTATCTGGTAAATGCCGCCACCCGAGGCTGCCGTGTTCTTGCGGAAAGTGGAGCCGGTCACCGAGATCTGGTCGTCGTTGTACAAGCCGCCGCCGGCCGACGCTGCCCTGTTGTTGCGGAACGTGGAACCGGCCACGTCGGAATACCATTCGTTTTCCATGCCGCCGCCAACGGGAGCGGAGTTCCCGGTGAAGGTGGAGTCGGTCGCCGCCACGTAGTCAAAGTTGTAGATAGCGCCGCCGCCGGCGGTGGCGGTGTTCCTGGTGAAAGTGTCGCTGGTCGCGGTCAGGGTCCCGCTTTGCGAGCTGTCGATGTCGATGGCGCCACCCAGCTCGGCGTTGTTGCGGGTGAACATACTGCGGGATACCGTCATCTGGATGTCCTGTGAACCGGAACTGATGCCGCCGCCGGCGTTGCCAGTGAAGGTGGATCTGGTGACCGACAGGTCGCAGTACGCGTAGAAGGAGCAGGTGATGCCACTGCCGGTATTGCGGGTAAAGGCAGACCTCGTCACCACCAGGGTACTCGGGCTGCCCTCGGGAAAGCTCTGGTAGTTGATGGCGCCGCCGGCGTTGCCGGTGAAGGTGCTGCCGGTAACCGTGTCGCTGCCGGAATTGTAGTTACCGAAGTCCGTAATGGCGCCGCCGGTGTTTCCCGTGAAGCTAGCCCGGGTCACGGTCAGCGGCCCGGCGTCGTTATCCTCGTCGCCATCGTTGATGGCGCCGCCGGCATTGCGGGTGAACCTGGCGCCGGTCACGGTCAGCGCTCCGTCGGGAGAACCGTCGTCGTTGATAGCGCCGCCGGAGTTGCCGGTAAAAGTGCCGCCGGTGACCATGATGCTGCCACCCGCCGAGGAACCGCTTTGATAGCTGATTGCTCCCCCGGAACCGTTGCGGAAGCTCAGCCGGCTGACCGCGAGATTACCCGCGGCCGCCGTGAGAATGGCGAAGGGAGGGGTGCCGGCCGCCGTACTGCGCTCCAGGGTGGCCCCGTTGCCCGCGATGGTGAGGTTCTCGCCGATGGCCGGCATCGCGCTGGTCAGGACATACCGGCATGACACCGCGAGCCGCAGCGTCTCGTTGCTAGTCGCGGCCGTGATGGCGGCGGCGAGGGTGACGGAACTGCACGGCACCCTGACGGTCACGGCAGGCGCGGCCAGCGCCGGCGCGGCCGGGCCGATGACGATGCCCGCTGCTAAGCCGGCGACCGCACTTCGCGCTAGCTTAAGACCCATTTGCTGTCATCCCCCGTTATCACTGAGTTGTACGTCATACTGGTCGCAGTTAAGCAGAATGCCGTGCGATGCCCGTATGAAATTCAGCACGGCCGGGCGGATTCACGAATCATCACAACCTAGCAAGGACTGCGGGACCGGCGGCATGGATCACTTTCATTCAGCCGCCTGCATTTGACGCCAGGCCCAGTCCGCCGCCACTCAGGCGGCTCTGGGTGCGTCGCGCGTGTGGATCACCGTCGGGCAGCGTGTCACCGGCCGGTGCCGGAGCCGCCAGGGGCTCGTCCTATGGCCGGGCCGGCGGGGAGGTTGCCTCAAACAGCAGCACCGCCACGTCGTCGTCGAGCTTGCGCCTGGTATGGGCCAGGAGCCGGTCGAGCAGCTCGTCGGCCGCTGCCTCCAGATCGGTGCTGCGCAGCGCGTCGAGGCAGTCTTCCAGCCTGAAGTACCGGCCCGCCCGGTCGCGTGCCTCGAGCAGGCCGTCGGTGTAGAAAACCAGCCGGTCGCCCACTCCTACCGCAAAGGTGGATGGCTGGATGTCGGGGTGCAGGCCCAGCGGTGTCGCGTACGTGGAGGGATTCAGTGCCTGCAGGCCGCCGTCCGCCGTCAGCCGCAGCGGCGGCGGGTGCCCGCAGGTGACGAGCTCAAGCCAGCCGCGCGGGTCGAACTCGGCGAACAAGGCAGTCACGAAGTCCTCGTCTCCTGCTGCCCGCGCGACTGACCGGTCCACTACCCGGGCGATCTCTGGCAGCGACAGGCCTGGCCGGGCACAGGCGTCCCGGAAGCTGGCCATCGCGACATTGGCCAGGCGCACCGCCGGCAGTCCCTTTCCGCGCGTGTCTCCGATGAGCCAGCGCGGGTGGCCTCCCCCGGAGACGACTTCGAGCACGTCCCCGCCTACCCGTGCCTCCGCCGCGGCCGAGACGTAGCGCGAGGCCAGCCGCCCCGCGGCGACGGTAGCGGGGACCTCGCGCAGCAGTGCGCTCTGCGCTACCCGGGCCACGGCGCGGACCTGGCTGAGCCGCCGCTGCGCCGCGGTGCGCAGCGCGCAGTTGGCGACAGCGAACGCGGCCAGCAGCACGAGCTCGCCCAGGTGCGACGCGAGCCTGCCTGGCCCGCCCGGCTGGTCCACGATGAGCCCGAAACCCAGCAGCATCGCCCAGCCCGCCAGCACGGCGGTGATCCGCGGGGGCAGCACCAAGGACGCCAGCAGCGGACCGACAGCTAGCCACGGGACCGGGATGAGACCGCCGCCCGTGCGGTACTGAGCAACCGCCACCGCAGTGATGGCAAGGCAGAGCACCAGCGCATATACCCGCTGAACCAGCGCCCTGGCCAGCTGGGACGGTTCCGGCATATCCCGTGGAATCCCGGCCCGCCCATCGCTGGTTGTTCCCGCCCAGGCTGCGAGCGGCGCCGTTTCCAACGTGAACCCTGTTCTCTCACCCACGAGGCTGCCTCTCGCCTGCGCCTGCATCTTCGGCTCCTCCCGCGCACTGGTGACAACGATTCAGGCCAGGCCCTAGCAGCGGCTGAGCACAAGCTCTCAGCAAGCTCACAGAGGATGCGCGGCCAGCCGAGGCGGTCCGCGACGCGCGCGTGGTGATCATGATGCTGCCTACCGACACAACCTGGTTCACCCAGGTCACCGCGCTGCGAGCGTTCTGGGTCGGTACAGGCTAGGGCTTCACCGCCAAGACCGCACAGTCAGCCTGCAGCAGGATGTCCTGGGCATTCGAGCCCAGGACAAGCTTGCCGACCGGTGAACGTCGCCGCAGCCCGATGACGATGAGCTCCGCGCCCGCCTCCTTCGCCACGGTGACCACGTCTTCGGCCGGCGTACGCCCGCGCACCAGCTCCCGGATCTCGTGCTCGACACCTGCAGCAGTTAGCTCCTGGCTGATCCGCTCAAGCTCCTCGCGGATGGCGATGATCAGCTCAGCGTTCTCGTGGCCCCCGCCCTTGCTCGAGTGGACGATGATGAGCCGCGCACCGCGCAGGCGCGCCTCCTCGGCGCCGCGGTCGAGCGCTGCCCGACCCTCGGCACTGCGGATGAAACCAGCGACGATGTCCAGTTCCCGACCTCCTGTGTAATGCCGACGCTACCGTTGGCCGGACCGGGAAGTCGAGAGGCCAGCGGTGCCTGGCTCTGGGCATCGGACTCGCATGACAGTGCGGTGCGACGCGGCAGCTGCGATCGATTTGTGCGGCCCTCTACTGTATGAGAATGGGCGACTGCATGGACCTGGATGACGACGCGTTCCTGGACGCCTTCGAGCGCGGAGCGCTGCAGAGTCACGGATTCCGTCACCGCGATCATCTCCGCATGGCGTGGTTGTACATCAGCAGGTACGGCCTGGATCAGGCAGCTAGCCGCGCCGCGGCCGGGCTGCGCAATCTCGCCGCGCTGCATGGGCACCCGGAGCGCTACTCCGCGACTAGGACGGCGGTGTGGGTAGCCCTGGTCGCGCACCATCTCCGGGAGGCTCCGGGCGTGAACTTTGACGCCTTCCTGAAGCGGTTTCCCCGGCTGCTGGATGGCCGGCTGCTCGAGGCTCACTATTCTCCAGGCCTGCTCGCCAGCGACGACAGCCGGATGCGCTGGGTCAGCCCGGACCGCCTGCCGCTGCCCGCTGTTGTCTGCTAACCATCCGCTGAACCATGGCTGACGTCCCCCTCATGGCCGGGAAGTCCGTTCTGGTCACCGGAGGCACCGGCGGCATCGGCAAGGCCACCGCCATCGGGCTCGCCGCTCTGGGCGCCCGGGTCGGCATCACCGGCCGTGATCAGGCCCGTACCGAGGCGGCCGCAGCAGGCATCCGCACCGCACCGGGCAGGGCCGTGGATGCCTTTGCCGCGGACATGTCAGTTCAGGCCGGGGTGCGCCGTCTGGCCGCTCAAGTGCTTGACACCTACCCGCGCCTGGACGTGCTGGTCAACAACGTCGGCGGGTTCTGGGCTCACCGGCACGTCACCGCCGACGGCCTGGAACGCACCTTCGCGCTCAATTACCTCGCGCCATTCTTGCTGACCAACCTGCTGCTGGAGCGCCTCACCGCGAGCGCACCCGCCCGGATCGTCACCGTCTCTTCCGGCGCCCACACCAGGGGCCGAATTGATTTCGACGACCTGCAGGGCGAGCGGAACTACTCCGGGCAGCGCGCTTACAGCCAATCGAAGCTGGCCAACGTGATGTTCACCTACGAGCTGGCCCGCCGCCTGGAAGGCACCGGCGTAACCGCCACGGTCCTGCACCCCGGCGTGGTGCGCACCGGCTTCGCCGCCGAAGACCAGCCAGCGTACTTCGCCGTCATGATCCGCGTGGCACGCCCCTTCATGAAGGCCCCGGCGCAGGGCGCAGTCACCCCGGTCTACCTCGCCTCCTCACCCGAGGTCGAGGGCGTCACCGGCCGGTACTTCGCCAACCGCAAACCCAGGAGCTCCAGCAAGGTCTCCTATGACACCGCAGCCGCCGGCCGGCTGTGGCAGGCCAGCGCCGGGCTGGCCGACATGACAGCAACCACATAGTGCCCCGGCGTGTCAGTTTCGCGACAGCAGGTCGCGGACGATCAGTGTGGCGGCAGCGGGTGATCCTTTGACGAATCCGAAGAACGGCCCGAAGTCTTGCGTTGCGGAGAAGCCCGTGATGTACAGGCCGTCAAGGCTGGTCTGAAAAGACTCATCCAGCACGGGGAAGCCATTGGACAATTTGACTTCCCCCCGGACGCCCGCCAGGTAGGGGACTTTGGTGAGATCGGCCCGGTAACCCGAAGCGAACACCACGCGGTCGACAGTCAGCTGCGTGGCGTTTGATAGCAGCACCCTCAGCTCGCCGTCGCCGCGCGGGGCAGCCTCGGCGACTTCGGTTCCGGGCCATCGGTAGATCCCCTCCCAGTCCAGCCGGGGAGTGAGCCAGTGTTCTAGCGTAAGCCTGCCTACTTCCCAAAAGCGCCTGGTGATCGCTTCTTGCTCGCTTCGGGGAAGGTTACGCCAGTACCCGCGCACCCGGAGTGTCTGCTCGACGTGGGGGTCGACGAATTTCCAGCTGACCCGCTCGAAGCGCGGGATGTCGTGGCGGTGGACGATGTCGATGCGCGCGGCGCCGTGCTCCCGGATCAGCGCGGCCCACTCGTAGGCGCTTTGCCTCCCGCCGACAATCAGGACGCGCGCTCCGGCCATGTCGTCAAAGCGCACCAAGTCGCAGGTGTGCGCAGCGTATCCCGGCGGCAGCGATGACGCCCAGCCGGGAACGCTGGCGTAGTGGCGGATCCCGGGCGCGGCTACCACCGCGTCCGCGCCGATGCGTTCGCCGCTGTGAAGCGTCGCCTCGAAACGGCCGTTTGCCTTCGCCAGGGTATCGGCGAACTCTTCGCGGACCTCGATTTTCTTTGCCTTCTGGAACCAGCCGACATAGTCCAGGAAGACGCCGATCGGAATGGGATCGACCGCACCGGGCTGGATCCCCTGCTCCTCCAGGAATGCTTCAAGCGTGTGAACCCCGGCGCTATCGAGGTGCCAGTCCGGGCCCGATCGCAAGAACATGCCCGCTGGCATGTTCTGCCGCCAGAAACCCATCGGCTGGCCCAGCACCACCGTGCGGATACCACGCTCACGTGCCAGCGCCGCGGCCGACAGCGCGTACGGCCCCGCGCCGATGACGAGCAGCTGTGTCTGCTTCATCCCGCCCTCCGGGTCCCTATGCGGGCACTCTACGCTGAGCCTTCAGGAGAAAACACCCATGATGCGTCCGGTCATCGTCTCCGCAGTGCCGCTCAGACTTGTTCGCCCAGCTTGTACTCCTGGTGCTGCTGCGTCGGCTCGCTGCTCCGGGTGTAGGAGAAGCCATCGGCCCCGATGGTCACATCGGCCTCCCGCGGGCCGGCGGGCTGCACGAGCGGGTGCGGCTTCCCGTCGAGATCCAGCACCGGCGACGCTTCGGAGTACCAGCTCGGCACGACCGGATTACCCCACCAGTCCCGGCGCTGGTTGTCGTGCACGTCCCAGGTGATCACCGGGTTGTCCGGGTCGCCGGTCCAGTAGTCCTGCGCGTAGATCTCGATGCGGTGACCGTCCGGGTCGCGCAGGTAGAGGTAGCACGCGTTGGAGACGCCGTGCCGTCCCGGACCGCGCTCGATCCGGTCAGTTTCCCGCAGGGCCCCGAGCTTGTCGCAGACGTGCAGGATCTGCGAGCGCTCATGGGTGTGGAACGCGATGTGATGCATGCGCGGGCCGTCCCCGCCGGTGAGTGCGATGTCGTGGACGGTCGGCTTACGGAACATCCACGCCGCATAGACCATCCCATCACTGTCCCGGATGTCCTCCGACGTGCGGAAACCGAGGCGCTCCAGGACCGTCCGGGCGGCCGGGATGTCCGGGGTCATCACGTTGAAATGATCCAGCCGGGTGATCGGGGCGCCGCCATGCAGGTCGAAACGCTGGGTCAGGCGTTCGACGTGATCGCTGGCGAAGAAGTACTCCACGGGGAATCCCAGCGGATCCTGCACCGCCACCGTCTCCCCGAGGCCGCGCCGGGTCCCGGCCGGCCGGCGCTCGACCCGGCAGCCGAGATCACGGTGGTATGCCTCGGCGACATCCAGCTCACGGGGCGAGCGGACCCGGTAGCCGAACATGGCCAGCGCGGGCACGTCGCCCCGGCGCAGCACCAGGGAGTGGTGCAGATACTCCTCGAACCCCCGCAGGTAGACGGAGTTCTCGTCCTCCTCGGTGACCACCAGACCCAGCACGTCGCGGTAGAACCGGCGCGACGCCTCAAGGTCGGTCACGATCAGCTCGGCGTAAGCGGCGCGGATGATGTCTGGGGCGGGCAATGCGGTGGCGTGTGTATCGGTCATCTAAGGCTCCTCTTTGCGATGGTCATTCCGGGCGCACGCCGAACCTGGGCGTGTGCACCGGGCCGAGCGTGATGTGCACGGCCTGCTGCTGGGAGTAGAAATCCAGCGATCGGTAGCCGCCTTCGTGACCCAGGCCGGAGGCCTTGACGCCACCGAACGGGGTCCGCAGGTCACGGACGTTATGCGAGTTCAGCCAGACCATGCCGGCCTCTACCCGATGCGCGAAGTTGTGCGCGCGCTCGAGGTCCGTGGTCCACAGATAGGCGGCCAGCCCGTACTTCACGCCGTTGGCCAGTTCCAGCGCCTCGTCGTCGGTGTCGAACGGCGTGATGGCGACGACCGGGCCGAAGATTTCTTCCTGGAATATCGAGGCGCCAGGCGGCACGTCGGCGAACACCGTCGGGCTGACGTAGTTGCCGGTGCCGAGTCCCTCCGGGCGGCCGCCTCCGGCGACCAGCCGCCCCTCCCGCTTGCCGCGCTCGACGTAGCCCATCACCTTCGCGTAGTGCTGCGGATGGACCAGGGCCCCGACCTCGGTGCGCCGGTCATAAGGATCACCGACCACGATGTTGCGGGCGCGGGCCGCGTACCGCTCGACGAATTCGCCGTAGACCGGGCGCTGCACGAGAATCCGGCTGCCGGCCGTGCAACGTTCCCCGTTCAAGGAGAAGACCCCGAACAGCGTCGAGTCGATCGCTGCGTCCAGGTCGGCATCGGCGAAGATGACGGCCGGGGACTTACCGCCCAGTTCCATCGACAGCGCCTTGAGGTGCGTCGCGGCGTTTCGAAAGATCGTCTGCCCGGTCGTGGTCTCCCCGGTGAACGAGATCAGCGGCACATCGGGATGCTTGACCAGCGCATCACCGGCCGTCTCACCCAGGCCGTTGACCAGGTTGAACACGCCGTCGGGCAGGCCCGCCTCGCGGAAGATCCCGGCCCACAGGCCCGCCGACAGCGGGGTGAACTCGGCGGGCTTGAGCACCACCGTGCATCCGGCCGCCAGCGCCGGCGCGAGCTTCCAGCTCTCCAGCATGAACGGGGTATTCCACGGCGTGATCAGCCCGGCCACCCCGGCCGGCTTTCGGTGGACGTAGTTCACTTGCCGCCCCGGCACCTGGTACAGGTCGTCGGCCTGGGCCACGACCAGGTCCGCGAAGAACCGGAAATTCTCCGCCGCCCGTTGCGCCTGCCCGAGCGCCTGGGTGATCGGCAGGCCGGTGTCGAACGTCTCGATCTCCGCGAGCGTCTCGTTCTGCGCGGCCACGGCATCCGCGATCCGGTTGAGCACCCTGGCCCGCTCCCGGGCCACCAGCCGGGGCCAGGGCCCTTCGGCGAAGGCCCGCCGGGCCGCGGCCACGGCCCGGTCGATATCTGCCGGGCCGCCCGCGGCCGCGGTGATGTAGGTCTGGTTGGACACCGGGTCGAGAACGTCGAACGTAGTCCCGTCGGTGCTGTCGGCGAACTCCCCGTCGATGAAGTGACGGATGCGGTCGGGCAGGCCCGCTGGCAGGCGGCGCGCGACGGACCCAGCTTGCGAAATGGTCATCTGGGCTCCCCTCCCGCCACCGTGTAGCCGTCGGCCGCGGTCAGGTGCTCCGCGCCCGCGGCGAGGTAGTCGCGGATCTTGTCCAGGCCGGCCGGGGTGGGCGTGATCAACGGCGGGCGGACGTGATCGGAGGCGATCAGCCCGCGCTGTGCGAGCACCCATTTGGCCGGCGCCGGGTTGGTCTCCACGAACAGCAGGTCGACCAGGGGATGCAGGCCGTAGTGGAGCTGCCGGGCCGTGTCGTAGTGGCCCTTGCTCCACGCCTCGTACAGCTGGGCATGCGCGGCCGGTGCGATATTCGACGTCGCGCTGAGGAAGCCTGCTCCGCCCAGCGCCAGCAGGGGCAGGCAGAGCAGCTCGATGCCGGACCACACCACGACGTCCGGGCCGCACAACTGCAGCACCCGGGAGAAGTGCTCGAAGTCCCGCGTCGTCTCCTTGACGCCCACGAAGTTCCCGACGTCGTGATAGAGCCGGGCGATGGTGGCCGGCGCGATGTCGACCGCGGTGCGGGACGGCACGTTGTAGGCCACGATCGGCAGGTCCGGGAAGTTCTCCGCCACCGTCTTGTACCAGACGTACAGGGCTTCCTGCGTCGGCCGCGCATAGTACGGCGAGATGATCAGGGCAGCGTCGACGCCCAGGTCCCGCGCGGCCGCAGTCAGTTCCAGCGTCTCGTCCAGGCGGGCCGATCCGGTTCCGGGAATGACCGGTACCTGGCCGCCGACGGTGTCGACGACGGTGCTGATCGCGGCCAGCCGCTCTTCGGTGGTCTGCGAGCTGGGCTCGCTGGTGGACCCGCCGATGGAGATCCCGTGCGTGCCGTGGGCCAGCTGCCAGCGCACCAGGTTGGCCAGGCTGGCGTGGTCGACCGCGCCGTCGGCGGTGAACGGCGTGACCAGCGGGGTGATCGATCCGCGCAACTCGGCGGGATCCGTTCGGTAAGCCATAACAGCCTGCTCTCGTCTGACGGGCTGAGGTTCAGCGGATGAACTGATCGGAGTGGTGGGCAAGAAAGGCATCGAGCGTCGCCGTGCGGTGCGTGCGGGCGACGAACTCGACGTCCCAGGCGCTCGCCCCGCCCGAAATGAGGGCCAGCAGCCGCTCGTGGTCGGCCACCGACTCGCGGGCCCGGCCCGGGACGAAGCCGAACGTCGGGTCACGCAGCACGTCCAGGCGCGCCCAGCCCCGGTGCACCAGATCAAGCAGGTGCGTGTTGGGGCATTTACCGAACAGCAGGGCGTGGAATTCCCTGTTGAGGAACGTGAACTCGCGCGGGTCGAATTCCGCCAGGGACCCCGCCATCCGGCGGTTCACTTCGCGGGCCCGGTCCAGGTCGGCCGGGTCCAGCAGGCCGCGGGCCAGGCCGGTCGCCGCGCCCTCCACGATGGCCAGGGTCTGCATGGTAGTGACGTACTCGGCCTCGTCTGTCATGGCGACCATGGCACCGACGTTGCGTTCGTAGCTGACCAGGCCTTCCGCCTCGAGCATGCGGATCGCCTCGCGCACGGGCACCGGGCTGATGTCCAGCTGCTTGGCTATCGCGGCCAGCACGAGCCGGTAGCCCGGGCCGAACTGGCCGTCGATGATGCGCTCGCGCAGGTAGGTGTGGGCGAGCTTCGACTTGCTGGGCGCCAGGTCGCTCATGTTCCGGGCGGCCATTGCTCATACTTCTCGCGCCACGTCGCGTTCAGCGGATACAGCCCGTCGACGGGCTGGCCGGCGGCCACCTGCTCGGCGATGAATGCCTCCTCGCGTTCCTGCTCGGCCGCGGCGTCGGCGAGTTCCGCGGCCAGCACGGGCGGTATGACGACCAGGCCGTCGGCATCTCCGACGATCACGTCACCGGGCTGGACGGCTGCTCCCCCGCAGCTGATGGTGACGTCGACGTCCCAGGGCACGTGCCGGCGGCCGAGGACGGCGGGATGCGGGCCCTGGGAATAGGTCGGTATGCCAAGGTCGGCGACCGTGGCGTAGTCACGCACCCCGCCGTCAGTGACGATTGCCACCGCGCCGAGCGTCTGCGCGCGCAGGGCCAGGATGTCACCCACCGTGCCGGTGCCCCGCTCGCCGCGGGCTTCGATGACCAGCACGTCACCGGGACGCAGTGAGTCGAACGCGCGCTTCTGCGCGTTGTATCCGCCGCCGCGGGCGGCGAAAAGGTCGTCTCGGAACGCGATGAAGCGCAGCGTGCGGGCCAGGCCGACCACTTTCGTGCCCGGCCTGGTCGACCTCAGCCCGTCGATCGACATCTCGTCGAAGCCCCTCTTGCGCAGCTGTGCGGACAGGGTCGCGGTCGAGACGCTGGCCAGCTTGTCCCGCAGCCGCGGGGTGAGCTCGAAGGCGGCCGGCAGGCCGGCTGCGGCCCGGCTGCCCCAGGCCTCCTCACGCTGCAGGTCGTCGATCTTCGGTAGCGCGCCGTACCCGGCCAGCGGCGCGCTACCGTCGGTCACCCGGGTGACCAGCCGGCCGGTGCTGGGTGCCTGCGGTGCCTCCGGAGCATCTACCTCGACCTCGATGATGTCGCCGGGCACGACGACCGACGCTCCGGCCGGGGTACCGGTAAGGATCACGTCCCCCGGTTCGAGGGTCATCAGCTGCGAGAGGTCGGCGATCAGGCGGGCGAAGGGAAAGGCGAGTTCCGCGCTCGTCCCCTGTTGCGCCAGCTTCCCGTTGACCCAGGTCCGGACGCGCAGGCCGGCCGGGTCGAGCCCGGCGGCGTCGAGGACGCCGGGCCCGAGCGGGGTGAACCCGTCGCCGCCCTTGGCGCGCAGGTTCGATCCCCGGTCGGCCCACCTCAGGTCGTAGACACCGAAGTCGTTGGCCGCCGTGACGCCCGAAACGTGGCTCCAGGCCTGCTCGGGCGCGACCCGGCGCACCGGCGCGCCGATGATCAAGGCGATTTCGCCCTCGAAGCCGAGCAGTTCGGTGCCGGCCGGCCGCTCGATGGTGTCTCCGCTGGCGGAGACGGAGCTGGCAGGCTTCAGGAAGTACGACGGGTGCTCCGGCCGGCGGCCGCGCTGCGCGATCCGGCTCTCGTAGTTGAGGTGGACCGCGATCAGCTTGCCCGGCCGCATCGTCAGTGCCCCGAACGACTGGCCGTCCGGCATCGAACACCTCCGCGCCCCTACAGGTGGACCAGGATCCGATCGTAGATCGTATGTGAAATCGTATCTGATCCTTAGACCAGGGTGGCCGGCTGCTCCCCGCGGGCCAGCAGTTCGCGCACCCGGGCCCGTGCGGGCCCGGAGTTGTAGCCCGCGACCATCGCTCCCGCCATCCGTACCGGGTCACCGAAGAAGAAGTACTCGTACAGCGCCTGCCGGCCGGAGAAGCCGGAAACCGACGCGTCGTAGGCGAGCTTGAAGAGCCGGATCCGCTCCGGCCCGGTCAGCGACTTGCCCTGCATGTAGCGCTCGATGTCCCCGACCGCATCCGACGCGATGTCGGCCTCGCCCGGCAGCGCCATCAGCCCGGACGCGCAGAACTTCCGGATGATCTGCGGGAAGCGCTGCGCCGCCTTGGGATACCAGTTGCGCGCGGCGTTCACGGTATCCCAGCGGGGCAGGTAGACGCCCCAATCGTTGGTGCCGCCCTCGACCTCGCCGGTGCGCAGCAATGCCTTGCCGATCTCCACGTCCACGATCAGCTCGGCGAGGTCCTCCTGGATGTGCTGGAAGCCGTCGATCCCGATGGAGTCGGCGATCTCCCACGCCAGCCCGAGGAAGAACTCGGACTTGGCCACGGTGCGCGTGACGACCTGGTGGGTCATCAGCGCGGCCGCTCCGGTGGCGCTGTAGAACATGTTGCACAGCTGGGGGTGGCCGAGCATGAACACCCGCTCGTTCGGGACGAACACGTCGTCGAAGACAACGATGGCGTCCATCTCCTCGTAACGGGAAGCCAGCGGCTCGTCGAGCTCACTGCCGCCGTTGTACAGCGACCCGCGGCACAGGTACCGAAGCCCGGGCGTGTCGTTCGCGAGGGCGATGGCAAAGCTGTAGGGCGCGTCGTCCGGCGTGCCGCGCAGCACCGTCGACGGGAAGACCAGCAGTTCGTCGGCGATGGGCGCCACCGTGGCCAGCATGCGCGCGCCGCGGATGATGACGCCGTCCGTGCGCTCCTCGATGACGCGCGCCGTCAGCTGGCCGCCACCCTGCTCGCCGCCGGACACCGAGCGGTTGACCTGCGGCGGGATCAGCGTATGCGTGGCCAGCAGGTCGTTCTCCCGGGCGTACTCGTAGTACGCCCGGATGCGCTCGCCGTACTCCGGGCCGGCCTGGGCGAACCACGGCTGCGCTGCGGACAGCGCGGTCAGCGCTGAGTTCATGTAGTCGCCGCTGCGCCCGAGGAATCCGTTGGAGAAATCGGCCCAGGTCCGGATCGCCGCCCCGCGGTGCTCGAGGTCCTCCAGGTTGCGGGGCACCAGGAAGGAGGCGTTCACCAGATCACCGGTGGTCGGCGAGGTGTAGGTCAGGTCTTGCTGGTGTTCCGGGCTGAACTGCATGTCGTACAGCTGGGCGTAGGTCCGCGCGACGTTGCGGAACGCAGGATACTCCGCGATGTCCTTCGTGACGGTCACGCCGTCGATGACGACGTGCGGGTGCATGGAGTTCAGCTTGTCGAGGTACTGCTGGCCGGTGCGGATGCCCATTTACTTTCTCCTTGGATGACGCGGTCGCGGGTCCGGGTGGGAGGGAAGGGAATTCAGAGCAGGTCTTCGTGACCGAGCCTGCGTTCTCCGAACGTGGTGAACGAGCCGTTGAAGAACCCCAGCGCGTCCCCGGCGCGTGACCCGTAGTCGCTGACCTCGCCAAGGAACAGGGTGTGGTCCCCGCCCGGATACCGGGCGTACGGCTTGCACTCGAACCAGCACAGCACGCCGCCCAGCCGGGGCGCATGCCGGCCCTCGATCCAGGTCGGCTGCCGCCCCGGCTTGCCCGAGAACGTCAGGGCCAGGTCCTGCTGCTCGGCGCCCAGGATGTTGACCGTGAACGCCGTGCCCTCCAGCCGTACGTGTGAACTGGCCGACTGCCCGATCGCGACGAGGACGAGCGGCGGCTCCATCGACACCGACGTGAACGAGTTGATCGTCAGGCCGAACCGCCCGTCGGGGTGGTCGAAAGCCACCACCGCCACTCCGGTGGCGAATCTCCCGAGACTGCCGCGGAAGAGCTGCTCCGGCGGACGGTAGAGCGGTGAGCCCGGGCCAGCCGCCAGCCATCCAGGGTCCCCGCGGTTCATTCCAGCCCCACGCAATTGACCTCACCAACGCATGTGTTCTAATATAGAATGCAACGTTCTTTCTTTGAACAAGGATGCACCGGCTGAACGCTGAATGCAAGTGCGGCGAGGAGAATCGGTGATCGACAAGACGGCTGCCCAGTCGCAGACCCTGTCCCGCGGTCTGCGCGTGCTCGAGGTGCTGGCCGAGCGCGGTCAGCCGATGTCGATTGCGGCGCTATCAGAGTCTGTCGGCTTGCACCGTTCGATCACCTATCGCTTCCTGCGCACGCTCGAGCAGCACTCACTCGTCCGGCGCGACGAAGCCGGACTGGTCCGGCTGAGCCTTGGCCTCGCCGCGCTGGCCCGCGGGATCGAGGCCGACCTGCAGGCGGTCGCCCAGGGCGAGCTCGCCGCCCTCGCCGACCAGCTGGCGATGACCGCCTTCCTCGTCGTGCTGAGCGGCTCCGAGTGCGTCACCCTGGTGTCCGTCGCACCCAGCCGCACCGCCGCGGCCGTGGTTTACCGGCCCGGCGCGCGCCACTCGCTGGCCGTCGGCGCGCCGGGAATCGCCATCCAGGCCGCGATGAACGCCGAGCAGTGGCGCGCGGTCGCCGACGTCCAGCCACGCGACTCGCTGGACGAGGTGCGCCGCGCCGGCTACGCCACCAGCCACGACGAGGTGATACCTGGCCTGCGCTCGGTGGCTGTCCCGCTGACCGTGCCCGGCCATCCGGTTCAGGTGTGCGCGGTCGCAGTGGTCTACGTCAGCACCAAGCTGTCAGAGAACGAGCTCGCGTGCGCGGTTGGAGAGACCGCTCGCGCGATGGCGTCGAGATTGCATTGAGATCAGGACAGCGACAACCCGGCGGCCCTGGCTGGCGGCCATCCCCGGCACCGCATCCGGATTTTCCTCGGTGAGCGAGCAGATCTTCGCCTACCGGGCGTGCGGACACACCGGCCGCTTCGGGCCGGCAACCCTAGCCGCGGTCAGGGTTGACCCTGATGCCTTCCGGGATACAGACCAGGGTGCAATCCGGGGCTGATCCCGATCGACGAGGGTCCTCGCCGGGCGGCAGTCTTGAAACATGACCAAAAGCACGGCAGACACCGGGCGCGCCACCCTTACTGACCAGCCCGCAGCCCGCCAGCTGCGCCGGTCCGCCAGCAACGGGATGCTGGCCGGCGTGGCCGGCGGTGTAGCCCGACATGAACGGAGACCGATCACTATGCCCGGTATCATCGTCCTTGCCCTCATCGCCATCGTGGCCCTGACAGTCGTCAGCTTCACCGTGCACTTCCTGTTCTCCCCCTGGCTGCTGGTGGCCATCGGGATCCTGGCCTGGATCAAGTTCCGCCCGCGCCGCTCCCACCAGTAGCCCGGCGCCGGCCACCGGCTGCCCGGTTGGCCCTGAACAGGCCCGCCGGGCACGTCGTGCTCATCTCCGAGGGCCGTCGCTGGAGATCTGCGACCAGCGGCGCCACCGCTAGCCGGCGGTCATGCTGTAGCTGGCGGTGGTGAGGGAGCCGGCGGCGGCGATGTTGAGGCCGAACGACAGGGCGGTGGCGCCGGCCGGGACGGCGGGGGTGGTCCAGGTGGCCTGGGCCCAGGAACTGGACGCGGCGAACGCGGGGCTCTGGGTCCAGTAGGTCCAGGTGCCGCTGGCGTTCTGGTAGTAGACGACGACGCGGCTGGGCTGGCTGGACTCGTAGGAGCCGCCGAGGGTGTAGGTGCTGCCCGGGGTGACGCGGGGGGAGCAGGCGCTGGTGCCCTGGGCGGTGACGAGCTTGCGGTCGCCGCTGGTGAAGGCGGAGATGGACACGTTCTCGGTCGCGTTGCCGTTATCGGCGTCGGGGGTGTAGGTCCAGGCTGCGGTGTTGGTGCCGGAGCTGGCTTGCTGCCAGCAGTCGGGGGTGGTGCCGCCGCCGGTGTTGGTGTTGAGGGTCGCGTTGGCGAGCAGGTTGCCGCCGCGGCCGGCCGCGTTGGAGACGGTGGCCGCCTGCGCGGCCGTGGTGGTCTGGTTGCCTGCGGTATCGGTGGCCCGCGCGGTGAGGGTGACCGGGCCGTCGCCGACGGTGCTGGAGTCCCAGTTGGCGGTGTAGGGGGCGGCGGTGGCGGTGGCCACGACCACGCCGTCGACCAGGAAGTCGACCTTGGCGATGCCGACCTGGGAGGAGGCGTTCGCGGTGAAGGTGACCGGCCCGGTCAGCGTCGCGCCCGCGGCCGGCCCGGTCAGCGACACCGTCGGCGGCGCCGGTGCCCCGGCGGTCATGGTGTAGTCGTCGGTGGTGAGGGAGCCGGCGGCGGCGAGGTTGGCGCCGAAGGACAGGGCGGTGGCGCCAGCCGGGACGGCCGGGGTGGTCCAGGTGGCCTGGGCCCAGGAGCTGGACGCGGCGAACGCGGGGCTCTGGGTCCAGTAGGTCCAGGTGCCGCTGGCGTTCTGGTAGTAGACGGCGACGCGGGTCGGCTGGCTGGACTGGTACCAGGCGCCGAGGGTGTAGGTGCTGCCCGGGGTGACCCGGGGGGAGCAGGCGCTGGTGCCCTGCGCGGTGACGAGCTTGCTGTCGCCGCTGGAGTAGGCGGAGATGGTGACGTTCTCGGTCGCGTTGCCGCTATGCGCACCGGGGGTGTAGGTCCAGGTCTGGGTGTTGCCGCTGGTGTTGCTTTCCTGCCAGCAGTCGGGGGTGGTGCCGCCGCCGGTATTGGTCTCGAGGGAGGCGTTGGCGAGCAGGTTGCCGCCGCGGCTGGCCGCATTGGAGACGGTGGCGGCTTGGCCGGTGGTGGTGGCCTGGTTGCCTGCGGTGTCGGTGGCCCGCGCGGTAATGGTGACCGGCCCGTCTCCCACGGTGCTGGAGTCCCAGGTGGCGGTGTAGGGCGAGGAGGTGGCGGTGGCCACCACGACCCCGTCGACCAGGAAGTCGACCTTGGCGATGCCGACCGGGGAGGAGGCGTTCGCGGTGAAGGTCACCGGCCCGGTCAGCGTCGCGCCCGCGGCCGGCCCGGTCAGCGACACCGTCGGAGTGCCCGGCGGGCCGCCCGAGTCCATCAGGGAGTAGTCGTCGGTGGTCAGGGTGCCGACGGCCTCGATATCCATCCCGAAGCTCAGCGCGGTCGCGCCGGCCGGGACCGCCGGGGTGGCCCAGGTCGCCTGCGTCCAGGAACTGGCTGCAGCGAATTGCGGGCTCTTCGTCCAGGAATGCCAGCCCCCGTTCGCGTCCCGGTACCAGAACACGAAGCGCGTCGGTACGGTGCTCTGATACCAGCCGGAGACCAGGTAGGAGTCACCCGTGACCGCGCTGGGAGAGCACTGGCCCAGGTCCTGCTTGATGATCAGTGCCGCGTTCCCGCTGGTGTAGGAGCTCATGGTGACGGTCTCGCCGACGGATCCGGTGTGCGCGGTGCTTGTTTCAGCGAAGCTGGCCGTGTCGCCGGCGCTGGTCGTGGTCGACCAGCAGGACGGCGTGCCGGGGTTGTAGATGTCATCGGTCTCTACTGAGGCGTTGGCGACGCCGTTGGTGCCGGCCGGGGCCGGCGGGACTTGCGGTACGGTCACCGCTGGCTGGACGGGTCCGCCGATCACCTGGCCGACGGTCTCGATGGACACGTCCTGGGTCTGCAGCCAGGTCAGCAGGGCGTTGAAGTTCGCCGGGGTGACCGAGTAGGGGTCGCAGGCGTTGTCGCAGATGTGGTGGAAGACGAGCACGCTCCAGCCGCCGCCGGGTTCGGCCTGGGTGACTAATTGTTCCATCTGGGCGAGGGTCCAGTCGTCCTCGATGGACTGCGGGGCGCGGACGGCATACGGGTCTTTCGGCGGAACCGTCTCGGCCAGCGGGCATCCGCTCATGCAGCCGTAGGGCGAGGTGATGTCGCCGTCCTGCCGCCCGGAGTTGTAGCCGCACTGCTGGAGGATGCCTTCGGTGGTCGAGTTGTAGGCGGCGTACGGGTAGGCGAAGTCGGTCACCGGGAAGCCCCAGCCGAGCAGGGTGTCCCGGCTATCGCAGACCTCCCTGGTCGCCTCGTCGTTGCTGATCTGGGTGAGGTTGGGGTGCAGCACCGTGTGGCCGCCGATCTCGTTGCCGGCGTTGTAGATGGCCTGCAGTTGCGGCAGCGTCAGGGTGCCGCTGTTGACCCCGACGTACCCCGTGATCGCATAGAACGTCCCGTGCATATCGTGCGACTCCAGCGCCGGGAGCGCGTTGGTGTACTGATCTTCATCACTGTCGTCAAATGTGAGCGAAACAATCAGGTGCGGTGTAGCCGCGCGCGCGGGCACGGGCCGGCCAATGACGCCCAGCAGCAGGAGAATGGCGGCCGTAATGGTGAGCGCGGCGAAACCGAATGACCGGCCGGCCTGAACTATCATGGCAAAACCCCCTAAAGGACGCCATCCACGCGGTGCAGCGAGTGCTTTGGATCACTCGCCGGCCAAATCATCGCACATCCCAATAGATCATTTACATATAGAACTCTTATGTAGCGTCGCCGACACCCCCCCTTATGATCTTATTGGCAGTTGTATCTGACCATAAGCCCGAGCACCAATGGGCCACCCCGTCCGAGTTTCGGCCGGCCGGCCGTTCCGGGCGCTGTTCTTCCGGTCCGTGGTGAATACGTGCCTCCCGGACTGATCGGTACATGCCTCCCGGCGTGGTCGTAGTCCTGCCATTTCGGCACCGGTCTCGCAAGGTAACTGATCAGGTAGTGTGACCTTCCGCAGTCGCGCCGACAGGCCCGGCGATCCTGATAGCCGATTGGTAATGGATCTACGGCCGGTAGTGTCCGGGTGTGCCCGGCGATCATGGTGATCCTGGCGGTCAGCTCACCGGCTCGAGTGCTCCACCAGACGTGCGGACCTGGCCCGGGCGGCTCGGCGCGTTGCGTCAGGTCCAGAGGTTGGCGCGCCGGTCCTCAACGCGCTTGGCCTTGTGCGTGGCCCGCGGCAGGCTGCCGGGCGGGAGGACGCTGATGTCGGCGCTCACCCCTGTCAGCGCCCTCAGCTGCCGGCCGAAGCGTTCCGCGATGTCGTCGTCGGTCTCGTTGACGCCGTACCCGCGTTCCAATTCCACGGTCAGCCGGTCGAGGTGCTCGACCCGGTCCACCACCAGGCGATACTCCCCCGTCTGGCCGTGATCGCCCCGCACGAGCGCTTCGACGTCGCTCGGGAAAATGTTGACCCCTTTGATGATGACCATGTCGTCGAGACGGCCGTGCGTGCCGCGCATGCGGATCGACGTCCGTCCGCAGCGGCAAGGCGCCGAGGTGAACGAGACGATGTCGCCGGTGCGGAACCGGATCATCGGCCGCGCCGACTTGCGCAAGGTGGTCAGGACCAGTTCTCCGCGCTCGCCCTCGGCAACCGGATCGCCCGTGGCGGGGTCGAGAACCTCCGCCAGGATGTGGTCCTCGGCCCAGTGCAGCCCGTCCTTCTCCTCGCACATGCCGGCGCAAGAGCCGAAGATATCCGACAGCCCGTAGTAGTCATAGACGGACGCGTCCCACAGGTCCTCGATCCGCTTCCGCGTCTCGGGGATCGAGCCGCCGGGCTCGCCGGCGACGAAGATGCGCCGCACCGCCAGGTCTCGCCGGGGATCGATGCCTTCCTTGCTTGCGGTCTCGCCCAGGTACCAGGCGTAGGACGGCGTGGTCCACATCGCCGTCGCCTGGAATTGCTGGAGGATCAGCAGCAGGCGCTCGGACGGCAGGGTGCCGGCGTGGATGCTCAGGGCGCCGAGCTTCTGCGCGCCCAATACGCAAGGACCGCCGACGAATAGCGAGAAGTTCAGGCAGTGGCAGTAGCGGTCCGCTGGCCGCAGGCCCGATGACCAGAACTGGCGCGCCTCGTAATCGATCCAGTCATCGAAATCGCGGGCAGTGAACGGGGAGGCCGTCGGCACCCCGGTTGATCCGCTGGATGCGGAGATATAGACGACGTCGTGCTCCGGGACCGCAACGAGGTCGCCGAGCGGCGGGACGGCGAGCTGCCGCTCGCGCAGCGTCTGCTTGTCGATGAACGGGAACCGCCGCAGATCATCGAGGCTGTTGACATGGCCGGGATGCACGCCAGCGGCGTCGAACGAGGCCCGGTAATAAGGCGAGCGCTGATAAGCATGCTGCAGGTGCGCCTTCAGCAGACCGAGCTTCAGGGCATCCCAGTCCGCGCGGGTCTGGGTTTCGAGGGCTTCATCCCAGTACGATGGGTCATCGGCGAGCGTGCTCGTCGGGTGCGCTGTCATTTGACGATTCCTCCAGGCGAACGGAAGCAGGCGACGGCGGGCGCCTGTGAACCAACGCCTGGGCAGTTCAGCGGTAGCGTCGCACCCCTGCACGCGCCCCGCGCTGCGGCCGACCTTACCCGGGCACTCTTCATCCGGCCCAGGTCAATGCCACGCCGGGCGTTGACAAGGCGGCACTGGCAATCACGCTCTTAGAGCGTGACACCGGGACGGGATAAAGTCAATCTTTCCTATCAATTTAGGTTGTTGTCCGGGGCAGTGCGGCATTGCCGTCCGGGACGCCGCTGCCGGAGGCTGCGGATAAAGCGGCGGAGCTGGACCGGCGCCGGGAGCCGTTAGCGCGACAACTCCTTGGCCCGGCTGTTCGGGACCTTCAGTTGCTGGGGCGGCTGCGGACGCTCACGGGCAGGCGATCGCCGGCCCGGCCGCCGGATCATCGATAGGCATCGAGGAGGGCGATCGACAGTTCCGGGCTCTCGACGTGGGCATTGTGACCGAGGCCGGGGAGGGTGACCGTTGGGGCGCCCAGCCGGGCTAGTTGCTCATCTGTGTTCATCGGGTCGTGCTCGCCGCGAGCAAGGGTCACCGGGGCCTGCGATCGTGCCAGCAATTGCGCCATATCGGGCGCCCCGACCGCGAAGGCACCCGGATCCATGGCCAGCCGCCATCGCCCATCCTGTTCCCGCAGTCCGGCGTCCACGGCTGGGTCACTGGCGGGCAGCAGGCCGACCAGACCGGACACCAGCAGGTACCGGGCGGCCGCCTCGTCACGCGAGGCGAACCAGGCCTGCGGCCGGTGGGCCGCGGCCTGGGCCCGACCCAGATCCTCATCGGTCCAAACGACCTTGATCCCCAGGCCGATGACGGCCCGCACCGGCGCGGGGAACCTGCCGCTGGCCAAGGCCAGGCCGACGACGCCGCCCAGCGAATGTCCCAGCACGACGATACGGGCACTGGGCTGGACGATACCGGCGACCGCGGCGGCGAAGCCGTCGAAGGTATGCGCAGCTAGCGGCGGCGAGCCGCCATGACCGGGCAGGTCCGGCGCTAACCAGCGGCCCGGCCACCGCCGGGCGAGCAACGGCCACCACCCAGTCCAGACGTCGCCAGTCGCGCCAAGGCCGTGCAACAGCACCAGAAGCGGCTCCCCGCTGCCGCCCTCGTGAACCCGCAAGCCAGCCTCCATAGCCGCAGTCTGCCACCGCGCCGCCAGCCGGGGCCCCGTACCTGGCCATCGACATCGCGGGAACCGTCCGTTACGTGCCGGACGGGCCCGCGCGAGGCAAGGTCGCCCTGCTCGGTAGGTCGCCGCTGGCGCACCGGGTGACTAAAGTCGGCAACAGGCAGCGACTGCGGCAAAGCGGGGGTAGGCGTGCCGCTAGCGACGTCCATCGAGGAGTTCTTGGGACGGCAATGACACCAGCCCGGTCTGCTCGGCCCGAAACTGAAGTCGTATTTGATCCTTCCACCTACGTCGACGGAGTGCCCTTCGAGGCCCTGGCCCGGCTGCGAAGAGAGACCCCTGTCGTCTGGGTGGCCGAGATTCCCGTCCTGGGCTGGCCGGCCGGCCCAGGGTTCTGGCTGGTGCTGCGGCACGCGGCTGTCGAAACGGTGCTGACCAGGCCGCAGCTGTTCTCTTCCGCACTCGGGGCCACGCAGATCCGTGACCCGGCGACGCCGCAGACGCTCGGCTACGTCCGGCAGATGATGCTCAACATGGACCCGCCAGGTCACTCCCGGCTGCGGCGGCTGCTGAGCCGGGCGTTCACGCGGCGGGCGGTCTCCCAGCTCGAGCACCGTATCCGCGGTCATACGCGGGCCATCTGCGACCGGGTGTTCACGGGCCCGGCGGGGGAATGCGATTTTGCCAAGGACGTGGCCGCGGATCTGCCGCTGCTCACGCTGGCCGACGTGCTGGGCGTGCCGGAGCAGGATCGCTGGCTACTCTTCGACTGGTCGAACCGGGTGATCGGCTACCAGGACCCCGACTATGCGTCCTCGGCCGAGTTCGACCCGGCCGCAGGCACGCCCATGGCCAGGGAGGCGCTGGCACTGCGACCGGTCCCGGGCAGTGACGGCCGGATGCCCGATCCGCGGACCCGGGAGGGAATGCCGGACCTCTACGCTTACGCCCACCTGCTGGCTGAGGAAAAGCGGCGCCGCCCTGGGGGTGACGTGATGTCGATCCTGCTGACCCAGGCGGACGGCGGCAGCGACCGGGTGTCGGTGGCTGAGTTCGAGAACATGTTCTGGCTCTTCGCCGTGGCCGGGAACGAGACACTGCGCAATGGCCTGCCTGGCGCGTGCATCGCACTGCTCGAGCACGCGGATGGACAGGGCGACCTGCGCGCCGATCCGGCGTTGATGCCCGCCGCGGTCGAAGAGATGCTGCGCTGGTGGACGCCGGTCATGACCTTCCGCCGGACGGCAACCTCCGACTGCGAACTCAGCGGGCAGGGCATCGGCGAAGGAGACAAGGTAGTCGTCTCATTCACCTCGGCCAACCGCGACGAAGCTGTTTTCGCCGACCCTGACCGCTTTGATATCCGCCGCCGCCCCAACCCGCACCTGGCATTCGGTTACGGCCCGCACTTCTGCCTGGGCGCCCACCTGGCCCGCACCCAGATGTGCGCGCTCTTCGATCAGGTCCTGGCCCGCACGTCCTCCCTCAGATACGCGGGCCAGCCGTCTTACCTGCGATCGAACTTCCAGCGCGGCGTCAAGCGGCTGCCCATCGCCTGGACCGCATGAGCCCGGCGGCAGCCGCCCCGACACGTGAGAGGACTCAGCCACAGAGCGTGACGTGAGAGCGGCGGTCCGTGGCGGCGGACAGCCACCGCTGGTCGAACGGCGCGTCTCGGCCTATCAGCTTGGCATCAGCGGCGACGTCTCCTTCGACGACGACTTCTGAGCGGCCATGGGCTGCGCCGTGTCCGTCAACCCGGCGGCCGGCGTTGCCTATACTGCGGGTGCGGACGGTTCGCCCTGGCCGGGACGGCAGGGCGTCGTAAGAGGGAACCCGGTGTGAATCCGGGACTGCCCCGCAGCGGTAACCGGGAACGACCGCCGTCATCATCGCACTGGGCCTTGCTCGGGCCTGGGAAGCGACGGTCAGTAGGACGCGCCGGCAGGCGCGGTGCCCGGGAGTCCGAAGACCTGCCTCCGCCCGTGCGCCGGCTGCGCACGGCAGTCCGCGGCCTCGCGGGAGGGTCCAGGACACGGCGGTCACGCCGTTCCTTGTGCTCCCCTTGATGCCACGGGTGATGGCTAGGCGAGGGAGACAGGCCATGGAGACGACTGTGCCCGGATACCCGCGGATCGGCGGGCGCCGGGAGCTGAAGAAAGCCACCGAATCATTCTGGGCGGGCCGGGTCAGCGCGGACGAACTGGAGGAGATCGCGTCTGGCCTGCGCCGCGGCACCTGGGAGACGCTGCGGGACGCGGGACTGACCTCGATCCCGTCCGGTACCTTCTCGCTCTATGACCACGTGCTGGACACGGCGGTGCTCTTTGACGCCATCCCGGAACGTTTCGCGGGGCTGTCCGGGCTGGACGCTTACTTCGCCATGGCGCGGGGCGCCGGGGGCATACCGCCGCTGGAGATGACGAAGTGGTTCGATACGAACTACCACTACCTCGTTCCCGAGATCGGCCCGTCGACCCGGCTGCGGCTGGCCGGGAGCAAGCCCGTGCAGGAATACGCCGAGGCCCGGTCGGTCGGCATCCAGACCCGGCCGGTGCTGCTGGGGCCGTTGTCGTTCCTGCTGCTGTCCAAGCCGGGCGATACCGGGTTCAGCCCACTGGAGCTGCTGGATCCGCTGCTGGACGCGTACTCTGAGCTGCTCGGTGTGCTCGCCCGGGCCGGCGCGTCGTGGGTGCAGCTGGATGAACCGGTCCTGGCCGCTGACCGGTCCAGCCTGGAACTCGCCGCTTTGCGGCATGCCTGCCAGCGGCTCGGCTCGCTGGCGGACCGGCCGCGGCTACTCGTGGAGACGTATTTTGGCGAGATCGGCGGTGCGCTGCCGGTGCTCGCCGCGAGCCCGGTGGAGGCGATCGGGCTGGACTTCGCAGCCGGGCCCGGTAACCGTGAGGCGCTCGCCCGGGCCGGCGGGCTCGGCAGCAAGACGCTGGTGGCCGGGGTGGTGGACGGCCGGAATGTGTGGCGCGCCGACCTGCGCGAGGCACTGTCGACATGCGCATCCTTGCTCGGCCTGGCCAGTGAACTGGTGGTCAGCACGTCCTGCTCGCTGCAGCACGTCCCGCTCGACGTCCAGGCGGAGACGTCGATCGCCCCCGGGCTGCGCGGCAGGCTCGCTTTTGCCCGGCAGAAGGTCGATGAGGTCGTCACGCTCGGCCGGGCACTGGGCGGGGGCCGCGAAGCCATCACGGCCGAGTTCGCTTCTGCCGATCAGCCCAAGACGGCGGTGAACGCGATGGTGCGGGCACGGCTGGACGCCCTCGGCGGAGGCACCCCGCGCGGCGGTTATGCCGAACGCCGCGCCGCGCAGGCACGCGGCCTCCCGGTCCTGCCCACGACCACTATCGGGTCGTTCCCGCAGACCGAGCCGATCCGCAGGGCGCGCGCCGGCCACAAAGCCGGCCGCATCGACGACAGCGCCTACGAGGCCGCCATGCGCGCCGAGATCGACCGGGTCATCGCGCTGCAGGAGGACATCGGCCTGGACGTGCTCGTTCATGGCGAACCCGAGCGCAACGACATGGTGCAGTACTTCGCTGAACGCCTGGACGGCTTCGCGGTCACCGACCATGGCTGGGTCCAGTCCTACGGCAGCCGTTACGTCCGGCCGCCGATCCTGCACGGCGACGTGGACCGGCCCGCGCCGATCACCGTGGGCTGGGCGACCTACGCCCAATCGCGTACCAGCAAGCCGGTCAAGGGCATGCTCACCGGCCCGGTGACCATGCTCGCCTGGTCCTTCGTCCGCGACGACCAGCCGCTGGCTGACACTGCCCGGCAGGTCGCCCTGGCGATACGAGAGGAAATCCGCGACCTGGAAGCCGCCGGGATCCGCATCATCCAGGTCGACGAGCCCGCCCTGCGGGAACTGCTGCCACTGCGGCAGGCCAGCCACGAGGCATACCTGCGCTGGGCGGTCGGCGCGTTCCGCCTGGCCACCTCCGGGGCCGCTGACTCCACCCAGATCCACACTCACATGTGCTACTCGGAGTTCGGCGAGATCATCGGCGCCATCGGCGACCTGGACGCCGACGTCACCAGCGTCGAAGCGGCCCGCTCCCGGATGGAGTTCCTGGCCGACCTGCAGGCGGCCGGATACGAGCGCGGCATCGGCCCCGGCATCTACGACATCCACTCCCCCCGGGTGCCGACGGTCGGCGAGATGACCGGCGCGCTGCGACTCGCGCTGGAAACGGTCGACCCGGGCCGGCTCTGGGTCAACCCGGACTGCGGCCTGAAGACCCGCGGCTACGCCGAGGCAGAACCCGCCCTGCGCAACCTTGTCGCCGCCGCGCACCGCGCCCGCGCATCCATCAATGGCACCGCTCCGCAGTGACCTGACCCACCGAGCCTGCCCGTGCCGCCGGGCCGCGGGCCGTGACAGCCGCGCTCGCAGACGGCACCGGCCTGGGCCCCTACTTCGCCCTCACCATCGGCGGCGAAGCGCGGCGCTGGTGATGGTTAGGCGAGGAGACAGGCCATGGAGACCACCCCGATCAGCCCGGCGGCCACGCTGCCGGCCCCGGCCAGGCGCATCCGCATCCTTGAAGTCAAGACAGGCTCGCGTCCCTGGCCTGATGCCGGGTGGCCCGGGCCTGATCAACGAATCTCGCCTTGATCGCGTGACGTGGACGAAGTCTTCGGCACGCACACGGGCGGGTCAAGGATTATGTTGATATAATCGGTCGACTTGCTCAGGATCTCGCTCAAGATCTCGGCAGCAGGCGAACGGGGCAGGTAGGCGGCGACCGCTCCCTGGAGCAGGGCCGCGTGCGCAGCAAGCGCTTGATCACGCGCCCGTTCGGCGCTCGCACCTGCAGCAGCCACATCGGCCCGTGCCGACCGGATGCGGTGCCACCAACTCTCACATCCCCAAGGAGATCGTCATGACCGATCATGCCCCCGGATCCGACACCTCCGCCTGGTCATTCGAGACAAAGCAGGTGCACGCGGGAGCCGTGCCCGACCCGGCCACCGGGTCGCGCGCCGTGCCCATCTACCAGACGACCTCGTATGTCTTCCGCGACACCGAGCATGCCGCGAACCTGTTCAGCCTGGCCGAGCCCGGCAACATCTACACGCGCATCATGAACCCGACCAGCGATGTCGTCGAGAAGCGCCTCGCTGCGCTCGAAGGGGGTGTCGCGTCGGTGGCGGTCGCCTCCGGCCAAGCCGCGGAGACGCTGACGGTGCTCACCCTCGCCGGCGCCGGCGACCACCTGGTGTCGAGCGCATCGCTATACGGCGGGACCTACAACCTGTTCCACTACACGCTGCCCAAGATCGGAATCGAGGTCACCTTCGTCGAGGATCCGGACAACCTCGACGAATGGCGGGCCGCCGCGCGGCCGAACACCAAGCTGTTCTTCGCCGAGACCATCGGCAACCCGCGCAGCAACGTGCTGGACATCGAGCAGGTCGCCGCCATCGCCCATGAGGTCGGGGTACCGCTCGTCGTCGACAACACCGTGCCCACGCCCTACGTCTCCCGGCCCATAGAGCACGGCGCGGACATCATCGTGCACTCGGCGACCAAGTTCATCGGCGGACACGGCACGGTCATCGCGGGCGTCGTGGTGGACGGCGGCACCTTCGACTTCGGCGCCCACGCGGACCGATTCCCGGGCTTCGCCGAGCCAGACCCGAGTTACGGCGGGCTGCAGTACTGGCCGGCCCTCGGTCCCGGGGCATTCGCCGCGAAGCTGCGCGTGCAGTTGCTGCGGGACACCGGTCCGGCGATCTCACCGTTCACTAGCTTCCTCCTCCTGCAGGGCCTGGAGACGCTGTCGCTGCGGATCGAGCGGCACAACGCGAACGCCCAGGCACTGGCCGAGTGGCTGGAAGCCCGCGACGAAGTCGAGGCCGTCTACTACGCGGGCCTGCCATCGAGCCCCTGGTACCGAGCAGGGCTGAAGTACCTGCCGCGTGGCGCTGGCGCGGTGCTGGCCTTCGACCTACGTGGCGGGGTGGCGGCCGGCCGGCGGTTCGTCGACTCGGTGCAGCTGTTCAGCCACCTGGTAAACATCGGCGACGTGCGGAGCCTCATCGTGCACCCGGCCAGCACGACGCACAGCCAGCTCTCAGCCGAGGAGCAGCTGAGCACCGGGGTCACGCCTGGCCTGGTGCGCCTGTCGGTCGGCATCGAGGGAATCGAGGACCTGAAGGCCGACCTGGAGGCCGGATTCCGCGCCGTCAAGTCCGTGAGCTGACAGTGCCCCGGCACCCCGCTAGCCCTCCGGCCACGGGCGCATGGCAGGAGGGGGATCCGCCGGGACGCCGCCGGTGGGTGACGCTGAACGGCCCGTTGCTGCTGGAGGCCGGCGCCTCCCTGCCTCAGGTGCGGCTGGCGTACGAGACGTGGGGCACGCTGGCGGCGGACCGTTCCAACGCGGTGCTCGTCCTGCATGCGCTCACCGGTGACAGCCACGTCACCGGGCCTGCCGAGGCCGGCCACCCCACCCCCGGCTGGTGGCGAGCGCTGATCGGGCCCGGGCAGGCGCTCGACCCGGCCACCTGGTACGTGGTAGCGCCGAACGCCCTCGGCGGCTGCCAGGGCAGCACCGGGCCGGCCTCCCCAGCCCCGGACGGGCGGCCGTGGGGCAGCCGGTTTCCCTTCCTGACCATCCGTGACCAGGTGGCCGCCGAGGTGGTCCTCGCCGACACTCTTGGCATCCGGAGCTGGGCCGCGGTCATCGGCGGCTCCATGGGGGGCATGCGCGCGCTCGAATGGGCCGTCAGCTGCCCCGGCCGGGTCGATGCCGTGCTCCTGCTCGCCTGCACGGCCGCCTCGTCGGCGGAGCAGATCGCCTGGACCGCGCCGCAACTGCACGCTATCCGGTCCGATCCCGGGTGGCGCGGCGGCGACTACTACCACGCGCTCCCCGGCGCCGGGCCCCATCGGGGCCTCGGCGTGGCCCGGCGGATCGCCCATGTCACCTACCGCAGCGAGCCGGAACTTGCCGGCCGCTTCGGCCGCTACCACCAGGACGGCGAGCACCCCTGGGACGGGGGCCGGTACGCTGTGGAGTCCTACCTTGACCACCACGCAGACAAGCTCGCCCGCCGATTCGACGCCGGTACCTACGTCACCCTGACCGAGGCGATGAACAGCCACGACATCGGCCGCGGCCGCGGCGGAACGGCCGCCGCGCTGCGCCGGGTACGGGCCCGCACCCTCGTCGCGGGAATCGACAGCGACCGCCTCTACCCGCTCACCCAGCAGGAGCACCTCGCGGCGGGCATTCCCGGCGCCGGGAGCGTGCGCGTCATCACGTCACTGCACGGCCACGATGCCTTCCTCATCGAGGCGGAGCAGGTAGGGGCCTGCCTCGGCGAGCTTCTGGCCGACTGCGGGGTTCCATCACCCTGTCACGGCCGCTGAGCCGCGGTTTCCTGGCGGGGCAGGGTGTCAATACTCGGCCTACGGTGCTGACCTGCGGGTTCGCGCCCGTTCCTGCCGGGTGGTCAGCCGCATCGGCTCCACCGAATGCAACAACTCGGTCAGACCTCAAGGGATGAGGACGGTGCGCACGCCGCGAACCTCGGGGGCGGTCCAGGTGGCTTCGACGTCGGCCAGCGGTACCGGACGGGCGTTGACATCGATGGTTCCGGCGCCGATCTCCTCAACCAGAGACGGTAGTTCGGCCAGGTAGGCCTGGGGCGATACGGCGCCCTGCCCGTTGCCCTGGAGCCGGAGGTTGGCCGATCGGAGAGCAACTGACGGCAGCTCGATCGTAGGCCCGGCCATGGCGCCGATCTGGATCCAGTTCATGGCACGGCTGCGATCGCTCCTGGCCTTGAGCAGGGCCATGAGGGCGACGGCTGCCGGTTCACCCCACAGGTAGTCGATCACGATGTCCACCTCAGCCGCCGCGTTCGCCAGGGGTTCGGCCGTGACCGCTGGATCGTCAGCGAGGGCCACGACTGCGTCGGCTCCGAGAGCGGGCAGCGCGGCGAGCTGCTCGGGGTTGCGGCCGGCGCCGACCACGCGGCCGGCGCCCAGGCGCTTAGCTACCTGCACGGCCATGCCCCCGGCGTTGCCGGTGGCCCCGAGGACCAGAACCGACTGGCCCGGCTCAAGGGGAACCCGGCGGCGCAGGGCCACCCAGGCCGACATGGCCGGGTTCATGGCGGCGGCGACCTTGATCACGTCGACATCGTCCGGCAACGGGACGGTTCGGCGCAGGTCGACGATCGCCTGGTCGGCCATGGAGCCCCGGGTGTCGTCAGGGACAACGAAGTAAACCCGGCGGCCGTCCGGCAGCCGGCCCACGCCGTCAATGCCGGGGATCATCGGCAGCGTGCCGGTGCTGGTGTAGTGCCGGCCCGAGGCGCCGGTACGGACCCGGGGATGCAGCCCCACGGCCAGAACATCGACGAGCGTCTCGTCCGCTCCGGCGGGTTCGGGAGTGTCGCAGGTCTCGTATCGGGGAGGGTGGTCGAAGGATCGGAGCACGGCGGCGCGCATGCTCATTCCGGGCTGGTCTCCTGTTCCTCTCGCACCGGGCCTGCGCCAGAGCGGTTGGTAACGCCATCCTCCGGGACCGGCGTCCGACAATCAAGGAACTGGCGGATGCCGTGGGCCGGGCCGGCGGACGTGCGTTCTGCGGTCGGTTCTGGGGGCGGTCTGCAACATGCGGGGTCGCCTGTCAGCGGGCTGTCGCCGTCCGGCCTGGCGGCGCGTTCATCCCGGCAGTGCTCCTGGTTGTCCTCGTGGCGTGTCGAGCGCGGCCCGGAACATCTCCATTGCCCGGGCGTCCGGACCAGCTGTGGAGCGCAGGTCGTCGGGCCAGCGGCTGACCTCCGCGGCCGCCCATGCCGCCCAGTCCTCGACGGCGGAGTAGAACTGCCACAAGAAGTTCCACATCAGCCCATTGACCGCGAGGTGCTCGGGAAGCGGCACGCGCGCGTTCGCGTACTCATCGGCCCGGGCGCGGCCGGTGGCCAGGCGGGCCGCGGCGTGCCCGCCGATGGCGTGGAGGTGGCCGAGCAGGTCGGCTTTGGTGGCGCAGCCGGCGAAGGCGACTTTGAGCAGGGTTTCGTATTCCAGGGCCGGTCCGGCTCCTGGCTCGGCGACCCAGCGCCGCAGCGCCCGCCGGCCCTTCGGCGTGATGGAGTACACGGTGCGCGGGCGCCGGCCGGTGTATTCCTGCCTGGCGAGCGCCAGGCCATGGTCGGCGAGCAGCCGGGGCTCGTCGTAGATGCGGCCCTCGGCGCGGGGCCACACGAAACGCAGCCCCCGCGCAACCTGCCTGGCGAGCTCGTAGGCCGTCTGCGGCCCGGCTGCCAGCAGGCCGAGAACGGCGTAGGAGGTGGAAGTGGGTTCCTTCAACGGGGCCTCGCCGGACCCGGCGACCCGCTTGGGATACTCACATTGTGAGTATAGACTGCCGTACTGAGTCGCGGATCATCGGTGGCGGCTGGCCGGATCGGGAGGGGGAACCGGTGGATCCTGACGGGCTGAAGGCGATGTACCGGCGCTGGCTGCTCGAGGAATGGGGCGACGGCAACTACGCCGTCGCCGAGGAGCTGATTGCCGAAGACCTCGTTGACCACAATCCCCTGCCGGGCCAGCCGCCGGGGCGGGCAGGAGAGGTCTGGACGGCGAAGATGATCCGCAAGGCCTTCCCCGACGCCGCCTTCGAGGCGGACGTGGTGATCTCCGATGGCGAGTACGTGATCGGGCGCTGGACCATGACCGCGACTAACACGGGCCCCTTTGAGCTGTTCGGCCTGCCGCCGACCGGTCGGCCGGTGACGATGACCGGCCAGGAGATCTTCCGCGTCCGGGACGGCAGGTTCGCCGAGGTCTGGCACCAGGAAGACGTCGGCGGCATGCTGAACGCCCTCGGGCTCGAACCACCACCGTTGCTCATGCGCCTGGCCGCGAGGCGCAGCGCACGCCAGTACCGTCGGCAGAAGCGCAGGTCACCGGCGGCCTAGCGGGCGTCCTGCGCTGCCGCCTCCTCGCCGGCGACGGCCGCTGCGCCGTCCTCGCCGCATGAGCCGCGGGGCGATGAGCCGCACCCGTCCGGTCCGCGAAGTCATTCGCCGGGGAGAACGAGATGATCACCTTTTGACCGAGTGAAGGCTCACCGTGGAATTGCTGCGGCAGGCGGTGCACGGGGTCGGGCAGCCTGGGATGATGGATGGGTCACTGTGCCGGACTGGGCGGTTGCAGCCGTGAACGTCCGACTTCCGGGCAGCGAGCGGTGATTCCTGCCACCCGCGGGCCGCGGGCTCAGCGCACCGGGACCTGAGCCCGGTGCGCGCTAGTGCGGCAGGATCGTCTGGCACCCGGGGTTGCTTGGAGAAGCCGGAGGTGATCGGTTGGCCGCGCTCGCGGAGGCTGGGGAGTCTTATGCGTTGCTGGCCGATGGCACCACGATCACGATCCGGCCGGCGGGACCGGGAGATTACGAGCCTGTCAGACGGCTGCACGAGGCGATGTCGCCGGAGAACCTGTACTTCCGCTTCTTCAGCGCGAGCCCGGCCGCCGCCGAGCAAGAGGCCGGCCGGGTGTGCCGCGAGACCGGCCCGGACCACTTAGCGCTCCTTGGCCTGCTGCACGATGAGCTGGTCGGAGTCGCCAGCTGCGAGCTCATCACCGACCCGCGGGCCGCGGAGATCGCCCTTGCGGTCGCCGACGGCATGCACCGGCACGGCATCGCCACGTTGCTGCTCGAGCACCTGGTCTCGCTGGCCCGCGCCGGCGGCGTGCAGGTCCTCACCGCTGAGGTTCTGCCGGCGAATAGCGCCGTGCTGCGAGTGCTCGGGGACCTGGGGCTGACTGTGCGGCGCAGGTCCGTCGACGGCGTGGTTGAGGTGTCCATGCCGATTCCGCATAGCACGGCTCTCGGCGAGGTCAGCGCCTACCTGGACGCCGTAGCCGGCCGGGAGACGCAGGCCGACGTGGCCAGCCTGGAACCCTTGCTGGCTCCCCGGTCGGCCGCGGTGGTCGGCGCAGGTCACCGCCCTGGATCGGTTGGCCGGAGGATCCTGCGCAATATCCGTGACGCTGGCTTCGCAGGCGCCCTGTACGCGGTCAGCCCGCACGCCGACGAGATCGAGGGAATCCCGTGCGTCCCGTCGATCGCGGCGCTGCCCGAGGCCCCCGATCTGGTGGTGGCAGCGGTGCCAGCGGCGGGCGTCGTGGAGGTGGCGCGGGATTGCGGAACGCGCGGAGCCAGATCTCTGGTGGTGATTACCTCGGGTCTCACGCCAGCGCAGGAGTCCAGCCTGCTCGAAGCCAGCCGGCGTGGGGGCATGCGCCTGGTCGGCCCGAACTGCTCCGGCGTCGCGGTGCCTGGGATCGGGCTGGACGCCACGCTCGCCGTGCACCGCTGTTCCCCCGGCAAGACCGGCCTGGTCGTCCAGTCCGGTGGGGTCGGCGTAGCGCTGCTGGAGCACTTTTCCCGGCTGGGCATCGGGACCTCGTCATTCGCCTCGGTCGGCGACAAGCTGGATGTCTCCGGCAACGACATGCTGATGTGGTGGGAGGCGGACAAGACCACCGAGCTGGCCGTGCTCTACCTGGAGTCCTTCGGTAACCCGCGCAGGTTCGCCCGGACAGCGCGCCGGGTGAGCGCCAAGATCCCCGTCCTCACCGTCCACGCCGGGCAGTCGGCGCCGGGTCAGCGTGCCGCCGCCTCGCATACGGCGGCCGCAGCCGCTCCGCTGATCACCCGGCAGGCATTGTTCGAGCAGGCAGGCGTTATCGCCACCGCCAGCTTGGGCGAACTGCTCGACGTTGCCGTGCTGATCGCGTCCCAGCCGATCCCGGCGGGCAGCGGTGTCTGCATCCTGTCCAGCGGCGGAGGCGCCGGCGTGCTGGCTGCCGACGCATGCGTGCAGGCGGGCCTGGCAGTTGTCACGCTGGGCCCGAAGACCCGCAGCCGCCTCCGGGATGTGCTGCCGGCCGGCTCCGCCCTTGGCGGGCCGGTCGACACCACCGCGGCCGTCAGCGCGGAGGCATTCCGCGAGGCCCTGCAGATCGCCGGCAGCGACGACGGGGTGCATGCCTTGATCGCGCTGGTGATCCGGAACACTCCCCTCGACCTGATCCCTGCTCTCACCGGCGGGCCGCTGCCGGTCCCGGTCGCTGCGGTCGTGCTGGACCAGCCCGAGGCGGTCCACCTGCTACGCAACGGCGGCGCCGGCCTGGCCGTGCCCGCGTACGCCTACCCGGAAGCGGCCGCCCGTGCCCTGGCCCGGGCAGTTCGCTACGGCTCCTGGCGATCCCGGCCAGCCGGCCTGGTGCCGCAGATCGGGGATCTCCGCGTGGCGGACGCGCGCTCGATCGTCAGTTCCTTCCTCACGAGGATGCCAGGCGGCGGCTGGCTGTCCGCCGGCGAGGCCGACGATCTGCTGCGCTGCTACGGCATCCCGATGGTGGGTTTCCGTCAGGCGGCTGATGCCGACGCAGCGGCCGGCGCGGCGGCTAGCCTAGGCGGTCACGTGGTGATCAAGGCCGTGGTGCCCGGCCTGCTGCACAAGACCGACGCGGGCGCGGTAGAACTGGACCTGCGCGGGGCCGACGAGGTACGAGCGGCGATGCGCCGCCTCCAGGACAGATTCGCCGGGCGGATGTCCGGTGTGCTGGTCGAGCCCATGATCACGGGCGGCACTGAGACCATCGTGGGCGTGGTGCAGGAACCGGTGTTCGGTCCCGTCGTGGTGTTCGGGCTTGGTGGCGTTGCCACCGAAGTGCTCGGTGATCATGCGGCTCGCCTCGCTCCCCTCACCGGCGCCGACGCCGACGACCTGATCCACTCCATCCGCGCGGCACCATTGCTGCTCGGTCACCGAGGCCAGCCCGCAGCGGACATCGAAGCGCTGCGCGACACCCTGCTCCGGGTGTCACGGCTCGCCGATGACCTACCCCAGGTCGCCGAGCTAGACCTGAACCCCCTGATCGCCCGCCACGACGGTGTCATCGCCGTGGACGCGCGCATCCGGGTAACCAGCCAGCAGCTTGCCGACCCGTTCCTGCGCCAGCTTCCCCTGGCGCTGCACGACACGACGTAGACCTGGCCGAAGGCCGGCGCCTGGTCCCCGGAAATGGAGACTTCTTTAACGTGGACTGCGTACAGTACGCGGCCACTACAACAGGCGACGACCCAATCGCAGCAGCGAACTCCGCCCGCCCCGGCCCGCATTTCTCGCTGACCCCAGCGAGCGGCCCGCCGGGCTGCCTCAGCCGTAGCGGCCACTGTCAGCGGCTGGCCCGCGGTGGTCGACGGGCTCAGTCGCGGGTGATCCGCGTCCCGGTCTGACCGGCAAGGGCACGCCCGAGGTTGTCGGGGTCGGTGATGAGCGCCTCCTTCCCGCCGCGCTCAAGGTAGGAGACGACAGCCTGGATCTTCGGGCCCATGCTTCCCGCCGCGAAATGCCTGCCCTCAGCGAGATAGTGGCTGGCTTCCGCAAGCGTTAAGTGGTCGACCCAGCGCTGCCGTGGGGTACCGAACTCCAGCGCGACCTTCTCCACGGCGGTGGAGATGACAAACAGGTCGGCGCCGATCTCGCTGGCAAGCAGGGCCGATGCCAGGTCCTTGTCGATGACGGCAGCGGCACCGTGCAGATTGCCCGACTCGTCGGCCACCACCGGGATCCCGCCGCCGCCAACCGCGATGATCACGGTGCCGGCGGCGAGCAGCCGCCTGATGGACGGCAGCTCGACGATCCGCAGCGGCTGCGGCGAGGCAACCACCCGGCGCCAGCCGCGGTCGGCATCCTCGACGACGTCCCAGCCTTCTGCCCGGCGCCGGTCAGCCTGCCCGGCGTCCATGAAGGAGCCGATCGGCTTGCTCGGCTTCGCGAACGCCGCGTCGTCCGCGGCCACCTCGGTCTGGCAGACCAGCGTGACTGCGTCCCTGTCGATGCCGTAACGCCGGAACTCGTTGTAGAGATTCTGCTGCAGCTCATAGCCGATGGCGCCCTGGGTGTCCGCCCCGCAGACATCCAGCGGCACCTCGTGCAGCTCGTGGGCGGCAAGCTCGGACCGCCTCAGGATGAAGCCGACCTGGGGACCGTTGCCGTGGGTGATCGCGACGCCCCAGCCATCCCTGATCATGTTGACGATGTGGTAGCAGGTCTCCCTCGCGGCAATGTACTGGTCACGGACCGTCTGGTGGTACTTGTCCTTGATCAGGGAATTGCCGCCGATCGCGATGACAGCAGTCCGCCCATCCATCAGGTTCGCCTCCCGGTTAGCTCATCGTCAGCGCCATAACGGCCTTCTGGCCATGCAGGACGGTGCTCTGCCTGGCCGTACACCGCGGACCACGGACCGCCGATCACCTCTCGGTGACCTCGCGGCGGTTGCCATCCGCGGCTTATTGGCGACGGAGGCGTCTTACCGTCCAGGGTGATCGCGATGTAGTCGGGGCCATTCCCGACCTTAACCGGCTTGCCGGCTTTGCGAAGGCGCCGGCGAACGAGGACGGCGCCCGGCCGTGTGCAGTGTATGCCTCCGCCAAGGTTCACATGTCCGTGCCGAAGGCGCTGGCGATGCTCGGCGCCGGCCTCGCCAACCTGCGGCTCATCGCCGTGGACGGGGCGTTCCGGATGCGCACTGATGTGCTAGCTACCTCTCTGCCCTGGCATTCGCGCTGCCGCCGTCCCCGGCGGCCGGGCCACTGCCGGCCGTGCTGGCGGCAGCCCCGTCCAGCACGGCGACCAGATGGCCGAGCGCCTGCTGGCGCGCGGCCAGTTCCTGGTCCCGTTGCGCCGCCTCGCCGGCGGTGGCTTCCCGCAGGGCGGCCGCGGTGCGCAGGGCGCTCTCCAGGCGGCCGGTGCTCTCGGTATAGCGGGTATCCACGGCACCGGCCAGCCGCCGGGTTGCCTCCGCCAGCCGGTACTGCAGGTCGGCCCGTGCCCGCCCGATCTGCTGGGGAACCAGGTCGGCGGCCTCGCGGCGCAGGTGCGCCAGGGCGCGGCGCCGCCCGGCCTTGCCCGGGAGCCGCCGGCGGACGGCGCCGGCCAGCAGTTCGGTTTGCCCGGCATCCTGCGCCACCAGGTAGAAGAACCCGAGATCCGGCGTGAGCCGCTCACCCGGCCCCGGCACAGTCAGGCTGAGCCCCAGCAGCTCGGCTGCCGCGTCGCGCACCGAGTCCAGCTCGGCTTTCAGCTCACCGGTCAGCCGTTCGTCCAGCCGTGCGAGCCTGTCCTCCAGCCGCGCCGCCTGCTGCTGCCGCCACCTCTCGGCCGCCTCCACGGCAAGCTCTCCCAGGCGGGCCCGCCCGGCACGTTCGATCTCCGCAGCCGGGGCTGACCGCAGAGCGCCGCCGAAAAGGGCTTCCAGGCCGGCCGCGACGCGGGCTGTGCACTCCGCTGCCGCCTGCTGCACTGACTCATTCAGGTCTGCGAGCATCCGCGCCGATCCGGCGTGCGCCAGGTCTGCCGCGTCCCTGCGGCGCCCGGCGACGGCGGCCAGCCGGGTGCTGAACGCCGCGACCCGCCGGGCCGCGTCGCCGCTGCGCATCGCCGCAGCCCGGCGGGCAAGATCAGTCTCATCCCGCAACGAACCAGCCAGCCGGCGGGCGTGCCCGGCCACCGACAGCCGCAGGTCGGACGCTCGCCCCCGCTCCAGGTACGCGGCGAAGTCGGCGGCGAACACGGCGAACCCCGTATCGCGGCCACCAGCCAGCGCCGCCCGCGCCGACAGCGGGTAAACCCGCACCGGGCGCCCGGCGGCCTCCCCCGCCACCTCGGCCGTGAACGCCAGTGCCTCGGCGAGCTCGCCGCCGGCCGGGATGTTACTGCCAGCGCGGTTCCCGTCGCCGGCGCCTGCCGATCCGGAGCCGGCCGTATCCGGTCCGGCGGGTCCCGCCGGTGCCGCGAGGTAGTCGGCCTTGTTCAGGACAACGAACATGCTGGCCGACAGACCCACCACCTGGGTCATCAGGTCACGCTCGCTCGCTGACACCGGCGGATCGGCGGTGAGCACGAACACCGCCGCGTCCATCGTGTCCAGGGCCAGCTCTGCCTCCGCGGTGTTATGCGCGTACACCGAGCCCGCCCCCGGGGTGTCCACCAGCTCCACACCGCGCGCCAGCACCGGCGCGTCCACCACGACGGTGACCGACGCGAGGCCGCGCCGGTTGCCGGGATTCCCCCGTTCGGTCACCAGGTCCTCAAGTGCCGACAGCGGGAACCTGTCCACGTGACCGTCCCGGAACACCGCGGTGACGCCCTCGGCCCGGCCATACCGCACGGTCGTAGCCAGCGCGGTCAGCGGCGTCACCCCGGCCGGCAGCACCGCCCGGCCGAGCAGCGCGTTCACCACCGTGCTCTTGCCCCGCTTGGCCTCCCCAACGAACAGCACCCGCAGCCGCTGCTCACACAGCCGGCCGCGAAGAGCGTCCAGGCTGGCGCGGTCGTCCGGCCCGCCCAGCGCAGACAACTCAGCCAGCGCCGCCAGCAGCGGGTCATGGTCATCGTATGCGCGCACGCGGCCTCCCACCTTCATCAGGCAGGGGCCATTGGCGGCAGCGCCGCGGTTAATGGCGGGCCCCTCCGCACTGATCCTCAGGGTACCCAGACCGGTCGGCGCCGCCGGTCACAGGCAGGCGTGCGAGTTGCTGACCCTTCGGGCAACGGTCACCCAGGCCCTCAAGACACCGAACGGCGGCGCGATGGGCGCCTCGGCCACCCACCCATCCATGGCGAGCACGCTCAGGTCCGCTTCCGCCTTATAACCAGGGTGCCTGCATCCCCGCCGTGCGCCGCTCGTGATCACTCCTCAGCTCTTGGGCGTGAACCATGTAGAGCAGCTGTTTGCCTGATGCCCGCGGACAACCGTGACGTGCACGACAACCCTGTAACCGGGCGTCGCGCCGCTCACGTAGTAAGCGGCGGTGGCGCGCCCTCCAGAGCCTGCGACGCGGAAGTAGGCACGGTTGACGGTCTTGTAGTGAGCCACCGTGAACACCTCGGCGCCGACCGCGGCGCGGACCTTCACATCGGTGGTGGTGTAGTCGGCCGGGTGGCTGTTGCTCACCGATGCCGTACAGGACTGCAATACCGCCGTCACGGCCGGGCCCGCCAGCGCGGGCCCGGCCAGGGCAACGGTGATACCCGCCCCAGCGGCGAGGGCGGAGATGCTGATCACGCTGCGTTTCATCTGGTCCTCCATTTGGGTGATGGTTGCTTGACGCTCCGCGCGCCGGAGCGGTTGGCATCCCCGCCGGACGTCCCGATCGGTGACCGCCTCGCCGATCGAGAAAGCTGGCCCTGGGCGTCGAGAGCCTGGTGCCAGCCCCGGGAACGGCCGGTGCGCGGTTGTGCCGCACCGGCCCGGTGGCGATATCCTCGAATGGATTCACCTGCCTTTCCTCTCGGGTTTCGCTGTCATGGTGAGCGGGACAGGAGCCGGCCGATGGGTGGTCAGCACGAAGCCGCCTGGGCTGATGCCATGCTGCGGCGTCCTGTGGTCGATCCCGGCATCCCGCGTTCTGATCGTGCCTTGCTGACTGCCCCTGGCACGCTTCTCACTGCGGCGGGCCGGCACCGGCCCGCCCGGCGCCGCGACTTCCTGCCCACGGATCCCGGCAAGCGGATGGCGACGGTCGACGGGGCGGTCATGGGCATGACAACCGCCATGTTCATCGCGGTCTTCGGCGCAACCCCCTTGGCCATCGGGGTGCTGATCTTCCAGGGGCCGGCTGGCTGGGAATCCGCTTCGAACCGTTATGCGCTCCTTGTCGCGGAGATCATCGCGGTGGTCACCACGGTGGTCTTGGGCGTCCGGATCGCCCGCTTCGGGCAGCCTAGCGGCAATGTGCCAGCCGAGATGGCCGCGCGCACCTACCACGGCCGCTATCTGACCGACGCAGACTTCGACGCCCGGTCCAGGGTGCTGCTGCGGCGTGCGCAAGATGCCATCGACGCCGTCACTTGGTCGGAGATCTGCAGGGCCGGCCTGCTGGATCAGCCCGCCGCGAGCACCGCCCTCGCCTGGCAGGAATGGGATATCGCCGTGGCACTGCGCGAGCAGGCCCGGCTTCGCGCCATGCGGGCAGAACTGTCCGCAGTCGGCACCGGCACGCAGCCCGCCTGCCAGCTCCAGGCCGCCGAGCTCGCCGACTCCAGCATCGCCGGCCGGGTCGCGGCGCTGGAGCGCTATGCCGCAGAGGCCCGCGAGGCAGATGCCGCCTACCGAGACTGGCAGCAGGCAGCTGCGCTGGCCGAATTCAGCGGCGAGCACCTGGACATGCTCGCCCGCACCGCCGCCGACGAGCACGGCATCGCCGAGCTCGAGGCCATGTCTCAGCAGGCCCGCGCGGTCCGCCTCGCGCTTCGCGAAATGCCCAGCTAGACCGCCACTCCGCTGTCCACAGCAAGCGCGTACTTGGCCAGCTGCCCGCAGGTGAGCATCCGCTGCTGCGGCTTCGCCGAGTTCGCGTCAGCGGCCGATGACGGCGGGGCTGATCTGATCACGATGGTGGCCGTACTGCACCGGCCACCAGGCGCAGGTCACCCGGGTCGCTTTCCGCTGGGAACCTCACCGGCCCGCGCAGCAGCGCCCGGCCCGGGCACCACACCAGCGCAAGCCCGGCGACTGGAGTCACAAGCCGGCGAGCGGCCGTGACAACAACGCTGCCGTTGGGGTCCACGCCCAACCTTGACTGACCGTTGGCGAGGTCCCGCCGGTCTCGGACCAGGCACGCACCGCCGCGTTGGCGGTTTGGCCGGTGCCTTCCCGGGCGCGGGCCTCCTCAGGCCTTGGCCGTGCGGGCTAGCACGGGACCGGGATCTCGCGTTCCACGAGGCGGGCGAGGCTGGCGATCCCTTCCGCAGACTGCGCCTGCATGGCGGCACTGACCTGTGGCCCCAGTTCGGGGAAGTCCAGGTCGCGCTGGAACCGTGTACCTCCGCCGTCCACGGCAGCCAGCTGGTAGCTGATCCGCAGGTGACCACCGCGAGACAAGTCTCAAGGGCCAGGTGGTACGGCCGGTCGTACTCGACAACCGTCCACGTGCCCGAGCCGTCGACCCCCGCGATCGTCACGTGCTCGATGATCTGGTCGCCCAGCTGGGCTGGGTGATCAACATCTCCTTCAACGCCGCGCGTGGCGGGATGCCACGCGGGCCAGAACCGTGCCGTGGTGACGACGTCGAACACGGCATCGATCGGGCGGTCCGCGACGAAGTGGTGGCTCGCGCTCGGCACGGCGGCTCCTTTCTGCGCTGGCTGTCGGCAGCGTCCGGGGCCTCTCATGCGGAAGGCCGGTCGCAGGCTGCCAGGTCAGGACCGCAGGACCGCCTCGGTCTGGGCGGTGTCCTCGGTGCCGCGGTAGTAGGCGATTTTGCCTTCATGGAACTTGAAGTAGTGGTGCAGGTCCATCGCTGCGGTCTTGCCGGTGCTGCGTGACCTGGCGCGGAACCGGACCACGGTGAGCACGTCGGTGTCGTTGGCGGCGAAGGAGATCGGCGAGAAATCTTCGACCTCCACGTGGGCCTCGACGGTGAGGTCGAGGCGGTAACGCGGCTACAAGGTGGTCAAGCCGGGCTCAGGCCGGCTGCCTGTCGGCGTGAGCGTAAACCTCAAGGTCGGTGGCTTTGACGGTAAGCCATACCTGCATGCCAGGGCCGAGCGACAGTTCGGCGACCGCCGCCGGCGTGACGTCTACCAGAGCGGGCGGCTGCCCGTCGAGGTCGAGCCTGACGCGGTCGGCCAGCAGCGTGAGCCCTGCGACCTTCGCGGACCAGGTGTTGCGGGCGCTGCTGGGCTGTGGGTGCTGACTGCTGACGACCACGGCGGAGGGGCGCATCGCGACGAGCACGTCACCGTGCTGGCCCCGGTCGGGGACGACGAAGACCCCGCCTCCGGTGAGTGCCACCTGGGAGCCGTCGGCGTGGCCGGCGTACAGGTTCAGGCCGACGAGCTTGGCGACATAGCCGGTGGCGGGCTTGCTGGCAATCTGCGCGGGGGTGCCTTCCTGGACGATGCGCCCGTCCTCGAGGACGATGAGCTGGTCAGCTAGCACGAGCGCTTCGAGCGGGTCGTGGGTGACCAGCAGGCACGGCCCGGTGAACTCTGCCAGGTGGCGCTTGAGCTCGGCCTGCACGTCAAGGCGGGTGCCGGCGTCCAGGGCAGACAGGGGTTCATCTAGCAGCAGCAGGGCTGGCTGCCCGGCCAGCGCGCGAGCCAGCGCCACCCGTTGCGCCTGCCCGCCGGACAGCTGGTCAGGCTTGCGGTCGGCGAGGTCGGCCAGTCTGAGCCGCTCGATCCAGTGACTGGCAGCTGACCTGGCAGCCCGCCTCCCCAGGCCCCGGGCACGCGGCGAGAATGCCACATTGTCAGCCACGGTCAGGTGCGGGAAGAGCCGGTAGTTCTGGAACACGAAGCCGACCGGCCGCCCGGCGGCCTCGACAAAGGCCCCGGTATCGGCGTCGTCCATGACCTGCCCCGCGAGCGTGATGCGCCCGGCGGAGACGGGCACCAGGCCGGCCACCGCGCTGAGCAGCGTGGACTTCCCGGCCCCGTTCGGCCCCAGCAGGCCGAGGACCTGGCCTGGTGCCGCGGCGAGGCTGACCGCGAGGGTGAAGCTACCGCGGCTAACCTCGGCATCGACGATGAGGCCGTCGCTGCCCTCGGGCGTCATGAGGCTGAGCCGCCCCGCAGCCAGCGGTCGCGGAGGGAGACCAGAACCACGACGGAAACCACCAGCAGCACCAGGCTGAGAGCGATCGCCGCATCAGGGTCAGTCTGAAGCGCGTAGTACACGGCGATGGGCATCGTCTCGGTCTGGCCGGGGAAGCTGCCGGCGAAGGTGATCGTCGCCCCGAACTCGCCCAGGGCCCGCGCCCAGCACAACACGGCGCCCGCCCCCAGGGAGGGGGCGACGAGCGGCACGGTGACTCGCCGGAACACGGTCATCCGTTTCGCGCCCAGTGTGGCCGCAGCTTCCTCGAAGCCCTGATCCGCGGACCGCAGCGCCCCCTCGACAGTGATGATCAGGAAAGGCATGGCCACGAAGGTCTCGGCCATGACCACAGCCAGCGGCGTGAACGGAATCGTCAGCCCGAACCAGTAGTCCAGGTACCGGCCGACAAACCCGACCCGGCTGAAGGCCAGCAGCAACGCGACCCCGCCGACCACCGGCGGAAGCACCAGCGGCAGGGTCACCAGCGCACGTAGCAGCCGTTGTCCCGGGAAACTGCTCCGGGCCAGCACCCACGCCAGCGGCACCCCGATCACCAGGGAGATCCCCGTGGTCACGGATGCTGTCCACAGCGAAAGAACGAGGGCCTGGGTCGCATCGGCCCCGCTGAGGGCCGCTCCGAGATGGCGCCAGGGGGCGCGGATCAGCAGCCCGGCCAACGGCAGCACCAGGAAAGCGATGGCGATCAGTGCCGGCGCCAGCAAGGGCGCCGGCACTGATCGCGAAACACCACCCCGCGCGGTCCGCCTGGCTCGTTCACGGGCTGTCAGGTGCGACCGCGCGGTACGGGTCACCATGGCGGCTCCGGATACTAGGTCAGGGCTTCTCGAACCCGGCGGCTGCGAGCACATTCTGGCCTGTAGGTGACAACACGTAGGCGACAAAGGCCTGGGCTTCGGACTTGTGCTTGCTGCTGCTGATGGTAGCGATCGGGTAGAGCGTCGAGGCGTTCTCGCTGGCCGGGATCGTGATTCCCTTGACCTTGGTGCCGGCCGCCTTCGCGTCGGTCACGTAGACCATGCCCGCATCGACGTTGCCGAGTTCGACCTGGGTCAGCACCGACTTCACGTCCGTTTGGAGCGTCACCGGCGTGACGGTGATCCCGACGTTCTTGAACACCTCGGCTGCCACCACCCCGCATGGCACCTGCGGTTGGCACAGCGCCACCTTGACAGACGTCTTCGCCAGGTCGCTGACGGATGTCACTTTCGCGGGGTTATTCGGGGGGACGGCGACTTCCATGATGTTCTTGGCGAAATCCTGCGGGCTGGACGCGTCCCCCGCAGAGACGACCTGGTCCATGTTCGCCGGGGCTGCCGACGCGAACACGTCAGCCGGCGCGCCGCTGGTGATCTGGGTCGCCAGGCCGGAACTCGGCCCGAAGCTGAACTTCACCGTATCCCCCGGATGGGCGGCCTCGAATTGCTTTCCGAGCTGGGTGAAGGTCCCGGTCAGCGATGCCGCGGCAAATACGGTTATCGTCCCAGTCGACGCCGACGCGGACGCGGAACTGCTCGCGGTGGAAGTCGAGCTTGAACCACCGCTGGAGCAGCCCGCAACGGCGACTAAGGACAGCCCGGCTATGGTGAGAATGAAACGGCGCATTGTTACCCCCCGGTTTGACTATTGGCGAGCTGGGATCAGCTGACCTTAGGGATCTCGACGAAGACGCTGGTGGCCTTGACGGCGGCGACCGCGAGCATTCCCGGCTCCAGGCCCAGCTCGTCCGCGGCCTCACGGCTGAGCAGCGACACGAACCGGTGCGGCCCGGCCTGGATCTCTACCTGAGCCATCACGCTGTCGCGGACAACACGGCTGACCAGGCCGCTGAACCTGTTCCGCACCGAATGCGCCACCACCAGCCTGCTCTCCCCGTGATCGGCCGACTCGGCTAGCTCCTGCGCGAACCTGGCCAGCGCCACTCCGTCCACGGCCAGCCGCCCAGTGGCGTCAGTGGTCGTTTCGATCCGGCCCCCATCGGCCCAGCGGCGCACGGTGTCAGCGCTGACCCCGAGCAGGTTCGCTGCTTCCTTGATCCGGAACGTCGGCATCCCGCGACTCTAACGCAGATGCGGCTGCAGCCCGCGATATCTGGCGCGTTCACGCCAGCTAGCGCCGGTTCGGGGACGCATCTATGTTCATCGCGGGGCGGAACAGTCAAACGAAGCCTTCCCCGGCCGTACGCAGGCAGGGCACCGCAGTGATCGAGCCGTCTGAAGTGATCCCCGCCGCCGGCCAAGCTCCGGCCGCAGGCCAGGCGCCGCGCGGCCGGGCCCGGTGCACTACCGGCGCCGCGCTGACTGAGATTCGGGCGCGGACGGTGATCCACGCGGGCGATCCTGACCGGTACTCTCGTGCTGTGCCGGTGCCGGTGCCGGCGCCGCGGCCCCGGCGCAGCTGCGGCGGAGGGAGAACACAATGAAGGTCGGGCTCGTGGTCATGGACGAGAACCCGGCCGACGCTCTGCGGGTGGTCCGGGCGGCCGACCGGGCTGGCGTGCACTCGCTGTGGACGATCGACTACTACAACAGGAGCAGTCTCACCCGCGCCGCGGCGTTCGCGGCAGTCTCTGAGAATTCGATTGTCGGCACCAGCGTCACTCCGCTGTTCGCCCGCTCGCCGCTGGCGCTTGCATCGGCTGCTGCCGACGTCCAGGCGATCGCCGATGGCCGCTTCGTGCTGGGTGTGGGCAGCAGCACCCGCCGGATGAACCAGGACTGGTACGGGACCGCGCTGCAGCACCCCGCGCCACAGGTCCGGGAGCGGATCGAACTGATCCGGCGGCTGATCGCGCATCGCAGCGGCCCGTTCCAGTATGCGGGCAGGTTCGACCACATCTCGCTGGCGCACTACGACCGCACCGCGCTGCCCGACAGCGTCACGATCATGGCGGCGGGCGTGGGTGAGCATATGGTCGGCGTCGCCGGAGAATGCGCGGACGGGTTCGTCGGACACACCGTCGCCTCGGCCGCCTACCTGCGCGACATCGCCCGCCCGGCCCTGGCGAAGGGCGCTGCCCGAGCGAACCGGGACGTGACACAGTTGCGGATGACCACGCAGATCGTCGCCTCGGCCAGCACCGACCCGCGCGCCGCGCGCCGGGACGCCGCGGCCCAGGTCGGTTTCTACTCCACGCCCAAGGGCTACGACGCGCTGTTCCCTAACGGCCAGTTCACCGCAGAGCGCGCAGCGGCCCGGGCTGCTCTCGCACGCGGCGACGTGCCCGGCGTGATCGCTGCCGGAGAGGCGATGGTCGACGAACGTGCGGTGTTCGGCACATCAGAAGACGTCGCCCGCCAGTTGCGGCGCTACGCCGAGATCGTTGACTGGGCGCTGCTCTACCCGCCGCACTTCGGAGTCGGCCAGGAGCGCGTTCACGCCAACGAGCTGACCCTGATCGACCTAGCCTCCGGCTGGACGTCCTGACCGCAGAACGCGCCCTGCGCGTGACATCCCACCATGAAGAGCCCGCCCATCTTCCAGAAAGACTACGCCAGCTTCCAGATTTCTGGAAAAGCACGACGCTCGGCGCATACCGGACTCGGCATCGCCGCGCCTGGGTAGGCTTCACTCCAGGGCCCGGGTAAAGATCGGCAGCTGTTACTGGCTGTCTCTTTGATTTAAGGTCGCTAATAACGCCGAGGGAGGCCACATGCACATCGGATCGGCGCTTCTTATCATCTGGCTGGTCATCGGCGCCTTCGCGGCCGGGCAGCGTGGCGATTACCACGGCACCATCGGCAGCTGCAGCAAGGCCAGCACGACTGCTGTGACGATCCTTGCCGGCCCCCTCAACTACTTGGGCGCGAACCCGCAAATCCGCTGCACCACGCCGCTGCCCAGCAGTTAGCGGCGGCCTCGGACCTGGTGGGAGTTCGCCATGTCCTGACATCCGAACGTTCCCGCAATTCCATCAGTATAAATTCGAAGCAATTACCGTCAATCAGTTGATCAAATCATCCGACGTATTGTTCTGACCCTATGAGGGCCGGGCCCCCTGCCCTGCTCAGCCCGGCAGCGGGACGCTCCGGGTGCCTGGCGTTCCGGCCTGGCGTTCCGGCCTAGCGCAGCAACTGTGCGAGGACTCGCCCGAACAGATCATCACTGACGAGGTCAGGATCGACGTATTGCTCGATGGCCAGGCCGTTGTTGAGTGCCAGCACCACGGTGACGACATCGTCAACGGTGAGCTCGCCCAGGGCATGAGCCTGCCCGAGGATCTGTTCGACGGGGTCGGCTATCGCAGCGCGCAAGGCTCGCCGGTGAGCGACGAACTGGGCGCGCACATCGTCGTCCCGGACGGCCCGCTGCCAGAAGTCCAGGAAGACCAGCTGCCATTCCTGCTGTTCGGTGAACGCCCCGGTGAGAAGGCGCCCGATGTCGTGCAGGGTCTGCTCTCCGTGAGTGCCGGGTGACGTGCCGCCTAGGACGGTCCGGACGGCCTCGACCCGGTTCAGCGCCTGGTCTTTCATCATGGCGAAGAAGAGGTCGTCCTTGCTTGTGAAATTGGAATAGATCGCGCCCTTCGTCAGGCCAGCAGCCGCCGCGACCTGATCCAGGTTCGCGCTGGCGAAGCCGTATTCAGCGAACACTTCCAGCGCCGCGTCCAGCAACCGGCGGCGCACCGCCGCACGCCCCGGCCGCCGGGCTCGCACGGGGGGCAGGGCGGGCGGGCTTGCCGCGCCCGCCGGGCCCCGGGCCGCCATGCCGTTGACATCGCCCATGCCCAAGAGCATACTCGCGAGTATTCAATACTCTTCAGTATCGAGGGAGCTGATGGCGCTCACCCCCCGCGCCGACGCGCAGAGCGGACCCACACGAGATTCGCGAGGCGCCCGGCGCCGTTCCGGACTTGCGCGTCGTCCCGATGACCGACCTAGGGGCTTACCGGCATGCTGACGCGGCTTGCAGCCACGCGGGATGGGAAACGAGGCGGCCACCGGTGGGCCGTGCTGGTGGTGGTGTGCGCGTCTGCGCTGATAGTCAATGTGGACAACACGATACTCAATGTGGCCCTGCCGACCCTGGTCCGGAAGCTGGCCGCTACCTCAAGCGAACTACAGTGGATCGTCGACTCCTATGCGATGGTGTTCGCGGGCCTGCTGCTCGTCGGCGGCAGCCTGGCCGACCGGTTCGGGCGCAAGCGGTTCTTTCTGATCGGCCTGACCGTCTTCGCCGCAGCATCGGTCGGCGCGGCGCTGTCAGGTTCGGTGGACCTGCTGATCGGGTGGCGGGCGGTGATGGGCGCCGGTGCGGCGCTGACGATCCCCCCGTCGCTGTCGATCATCAACGACGTGTTCCGCGACCAGGCGGAGCGGGCCCGGGCCATTGGCGTGTGGGCCGGGACCATCGGCCTGGGTATCGCGATCGGCCCGATCGCCGGCGGCCTGCTGCTCGCCCGGTTCTGGTGGGGCTCAGTGTTTCTGGTCAACGTCCCGATCGTGGTCGCCGCGTTCGCGGGAGCCCTGGTGCTGGTGCCCGACTCGAAGAACCCGGCCGCCGCCCGGCCCGATCCTGGGGGGGCGGTGCTGTCGATCACCGGCCTTGGCTTGCTGCTGTGGGCGATCATCGAAGCTCCGGCCAGGGGCTGGGCCTCAGCGGAGGTAATCGGAGTCGGGCTGGCCAGCCTTGTCGTTCTCGGCGCCTTCGTCGGCTGGGAGGCCCGCAGCAGCCATCCGATGCTGAACCTGGCCTTCTTCTCTGACCGCCGGTTCTCGGTAGCCGCGGCGGCCGAGACCCTCGGGGTCTTCGGGCTGCTGGGGGCGCTGTTCGTCCAGACGCAGTTCCTGCAGTTCGACCTCGGCTTCTCGCCGCTGCAGGCCGGGCTGCGCATCCTGCCCATGGCCGCCGTGCTCGGCGCGAGCGCGCCGCTGTCCCCGATCCTGGCTCGCGTCATCGGGCTCAAGTTCACCGTTGCCGCCGGCCTGACGGCGATCGCCGGCGGCCTGTGGCAGATCTCCGACGTGTCCGCGGTTACCACGACCTACGGGGAAGTGGTTCCCGGCCTGCTGCTGATCGGCCTGGGGGCCGGCCTGCTGCTGCCGACAGCGACGAACTCCGTCGTGGGCTCGGTCCCCCAGGGCGACTCCGGGATCGGATCAGCCTCCAACGCCGTCGCCCTGCAGGTCGGCGGCGCGCTCGGCGTCGCCGTGATCGGGAGCGTGCTGTCGACCCGATACCAGGATCACCTGAGCACGGCGCTGGCCGGCCGGCCCGTGCCGGCCGCCGCCGCGCAGACCATCCTCGGCTCACTCGGCGGCGCCCTCGCCGTCGCTGCCCACGCCGGGGGTGCCGCCGGCGCCCTGCTGGCCCACACCGCCCGCGCCGCGTTCATGAGCGGCAACGAGGTGGCGCTGGCCGTCGGCGCCGCCGTCGCCCTCGGCGGCGCCATCCTCGTCATCGCGCGCCTGCCATCGCGGGTTCCGCGGGACTCACCGGATCCCGGTGCGGACACCTAGCAAACCCGCGGCGGCGACCGTGACACCCCGCCGAGACCGCACGCAGCCATTCCGGGAAACGTTTCGCCGGGCTCGTCACGCTGGCGGCTGGGCCCGGGGGCTTGGGAGCCGGGAGCCGGGAGCCCTGGCATGCTCGGGCTATGGACAAGACGTTGGTGCCGGTGCGCGACCTCACGGACTCTGGTCAGAACCAGGCGGTGCTCGACGTGGCCTCCGCCCTGGTCGAGGGCCGCGCGGCGGCGGGGCGTGCCGCGGGCAGCCACGGTCCGGCGGTGGCGGCCGAAGCGATTGCCGCGGCTCGTTCGCGGCGGCGGCTGGCCGAGCTCACCGGGCCTATCCACCTGACCGTGGTGTGGGCCATGTACGGAGAGACGGGCCGCATGCTCCCCCGTGCAGCGCACCCGCACGGGGAGGACTTCGTACGGGCCAAGGTCGGCCAGCTCGACTGGCTGACCGGCGGCCTGCCCGGCGTTACGTGGAGCATCATCGCCTGCGACGACGGATGTCCGGACCGGCCCTCGAGTGCCGACCTGATGACCGACATCGCGGGGGCCGAGGGCTACCCGAGGAAAGGTCATCGCAGCGTGACAGTGCTCAGGTTGGCGGAGGTGATCGGGGGTGACATCCCGGTCAGCCCCGCATTCGACCAGCTGATCTCGACCGAGCAGTCCCGCAAGGGCGGATCGATACTGGCCGGGCTGGCCGCCGCGGTCGGGACCGATCCGACCCGGGCGAACGGCACCGGCCGGCATGTGGTCTGCTACACCGACGCGGATCTGTCCGCGAACCTGGCCCAGCTGGGCTCGCTGGCGGCGCCGGTGGTGGCCGGTGACAAGGTGGTCGGCGCGCTCGGCCAGCGTTACGGGATCGACGGGGCGGTGCTGGTCCGGGCCGACGGGCCGGTCACCGAGCCGCACAGCACCAGCGACAAGCCGGACAAGATCATCGTCTTGTTCCG
>JBEKIF010000020.1:0-74881 GCA_050011895.1 Streptosporangiaceae bacterium | reverse complement strand
GACCCCTGTTCCTACCGGAGCTTCGTCACATCCCCCCGCCCGACACGCCGCTCATGATCACATCGCAACATCCGCCACGAATCGTGATTCAAACCCCTTTAAACGATCTTGGAACGGCCGTGGCTTCGCAGCATCAAGATAGGAAAATCACGTCGAATAACTGAGGAGCATCTCGCCGAATTTATCTCGGCGCTCGAAAAGGCAAGCTGACATGAATGATTACCCAGGGCTTGCGGTCATTGAGCGCCGAAAACACTCGACCAATGTATCGGGACATAATAGAATAGAAGAATAGTAGTCAGAAACGGAAGGAAAGCTTCGAGTGAAAATCATGATCGGTAAGTACGAAGCATCTATCTACCCGGAGGGAGGGGGTTTCACGGGTGCTGTGAGCTGCGGCTTCGACGCTACGGGCAAGCGACTGCGAGTCAAGCGCAAGGGCAGGACCAAGGCTCAGGTCAAGGACAAGCTGCGTGAGGTCGTTGACGACCTGGAGGCCGGTGTCACAGCCGGACTCGGCTACACCGTCAAGGGCGCGGTGGAAGACTTTCTCGACAAGGGGCTCAGGGGAAAGTCAAAGGCCACGGTCGATAACTACAGGTCGCTAGCCGGAAAGAACCTGATCCCGCAGATAGGAGCGATCAAGCTCAAGGAACTGACCGCGGATCGCCTGGACGTGTGGATAGACGAGCGGGCGGGGGAGTTGGCGACTCGCTCGCTGCGACTCATTCACCAGATCCTTGAGCGCTCGATCCGCCACGCTCAGGCGCGTGACAAGGTGCGGCGGAATGTGGCGAGCCTGATCACGATTCCCGAAGGCAGGCCGGGTCGCCCGTCTCAGGCGATGACGCTCGACCAGGCGGTCAGCCTGCTCGGGGCGCTGGGATCGGGTGCCGACTTCCGGCTCTCGGCCTACGTGATCCTGTCGCTGCTGACCGGCGTGCGTACGGAAGAGGCGCGGGCGCTGCACTGGGCTGAGGTCGACCTGGAGGCGGGCACCGTGGCGGTCTACCGCTCCGTACGGGCGAAGGGTGAGACCAAGACCAGGAGATCGAGGCGGGTCCTCCAGATGCCCAAGAAGGTGGCGGCGGCGCTCAAGGAGCATCGCAAGAGTCAGGCGGCCGAGCGACTGCGGGCGGGGGAGGCGTGGCAAGATCACGACCTGGTGTTCTGCCGCGTGGACGGAACGCCGCTCGACCGGTGGCAGGTCCGCCGCGAGTTCGCGGAGATCACGAAGGCGGCCGGACTGGGCGAGGACTGGATTCCGCGCGAGCTGCGGCACTCGTTCGTGTCCATCCTGAGCGCGAGTGATGTCCCGCTGGAGGACATCAGCCAGCTTGTCGGGCATGTGTCGACCAGCGTCACTGAGACCGTCTACCGGCACGAGATCCGGCCCGCGCTGACCAAGGGCGCAACGGCCATGGACAAGATCTTCAAGAAGAAGCGCAAGTCCGCGTGAGTGAGTGGCTCCCCGTCTGGCTCCCGAAGATCGAAAAGGGGTCTCGGAGGATTTCCGAAACCCCTTCTGACCTGCACGTTCTGGTCGGGACGGCGGGATTTGAACCCGCGACCCCTTGACCCCCAGTCAAGTGCCCTACCAAGCTGGGCCACGTCCCGGTGCTAGCACCTGCCCGCTTATCCGGCGAGCCTAATCACCTTAGCGTAGAGCGCGCCCGGAGCGGTCGCCGTGGTGCTGGCCGCAGCCGTATGCGTGACGGGGCGATTTGCCGGGGCGGCGCATGTGTTGCGTATGCCCGCTTGCCACGACGCTGGCCCCAGAGCGATGGTGGTTACGGAGTTCCACCTTGGGCCGAGCACCGTACCCGGGGAGGGATCATGAACTGTCCGCATTGGCCGCCCTGTCCGCAGCCGGATGCGCTGGACCGTGAGGCCGCCCATGTCGTGGCCGCCCACCCGGACCAGGGCTGGAGCCTGCTGTGCAACGGCGTCGTCATATTCGAGGACACCGGGGATCTGCTGCCCGACGGCCGGATCATAGCGCCGCACCGGGATGCGTGCCGTGGCTAAACGGACGGCTCAGCCGATGGGCACCACGCGAGCGGTCTGATCGTTTGACCTGACGGACGCAGCGGGCACAATTGTGGTTGTCCACGGCCTGACTCACCGCAGGCCGGATCCGGAACGGCGGGACGATGATTCGTGGACCAGCTGGGGAGAGTGCGCGCTCTGGTGACCCCACGGTTCCGCTGCCAGTCCGCGGCACGGCAGCAGCCGCCAGGGGCCGCCCGCAGTACGTCCCTTCTGCTGGGTACCGGCCCAGGCGGCGAAGGGCCTGGCGGATCCTGCGCCGGATAGCCGTGCTCCTGGTCGTTCTGGTCATCTTGGCGGGCCTGGCGTTCGGCGCATTGCTGCTGGTGACGCCGTCAGTAGGTAACGCCCGCCAGATCGCCAGGGCACAGGCTACCGCCCATCGTGCCGTCTACCCGGGCCCCCCCGTCCCGGCCAGGTTCGCGGCGTCCCTGGTCGCCACCGAGGACCACAGGTTCTACTCGGAGCCGGGGATCGACATCTTCGCGATCGGCCGGGTGGCTGAAAGTTACCTGACCGGCAATGGCGACCAGGGCGGTGCCACGCTCTATCAGCAGCTTGCCAAGGTGCTGTACACGCAGGGGCGCTCGGGCGTAACGGTTGAGGCCGAGCAGGTAGCGCTCGCGGTCAAGCTTTACCTGACCTATACCAAGAGCCAGATCCTGCGGATGTATGCGGGCGTGGTCTATTTCGGCAACGGCTACTACGGGCTCGCTGCGGCGAGCTGCGGTTACTTCGGTGTGCGGCCCGCTGGACTGTCCTGGCCCCAGGCCGCCATGATGGCCGGCCTGGTGCAGGGGCCCTCGGTAGACGACCCGCTGACCCACCCGGCGGCAGCCCGGGCAAGAGAGATCCACGTCATAGGCAGGCTGGTGGCGACGGGTACGCTCACGCAGTCCCAGGCAGCCCTGGCCCTCGCGGTGCCCTTGCCGAGCATGCTCGCCAGGGCCGGAACTGGCTGCGCCGCCTAGAAGCGCCGCCGAGAAGCGCCGCCGAGAACGAGCGCCGCGCAGGGGACGCGAGCCGAGGACGGGTTCTAGCCGCAGCGCGATCCGCTGGCCCGCCAGCGGATTGCCTCATCACGGGCGATCTGCCCGGTGCCGTCCTGGGCCGGAGGAGACCACGATCTGCTCGTGCGGCTCATTCGCGCTCACCTGGGCTGCTGCTGCGATCGGCTCGATGGGAGTCGGCTCGGCATCAGGTTCGGCGAGCCGCCACACCCACTTGCGGTACGACCAGAACCTGAACAGCGTGGCGAGCACCACTCCGACGAGGAACGCGGCGTTCACGGTGAGCTTGTCGTGCCGGCTGAATTCGTGCTTGGCCACCTCGATGCAGGCCTGCTGGATCAGTATCCCGACCGCGTTGAACGCGAAGAACAGGACGGTCTCGCGCCCCATGCCGGTTCGCTCGCGATGCCGGAACGTCCAGTAGCGGTTGCCGGCGAAGGCCACGACCGCTGCGAGCAGGGTCGACCCTGCGTTGGCCGCGAAGGTGTCCAGGCCTAGCTGAATCAGCAGGTTAAAGAAGAGCTCGGTAACGATGAACGCGATTCCGCCGACCACTCCGAACTTGGCTACCTCATGGAGCAAGAGCCGGAACCGCTCGTAGAGCTTGCGGGCGAAGCTCACCTGTCCCCTTTCCCGTAACCCTCCGGGCATGCCGGACCTGCAGAGGCGTTGCCTGCGAGGGTACCCCGAGCCGGACGGCCGGTGGCGAATCGGGGGAAATCCAGGCGCCGTGTATACGGACTCTTTCCTTTTACCCTAGCCGTAAACTCGCTCGGAAATGTCAGACCCGCCGGGTAGTGTCGCGGGCGTGTGCGCTCCCGACGTGCTGATTCATGCTCGTGGCCTGGCGAAGAGCTTCGGTGGCGCGGTAGCCGTCGACGGGATCGACTTCGACCTGCGCCGGGGCGAGGCTTTCGGATTCCTCGGCCCGAACGGCGCTGGCAAGTCCTCCACGATGCGGATGATCGGCTGCGTCTCGCCGCCCAGCTCCGGCGAGCTGACCATATTCGGCATGGACCCGGTCGCTGACGGCGCCACGATCCGGGCCCGGCTCGGCGTCGTCCCGCAGGAAGACACCCTCGACGTCGAGCTGACAGTCCGGGAGAACCTGCTCATATACGGACGTTATTTCGGGCTGCCACGGGATGTGATCAGTGCGCGTACCGCCCGGCTGCTCGACTTCGTGCAGCTGTCCGACCGTGCGAACGATCAGGTCGAGCCGCTGTCCGGCGGGATGAAACGGCGGCTCACCATCGCCCGCTCACTGATCAACGAGCCGGAGATCCTGCTCCTTGACGAGCCCACGACCGGCCTGGACCCGCAGGCCAGGCACGTGGTCTGGGACCGGCTCTTCCGGCTCAAGCGCCGTGGCGTCACCCTCGTCCTGACCACGCACTACATGGACGAGGCCGAGCAGCTGTGCGACCGCCTCGTGGTGATGGACCGCGGCAAGATCGCGGCGGAGGGTTCGCCCAGGGATCTGATCGGGCAGTACTCCACCCCCGAGGTGCTTGAGCTCCGGTTCGACCCGGCTGAGCATGAGCAGGCGGGGGAGAAGCTCGCGGACGCTCCCGCCGACCGGATGGAGATTCTCGCCGACCGGATACTGCTTTACGTTCTTAACGGGGACCGCGCGCTGGCCACCGTCCGTTCCCTCGGTCTCGAGCCGCTGACATCCCTGGTTCGCCGTAGCACGCTGGAGGATGTCTTCCTGCGGCTCACCGGCAGGCGGCTGGAGGACTGATGGCGGCCTCGGCTTCGCCACCTGCGGCGTCGGCCGTCCGGGCGCCGGTGGCCGCGGCTACCCAGTGGTCGCTGGCCGTCCGGGCACTCCGGGCCTGGCTGACCAACTACCGGCGCACCTGGCAGGGCTCGATCTACTCCAGCGTGCTGAACCCGCTGCTCTACCTCGGCGCTATGGGCCTCGGCCTAGGCGCGCTCGTCGACGCTCATGGCCAAGGGCGCCTCGGCGGCGTCAGCTACCTGGCGTACCTGGCCCCGGGATTGCTGGCGGCGGCGGCGATGCAGACAGCTATGGGGGAGTCGACCTACCCGATTCTCGGGTCGATCAAGTGGCTGAAGACCTACCAGGCCGCCGTGGCGTCACCGCTGCGTCCCGCCGATCTCTTCCACGGGCACCTGCTGTTCACTACATTGCGGCTGATCATGAATTCCTCGATCTTCCTCGTGGTCATGGCCGCCTTCGGCGCGCCGCGCTCCTACTGGGTCCTGGCGGCGGTACCCGTCGCCGTGCTCACCGGCCTAGCGTTCGCCGCCCCGATCGAAGCCTGGGCGGTGACGCGGACCAAGGACCAGTCGTTCGCGGTCATTTTCAGGTTCGGGATGATCCCGCTTTTCCTGTTCTCAGGGACTTTCTTTCCCATCGCCCAGCTGCCCGCCTGGATCAGGCCGGTGGCCTACGCTACGCCGCTCTGGCACGGTGTCGCCCTCTGCCGCGCGCTCAGCCTCGGGACGGCCGACCTGGCCGGCGCGCTGGTGCACGTTGCCTACCTGGCCGTGTTCGCCGCCGCCGGGATCGCGGTCGGGCGGCGCACCTACCGGCGGCGGCTCTATGTCTGAGCGGATCGCGTCTATGTCTGAGCGGACCGTGTCCATGTCCGAGCGGACCGTGTCTATGTCTGAGCGGATCGTCTATGTCTGAGCGGACCGTGCAGTCGCTGCGGGAGATCCCGCTCCGCGTGCTGCCTGCCCCGATGCTGGCCAGTGCCCGGGCCCTGGGCGGCCGCGGCAGCGTGCACCTGATCGAGCGGCACGCGCGGGCCTACCAGCATGCGTGGCTGACGCTGCTGTCTGGCGTCTTCGAACCGCTGTTCTACCTGCTGTCGATCGGGGTCGGCATCGGCGCGCTGGTCGGCCAGGTGACCGGGCCAGGCGGCCAGCCAGTCAGCTACACGAGCTTCGTGGCCCCGGCGCTGCTCGCCACCTCGTCGATGAACGGCGCCGTCTTCGACTCGACCTTTAACGTGTTCTTCAGGCTGAAGTACGCGAAGTTCTACGACGCCGCGCTGGCCACGCCGATGCGCTCCGGCGATATCGCGCTCGGCGAGATCGGCTGGGCGCTGCTGCGGGGCGGGCTGTATGCGGCCGCGTTCATGGTGGTCATGCTCGCCATGGGCCTGGTGTACTCGGCATGGGGAATCGCGGCGCTGCCCGCGGCGCTGCTGATCGCCTTCGGCTTCGCCGCCGCCGGGATGGCCGCCACCACCTACATGACCAGCTGGCAGCATTTCGAGTTCGTCACCCTGGCCACGCTCCCGATGTTCCTGTTCTCGACGACGTTCTACCCGCTGAGCGTCTATCCGCGGCCGGTCCAGATCATCGTCGAATGGACGCCGCTCTACCAGGGCGTGGCGCTGCTGCGCGGCCTGACCCTCGGCGTTGTCGGCCCAGGACTGCTCTTGCACGTGCTCTACCTGGCCTTGATGGGCCTGGTCGGCCTGTACGTCGCCGGCCGCCGGATCAGCCGGCTGCTGCTCGGGTAGGGGCCTGCTGCGCAGGGACGGGCCCGCTGCTCAGGTAGGGGCCTGCTGCGGAGGCGGGACCCGCTGCTGGCGCAGGCCGCCCGGCTAGCTCGGCAGCTCACCGGCCTGCCGGCCCGGCCACGCCAGCGATTGGAGCGCCCGCAGCACCTGCGAGGTCATCACCGGATCCGTGCGGCATCGTCGGCTTGGCGTCAATTGCTTGCTTGATCGTCTCGACCTGCGCTATGCAGAGCGTAGCGTGGGATCAAACCGGGCAGTAGATAGTCTTGTCCGGACTCGTGGAGGCGGCAGATGGACTTCGGGTACGACGCGCGCACAGAAGAACTTCGCGGCCAGCTGCTGGCCTTCATGGATGCCTTCGTCTACCCGGCCGAGAAAGACTTCGCCGAGCAGGTGGCCGAGGCAGCCGCGGCCGGCCAGATCTGGCAGCGGCCTGCGGTGATCGACGAGCTCAAGGCCGAGGCGCGCAGCCGCGGCCTGTGGAACCTGTTCCTGACCAGGAAGCCAGGGGAAGCGGAGGAGGCACCGCGCTTCGGGGCCGGCCTGACCAATTTGCAGTACGCGCCGCTGGCCGAGATAACCGGGCACAGCCCCCGCCTTGCGCCTGAAGCACTCAACTGCGCGGCACCGGACACCGGCAATATGGAACTGCTGGCCGAGTTCGGCACCGCCGAACAGCAGGAAGGCTGGCTCCGGCCGTTGCTGGACGCCAGGATCAGGTCCGCCTTCTGCATGACCGAGCCCGACGTCGCCTCGTCGGACGCCAACAACATCGCCACCAGGATCGAGCGCGTTGGCGGCCACTACGTGATCAACGGCCGCAAATGGTGGTCGACGGGCGCGATGGACCCGCGCTGCGAGATCCTCATCGTGATGGGCAAGACCGCGCCGGACGGCGAGCGGCACCGGCAGCAGTCGATGGTCTTGGTGCCGACCCAGACTCCTGGTGTGACGGTCAAGCGCGGCCTTCAGGTATTCGGATTCCTCGACCCGACCCACGGCGGCCACGCCGAGGTTGAGTTCCGCGACGTCCGGGTTCCGGTGGAGAACCTGCTCGGCGCCGAGGGCGAGGGCTTCGCGATCGCCCAGGCCAGGCTCGGTCCTGGCCGGATCCATCACTGCATGCGCGAGATCGGGGCGGCGGAGCGGGCACTCGAGCTGATGTGCCGGCGGGTCACCGACCGGGTCGCGTTCGGCAGCCCGCTGGCCACCCAGGGCGTGATCCAGGACTGGATTGCCGAGGCCAGGGTGCGGATCGAGTCGGCCAGGCTGCTGGTGCTGAAGACCGCATGGCTGATGGACACGGTGGGCAACAAGGGCGCCCACACCGAAATCCAGGCCATCAAGATCGCGACCCCGGCGATGACCGGGTGGGTGATCGACAAGGCCATCCAGGCCCACGGGGCCGCCGGCATCAGCCAGGACTTCCCGCTAGCCCAGTTCTGGGCGGGATCAAGGAGCCTGCGGCTCGCCGACGGGCCCGACGAGGTGCACAAGCGCTCGCTGGCCCGGCGGGAGTTGCGGAAGTATAGCTAGCGAACACTGGAGTTACGGCTGGCGCGCTGCTGGAGCGCAGCTGGCGGGCCGACGATAACACCGACAAGCAAACCGAGGACAAACACCCACCAGGAGGACAAATGTCAAACGGAACACAGCGGGTCGCCATTGTTACCGGCGGAGCGCGCGGCATCGGTGCAGCAGTTGCCGCTCAGCTCGCCGCAGACGGGATGGCGGTAGGCGTGCTCGACCTGAAGGAGTCCGACTGCGCCGCCACCGTGGACGCGATCACCGCCGCCGGCGGGCGCGCGGTCGCGGTCGGCGCCGACGTGGCCAACGCCGATCAGGTCGGCGCGGCGGTCGAGGCCGTGGCCAGCCAGCTCGGGCCGGTGGTCGTCCTGGTCAACAACGCCGGGGTGACCAGGGACGCCATGCTGTTCAAGATGACCGAGGACGACTGGGACATGGTGTTGGGCGTGCACCTGCGCGGTGCGTTCCTGATGACCCGGGCGTGTCAGAAGTACATGGTGGACCAGAAGTTCGGCCGGGTCATCAACCTGTCGTCAAGCTCGGCACTGGGTAACCGCGGCCAGGTCAACTACTCCGCGGCCAAGGCCGGCGTGCAGGGCTTCACCAAGACCCTCGCGATCGAGCTCGGCAAGTTCGGCGTCACCGCCAACTGTGTCGCGCCCGGATTCATCGCCACCGACATGACCGCCGCCACCGCGGCCAAGCTCGGGATGGAGTTCGCCGACTTCCAGAAGGCGGCCGCCTCCCAGATCCCGGTCGCCAGGGTCGGCCAGCCGGAGGACATCGCGAGACTGATCTCGTACCTGGCCAGCGAGGGCGCTGGCTATGTCTCTGGCCAGGTGATCTACGCCGCGGGCGGCCCGCTGTGCTAATGGGCGTCGGCGCTGACGAGCTGCGTGGCCAGGTACGCGAATTCCTGGCCACGCGCGACCCGGCGACGATGGACCGGCTGGAGTTCCTGCGCGCGAGGTTCGACGCCGGGCTTGCCTGGGTGCACTACCCGGCCGGCCTCGGCGGGCAGGGCCTGTCACGGTCGCTGCAGCAAGTGGTCGACGCGGAATTCGCCACCGCGGGCGCGCCGACCAACAACCCGCGGCGGATCGGGATCGGCCTGGGCATGGCCGCGCCTACGATCCTCGCGTTCGGCACCGACGAGCAGCGGCGGCGCTGGCTGCGGCCGCTGTGGACGGGCGAGGAGGTCTGGTGCCAGCTGTTCAGCGAGCCTGGCGCAGGCTCCGACCTGGCCAGCCTGGCCACCAGGGCGGTCCGCAGCACGGACGGCGGCAGCTGGGCGGTGACCGGCCAGAAAGTCTGGACGTCCGCCGCGCATCGGGCCAGGCGTGCGCTGCTGCTCGCCCGGTCCGACCCGGACCTGCCCAAGCACCAGGGCATGACCTATTTCTCCCTCGATATAACAGCGCCGGGGGTCGAGGTCAGGCCGTTGCGCCAGCTCACCGGAGAGGCCGAGTTCAATGAGGTCTTCCTGACCGATGCGACGATCCCGGATGCCGACCGGATCGGGGCCGTCGGCGAGGGCTGGAGGGTTGCCACCGGGACGCTGATGAACGAGCGGGTGTCCATCGGCGGCGGGATCGCAGTGCTCAGGGAGGGCGGCATGATCGGCTCGGCGGCCCGGACCTGGCGGGAGCGGCCCGAGCTGCGCACCCCCGGCCTGCATGACACGCTGCTGCGGCTGTGGGCGGCAGCCGAGGTGGCCAGGCTCGCCGGGGTGCGGCTGCGCCAGCAGCTCGCCGCTGGCCATCCGGGTCCCGAAGGGTCCGCGGCCAAGCTGGTCTTCGCGCGGCTCAATCAGGAGATTTCCGGGTTCGAGGTCGAGCTGACCGGAGCTGACGGGCTGCGCTACGGGGACTGGACGATGCGCAGGCCGGACGCGACCGACTTCTACGGCCGCGACGCCGGATACCGGTACCTGCGGGCACGGGGCAACTCGATCGAGGGCGGAACCTCGGAGATCCTCAGGAATATCATCGCCGAGCGAGTGCTGGGCCTGCCGCCCGAGACACGGGCGGATGTCGGCGTGCCGTGGAAGGACCTGCCGCGTTGAGCCAGACTGCCGAGCCTGACGTCGCCGCCGGGCACATACTCGACCTGCTGTACAGCGAACACGAGACGGACCTGCGGGCTGCTGTCCGCGCGCTGCTCGAGGACCGGTGCACCTGGCCTGACGTGCTGGCCAGGACCGAGACGATCGAGCCCTATGACACCGGCCTGTGGCGGGTGCTCGGCGCCGACCTGGGCTGCGCCGGGCTGCTCGTGCCCGAGGAGCACGGCGGCGCCGGGGCGTCCTACCGCGAGGCGGCAGTAGTGGCGGAGGAGCTAGGCCGGGCGGTGGCCCCCGTTCCCTACCTTGGTAGTGCCGTCGTGGCGACCACGGCGGTGCTGTCGGCGGCCGACGCCAACCTCCTCGCCGTCCTCGGCGACGGCAGCGTCACGGCGGCGCTCGCCGTTCCGTTCGCGTCCGCGCCGGGCGCCAGGCCAGCGGTGACCGTCCGGCTCGGCGCGCCGGATCCGGCCGGAACGTCAGGGGCGTATCGCCTGACCGGGTCGGTGTCCTGCGTTGCCGACGCGCTGCCGGCCGATGTCCTGCTGGTACCCGCCGACGGCGTGCCGTTCGGGCTGTACGAGGTGTCCGCGGGAGACGCCGGCGTGTTTAGGGCCCCGGTGACGTCGCTCGACTCGACCAGGCAGCTGGCCGACATCGGCTTCGACAATGCCAGCGGCCAGCTCGTCGCCTCGGGCGAGGCGGCTGAGCGCGCGATCGCGGCGGCGCTGACCGCCGGGGCCGCGGTACTGGCCGCCGAGCAGCTGGGCGTCGCCGAGCGGTGCCTGGACATGACCGTCGCCTATGTCAAGGAGCGGCATCAGTTTGCCCGCCCGGTCGGATCCTTCCAGGCGCTCAAGCACCGGCTCGCTGACATCTGGGTGCTGGTGACGCAGGCCAGGGCCGCGTCCAGGTACGCGGCGGCCTGCCTGGCCGCCGGCGATCCCGACAGCCCGGTCGCCGTCGCGCTGGCGAAAGCCGCCTGCTCCGACGCCGCGGTGTCCGCCGCGCAGGAATGCGTGCAGCTGCATGGCGGCATCGGCTTCACCTGGGAGCATCCGGCGCATCTCTACCTAAAAAGGGCTAAGAGCTCGTCGATCGGTTTCGGCACCCCGGACTGGCACCGAGGGTCGCTGGCAGGTCTCGCTGACTTGCCAGCCGCCACTGCGAGCAGGGCGCGATGAAGTCCGTCGCCGGGGCCGGAGTCGTGGTGACCGGCGCGGGCAGCGGCATCGGCGCGGCACTGGCACGCAGGCTCGCGGCCGAGGGCGCGCGCGTGGTGGTCAACGACATCGCCGCCACCGCCGCCGGCCAGGTCGCCGAATCCTGCGGCGCGACCGCGATCGGGGCCGACGCCGCCAGTGAGGACGGTGTCGCCGCGCTGATCTCCGGCGCGCGCTCGCGGCTCGGCGAGATCGACCTGTTCTGCGCGAACGCGGGCGTCGCCCGGGGGACCGGCGTTGACTCGGCCGAGGCGGACTGGGACGCGTGCTGGCAGGTCAACGTGATGGCGCACGTCCGCGCGGCGCGGCTGCTCATCGGGCCCTGGCTGGAGCGCGGCAGCGGGCACCTGATCTGTACGGTGTCGGCGGCCGGGCTGCTGTCCATGCCGGGGTCGGCGCCGTATTCGGCTACCAAGCACGCGGCACTCGCCTTCGCCGAATGGCTGGCACTCAGCTATTCGCACCGCGGCCTCACCGTGCAGGCCATCTGCCCGCAGGGGGTGCGGACCCCGATGCTGGCGAGTAGCGGCGCGCCCGGGGAGGTGCTGCTGTTCGACAGCGCTATCGAGCCGGACGCGGTCGCCGACGCCACCATCGCGGGCATCGCCGACGGGCGTTTCCTGATCCTGCCGCATCCCGAGGTTGCCCAGCTGTACGCGGGCCGGGCGGCCGAGACCGACCGCTGGCTGCGCGGCATGAACCGGCTTCAGCAGGGCCTGGAGGCCGCGCAGTAAGGCCTGCCTACTGGTCCGCGCCGCGCGCCGGACTGCCTACTGGTCCGCGACGTCACCCTGGTCCTGGGGGGCAGCCGGCCCGGCGCACGTCGCGGTCGGCTCTTCGGTGCGGCCGGCCATCCGCACCTGGTTCCGTCCGGCATGCTTGGCGCGGTACAGGGCGACGTCCGCTGCCGCCAGCAGGTCGGTGAGCTCGCTGGTGCTGGCGTCCATGGTCGCCAGGCCTACCGAGACAGTCAGCGTGATGGTCTCTGCGCGGGATTTGTCGCCGACCTCGATGGGTACCTCGGCCACCTGCGCGCGCATGCGCTCGGCGATACGCCACGCATCCAGTTCGCTGGTCTGCGGGAGCAGCACGGCGAATTCCTCGCCGCCGAAGCGGCCGACCAGGTCATATTCCCGCAGGAAGATCTTGACGGTACTGGCCACCGCAGTCAGGGCGCGGTCGCCGGCCAGATGACCGTAACTGTCATTGACCATCTTGAAGTTGTCGATGTCGATCAGGGCCACGGCCAGAGCGGATCTGGTGCGCAGCGCGCGGGCGACTTCGGCGCCTGCCTCCCGGTCCCAGGTACCAGCGTTGAGCAGGCCGGTCTTGCCGTCGATCCGCGAGTCGTTGACTAGCTGAGCGTGCCGGAAGGACCGCTGCAGCAGGGTGACGAGGGGAAGCGCGAACGCGAGGGTGACCACGCTGATCGCCACGCCTATCGTGACCAGGACGGCCACGCAGAGCTCGGTGATGTCGTTGTGGAGCGGCTCACGGCCGAAAAGCATGTCGCGGACCCGGACCGTCGGATGCGCGCCCTTGACGGCGGGCAGTACCAGGCTGTTGTTGACCGCCCATTGGATCGCGCCGCAGGCCGCCACCGCTAGGATCAGCTTCGCGGTCTGCCCGCCCTGGATTGCCACCGGGGCGATGGCTGTCCGGAGGCCTGAGTGGAAGACCCACGAGGCGCAGCCGTAGGACAGGCCGATCGAGGCGCCGGTGAACACCCTGCGGTAGGTGGGCACCCGCCGGACGCGCAATTGTGACAATACAACCCGTGGGATGGGCGCGATCAGCGCGTATACCGGCGGGAGCAGGATCGCGACGGGCAGCTCCCACACCCCGTAGACGTCCTTGACCAGGCCCACGTTCTCGCCCGCCCGCCGGGTCATCTCCACCGTCGTGGCGCTGCAGGCCAGCAGGAGGCAGAACAAGCCGATATCGCCAAGGTGCAGCACTGTGCCATTGGCGGCGCGGCCGATGGCTGCCACATAGAGCGCTACGACCAGCACGACGAAGGCGGCCAGCCACCGGGGCATGTCCCAGATCTCCCAGGTCCTGGGAGCAAGTCTGCGCCCGTGCAGAGCACTGCGCCGGGCGACGTTCATACACTCCTCCAGGGCGAGCCGGCTGGGTCCGGGCGAAGCTGCCTGAGGCAGGATCTGCGAATGTTTAGGGCGCATTCTTGCAGATTCAGTGTACTCGCTGTCAATAGTGCGTCACTCGATGCTGTCAATCTGTACTTGTTACCCTAAATTACCTAACGTACTCTTCTGCCAGTATCGACTGTTAGAACCCAGTTCGTGAAGTATTGATGGCTGGAAACTGTCTCACACGTTGCAATTGGGAAAGTGTCATCAGCAACATGCAGGTTATGTAAGGATGCGTCACGCAGCGGAGGGAGGCGCAGATGAAGACCACCGGCTGGAGCTGATCACGAAGGCGCGGCACGGCCGCGGGGCCTGCACATGATCCGGGACGTGGCGGAGGGAGGCGGAGATGAGGACCACCGGCTGGAGCTAATCACGAAGGCGCGGCACGGCCGCGGCGCTGCACATGATCCGGGACGTGGCGGAGGGAGGCGGAGATGAGGACCACCGGCTGGAGCTAATCACGAAGGCGCGGCACGGCCGCGGCGCTGCACATCATCCGGGACGTGGCGGAGGGAGGCGGAGATGAGGACCACCGGCTGGAGCTAATCACGAAGGCGCGGTACGGCCGCGGGGCTACGGCCGCGGGCTGCACATGATCCGGGACGTGGCGGAGGGAGGCGGAGATGAGGACCACCGGCTGGAGCTAACTAGGAGAGCCTGTCGGACGCCTGGCACGTCAGGTCCTGCGAGCCGGGTTGATCCATTAGCTCGGCGCATAAGGACACCGGCGCCTGCTGCTGCCTGGATGGCCCGGAGGCAGCGACCGCTACTGCGGTGACGGTGCCAAGTGCGCCAGCCACCGCGATCACCGTCGCAGATGCGAAGTGCTCTGCCGCGGCACCGGCCAGGATCATTGCGGTGCCCTGGCCCAGGCTCATTCCTGCCTGAGCAAGGCCGAATGCCTGGCTGCGGTGCGCGACCGGCGCAGTGGTGACGAACGCCGCGCTCGCCGCTACCTGGAAGCAGTCGAACACGCCCGAGCAGAACAGGATGGCCAGCGTGAGCGGCAGGCCGGGCCGCAGCGCGAACAGGGTCAGCACGGCGCACGAGGCAATGGCCAGCGGGCGCATCCAGCTGAGCCTCGCTGACGGCCGGACCAGGCGGCTGAAAGCGACAGCGCCCACCGAGGCGCCGAGCGCCGCGGCAGCGAGAATCAGCCCGACGGCCGCAGTCCCGGCATGCAGCGACTGGGCCAGCGGGGCCGCTACGCCCTCGGGCGCGTTATAGAAGGCGGCGAGCCAGCCGAGCAGCATCGGGGTGCGCAAGCCCGGGCGGGCGAACACGAGCCGCACGCCCCCGATCAGGTCTGCCAGGTGTGACGGGCCGTCTTCCTGCGGCGGCCTGGAGGCTGGCCTCTCACCTACCCAGATCCGGATGAACAGCGCCGATGCGGCGAACGTCGCGGCGTCGGCCAGCAGCGACGTGCGCACGCCGACGAACCCGACGATCGCCCCGCCGGCCGCGAATCCGATCACCTGGGCCAGCTGGTAGGTGGTCAGCGTCACGGCGCTGCCGAGCACGTACCGGTCTGCGGACAGGATTTCCGGATAGACGGCCGCGCGCGCGGATGTGAACGGTGTCCCGATCATGGTCACCGTGAAGAGCAGGGCCACTAATGCAGCCAGCGGCACTCCCGGCACAGCCATGGCGAGGACGCCCACGGCTCGGGCCAGATCACAAGTGATCATGACGCGTCGGCGGGGGAGCCGGTCGGCGAGACCCGCCAGGGCGACCCCGCCGACGAAGGTCGGCACCACGCTCGCCGCAAAAGTGACAGCCGCGAGCAGCGGTGAATGAGTGCGGTCGTAGACCAGCAGCGTCAGCGCGACCCTGGCCAGCTGATCGCCGAGGACCGAGAGCACCTGGCAGATCCATAGCACGCGGAACTCGCCGACCGCGAACACGTCGCCGAAGGTGGCTCGGCCGATGTGGGACGTTCCGTCTGGATTACTCCCAGTATCCTGTTCGTGCATCAGCGTCACGATATCCCGGCACTCCGGTGCAGGGCATCAAGTTTGGCCGAGACCACGCCGGTCAGGCTGCTCAGCGGTACCGCGTTGCCCGGCCTACCTGCGGCCCCGGGCCGATGGGGAGCTGATGGCCAGTCCGGCCGGGGAGTGGTCGCAGCACCGCCAGGGACATCAGGAAACGGGAAGTTAACACAATCAGCCGCGGGACCAGATCTGTTGCCGCCGGCGTAACAACCGGGAAACATGGCCGAAACCCGCCCATGGGACACATAGAGCAGTCCTGACCGACACGATGCGGCACCGCCCCCGGGAGGCTTTATGGGTCCCTATTCGAGCTGGCTAAGTTCCGGCGACAACGCCTGGCAGTTGACAGCGGCAACCCTCGTCGGCCTGATGAGCATCCCAGCGCTCGCGGTCCTGTACGGCGGGATCGTGCAGCGCAAATGGGCCGTGAACACCATGATGATGGTGTTCAGCGCCTTCGCGCTGACCCTGATCGTGTGGGTCCTGTGGGCCTTCAAGATGGGCTTCGGGACGCCGTGGATCCATAGTGGCAGCTACGACTTCCTCGGCAAGCCCGGCACCGTGGTGGGCTCGGGTGGCGAGCAGGCGCAAGCCAACATCCCGCTGCTCAACGGGCTGATGCCGAAGTTCAGGTTCCCTGAGGGCTCACTCGTCTACTTCCAGTTTGTGTTCGCGGCGATCACGCCCATCCTGTTCATCGGCAGCGTGATCGGCCGGATCAAGTTCAAGGTCTGGCTGCTCTTCGTGCCGCTCTGGATCACTTTCGCCTACGCGGTCAACGCGTTCCTGCTCTGGGGCGGCGGCTTCTGGGCGCAGAAGGGCGCGCTGGACTTCAGTGGCGGCTACGTGATCCACCTGGCGGCAGGCGTCTCCGGCTTCGTGGCGGCAGCGGTGGTCGGGCCGCGGCTGCAGCGGGACCGCGAGAAGGCGGTACCGAACAACCTGCTGTTCGTCGCGGTCGGTGCCGGGATCCTGTGGCTGGGCTGGAACGGCTTCAACGGCGGTGACCCGTACTTCGCGGGCGCCGACGCCACCGCGGCCGTGGTCAACACCAACCTCGCCACCGCAGTCGCGATGATGACCTGGATCATCATGGACATGTCGTTCGGCAAGGAGAAGAAGCCGACCTTCCTTGGCGGCGTGAACGGCATGATCTGCGGCCTGGTCGGCATCACGCCCGCGGCCGGCTACGTCAACGGCGTCGGCGCGATCGTCATCGGCCTGGTCACCTCGGCTGCGGTCTGGGGGCTGTTCAGTTACCTGCCGCGGAAGGTCTGGCCGTTCAACAGGGTGGATGATGCCCTCGGGGTGGTCTATACGCACGGCTTCGCCGGGCTGTTCGGCGGCCTGCTGGTCGGGCTGCTCGCCGACCCGAAGATGATCGTCTACCTCGGTCTCGGGAAGAACGCGAACGTCACGACCGCCGGCCTGTTCTACGGTCACCCGAAGCAGTTGCTGATCCAGGCGGGCGCGGCGCTCACCGTGATCGTCTGGGATGGCCTGGTGACGTTCCTGCTGCTGCGCGGCATCGGGCTGTTCATGAAGCTGCGGATGCCTGACAACGAGCTGCGGGCCGGCGACATCCTCGTCCACGGCGAGGTGGCCTACCCGATGGAGGAGCCAGAGGCCGAAGCCGAGTTCGGCGAGATCCCCGGCGAGCCAGGTGACCACCATCACGACCCGCACGAACACGACAAGGTGCTGGCGGAGGAGCACCACCACCAATGACCTGACCTACACCCGGGACTCGGCCGGGGCACCCGCGGATCGGCCCCCGCGGGTGCCCCGGCCGTGCGCGTGCCGGCCATCTTCGGCTCAGTGACCGCGGAACGCTTCCTCGAGCCACCACGACCCGTGCGCGGAGGTGATCTTCGCGTCGATCACCAGCGGCCGGTCTCTCGGACCGCTCAGCCAGGACCGGACCGGGTCCAGGTCGGCGAGCGACCGGACGGTCAGGCCCTCGCAGCCGAAACCCCGCGCGATCGCGCCGATGTCGGCCGCCGGGAACCTGACGGTGCCAAGCGGGTACCCGTCCGGGCCGAAGTGGTGCACCTCGGCCCCGTACGCCTCGTCGTCGTAGACGACGATCAGCATCGGCAGGCCCAGCCTGACCACCGTTTCCAGCTCGCTGATGCCCATCAGCGCGCCGCCGTCGCCGAGCGCGGCCACGGTCAGCCGGTCCGGCCGCGCGATCGCCGCGCCGATCGCTGAGCCGAGCCCGAGCCCGATCGACTGGTAGGCCTGGGTGAAGCAGAAGCCATCCTGGTCGGGCACCGACAGGTACATGCTCGGGTAACCCATGAAGTTGCCCGAGTCCACCGCCACGGTCCGCTGCTCGGGGAGCATGTCGTCAAGGGCGATCGACAGCGCGCGCGGGTCGATGGCCGTGGCGTCGCTCTCGTCGGTAAACGGCACGTCGCGCCAGCGGACCTCGCGGGCGAGCCTGTCCCGAAGCTCTGCCGACCGGTAACCACCCAGCCGGCCGCCTTCCGGCCTCCCGCCCGCACCTCCAGCCCCAGGCTCACCTGCGCTCCCCGGCAGGAGTGCTCCAGGTTTCTTGATCGTGGTTGGTTGGGGGGGCCCGGAGCCCACCGATCCACCACGATCAAGAAAAGCCTGCTGCAGGCGCTCGCCTGTCAGCAGGCCGGCGACGGCCCGGGCGGTTGCCGCGACGTCGCCGGTGACGGCCACATCGACCGGCCGGTGCGCGCCCAGCTGAGCGGCGTCGCTGTCAACCTGGGCGACAATGGCGCCAGGGCCGATCAGCGTGCCGTGCCGGAGCGTCCACATGTTCAGCGAGCAGCCCCACCCGACCACCAGGTCGGCACCCTGGATCAGCTCGGCGGCCAGCGGCGAGGCGAAGCCGCCGCTCACGTCGAGATCCCACGCGCTGCCGCGGAACAGCCCCTTTGCCGCCGCCGACGTGGCCAGCAGGGCCCCGCAGGCATCTGCCAGCGCCTCAAGGCCGGCCCTGGCGCCTGCGATTCGTGCGCCGCGCCCGGCGATGAACACCGGCCGCCGGGCTCGCACCAGCGCATCGGCGAGGGCTATAACGGTCTCCGCAGCCGGTCCCGCACCGCTCTTGCCGTCGGGAGCAGCCGCACCCCGCTGCCCGCCCGGTCCGGCACCTCCCTGCCCGTCGGGAGCAGCCGCACCCCGCTGCCCGGCCGGTCCCGGCGCACCCGGCTGCCCGGCCGGTCCCGGCGCACCCCGGACTGCGGCAGCCGGCCTGACTGCTGCTGCCGCGCACTGTCCGGCCTGCACGTCAAGCGGCAACGCGAGCAGCACGGTGCGGCGCTCGTCCGCCGCCGTCCGGTATGCGCGGACGGTATCGTCGACGGCGGAATCGGCAGAGTGCAGCCGGGCCGGCACCGCGCCGATGGCGGCGGCGATCGCGGCGACGTCAATGCGGAAGCTGGACCTGGTTGCCGAAGCGGCGACGTCGGCCGCCAGGACCAGCAGCGGGGTGCGGCTCTTGGCGGCCTCGGTGATCCCGGTGAGCGCGTTGGTCAGCCCGGGCCCCTGGTGCACTGAGAGGATGCCGGGCCGGCCGGCCGTCCTGGCCCATCCGTCGGCCATGCTGGCGGCGCCGCACTCGTGCCGCGCCGCGATGTACCGCGCGCCGCGGGCGATCAGGGCGTTGGTCACGTGGAAGTTGCCGCTGCCCACAACGCCGAACACGGTGTCGGCGCCAAGCTCGGCCAGCGCGGCGCCGACTGCCTCGCTGACCAGCATCAGGAATGCTCGACGAGAGCGAGTGCGCGGCACGGGCTACCGGATCCGCCGGCTTGGATCGCCGAGATCAATGCGTCGAGCACGGGCATGAGCTGACCTCCAGTCGGCGTGGCTGATCCCGCAGGCACCCCAACAGCCTGCCGTAGCCGGCCGCGGCCCGGGAAGTCCCGGCGGCGCGGCCGGCACTCCGGGCTCTCCCGCAGAATAGGTGCATGAGCCCGCCGGTAACGAAAGCCCAGACCCTCGTGACCAAGGACGGCATTGCGATCGAGGCCGTCCATCTGCCTGGGGACAAGGGCCTGGGAATCGTGCAGGCGCACGGCTTCACCCTGCACTGGCAGCGCGCGGCGGTCTGGGGGATCGCCACCAGGCTGAACCGGCATGGCGGCGTGGTGACCTTCGACTTCCGCGGGCACGGCAGGTCAGGGGGGCTCACCACGCTGGGCGACCGCGAGATCAGGGACCTCGATGTGGCGGTTGCCTACGCCCGTGAGCTCGGCTACCGGCGGATCGCGACGGTGGGCTTCTCCATGGGCGCCTCGATCGCGCTGCGGCACGCCGCCCTGCTCGGCGGCACCGACGCGGTGGTCTCGGTCAGCGGTCCTGGCTGGTGGTACTACCGCGGCACCAAGATGATGCGCCGGGTGCACCTGGCGATCGAGCACCGCGCTGGCCGGCTGGTCTCCAGGACCTTCCTGAACACCAGGATCTCGCCGCAGCGGTGGGACCCGGTGCCGATGCCGCCCGACGAGGCGGCGTCCAGGATCGCCCCGGTGCCGCTGCTGATCGTCCACGGTGACAAGGACAATTTCTTCCCTGTCCAGCACGCCCGCAGGCTGTACGAGGCGGCGGGTGAGCCCAAGGAACTGTGGCTTGAGCCTGGCTTCGGCCATGCCGAGTCTTCAGCGTCCGCGGCGCTGATCGACCGGATCGGCGCCTGGGCCCGCGCGGCCGTGTCCGTGGCGGCCAGTCCGAACGCCGTGGCATAGCGAGGTTTCGGGCAGGAGGCCCCATGCAGCCAAGCCCGCCGCGCGGTACCCGGCTGCGCAGGCGCGACCGCCCTCCGCGCCAGCGCCGCCGGTTCGGCTGCCTTACGCTCCTCGTGCTGCTGGTCTTCGTGCTGGTGTTTGTCGATGTGCTGCCCACGCCGTGGGCGCTCCATATCGGCGGCAGATTCACGCCGCTGGAGAGCTGGGATGGCTACGGCCAGGTCAAGGCGAGTAACGGCGGCCGGTATGTGCTGGCGGCCAATCTGCGGGGCGGGCTCATCGGCAGCAACGGCAGGCCAGACTGCAGCATGCAGGGCGGCTGCGACACCCTGCATGGCAGCGCGAAGATGTGCACCGAGAGCGGGCAGACATACTCGTTTAAGCTGAGCGGTGCCGTGCATTCCTGGCTGAGCACGAACGGGGCGAAGACCAATATCGACCTGACCGGTGGCTCGCCGACGCCGCTGCCCGCTGGCTGGGTTGTCGCGTTTCACGGGATGTGGCAAGGGCCCGTCTTGGCGCTCGCCAGCCCCGACAACTCCTTCACCGAGGTCTTCACGCCGCGCGGGGCAATCAGGACCACGACTTCGACCGCTGACGCGGGCACCGCCACTTTGACGCTGCAGTACGGCTCGGCCGCCGATTTCAGCCGAGCCTGCCACGCTATCGCCGCACGCTGAGGGAGCCGACCTGCCGATGAACCGGGCTGACCCCGGTCAGTCCGGTCAGCGAGCCGATCCGCGGATGACAGGGTGGGTCCCCGTCGTCACGCCTACCCCCCACCGGCCCACGAGATGCAGCGTTAGTGCGGCGATGACCAGCCCGCCAGCGACCGAGGCGGAAAGCAGCAGCCAGCGCGCCCGGCGGCCGGCCAGGGCAGTGCGGGCCCGACCCCCGGAATGATGGCTGAGCAGCAGCCGGGGCAGCCGGGGCGCGTAGGCGACCACGTGGATGGTCATCACGCCGAACCACAGCACGAACGAGGCCTTGTGGGCCAGCAGCCACGGGCTGCGTTGCGGGCCGGTGACGGCCAGCGCGACACCGGTGCCGATGACCGCCGTCGAGGTGATGATCACCAATGGCCCGAGCAGCCGCAACAGCGGTGCTGGCGGTCCTCTCCTGACATATGGTGCAGCGCCGGTGTAGTACCTGGCGAACCGGTAGCAGGTCGAGCCGATCTTCAGCGCGACCGGCCCGATCAGCAGCATTCCGAGGAAGAAATGCAGTGTGAGCAGCTGCCGGATGGACAGGATGGTCAGGCCCTCGGCGGCGAACAGCGCAAGCAGCAGGGCGCCGGTCATGGCGGTGAGCCGTTCGTTGCCTTCCGGGCCTTCCAAGGCCTCCTCCGGTGACCGGCGGCGCCGGGCACTGGCGACCTCGCTCTGCCGCGGCGCCTCGTGCTGGGGCGTCGTGCTCAACTGCGGCTCGACCGGGCGAGCGCGGCTGGCCGCTGCAGCCGGAGCGCGAGGGTCGGACAGGCGCTCACTGCGCGGCGCGCGTCCCGTATCGCCCCTGGCCCGACGTCCCGGCCTGCCACGATGGGATATCCCCACTCATCGAGCTCGATGAAGTCGGGCAGCAGCTCGGCACAAAGGCCGTGGCTTGTGCACCTGATCGGATCCAGATTCAGCTCCGCGGTCGTCATCTCCACCTTCCGTCCGGGTCGGGCCGGGGAATCGGCAGTACTGGCGCGGCCGGCCGGCCGCGCCAGGCCGCCTGGCATGACCGCCGCTGCGCATGGGCGCGGGCGTCCGCCGCGAAGGTGCCAAGCGCGGAGGCCGCTAGCCTGGTCGCGCCATCCGGGTGACGGCAGGCGCCGCGCCCGCTCACCACGCCGAGCCTGCGGCTCAGCCGGTCAAGAACTGGCCCGTGCGGTCGGCCGGACGCGAGCTGGGCGAAGTCGTCAGCGATCGCCGACAGCCCGAATACGCACGGGCCGCACTGGCCCGCGCTCTGCGCGGCGAGGTAGCCGAGCACCCGGGCCGTCTCGGTCAGCCCGCAAGCCCCGGCGGGCAGGACGGCAAGCACGCCGGCCCCGGGCGAGGTGCTCGAGGCGGGCGCGGTGTTTGAGTCGGGCGCGGTGTTTGAGTCGGGCGCGGTGCTCGAGGCGGGTGCGGTGCCGCCCTGTGTCAGCCCCGGTCTGGCCAGCCGCAGGCCGGCCACGGCCGCCGCGTCGTGCCAGGTCCCGAAGTATCCGCCGATGAGCACCGCACTGGCCTCGGCTGATGCGCCGGCCATGGCCAGGGCGTCCACGACGAGGGTGCCAAGCTCGATCTCGTAGACGCCGGGTCCCGCGACTGCGCCGCAGATCGTGGCCAGCATCGTGCCCGGCGCCTCTCCCGTCCCCGCCTGCCGGAACCAGTCAGGGCCATAGCGGGCAATCAGGGCGATATGCGCCAGCGTCTCGACATTGTCGACCAGCGTTGGCCGCCGGCCGACGCCTCGTTCAGACGGCCGCGGCGGCGTATTGACAGGCCTGGCTTCTCCGCCATTCAGCCAGTGCACGAGGGCGGTCTCCTCGCTGGCGACGTAGCGTTCAGGCAAGTCGTGTATCTCGATGCGGACGCTGTCCAGCCGGGACGCCTGCCGCTCTGCGACGGCGGCTGCCAGCTGCCCGGCCTGCCACGGCCTAGACCTCGACAGGCATACGTATACGGCATCCGCCCGGACCGCCTCGGCGGCCAGCACGGCTCCGTCCAGCACCAGGTGCGGCGCCCTGGCCAGCAGCGCCTGGTCCTTCTCGCTGGCCGGCTCGCTTTCCATTCCGTTGGCGACCACGACGGCCGGGCCGCGCCTGGCGGCAACGGCGCCGATCTTGGTCCCGGTGGGGAAGGCTGCGCCGCCGCGGCCGGTGAGCCCGGCGCGGGTGACGGCGTCGGCCAGCATGCGATGGTTCCTGCGGGACCCGCGGCCGGCCTGCGGCAGCGGGCCGTACCGGGCGACGTGCTCAGACAGCGTCGCCGCGCGTGACATCTGCTGCCATCCTGCGGTCAGCCGGGCCGGGCCGCCGCCCGGGCGGGTGCTGGGTACGGTGGCGTGGCCCGCGGGCGGCGTCATGCCCCGCCGCCGCTGATGGTGAGCCTGCCAGTCGCCCTGCTGCCGCTCACCTCGAGCCTGATCGCGGCCCGCGCCGTGGATCTGGCCTGGTCGCTGAGGTCGGCGATGAGCTGCTGCCCGTCGAGCGCCACGACAGGGCCGGAATAAGACGATGCGGCGCCAGCGGAGCCGACGACGACCATGCCGCGCTGCAGCGCCACCCCGGCACCATCGGGCATGCCTTGCAGCGTGATCGTGAAATCCTCGCCGGACGGGCCGGTGGTCCTCGCCGTAACCGCGATGGTCACCTCGCCCGCTTCCGGCCCGCTGCTGCGGGCCGCCCGCCCGGTGAACCCGCCGCCCGATGGCATGGCGGCCGTGCCGCCCGACGAGGCGCTGCCCGACGGGGCCGCGCCGCCCGACGGGGCCGCGCCGCCCGACGATGTTTGCTGGCCGGCCAGCAGCTTGACGGGCGTCCCCGCCCGGTGTGCCCAGCCGGGCTGCAGCGGGCCGAGCGCAGTAAACAGGATCGTTACCAGCGGTACCGCGGTGACGGCGATCGCGATGGTCAGCGGACGCGGCGCGGTCTCCGGCAGTGACAGCCGCCACCACACCGCGCCGGCGACTGCGGCGACGGCTGCCGCGTCCAGCGCGAGGAGCCAGGGGAGGCGGCTGTCAGTTCCGGTCCCGAGACCATGCCAGAGCGCTACCGGCCATGCCACATAGGCAAGCCAGTGCACGATCCGCCAGCCACGGTAGCCAATCCGCGCGCGCAGTAGGCTGGTCACGACCAGCGCGAGCAGCAGGTCGAAGGCGATCGTGCCCAGGCTGAGCCACAGCGGCCGGTAGGCCGAGCTGAACGGAACCACGACCGAGATCCAGCCGATTCCCGCGTAGCTGTCCAGGACCGTGGTGACGATGTGTACGCCGACGAACGCCACCACCAGCAGCGCGACATTGCGGTGCAGGCCAGAGGTGATCACCCGGGGCCAGCGTGGCGTGGCGAACCTGGCTGTGCCGGTGATGCCCAGCACCACCGTGATCGTGAGCAAGATCAGCGCCACGACTCCGGTAGCCCGCGTCGCATACCACAGCGGGCTCGGCCCGGCGCTGCTGGCTGCCAGCGAGCCGGTCATGACCCACCGGAGATGGTCTGCGGCGGTGCCTGGGTGGTCGCGGGCGGCTGCTGCGGCGGCGCGAGGCTGTGGTGGTGCCCGTGATGATGGCGGGCATCCGCCGCGCCGCTGCTTGGCGCCGTCTGTCCGCCCGCTGACTGAGCGTGGCTGGCACCGGCCGGCCGCGCCCCTGCGGCTGCCGTTCGGTGCCCGGGCAGCGCATGCGCGAACGCGGCGCCCAGTCCCAGTGACGCGGCGGCAGCGCCGCCCGCGACCCAGAGCGACACCCTGCGGGTGCGCGAGAGTCTCTCGTCGCGGCGCCTGACGGCGTGACCGGCGGTAAGCGGCATGCCTGAGTGCTCCAGCAGATCCGGCTCGGGCGGGCCCCTGGTGGGCCCGTCGCGTGTCCAGCCTGCCGTGCGCTGTCCAGGGAATCGGTTCAGGAAACGTTCAGAACCGGTAAATGCGGCTGCGACCTCAGCATGATCCTGCGCTCGGTCGGCGTGACCTGCGGTCTCTTGGCGCGTTCGGCAGTTCGAGTGTCACGGTCAGCCCGCCGCCTGGCGTATCCGAGAGCGTCGCCGAGCCGCCGTTAGATGTCACCAGCCGGTGCACGATCGCCAGGCCAAGCCCGGCACCGCCCGGGGTGGTGCTGGCGAACCGCCGGAAGGCGGACCGCTTTTGCTGGGGGCTCATGCCAGGACCGTCGTCGGCGACCACGATGAGCGTATTGGGGCCTGCGGCGCGTGCGCTCATCCAGACCTTGCCGCCGGCTGGGACCGCGTCAAGGGCGTTGGCCAGCAGGTTGTCCAGCATCTGCTCCAGATGCCCAGCGCCGGCCGAGACAGCCACCGGCTCAACGGTGACGTCGAGGGTGACGTCCCGCTCCTCGGCGGCCGGCCGCCAGGCGGCCGCCCGGTCCCTGATCACGATGTCAGCGGCGACGCCGATGGGCTCAGTCACCACGTTTTCTGCCCTCGCCACCGCCAGCAGGCCGTCAACCAGCCTGGACAGCCGCGTGACTTCCTCCTGCGCACCGGCCAGGTCACTGGCCACGGACTCCCCGGCGTCTTGCGCGAGTACGTCGAGCCGCAGCCGGAGCGCGGCGAGCGGGGTCCGCAGCTGGTGCGAGACGTCAGCCATCATTACCTGGTGACCGTCGACCAGCGCTTCGAGGCGGCCCGCCATCGTGTTGAAGTTGGCCGCGAGCCTGCGGATCTCGGCGGGACCGTGGCTGGCCGGGGACCTGGTGTCCAGCGCGCCACCGCCCAGCCGGCGCGCCGCCGCGTCAAGCGCAATGATCGGGCGGCTCACCCAGCGCACCAGCGCCACCGCGATCGCCGCCGCGGCCAGCAGCCCGGCCGCTGAGACCACAGCCAGCCAGGTCCAGAGCGCTATGATCCGCTGCTGCAGCGGGCCAGTGGAGCGGGACAGCGCGATCACGCCGATGGCCTGGCCGCCCTCGTCGCCCAGCACCGGCGCCAGCACAACCAGCCGGTCATCACCCGGATAGGTGGCAGTCCTCGCGCTGGACAGCACCCCGCGGACGCGCGCGGCCGGTGCGACCGGACCCGTGCCGCCGCGCCGCGTGCCCGCCCGGTCATACAGCGCCACCCGGTCGCCGCCACGCTGGAGCCGGGCGATCGACCGGCTGAGCGCCGATGCGTCGGCCTTATCCCCGAGCTCCTCCTCGGCCGCGCTGGCCAGGGTCCGGGCCGCGGTGACCGTCTCGTCGGTGAAGTCGCGGCGGTCCTGCCCGCCGGTGATCAGGCCGAGCGGGACGGCAATGAGGCCGAGCAACGCCACGATCAATGTCAAGATCGCCAGGACGATCCTGCGGGCCATCAGGCCTCGCCGAGCCGGAACCCACGCCCGTAGACGGTTTCGATCAGGCCGGGCGATCCGAGCTTCTTGCGCAGCGCGGCGACATGCACATCGAGAACCTTGGTCGGACCGTACCAGTGCGCGTCCCAGGCGCTCTCCAGGATCTCCTGCCTGCTCACCACCCGCCCGGGATCGGTCGCCAGGCACTCGAGGATGTCGAACTCCTTGGGCGTCAGGGCCACTTCCGCACCGGAGACCAGGACCTTGCGGGTACGCAGGTCCACCGTCAGCGGCCCGTGCCTGATCAGCTCGCCGCCCGGCCGCACCCGGCGCAGCACCGCCCTGATCCTGGCCTGCAGCTCGCCCAGGCCGAAGGGCTTGACCAGGTAGTCGTCGGCGCCCGCGTCCAGGGCGTTCACCCGGTCCGGCTCCTCGCCGTGCGCGGTGACTACGATGATCGCTGCGCTCGACCGCTCCCTGAACTGCCTGCAGACCTGCACGCCATCGACGTCGGGAAGCTCGAGGTCGAGCAGCATGACATCGGGATCGCCCCAGGCCAGCGCCTCGGTACCGGTCATCACGTGATCGACGCGGTAGCCGCCCCTGGACAAGCCCCGGACTAGCTGGGTGGCGATGCCCGGGTCATCTTCCACCACGAGCACGCTGGTCCCTGGCCCGTCGGGCGGCGCGACTGGCCTGGGCCGGCTGTTCGGCGCTGTCATGGCAACCACCGTAGGCGAGCCGCGGCCGAGGCGGGCCGCACTCCTGCGCGGGATGGCGGCCCGGGCGACGCTAGTCGGGATTACCGCCCGGCGGCAGCGGGCGGAGCTGCAGCGGGCCGTGCGCGATGTCGAAGCCCCAGTCCAGGATCCGGGCGGCGGCGGTAAAGCGAGCGTCCGGGTTGGTCGCTGACGCATCGAGCACCACGCCGATGAGGGTGCGGCCGCCTCGGCTCGCCTCGAAAAGCAGGCAGTATCCGGCGGCGCCGGTCCACCCGGTCTTGATTCCGGTAGCCCCCGGGTAGGAGCCGAGCAGCAGGTTGGTCGTCCGCCACAGGTAGGCGTGATGCTGCCCGGTCGCGGGCAGGTAATAGATCCGATGCCGGACAAGACGGCGGAAGAGGGCGAGCCGCGTCGCCGCCAGGCCCAGTGCCACCAGATCCCGAGGGGTCGAGTAGGTGGAGCGCTCGGTCGGCCAGGGGAGCCCGTCGAAGTTGTCGAAGTGAGTGGAACGCAGCCCCAGTTTCCGTGCTGTCGCATTCATTTTCGCTACGAACGCCCGCCATCCTGGGCCGTATGCGGTCGCCAGCGCGTAGGCGGCGTCACAGCCGGACGGCAGCAACATGGCCGCAAGCAGCTGGCGGGCGGTCAGGACGTCGCCAGCCCGCAGGCCGGCGCTGGCCGCCCCGTACCTGCGCACGTAGGCAGGGACGGCAGCGGAAATCCTGATCTTGCGGTCCAGATGACCGGCGCCGATCACCACCAGCGCGGTCATGACCTTGGTGATGCTGGCCATCGGGCGCCGGACGCCCGCCGCCCGGCCCCACAGCCGCCTGCCCGTCGCGGTGGCCGCTAGCTCGGCGCCCAGCGCCGACACTCCGCCAGGACCTGCGCGGCGCGGGCCTGCGCGGCCATGGCCAGCAAACCCGGCCGCTAACCCGGGCGCCGTGCGGGCGGCGGCGAGCGACGCGCGCGCGGCCGGTGCGGCCGCAGCGGCGGCGGGCGATGCCGCTGCGGTGGCGGCCGGTGCTGCGTTCGCGGCAGCCGGCAGCGACAACCCGACCGCGGCGATCAGCACGCTCCCGGCCGCGGCGATCACCACGCTCCCGGCAGCGGGGCGGGTGCTCAGCCGGCGCAGCCGCGCGAGGCAGGCGGCGGGAGTCACGGGTGCTCCGGAGGCGTCAGGAGGCCCCGGCCGGGCGGGTCACCATCCGGTCGGCATCGGCATTCCCTCGGTGTAACCCGCCGCCCCCTGCACGCCGACCACCGCCCGCTGGTGCAGTTCATCCAGGTCACTCGCGCCAGCATACGCACAGGCGCTGCGCAAGCCCGCGGTAATTGCGTCAATCAGATCCTCCACGCCGGGCCGCTGCGGGTTCAGGTACATCCGCGAAGTTGAGATGCCCTCCTCGAACAGTTCCTTGCGGGCCCGCTCGAAGGGCGAGTCGGTAGCGGTCCGGAGCCGGACCGCTCGCGCCGACGCCATGCCGAAGCTCTCCTTATACAGCCGTCCCTCAGCATCCCTGAAGACGTCGCCAGGCGACTCGCAGGTGCCCGCGAACCAGGAGCCGATCATCACGTTGGACGCGCCGGCCGCCAGGGCGAGGGCAACGTCGCGCGGATGCCGGACACCGCCGTCAGCCCATACGTGCGCGCCGAGCCTGCGCCCCTCCTCGGCGCATTCCAGGATCGCGCTGAACTGCGGCCGCCCCACCCCGGTCATCATCCGGGTCGTGCACATCGCGCCCGGGCCCACGCCCACCTTGACGATGTCGGCCCCGGCCGCCACCAGATCGGCGACCCCCGCAGCGGTCACGACGTTGCCCGCGACCACGGGGACCGAGGCGGGTGTCGCGCTGCCCATCGCGCCACGTACCGCCCGCAGGGCATCGATCATCCGGTCCTGGTGGCCATGGGCGGTGTCCATGATGAGCAGGTCCGCGCCCGCGTCGGCCAGCAGCTTCGCCTTGGCGCCCGCATCGCCGTTGATGCCGAGCGCCGCGCCGATCCGCAGCCTGCCGCGGGCATCGGTGGCGGGTTCGTACAGCGTCGAGCGCAGCGCTCCGGTACGGGTCAGGATGCCCACGCAATGGCCATCTGCGGCCAGCACCGGGGCAAGCCGGTGCCTGCCTTCATAGAGCAGATTGAACGCATGCTCGGGGTTGGTGCCGGCCGCCAGCGTGAACAGCCCGGTGGACATGACCTGCCGCAACTGGGTGAACCTGTCCACACCGTCGCAGTCGGCCTCGGTGACCACGCCGACCGGCTGCCCGTCGGCCACCACGATGATGGCGCCATGCGCGCGCTTGGGCAGCAGGCTGAGCGCGTGGCCGGTCGTGTCGTCAGGGCCGAGCGTTAGCGGGGTGTCGTAGACGAGGTCGCGGCTCTTCACCCAGGAGATCACCTCGGCGACGACCTCGACGGGAATGTCCTGGGGCAGGACGGCGAGCCCGCCCCTGCGGGCCACCGTCTCGGCCATCCGCCGCCCGGCGACCGCGGTCATGTTAGCCACCACGATAGGGATCGTGGTCCCGCTCCGGTCCCGGGTGGCCAGGCTCACGTCAAGCCTGGAGGCCACCGCCGACCGGCTTGGCACCAGGAACACGTCGCTGTAGGTGAGGTCGTGGGACGGCCTGTCCTTGGTGTGGAATCGCACTATACGATTCTGCCCTGGTTGGCGGGTCCTGAGACCGGCTCGGCCCGGGCAGTGTGCTTTTGGTGCTCGCCTGCGCCGCTGCGCGGCGCCCTGCGGGCTGCGCCTATCCTGGCGCCCGTGACCATCCCGACGACGCTGCGGCTCGGCGGGCGGGAGTGGCCGGAAGGCACGTTCGGCATCATGGCAGTGATCAACAGGACGCCGGACTCGTTCTTCGATCGCGGCGCTACTTACGAGTTCGGCGCCGCGCTCAGGGCGGTGGGCCGCGCGGTGGCGGCGGGCGCTGACCTGGTCGACATCGGGGGCGTGAAGGCAGGCCCGGGCGCCGAGGTCGACGTGGCTGAGGAGATCAGGCGGGTCACCGGGCTGGTCAGCGCGGTCAGGGCCGCCCATCCTGAGGTGGCGATCAGCGTCGATACCTGGCGCGCCGAGGTCGGCGAGGCAGTCGCGGAGGCCGGTGCGGACCTGCTGAACGATGTGTGGGGCGGCGCGGACCCCCGGCTCGCCGATGTCGCGGCCGCGTACCAGATCGGCCTGGTCTGCTCGCACGCGGGCGGGCTGGCGCCCCGGTCAGGACCGCATCGGCCCGCCTATGCCGACGTGGTGGCCGAGGTCGCCGGTTACGTGAGCCGGCAGGCGCAGCGCGCGGTGGCGGCAGGCGTGCGGCGGGACGCGATCCTGATCGACCCGGCACCCGATTTCGGCAAGAACACCTGGCACTCCCTTGAGCTGACCCGCAGGCTCAGCGAGCTCGTGAGCACTGGCTGGCCGGTCCTTGCCGCCGTCTCCAACAAAGATTTCGTTGGCGAGACGCTGGGCCTGCCGCCGGATCAGCGTGGCGCGGGCACGATGGCCGCCCTCGCGATCTGCGCCTGGCAGGGCGCCCGGGTGCTACGCGTACACAACGTGCCCTCGGCCCGCCGCGCGCTGCAAGCAGTCCGCTGGGCCCGCGGCGGGTAACTGCCTAGCCTGGGCTCACTACGACTGGAAGGCGGCATAGAAGATCGCGCTGAGCCGGTCGATCATCTCCGCCCTTGGCAGCCGTACCTCAACACTGAACAGGTAATTAACCCGCTCGAGCATCATCAGGCAGGCCACGGCGGTCAACTCGGCGTGCTCGGACAGTGCGCCGCCGTCCGTAGGCCGTGCTGCGGTCATGCCCTGCGTGATCGCCTCGGCCACCCGGAACAGCATTTGCAGCCCGTCGCCATAGACTTCCTCGCCGACCACGTCGGCCTGGCTGAGGATACGAATGACAGCGGCATGAGCGGCGTAGGTATCGCAGAACTTCTCCACCCAGTCGCGCAATGCCCGCCGGCCAGCGTCATTGCGGGTCACGACCGGGAAATCGCCAGTGATCAGGCCCATGTCGTGCAGCGCGTCGCGCAGCAGGGCCTTGAACAGATCGTCCTTGTTGGCGAAATAGAGATAGAACGTTCCGTGTGAGGTCTTTGCCCTGCTCACGACGTCGTCGACGCGGACGGCCTGCAAACCGCGCTCGTCGAATTCGGCCAGGCCGGCTTCGAGCAGCCTGCGCACGGTCTTCCTGCCCTGAGCGCCCAGCTCGCGGCCCTGGGCCGGCAGGCCGCCGCCAAGTGAGGGCCGCCGGGAGCGGGTCCCGGTCCCGCTAGCGGGCCTCCCGCGGGCCGCCGCAGTCTGGCTGGGTGTGGTCATCCCGGCGGGAGCCTGCGCTGCTGCTGCCCGGGTCCCCGCTGCCACTGCAGCAGGGGCCTGCCCGGGTACTGCCCGGCTGTCTTCCTGCTCGCCGGTCAGTGCTTGTCGTCCCGCGGCAGTGCCTCGCCTGCTGTCTCGCCGTGGTGGCCCGCTGCCAGCTTCGCCTTCCATGCAGGCGAGACTAGCCTTACTCGCCGCCTGGGCCAGCAGGATTTCGCTTCGAGCTACCATTCGGCGGGGTGCGCATATGGATGTGCGCCTGGTCAGCCGGCCTGGTACAGCCCGTCTGGTGCGAACTGGCACGCCTCGTGGAGCCATCGGCCGTCTGGCTCGAGCCGGGCGTCCTGACTGGCCATGATGGCGGCGCCGCATAGCTCGCAGATCCGGCGGGGAGCATGGCCGACGATGTCGGGCTCAGCCAGCCTGATCCCGTTGTGGGTGCTCCCGAAGTCTGATGGTGTTGTCATGTGCGAGTCCCCCAGGTGACTGCCTACGGCGGTCAGTCGGAGGACCGCCTCTGTGGTCAGGTGTGCCCCGCTGACCGGAGGCTATGCGCCGCCCCCGGGGCGGACATCGATGTCACCGTGCGCGGACCGGCGTACCGTGCCCGGCGCGCCGTCGGCCCCGTCGGCCCCGTCGGCCCCGTGGACCCTATCGGCCGTCCGCGGTCTTTCCGTCCCGGACGGCGCCCGTAGCGTACCCAGCCCGAGCAGGCAGATTGCCGCCGCCATCGCCCCGCAGCAGGCGGCGAACGCGTATCCCCAGTGCGGGCCAGCGACGTCGATGATGTGCCCGGCAGCCGCCGATCCGCCGGCCACCCCGATCGAGATCGCGGAGCCCAGCCAGGTGAGCCCTTCGGTGCGGCGCTCGGCAGGGGCCTGGCGCTCGATGAGGCCATAGCCGGCGATGAGCGTCGGCGAAATGGTCAGCCCGCAGAAGAAGATAATGAGGGTTAACGACAACAGCCCAGGCTGTGCCCAGAAGGTCGCGACCCCGGCCGCAGTGCAGCACAGGGTGACGGCGAAGCGGCGCTCCAGCCGGGCCCGCCACGTCCGCGACCCGTACCAGAGCCCGCCGATAGCGCTGCCCAGCGCGTAGATCCCGAGGATGACACCGGCGAGCGGCTTGTGCCCCTGCCGCTGCGCGAAGTCGACGGTGCTGAGGTCGATGGTCGCGAACATCGCGCCGACGAACAGGTAGACCGGCGCCAGTGTGATCAGCCCGCGCGCTGGCATGGCGAACCTGCGCCCTGCCCCGGCCGGCTCGGTCTGGGTCGGGGTCTGGGTCGGGGGCTGGGCCGGGGGCTGGGCCGGGGGCCGGGTCGGGGACCTGGTCGGGGACCGGGCGCGGAACTGGGTCCGGGTCTGGGCGCGCGTCTCAACCGGCGGCTCGCTGCGGCGCTGCGCGGCCAGCAACAGCGTCCCTGCCACGCACGTCAGCATGGCCATGCCAACCCCGGCGGCCGGATAGACCTCGGTCGCCAGCAGGGTGACCGCCGCCGGGCCGATCACGAAGATCATCTCGTCGGCCACTGATTCCAGCGAGAACGCGGTATGCAGTCGCGCTGGATCATCGAGCAGCGTGCTCCAGCGGGCCCGGACCATCGGGCCAAGGGACGGCATGGACGCGCCCGATAGAGCGCCGGTGACCAGCAGGGCCCACAGCGGTGCCCGTAGCTCGGCACACACCACGAACGCGACCGTATTGACCGCGAACGACACTGCCTGCGGCCGCAGCACCCGGTGCTGGCCGAAGCGGTCGGCGAGCTTGGCCGCCTGCGGCGCACAGACGGCGTAACCGATGGCGCCAGCCGCTGCCACCGTCCCGGCCAGCCCGTATCTGCCGCTGACCGCCGCGACCAGCAGGACCGTGCCGAGGCCGAACATGGACATCGACATACGGCCGAGGAAGCCGGCTGCTGAGAAGCTCAGCGCACCGGGACGGCGAAGGATCGCCAGGTAGGTGTTGCCGCGCACGGTTGCCCGTTCCCCGCACTCAACCTGCGCCAACGCCAACCTCCGCTACGACCGTATACCCGGGTGACAAGGTTTTCGGCCCCGGCGGCGACCGGCCTCGTCGGCGCGGAACTGGCGCCAGTTACAGTTGGGAGCGCAATGGGACCTCTCAATTGGCGCAGGGCACCACGCGTCACCGTCGCCTCCGGTGGCGCGGCGCCAGCATGTCGGAACGTAGCCTGCGCGGCGTTCGTGCTGCTCGCCTCGGGTGCGAGCGGTACCGCGCACACGATGGTGATTCCTGGCGGCGTGGCCGCAGGGCCATCCGGTGCCGCGGCCGTCCGGACGGCTGCCCAGGTGCGTGCCAGCACGACATTCCGGCGGATCATCCTGCCGGATCTGCTGGTCGTGGCGCCGGCCGGGCTGACCTCCCGCCAGATCACCAGCCTGGGCAAGACCGCCGACGTCCGGAACATGATCGTGTTTGATGGCGCGGAGATTACTGCGGGCGGCCGCCCCGCCAGCGTCATCGGCGTGAATCCGGCTCAGTTCCGCTCTTGGGTGCCGCTGCGCACGGCCTCCGACCAGGCGCTGTGGACCACGCTGGCCGACGGCGGGTTCGTGGCGTCGCCGACCGCGCGCTCCAGGCTCGGCCTGCGCCTGGGCGGTTCCTACGAGCTGGCCGCCGCCAGCAGGCAGCCGGTGACGTTCGGCGCTGCGGCATCGCTGGGCGTCGCGGGCGTGGACCTGGTGGTCGACAGCGCCACCTCGCGCAAGCTCGGCCTGGTGCACCAGGTCGCAGCGCTGATCAGCGCGCCTGGCGCGAGCATGACCGCGCTGACGGCCGAGGTCAGGGCGATTCTGGGGGCAACCGCACGGATCGAGAGCCTGCGCCAGCAACAGCTGCCGACCGCCAGCGTGCCAAGCAGCGGGCTGCCCAGTACCTACCTTGAGCTGTTCAAGGCGTCAGCCGCTCGGTACTGCCCTGGGCTGTCCTGGACGGTCCTGGCCGCCATCGGCCAGATCGAGAGCGCCGACGGTACCAACGTCGGGCCGTCAAGCGCTGGCGCGCTCGGCCCTATGCAGTTCCTGCCGTCCACCTGGAAGATCTGGGGCACCGACGGGTTCGGCCAGACCGGCCTGCCGGACATCATGAACCCCTACGACGCGGTGCCATCGGCGGCGAGGCTGCTGTGCGCGGACGGCGCAGCGGCCGGCGGCCGGTCGCTGGCTGGCGCGATCTTCGACTACAACCACGCCAACTGGTACGTCAGCGAGGTGCTGGCGCTGGCCGGGCAGTACGCCACCGACTACAGCTGAGCCCGGCTGGCAGTGCCGCGCGGCTGCCGCCCGGCCGGGCCGCACCGCGATCTCGGCCCGGGGTGTCGGCCCCTGCTGGTTGGATGGTGGTATGCCGAGCTACGACGCCTTCCTGCTCGTCTCCTTCGGTGGCCCCGAGGCCCGCCGTGACGTGATCCCGTTCCTGGAGAATGTCACCCGCGGGCGTGGCATCCCGGCCGCCCGGCTAGCGCAGGTGGCCGATCACTACTACCTATTCGGCGGTGTCAGCCCCATCAACCAGCAGTGCAGGGACCTGCTCGCGGCGGTCGAGAAGGACTTCGCCGCCAGCGGAATTAACTTGCCCCTCTACTGGGGCAACAGGAACTGGGATCCCTACCTGACCGACACCGTTGCGGCCATGGCGGCAGACGGTGTGCGGTCCGCGGTTGCCTTCGTGACCGCCGCCTACAGCTCATTTTCCAGCTGCCGTCAGTACCTTGACGACATCGCGCGGGCCAGGGCGCTGGTGGGAGACGGCGCGCCGCGGATCGACAAGCTGCGCCCGTACTTCAACCACCCCGGTTTCATCGAGCCGCTCGCCGACGCCACTGCCGCGGCGATCGAATCGCTGCCAGCGGCCGTCCGCCGCGACGCCGACCTGGTCTTCACCGCGCACAGCATTCCGGCCGCGATGGCGGCGGCGAGCGGGCCGAGCGGCGGTGCCTACCAGGCGCAGCTGACAGAGGCCTCGCGGCTGGTCGCCGAGCGCGTCACGGCGAGGTCTTGGCGGCTGGCCTACCAGAGCCGGAGCGGCCCGCCGTCCCAGCCGTGGCTCGGCCCCGACGTCCTTGACTGCATCGGCGAGCTCGCGCAGTCCGGATCCCGGGCTGTTGTCCTGGTTCCTGTGGGTTTCATATCTGATCACCTGGAGGTACGGTACGACCTCGATGTCGAGGCGGCGCAGACGGCACTGCAGCTGGGTATCGCGCTGGCCAGAGCGGCGACACCGGGCCCGGATCCTCGTTTCGCTGCCCTGGTCACTGAGCTCGTGCGGGAGCAGCTTGAGGGATTGCCCCCCCGCGCGCTAGGCAGTCCCCGGCTAGCTGGGGACCTCTGCACAGCCTGGTGCTGCGGCTCGGGCCGCCCGGCCGCCGGTTCCGGAGCGGCTTGATGGCTGACCCCGGTGAGCTGCTCAACCTAGCGCGGCAGGCCGCGGGGGCCGCCGGTCGGCTGCTGGCCGAGCGGCGCCGTGGCGGTGGCCCCGCCGTGGTGGCCACCAAGTCGAGCCCCACCGATGTCGTCACTGAGATGGACCGTGCCGCGGAACGGCTGATCAGGAAGATGATCGCGGCTGTCCGGCCTGGCGACGCGATCCTTGGCGAAGAGGGCGGCGAGACCGGCCAGGGTGCGGCGGTGCGGTGGATCGTGGACCCGCTGGACGGGACCGTCAACTACCTGTACGGCCTGCCTGATTGGGCCGTCAGCATCGGTGCGGAAGCGGGCGGCTCGATAGTGGCGGGCGCTGTCGTGGTACCGGAGCGCCACGAGGAGTTCAGCGCGGTGCTTGGCGGCGGCGCGTGGCTGCGGGGCGCTGGCTCCGCGCCGGTCCGGCTGTACTGCAACCGGCAGGTCCAGCTGGGCCAGGCGCTCGTGGCGACGGGTTTCGGGTACGACGCGCGGCGGCGCCGTGTGCAGGGCGAGGTGCTCAGCGCGGTGCTGCCCGCCGTTCGCGACATCAGGCGCGGCGGATCGTGCGCGGTCGACATGTGCTCGCTGGCTACTGGGCACGTCGACGCGTACTACGAACGCGGCGTGAACTACTGGGATATCGCGGCGGGCGGCCTGATCGCCAGGGAGGCCGGTGCGCAGGTCGCCGGCCTGCACGGCCAGGCGGCCGGACCGTCGATGACGCTCGCGGCCGGGCCCGGCCTCTTCGGCGAACTGCATGACCTGCTGGCCGGCCTGGACGCGGAACGGGACGGCTGACGCCGGTGTCGGCTCGTACGGTGTCGGCTGGTACTACGGTGTCGGCTAGGACTTCGTAAGGCTGCCGTTGGCCTCCGGCCCCGCGGCGCCAGTGAACGTGAATTGCAGCGAGCCCGACGGCTCTGGCCGGAGCGTGACTGTCCCGTTGGCGCAGGTGTTCTGCCCTACGATGATCCCCTGACGCATGGTCACGACACCGCCCGCGTTAGACACCAGGCTGAGCCGCCCGGTGCACGTGAACGCCGTGCCCGTGTAGTGGATCTCGCCGGAGGTGGCGCCCGTCGCCAGGTTGACGTGCACGCTGAAGACGTCGGCCTGCTGCTTGGCCTGGCCCGACCAGGACCCGGCCAGGGACGCCGGGATCGGCGCTGCGGGGGGCGTCGGCGTCGCGGACGCCGCCCGGCCGGTGCCCGAAGCACCCGCAGGCAGCTGAGCGGCCGACGCTCCGTTGGTCGAGGCGGGCGGACTTGCGCTCTGGTTCTGCAGTACGTGGGCGGCGACAGCGATCGCCAGCACGCAGGCAAGGATCCCGACCGCCCACCAGATGGCCCTGGACCGGCGGGATGTCGGCTGCGATGCTCGGTCCGGATGCCCGGCGGGCGGCTGGAACGCCGCCCGGACGGCCAGCCGCGACCCCTCCGCGAGCGGGTTGTCCGGCGGATCGTCAGTGCCGAGAAGCTCGAGCACGACTGACCGGGCGGACAGTCGGCCGGACGGGTCCTGGCCCATGCAGCGGGCGACGAGTCCGCGCAGCGGATCGCCGAGCTTCGCCAGGTCCCCGCCGCCGGCCCCGGAGCGGCCCGTTGCGGCGAACAGGATCGTGCGTGCCCAGGCCAGCATGTCGGCGGCGGGCGTAGCGGTCCCGTATGGCGGCGTGATGCCGAACCCGACGACCCGCGGTCCGCTTGCCCCCAGCACTACGTGCTCCGGCCCGAACTGGCCATGCACAAGCCCGGCCTGGTGGATGGCGGCTAGCCCGGTCGCGGTTCCCATGGCCAGTGCCGCCAGGCTGCTGTCCTTGCGAGGTCCCTCAGCGGCGACGAACTCGGCCAGCGACGGTCCGGCGACGTACTCGCGCACCAGGTAGGGAACGCCATTGTCGAGGCCTGCATCGATGATCCGCGCCGTGCAGTACGGCGCGACCCGCCGGGCGGCCCTGCCCTCCGCGGTAAACCTGTCTCTGGCCGCGCCGTTTTGCGTCGAGTCAGCGGCGAGCAAGGTGACGGTGACCCGGTTGCCGTTGGCCGTGGCAGCCAGGAAAATCGACCCCTCGGCGGGCATCGCCGCGATACGCCCGGTCAGCCGGTAGTGGCCGACGCGCCTGGGGTCGTTGGCATGCAACGGCGCGACATTGGGCATACATCGTCTCCGCGAGGTCCTGCAGGACCGGGATGAGGTGCGGTTCGTACCATACGCACGTTGTGCCGGCAGCCGGCTGTGATCGAGCAAGTTACCGATGGGTACAGACATAGGCGGCGCCACATGCGCCACGGGGGGGCTCTGGCGGCGACACGAACCAAAGTAGCGACCCGCTACGTGTACCTGACGCCGGGACGTGACAGAATTCCCCGCCGGAATCGGGCACAACCGAGCCTCCCCGAGCGTTACATCCGCGCGACGAGGCGAAGAAAGATGGAGGGGTAAGGGCCAGATGGCTACCGACTACGACAGCCCGAGGAAGACAGACGACGAGCTCACCGAGGACAGCCTGCAGGAGCTACAGGCCCGCCGGATGGACAAATCATCCACAGCGATCGATATCGACCCTGACGATGTGGCCGAGTCGCTTGAGCTGCCAGGCGCTGACCTATCGAACGAGGAACTCTCGTTCCGGGTGATCCCGCGCCAGGCCGACGAGTTCACCTGCTCTAGCTGTTTCCTCGTGCACCACAGGAGCCAGCTCGCGGAGACCCGCGGCGGCCAGCTTGTCTGCCGGGAGTGCGCGGCCTGAGCTGGCCGGGATGACTGCTGAGCTGCCCGCGGCCAGGAACGTGGCCAACGGCGGCGGTACCCGGGAGGGCCGCGTGCGCGGTTCCTGGCCGTGCAGCGCGCGTCTGCGCACCGGGCTGGCAGCTGTGTGGTTGCCGTCCGGTGGTCGCTGACGCCTGCCTCAGCGCAGCACGGCGATCCGCCCGATTGAGACCCGCCCGCCACGGAGCAGCCTGGTTAGGGACCGGAACGAGCCGTCGGCGGGGAGGCTCGCTGCTTGTACCGGGTTTGTGGACCCGGCGGTTGCCTAATGTCCTTAATGTCCCCACCTAATCCGGTACAAGTCTCGCCTCTCGCTCGCAGCCGAACCCCGGCGGGGAGACTTGCCGCGAATGGCTGACCACGGAACGTGACGGACGGTTAAGGTCTGGGTACTCACGGTAATCATGCCTGGCTGGCGCCTGTGCTGCCAGGCGCAAGCACTCTCGGGGGAAATGTGCGCAGAGCGCTCTTTACGACCATAGCGACGGCGGCCGCGGCCGCGGCCGCGGTGACGATGGGGTCGGCGCCAGCCGCCTTAGCGGCAATTAGCCCGATCGGCGACACCTCCACCTCGTTCACGATCGGCAGCATAGGAGTGCTGTCGATCACCACGCCGGCCACCGCCGACCTCGGCTCGGCGGACACCACCGCAGGGACGCTGTCCAACAGCCTTGGCGACGTCACGGTGACGGATGGGACAGCGCCGGACGACGGCTCCTGGACCACCACCGTCGCGATAACGTCCCCCTTCACAATCAGCGGCACGGGGACTACGGGGACCACCACGATCCCCAACGGCAACATCAACTACAACCCAGGGACTTCCTGCGCCGTCGGCACATCACCCACCGGTACTGACTGCATCCCCAGCGGGCCGGGCACGGGCACGTTCACCGCGGGGTCTGCGACCGATTTCCCTGCTAGCGCCGGTACCTTTACCGCGTTCAGCGGCGGGTCCCTGTTCGGTGACACCAGCGTCGTATGGGATCCGGTCATCACGGTGACCCTGGACGGGTCTCCGGCAGGGCTCTACACCGGCACGATCGAGCACTCCGTCACGGGCACCTGAGCCAGGCCGATGATGGTACTCCAGCGACTGCTGGCAGTGCTGGCGCTGGCCGCCACGGTTCCGGCCGCGGCGGCCACCGGCACGGCCCGGGCGGCGACCGGCGCTGCCGAGGCTACCCAGGCCGCATCGGGGCCGGCCCAGCACGCCACGCCCATCTCTTCGTCACCGCCCCCGCAGGCCAACTTCGGGATCCGGCTGGTACAGGCGCCGATCAGCGAGCGCAACAATCCCCGGGCACGGACCGAGATCATCGACAGCCTGCACCCGGGCGCGGTCAGGCACTGGGTGGTCGGGGTGAGCAATCTCGGGACGACGGAGGTCAGGCTCCGCATCTACGCGGCGGCCGCGGTCATCAGGGGAGGCCAGTTCCTGCCCGCCAACCGCCAGTACGCGCAGAACCAGCTGACCACCTGGTTCCGGGTGAACCATCCGGTAGTCCGCCTCAAGCCTCACCACAGCCAGGAGTTCAAGGTGACTGTCCGGGTGCCGCGGCAGGCGCCCGAGGGGGAGCAGTACGGGGTCATCTGGGCCCAGGGGTCCAGTGTCATGCACGGGCGCCACGCGAACGTCACGCTGGTCAACCGGGTCGGTATCCGGATCTACCTGGCGGTCGGGCCAGGCGGCGGGCCGCCGACCAGCTTCGCGCTTGGCGCGGTGTCCGGGACCATCGCGCGAAACGGTGCCAAGGTGGCCAGCGTCGAGGTGCACAACACCGGCGGCCTCGCGCTGAGCCTCACCGGGACGCTCACCCTGACCAGCAAATCCGACGGGCTGCGGGCGGGCCCCTTCGCCGCCACCCCGACGGTCATCGCGCCCGGCCAGTCGTTTCCTGTCCCCGTGGTGCTCCCGGCGAAGCTGCCGGCCGGGCCGTGGCAGGCGGCGGTCAGCCTGCAGAGCGGGGTGTTCTCGCACAGCGAGCATGCGAGCCTCGCCTTCACCGCCATCGGTGGCGGGGGCGGCGGGTTCCCTGCCAAGCCCGTCATGGCCGTGGTCCTGATCCTGCTGGTGCTGGCCGCGGCGACGGTGCTGGTGCTAAGGAGCAGGCGCAGGCGCCTGGGGCCGGTCGGCGAGCCGGTAACCGGCGCGCACCGGGCATAGGCGCTGCCGGGCTGGCCGGTCCCGCCGCGCCAGCCCGGCACGCCGGCCCGCGAGAATGCTCCGGGAGGCGGGGTGAGGGAAGCGGGCAGTGCCGACGCGGCGGCATGGTTTCGCGAGTGCTATGGAGCCGCTCCTGATGGCGTCTGGCGCGCACCAGGCCGGGCCAACCTGATCGGCGAGCACACCGACTACAACGACGGGCTTGTCCTGCCGTTCGCGATCGGCCTGGGCACCTTCGCCGCCGCCGCGTGCCGGGACGATGACATCCTGGAACTCCGCTCCCGCCAGGCGCCGGACGCCGCGGTAGCGGTGCGCCTCAGCGGACTGCGCCCCGGCTCGGTAACCGGATGGGCGGCCTATCCCGCCGGGATCGCCTGGGCGCTGGGCGCGGCCGGGCACCAGATCGCGGGGGCCAGGGTGGCCATCGACTCCGATCTCCCGCTGGGAGCCGGCCTGTCATCGTCGGCGGCGCTTGAGTGCGCGGTGGCACTCGCCCTGACCGACCTCGCCGGGCTGCGCGTGCCGCGGGCCGGGCTTGTGACCCTGGCGCAGCGTGCTGAGAACGAATTCGCCGGCATGCCGTGCGGGATCATGGACCAGTCGGCGTCGCTGCTCTGCCAGGCGGGCAGCGCCTTGCTGATCGACTGCCAGTCCGGGGCCATGACCGCCGTGCCGCTTGATCCAGCCGCAGCCGGGACGGCGTTCCTGATCATCGATACCGCGGTACGGCACGTGCTCGCCGACGGCAGCTATGCCGACCGGCGCCGCGAGTGCGAGCAGGCGGCCCAGGCACTCGGCTTGGCTTCGTTGCGAGGCCTAACGGACGGTCCGGGGCCGGCCGGCTGGCCCAGCGATCCGGTCCTGCGGCGCCGAGCGAGGCATGTCGCGACCGAGAACTGCCGGGTCGAGGAGGCTGTCCGGCTGCTGCGGGCTGGTGAGCTTGCCGCCTGCGGCGCGCTGCTGACCGACTCGCACCGGTCGCTGCGCGACGACTTCGAGGTGTCCTGGCCGGCCGCGGACATCACGGTTGAGGCGGTGCTCAGCGCCGGGGCGCTGGGCGCGCGGATGATGGGCGGCGGGTCCGGCGGCTCGGTCATCGTGCTGGCACCGGTCCGGCAGGCCCGGCAAATCCGGGCCGATGTGCGCGCGGCTTACGCCAGCCGGGGCTGGGCGGCGCCGCGCTTCCTTGACGTCGCACCGGCGGCTGCCGCCGCCCGGGTCGGCTGAGCCACTCCTGCCCTGCCAGTCCGGCCCGCCGTACCCTGCTCCCAGCAGCAACCACGGTTCCAATGGCCACTCCCGCCCCAGCGGCCACGCCGCGCGCGATGGCTATTTGGTGATCGTGGTTGTTTAGTGGGGCTATCACCCCACCTAGGAACCAAGATCTTGGAGGGGCGCGAGATGCTGGTCGCCGGTGTCGACTCCTCGACGCAGTCCACGAAGGTCGTGCTCTGCCGCGCCGAGGACGGCCAGGTTGTCGGCCATGGCAGCGCCCCGCATCCGGCCGGTACCGAGTGTGACCCGCAGGCGTGGTGGACGGCGCTGCAGCAAGCCGGGGACGGCCTCCTCACCCGGGCGGCGGCCGTGGGCGTGGCCGGCCAGCAGCACGGAATGATCGTCCTGGACGATGCGGGGCGGGTCATCAGGCCGGCGCTGCTCTGGAATGATCTGCGCTCGGCGGCCGCGGCAGCCGTCCTGGTCCGCGAGCAGGGCGGCGCCAAATGGTGGGCGGAGCATGCCGGAAGCGTGCCTACTGCCTCGTTTACGGTGACCAAGCTGCGCTGGCTCGCCGAGCACGAGCCCGCCAGTGCCGCCCGCGCCGCCGCGGTGCTGCTGCCACATGACTGGCTTAGCTGGCGGCTCGGGCAGGACGCCGCGGCCGTGCCTGCGACCGACCGGGGCGACGCGTCGGGCACCGGCTATTTCTCGCCGTCAGCGGGCGGCTGGCTGCCGGACCTGGTCACCGCAGCGCTCGGCCATCCGCTGCAGTTGCCCCGGATCGCCCGCCCCGACGAGGTTATCGGACAGACCCGGTGGGGCACGGCGCTCTCGGCAGGCACCGGCGACAACATGGCCGCGGCGTTCGGCCTCGGCCTGGAACCTGGCGACGTCGTCGTCTCGATCGGGACATCGGGCACGGTATTCGCGGTCAGCGAGGTGCCTGCCGCCGACCCCGCTGGCGCGGTCGCCGGGTTCGCCGACGCCACCGGCCGCTTCCTGCCGCTGGTCTGCACTATCAACGCAGGCCTCGTGCTGTCGGCGACGGCCGCATTGCTCGGCGCCGACCTGGACGGCCTGTCCGCGCTGGCCCTGGCGGCGCAGCCAGGCGCGGGCGGGATCACGCTGCTTCCGTATCTCGATGGCGAGCGCACGCCGGACCGGCCCGCTGCCAGCGGCGTGTTGCACGGGCTGACCACCCGCAACATGACGAGGGAGAATCTCGCCCGGTCGGCCGTCGAGGCGGTGCTGGCCTCGCTCGCCGAGGCCGCGGACTTGCTGACCGCCTGCGGCGTGGCGCGCAGCCGGGTCCTGCTCATCGGCGGCGGTGCGCGGTCGGAGGCTGTCTGCCGGATCGCGCCCGGGCTGCTGGGCTGTGACGTCCTCGTGCCCGAGCCTGCGGAGTACGTAGCGGTTGGCGCGGCGCGCCAGGCTGCGTGGGCGCTGGCAGGCACCGGGACCCCGCCGGACTGGCGGCGCCGTCCCGCTGCGGAATACTGCGGCACTCCGCAGCCTGGCCTGCGGCAGCGTTACGCATCGTTGCGCGAGGGCACCTACCGCTGGGACGGCTGGGAAGAGAGGACGGGCCCGTGATCGCAGATCCCTACATCCCTTCGCGTGCGGACCAGTTCTCGTTCGGCCTCTGGACCGTCGGGTGGCAGGGCGCCGACGTATTCGGCACCGCGGTGCGCCCGCCGATGCCCGCGGAGCGCGCGGTGCGCAAGCTGGCCGAGATCGGCGCTTACGGGGTCAATTTCCACGACAACGATGTGTTCGGCTTCGATGCGACCAATGCCGAGCGGGACGAGCGGATCCTGGCATTCCGCAAGGCACTCGACGAGACCGGGCTCGTCGTCACCACCGCGACGACCAACCTGTTCGCGCACCCGATGTTCCGGGATGGCGGCTTCACCGCCAACGACCGGGACGTGCGCAGGTTCGCGCTGGCCAAGGTCATGCGCAACCTCGATCTCGCCGCGCAGCTCGGCGCGAAGATCTACGTGTGCTGGGGCGGCAGGGACGGGGCCGAGTCGGGCGCGGCTAAGGACGTGCGCTCGGCGCTTGACCGGTACAAGGAGTCGTTCGACGTGCTCAGTCAGTACGTGCTCGACCAGGGATACGACCTGAAGTTCGCGATCGAGCCGAAGCCGAACGAGCCGCGCGGCGACATCCTGCTGCCCACGACCGGGCATGTGCTGGCCTTCATACGCGAGCTTGAGCATCCCGAACTCGCCGGGGTCAATCCCGAGGTCGGGCACGAGGAGATGGCCGGACTCAACTATGCGCACGCCATAGCTCAGGCGATCTGGCATGGCAAGCTGTTCCACATCGACCTGAACGGCCAGCACGGGCCGCGCTACGACCAGGATCTCAGATTCGGCGCGGGCAACGCACGCGGCGCATTCTGGGTTGTCGATGCGCTCGAGTCCGGTGGATATGCCGGGCCGCTGCACTTCGACTTCAAGCCGCCGCGGACCGAGGACGACGACGGTGTCTGGCAATCGGCGGCCGCATGCATGCGCAACTACCTGATCCTGCGGGAGAAGGTCCGCGCGTTCCGCGCCGACCCGGAAGTCGCGGCGGCGGCGACGGCCGCGCTGGTGCCCGACCTGTCGCTGCCGACTCTGGCCGAGGGCGAGACGTGGCGGGACATCAGGGACTTCGCCCCGGACACCGCGGCCCTTGGCAGCCGGGGGATGGGTTTCGAGCGGCTCGACCAGCTCGCGCTCGAGTACCTCTACGGGGTCCGGTGACGCGGGCTCCGTCGCCGCCCTGTGCCATAGCGCGCTGTCCCGCCGGATGAGCCCGCCGGGATAATGGGCGCTGGCGCTGACAGGAGGGGCCCGAGACTCATGCAAGCGGACCTGGTCTTCACCGGCGGGCCGAGCTACACGCCTGACCAGTCGCGGCGCCGGCTCGTCCCGGTGACCGTCACGCCCGGCGGCGCGCCGGCCAGCGCCATTGCCGTGCGGTCTGGCCAGATCCTCGCGGTTGGCGACGCGGCGGACCGCGGCATCGCCGACCTGATCGGCCCTGGGACTGAGGTCGTGCAGCTCGGAGGTGGTGCGCTGCTGCCCGGGTTCCAGGACGCGCACGTGCATCCCGCGTTCGCGGGCGTGACCATGATCGGCTGTAACCTCATCGGCGCCAGCACCCTCACCGAAGCGCTGGACCGCATCGTCAGCTATGCCGAGGGCCACCCGGGCCAGGACTGGATAGCCGGCAGCGGCTGGCGGATGGAATGGTTCGACCGCGGCACCCCGGGCCGGGAACTGCTCGACCAGGTGGCCGGCGGACGGCCCGCCTACCTGGTCAACCGCGATGCTCACGGTGCCTGGGCCAACACGCGCGCGCTGGAGCTCGCCGGCATTGACGCGCGGACCGCTGACCCGCCGGACGGCCGGATCGAGCGGGCCGGCGACGGCACGCCCCAGGGAACCCTGCATGAGGGCGCGGCCACGCTGGTCGGCCGCCTGGTGCCGGCGCCGACCTTCGATGACAGGCTGGCCGGCCTGTTGCTCGCCCAGCGTCATCTGCACGCGCGCGGCGTCACCGCCTGGCAGGACGCGATCGTGGGGGAGTACCTCGGCTCGCAGGATCCGCTGCCGGTCTATCTCGCCGCTGCCACATCTGGCCAGCTGACCGCGCGGGTCGAGGGCGCCCTCTGGTGGGACCGCGAACGCGGTGCGGAGCAGCTTCCCGAGATCCTGGGCAGGCACGAGCGCGGCCAGGCGGGCCGGTTCCGGGCGAATACCGTGAAGATCATGCAGGACGGGGTAGCCGAGAACTTCACGGCCGGCATGATCGAGCCCTACCTGGATTCCGGCGGCTGCCAGACCGGTAACAGCGGGCTGTCCTATGTCGATCCGCAGCAGCTCCAGGCCGCGGTGGCCAGGCTCGACGCGGCAGGCTTCCAGGTGCACCTGCACGCCATCGGCGATCGCGCGGTGCGGGAGTCGCTGGACGCGGTCGAGGCCGCCCGGGCCGCCAACGGGCGCACCGATAACCGCCACCACATCGCGCACCTCCAGGTCATCCACCCCGCGGACATCCGGCGTTTCGCGCAGCTCGGCGTCACCGCGAACATGCAAGCCCTGTGGGCCGCGCACGAGCCGCAGCTGGACGAGCTGACCATCCCGTTCATCGGGCCGGACCGGACCAGCAGGCACTATCTCTTCGGCGATCTGCTGCGGTCTGGCGCGCGGTTGGCCGCCGGCAGCGACTGGGCGGTGAGCAGCGCAAATCCGCTCCGTGCCTGCCATGTCGCGGTGAACAGGGCGCTTCCAGGTTCCCTGGGCCCGGCAGCGGAGCCGTTTCTGCCTGGCCAGCGGCTCGAGCTTGCCGAGGCGCTGGCCGCTTATACAATCGGCTCGGCCTACGTGAACCACCTGGATGACGTGACCGGCGCCATTGAGCCAGGGAAGCTGGCTGACCTGATAGTGCTCGATCGTGACCCGCTTACCGGGCCGCCGGCCGAGATCGCGGCCGCCAGGGTGCTTCTCACCTACGTCGAAGGCGCGCGGGTCTACGCGGCTGACAATTTGTGACGCCGTTACTACGATGCGGAGAGCAGCAGATGGAGAAGACGACGCTGGGCCGCGGCGGCCCGCAGGTATCGCGGCTTGGTCTTGGCCTGATGGGCATGTCCGGCATCTACGGTGCTGCCGACGACGCGGAGAGCATCGCGACGATCCACGCGGCGCTGGACGCCGGGATCACCCTGCTCGACACTGGTGACTTCTACGGCATGGGCCATAACGAGCTGCTGCTTCGCGATGCCCTGCGCGGAGTCGATCGCGGTAGCGTCTTCATCCAGGTGAAGTTCGGCGGCCAGCGGGACCCGCGCGGCGCGTTCATCGGGCACGACGCCAGCCCGAACGGCGTCAAGAACTCGCTTGCGTACACGCTGCAGCGGCTCGGCACCGACTACGTCGACCTGTACCAGCCGGCCAGGCTGGACCCGCGGGTGCCGATTGAGGACACCGTCGGCGCGATCGCGGAAATGATCGAGGCAGGTTTCGTCAGGTACCTAGGGCTGTCCGAGATGGGCGCCGACACCATCCGCCGGGCCCACGCGGTTCACCAGGTCACGGCGCTGCAGATCGAGTACTCGCTGATGAGCCGCGGCATCGAGAAGCAGCTCCTGCCCACGATCAGGGAACTGGGCATCGGCGTGACCGCATACGGGATCCTGTCCCGCGGCCTGCTGAGCACGGCGAGCGCGCGCGAGATCGGCGCCGGAGACCCGCGTGCCAGGTTCCCCAGGTTCCGCGGCGAGAACCTGCAGCGCAACCTCGACCTGCTGAAAGCGCTGGAGGACATCGCCCTGGCCCATGGCGTGACCACGGCGCAGCTGGCCATCGCCTGGGTCATGTCGCGCGGTTCCGACATCGTGCCGCTGCTGGGGACCAAGCGCCGCGACCGGCTGGCCGATGCGCTCGGCGCGGCGGACCTCGCGCTGACTCCCGCGGACCTCGCGGCCCTGGAAGCGGCGGTACCAGCGGAGCAGGTGGCGGGCGATCGCTACGATCCGGCCCAGATGGCCGCGCTGGACAGCGAGAAGACCAGCCATTAACGAGGTTCCTGCGCTGGTCGCGCTGCTGAGCTGAACCTGGGCGGTGACGTGCCTAGCCGTCACGATCCCGGTTGACAGCCGGGCGGGACGCCGATGAGATGGCCGGATTGACTTCACCAGCCAGGGATCCGGGAAACCCAGCGGGGGTGCTACCAAAAGTGCTCGCGGACCGCCTGGCGGCGCAACTGCTGTCCGGGCCGCCCGCAGGCAGCGTTGCTGATGTCGTCGACCGGCTGCTCGCCGTCCAGGGCCAGGACCCGCGTGGCGCGCGGCTGGCCATCAGGGCCCGGTCGGTCGGCCTGCGGGCGGCTGACATCGACCGTGCGCTGACTGTCGAGCGTTCGCTGGTGATTACCTGGCTGAACCGCGGCACGCTGCATCTGGTCCGCGCCGAAGACTACTGGTGGCTCCATCAGCTGACGACGCCGCAGCTGCTGACGGGCAACGCACGGCGGCTGGCTCAGGAGGGAGTGCCGCCGCCGGACGCGGAGCGCGCGGTGGCAGCAGTCGATCGCGCGCTGACGGCCGAAGGCCCGCTGACCCGGGGGCAGCTGCGCGAGCGGATCGCCGCGACCGGAGTGCGGACCGAGGGCCAGGCGATCGTGCATGTGCTCGGCCTGGCGAGCTTCCGCGGCATCGCGGTGCGCGGGCCGATGATCGGCAACGAGCATGGCTACGTGCTGGTCAGGGACTGGCTGGGGACGCCGCCGCGGGCGGCTCGGGTGCTGGCCGACCGGGACACTGCGCTAGCGGAACTGGCCCGCAGGTATCTGGCAGGCCATGGCCCGGCCACCGATCGCGACCTTGCCAAGTGGGCCGGGCTGGCGCTGCGGGACGCCCGCAGGGGGCTGGCGGCGGTCGCCCCCGAGCTGGATCAGCGCGACGATGGCCTTACCGACCTGGCCGGCCGGCCGGGCAGCACGGCGCTCCCGCCGCCGCGCCTGCTCGGCTCTTTTGACCCGGTGCTGCACGGCTGGGCGTCGCGTGAGGCCATCCTCGGCTCGCACCAGGGGATTGTCACAGTCAACGGGATATTCCGGCCGTTCGCCCTGGTGCGCGGTAAGGCCGTAGCCACCTGGAGCATGCCGGACGGCCGGGTAGCGCTGCGCCCGTTCGCACCGCTCGATGCCGAGGTATCGGCGGCGCTCGAGGCGGATGCCGCCGATGTCAAGCGATTCCTCGAAGGCTGACGGCGACCGGGCCGAGGAACCGGGCTCGGAACTCCGGCGAAACCTGTGCCGGGCGGCCCCTGGCGGGCACGAGACTCGCCGGGCACGAGACTCTCAGTGGATTCCGCGCGGGCGGAACTGGACGCTGATCCGCGGCCCGGCCGCCCGCGTCGTCTTGGGCACGGAGTGCTGCCAGGTGCGCTGGCAGCTGCCGCCCATGACGAGCAAGTCACCGTGCCCAACATCGTGGCGCAGGGCGGGGCCACCGCCGGCCCGAGGTCGCAGCAACAGCGGCCGTGGATTGCCCAGGGAGACGATCGCCACGATAGTCGCGGGTGTCTGGCGGCCCGAGGTGTCGCCGTGCCAGGCGACACTGTCGCGGCCGTCGCGATAGAGGCATAGTCCTGCGGTACACAGCGGCTCGCCGAGTTCAGGACGGTAATGCGCGTCCAGCGCGCGACGGGCCTTCTCAAGCGCCGGGTCGGGCAGCGCCTGGCCCGCGCCGTAGAAATGGACCAGCCGGGGGACGTCCACGACGCGGTCGTACATCTGGCGCCGCTCCGCTCGCCACGGCACCATCTCAATGAGCCGCTCGAAAAGCGCGTCAGCGCCCGTCACCCAGCCCGGCAGCACGTCAAGCCACCCGCCGTGGGCAAGCGTCGTCCGCCGTAGTGCGGGACCGAGGTCGCGTAGCCCGACATCCTGCGACGCGTCGAGGAGCGAAGCCTGGAAACAAGCCGTCATCGTCTTAGCATACGCCAGGCTCAAACAAGTGTTCGATCCCGTTCGGACGTATCCCCGGAGAACAGCGCTCTGGCAGGCAGCGCCTTTACAGGCAGCGCTCTGGCGGTCCGCTGGGCGGCGAGCACCACGCCAAGAAGCAGCGCCGCGACGATCCCGTCCAGCCAGAAATGATTGGCGGTCACGACCACCGCCAGCGTCGTGAGTACCGGGTAGAGCAGGGCAAGCCAGCGCCATCGGCTGCCGGCGGCGCCGATCACCGCGATCGCGACCAGCAGCGCCCAGCCGACGTGCACCGACGGCATCGCGGACAGCTGGTCAGGATCGAAGCCAGCATGCGTGGCGTAGACCGACTGGCCGTAGCGCACGGCGGTGTCCACCATGCCGCTGGACGGCAGCATCCGCGGCGGCGCTACCGGGATCAGCTGGATGAGCAGCGCGCCGCCGGTGAAGGCGACCAGCGTGGTCCGCAGTTTCCGGTAGTGATCGCGGTGCCGGAAGAACAGCCAGATCATGCAGCCGATCAGGACAGGGAAGTGCAGGGCGGCGTAGTAGAGGTTGAAGAACTCCACGAGGAGCGGGTGCGGCAGCACCAGCCGCTGCAGACTTGCCTCGCTGGGAAGCCGCGCGATCCGCTCGGCATGCCAGATCCACTGGGCCCTGGCCAGCGCGCCTCCGGGCCCCATCACGGCGAACGAGCCAGCTAGCTGCCACAGTGCGAACAGGCCAAGAACGAGTGCGCACTCCTGGCTGATCACTGCCGCCTTGGCGAGGCGGGGCCGGTGTGCCATCCGCAACGGGACCGCCGCGGTGGCAAGCACGCCGGCCGTCACGGCGGCTTCGGGCCAGGAAAGCTCAAGGTTGAGCACGGGCCAGGCCTGCCTGGGAGAGCCACGGCTCGGTCATGTAGATCAGCGTACGATCCGGGCAGCCCCGCGTGCCGATCGGCCCGGGAGGTCGATTGGTCCGCGAGACCGGGCCACCATCTCGCCGAGCCGGCCGCCAGGAGGCAGAATCTCCGTTATGCGACCGCCTGACTGGGCCAGCGAGCGCGGGGACTCGGCTGAACGGGGTCCGGCCGACCGGGCCCGCTGGGCCCGTGACGACCTGCGGCAGCGGCTTGACCGGCTGCCGGACGGCCATCCGTCCGCACCTGAATACGAAGAGCTGCCAGGATCCGGGGAGCCGGGGTCCGGGCAGCCGCCCGAGTACGGAGAGCTGGAGAACGCCGAGCTGGAGAACGCCGAACCGGAGAACGCCGAACTGGACAACGGCGAACTGGACAACGGCGAACTGGACAACGGCGAACCGGCCGAGGGCGGGGACGAGGGCGGCGGCGGGCGCCCCGCGGGCCGCCGAGCAGGCGACGCTGGCGCCCGGACGGCTGCTGGCACGGGTGGTCTGGCCAGCAGCCGGCAGCCGTACCGGCCCTGGTTCACCTCGGGCGAGTCGCCGGAGCCGTGGTTCACGGCTGATCCCGGCGGCTGACCGGGGCACATCTGGCGCCGACGGGCGCGACCTCGGCGGCCCCCACCCCGGCGGCCCCCACCCCGGCGGCCCCCACCCCGGCGGCCGCGACCTCATCGGCCGCGACCTCATGGCTCTGCCGGATGAGGCGCTAGCCGGGCTCGCGGCTGAGCGAGGCGGGGTCGGCCTCCTGGCGCGGCAGCAGGACCTCACCGGTCACGTCTGCGGCTAGCCGGAGCAGATCGCCATCGGCGAGGCGCACGGCCGTGCCCGGCAATACCCGGTCACCGTTGACGAAGGTGCCGTTGGTCGAGTTCTCGTCCTTGATCGTCGCGTGCCCGTGGTCGTCAACGGTCACTGTTGCGTGCCGCCTGGAGACGTTCTCGAAGCCAGCGAAGGCCGCGGCGACGAGCGACTCCTGCGGATCCCGGCCGAGCAGCAGCGAGGTGCCCGCGGGGACCTCGACGTTGCCGGTGGGAAACGCGATCCGGAGCACGGTGAGCGAGATCGAACCGGTCGTCTCCTCCTGCTTGAGGTACTCCTGCATGATCGTCGTAGGCGCTGGCGGGTCCTCGTCTGGCAACCGCGTCCTGGGCAGGTTGGCGCCGCAGGTGAAGCAGATGAGGTCGCCGGGCTTGACCTCGGCTGCGCAGGCGGGGCAGGTCAACGTCACCATGATGACTCCAGGACGGCTGTCGTAACTCGGGCGCTTGCGGGCACCCACGAGAGCGTAACGCGAACGGGACACGGCGCGATCACCGTGAGACCATTATCTGGTCACGCGGATCTCTGAGGCGCTGCCTGAGGCCCGTCCGGCGCTGGCCCGGTCCGGCCGGACGGGCTGTGCGCGGCCGTTTAAAGAACAGGTGAACTCCGCGCGCAGCCATCCGCTGCGCTGCGGACGGTGAGCGGCGCGGACGGCCGGTAGCATCGCAGCTATGGTGAGTTTCCTGCTCGACGAGGAGCATGAGCACCTCCGGGCCACCGTGGCCGAGTTCGCCCGCGAGGTGGTCGCGCCGGTGATCGGCGGATACTACGAGCGCGCCGAGTTCCCCTACGAGATCGTCGCCAAGATGGGCAAGCTCGGCCTGTTCGGGCTGCCGTTCCCGGAGGAATACGGCGGGATGGGCGGTGACTATTTCGCGTTCTGCATTGCGCTGCACGAACTGGCGGCAGTGGACTCATCGGTCGCGATCACGCTGGAAGCGGGCGTCGCGCTCGGCGCCATGCCGATCTACCGGTTCGGCAACGCAGCCCAGCGGGACCGCTGGCTTCCCGACCTCTGCCAGGGGGAACAGCTGGCCGCGTTCGGCCTGACCGAGCCGGGCGGTGGCTCGGACATTGTCGGCGGCATGCGCACGACCGCGCGGCTCGAGGACGGCGAGTGGGTGATCGACGGGTCCAAGGCCTTCATCACCAACGCGGGTACCTCGATCACCTCGGTGGTGACCCCCCTGGCGATCACGGGCCGCTCGGGCCGCAAACCGGAGATCTCCGCGATCATCGTGCCATCCGGCACCCCTGGCTTCACGGTCGGGCCCGAATACTCGAAGGTCGGCTGGTGCGCGTCGGACACCAGGGAACTCTCGTTCGCCTCCTGCCGGGTTCCTGCGGAGAACCTGCTCGGTGCGCGGGGCCGCGGCTACGCCCAGTTCTTGCAGACGCTGGACGAGGGCCGGGTCGCGATCGCCGCGCTGGCAGCTGGCCTGGCCCATGGCTGCGTAGCTGAGTGCCTCAGTTATGTCGGCCATCGGACCGCCTTCGGGCACCGCCTCGGCCATTATCAGTCCATCCAGTTCAAGATCGCGGACATGGAGGCGCGGGCCCAGTCGGCGAGGCTGGCTTGGTACGACGCGGCGGCCCGGCTGGTCTCGGGGGGGCCGTTCAAGAAGCAGGCGGCGATCGCCAAGCTGACCGCTTCGAACGCGGCGATGGAGAACGCGCGCGACGCTACGCAGATCTTCGGCGGGCTCGGATACATGAATGACTACCCGGTCGCCAGGTTCTACCGGGACGCGAAGGTCCTGGAGATCGGCGAGGGCACGTCAGAGGTGCAGCGGATGATCATCGCCAGGGAAATCGGGCTTACCGGTACGGGCGGGCGCCACTAGCCGGAGTCCGCCGAGGGCTCCCCGCGGGCCGGAGGCCTGGATCACGCGCGGGCCGCCGACTTGCCCGGCCTGGCGTCGGGCCCGGCCGCCGGGTGGGCCGCACCGACGGCGAGCTGCGGAACGTCTTCCATCAGGCGCCTGGTGTAGGGGTCGGCGGGATGCTCGAGTATCTGTTCGACCGGGCCCGACTCGACCACGATGCCCTGCCGCAGCACGACAGCTGACTGGGCGATGCTGCGGACCAGCGCGAGGTTGTGGGTGATGAAGATCATCGTAAGCCGCCGGTCCCGCTGGATCCTGCGGAGCAGCTCGACAATGATCGCCTGCACCGAAACGTCAAGCGCGGAGGTCACCTCGTCGCAGACGAGCAGGTCCGGCTCGACCACCAGGGCCCGGGCGATGGCGACCCGCTGGCGTTCGCCGCCGGAAAGCTGATCAGGGTAGCGGGACAGGAAGTCGGCGGACAGCGAGACGTCCGCAAGGACCCGGACGGCCCGCTCGGAACGCTCCCTGAACGAAAGGCCGGAGAGGTGCTCGAGCGGCTGGGCGACGATACTGCCGACCGTCTTCCTCGGGTTGAGCGAGGTATACGGGTTCTGGAAGATGTACTGGATCCGCTTGAGCTGCTCCTGCGGGCGCCGCCTGGCGCCCGCCGCCAGCCGTGACCCCTCAAAAATAATCGTGCCAGTCCAGGTGCGGTGCAGCCCGACGATGCAGCGGGCCAGCGTGGTCTTGCCGGAACCCGACTCGCCCACGACGGCGACGCACGACTGGGGCGGCGCATCGAATTCCACCTCGGACAGCACGCTGGGGCCGCCGTAGCTGGCGCTCAGCGCGCGTACCGAAAGCGCCTGGGTGCTGGCCGAGCAGTCGGCGTGGCTGGCCGGGAGCGGCCGGCGCGGCGCCGCTGCGTGGCCGGAGATCTCCTCGACCCGCAGGCAGCGCACCTCACGGCCGGCGATGCTGACCGGCCAGGGCGGCTGGGTGCGGCAGTCAGCCAGGGCATAATCGCAGCGGGCGGCGAAGGAGCAGCCGGGACCGCGATCCGCCGGCCTGGGCTGCTGGCCTTCGATCCCCGTCAGCAGCTCGGCGCGCACGGTTGACGGGATCGCGGCGACCAGCCCGCGGGTGTACGGGTGCAGCGGCTTGCTGAACAGCTGCATCGTTGCACCGCGCTCCACGATCCGGCCGGCGTACATGACGGCGACCTGTGTCACCAGACCGCTGACTACCGCCAGGTCGTGGCTCACGTAGACGGCCGCCACCCCGTAAGAGCGGCATAGGCTGCGCACGGTGTCGAGGATGTGGCGCTGCGTGGATACGTCAAGGCCGGTGGTCGGCTCGTCGAGGACGATCAGCGACGGGCGGCAGGCGAAGGCCATCGCGAGCGCGACCCGCTGCTGCTGGCCTCCGGACAGCTGGTGCGGGTAGCGGCGCAGTAGCTCGGGCGCATCGTCCAGGCAGGTCTCGGTCATCACCTCGGCTATCCGGCCGGCGGGCTCATCGACTGCTCCCTTATGAACGTCTAGGGCCTCCTTGAGCTGCGTGCCGATCCGGAGCACTGGGTTGAGGGCCGCCGCCGGATCCTGGGGCACGTAGCTGACCTTCGCGCCGCGCGCCGCCCTGAGCTCATTCGGCGGCAACGTCAGCAGGTCAATGCCATCGAGGCAGACCTGGCCCGCGGTGATCGACAGGCCCCGCCTGGTGTGGCCGAGCAGGGCCAGCCCAACCGTCGTCTTCCCGGACCCGGACTCACCGACCAGGCCGAGCAGCTCACCTGACCGCACCGAGAAGCAGATCTCGCTCACCACATCCGGCCCGGTCGGCCCGATCCGGACCGTCAGGTCGGTCACCTCGAGCCGGGCACCGCCGCCACGGCCGGCCGTCACGGTCTGGGCGGCGGGCGCGGTCTGGGCGGCGGGCGCGGTACGGCTGGCCAGCCCGGCCTGGCGGTCCAGCCCGGCCTGGCCGGCCGCCAGCGCCGACTGCGCAGGACCGGAGTCCTTCCGGTTGACCCGGGTCATTCGGCCAGCTCCGGGCTGAGGTCGTCGACCAGGGCAGCCTGTTCGGGCCGCCGGTCCACGCCGATCGCCACCCGGGCGACGGCGTCGGTAAAGGTATTGGTCCCGATGGTGAGCAGGGCGATCAGAACGGCGGGCACGATGACCGCCCACGGGTTCAGCGACAGGCCCGTCTGGTTCTCGTTGATCATGGTTCCCCAGTTCGGTGTGGGAGGCGGCTGCCCGAAGCCAAGGAACGCCAGTCCGGCCATAATGATGATCGAATACGTGAGCCGCAGGCCCGCCTCGACCATAAGCGGGCTGCTCAGGTTCGGCAGGATCTCCCGCAGCATCACCCGGGCCGGCCGCATTCCCTGCAGCTCGACGGCCTTGACGTAATCCCGTTCGGCGATGTCGAGCGTTGCCGCACGCAGGACGCGGGCGACGGCGGGAGCATGCGACAGACCCACGGCCAGCACGATCAGCCACGGCTTCGGCCCGATCATGCTCAGCAGCAGCAGGGCGAACACAAGTTGCGGGAACGACAAGATGACATCGACGGCCCGCATGATGATGCTGTCCGGCGCCCCCTGCAGGTAGGCGGCTGAGATGCCCGCCATCGCGCCGATGATGATCCCGAGCGCCGTGGCCGCTAACGCCATCGCCAGCAGCTGCCAGCCGCCGTCGAGGATCCTGGACAGCACGTCCCGGCCAAGGAAGTCGGCGCCGAGCAGAAAGTGACTGGACGGCTTGGCGAAGGTCAGCGTGACCAGGGCGTCGGGTGACTGCGGGGCGAGAAAGGGGCCGAGGAACGCGATCAGCACGACGACCGCCGCCAGCGCGAGGCCGACGGCCCCCCGCGGGGTGCGCAGTGCGGCCCACAGGACGGAGGGCCATTGAAAGCGGCGCATCCGCGCGCCTGCCGGGCTCGATACCTGCCCTGCTGCGGGACTGGCCACGGCCACGTTTACCTCGGGATCCTTCGCCGCGGGCTGACCAGCAGGGCGAGCACGTCGGTCAGGATATTCATCAGCACGTAGAACGCGGCGAGTACCAGGACAATGAGCTGGATGACGGGGATGTCCCTGTTATTCACCGCGTACACCAGGCCCTGGCCGACCCCTGGATAGTTGAAAACGACCTCGACAATTACCACTCCGCCAGCCAGGTAGAGGAAGTTGAGCCCGATCACCTGGATCGTCGGCGCGATAGCGTTCGGCAGCGCGTGACGCAGGACTACCTGCCACTCCGGCACCCCCTTCAGCCTGGCCATCTCGACATAGTCGGACTCAAGAGCCTCGATCATCGCGGCCCGCATCATCCGGAAGATGTACGGCACGATCACGATGACCAGCGTGGCGACCGGCAGGATCAGCAGTTCGGGCTGGCTCCAGCCGTAGACGCCAGGCGCCAGCAGGGACACCGCGGGCAGCACATGGAGCACCACGGTCGCGAACAGGATAATGAGCGCGATGGCGACCACGAACTCCGGCAGCGAGGTGACGGCGAGCGCGACGACCGAGGTGACATGGTCAAACCAGCTGTCCTTGCGCAGGGCGGCCACCGCGCCGAGGGTCACGCCGACCACCGAGCCGATTACCCCGGTCACGATCACGAGTACGGCGGAGTTGATCAGCCGCGGCTGCACCAGGCCCCAGACGGCCTGGCCGCCGGCGAGTGAATGGCCGAGATTGCCAGTGAACAGTCCGGAGATCCAGGTCCAGTACTGATCCACCAGGCCTCTGTTCAGGTGCAGCTGCAGTGAAAGTGCCCGCACCCGGGCCGGCGTCGCGTTATGTCCGAGGATGGCCGAGGCCGCGTTGCCTGGCAGCACCTCGGTGGCGACGAATACCGTCACGGAGACAAGGAACAGCGTCAGGAGCCCGATGACCAGCCGCCGGCCAGCCAGGTCGAGCAGCGGGTGGGCTCGCCGCACGCCGGTCCCGCGCTGGCGGGCCGGCGGCACGGTCCCGATGGGCCTGCCCGGCGGGGCGGTACGGGCGGTTGCCACGTTCTCGATCCTCTCCCTTCGCCGGTATTGCCCGTCCTGACGAGACTGGCCCGTCCTGAGCACCCGGCCGAGGATATGTCCTCACGCAGGCAGCCACTGGCACGCTGGCCCAGCCGGGTCAGTTCGTTCGGTGCCATTTGTAGCGTAACCGGGTAATCGAAGACCGGGCAATGAATGGCTTATCGGCCGGATGTGCGCTCCAGTGCCTAATGCGGGCGCAGGTAGCGGCCGCGGCCGTCCGGGTCGGCGAGCTCCCCGGCTGAGACGGTCAGCCGTCCGCGAACCAGCACCGCGCGGATCCGCCCCCGCAGGGGGAAACCGGCGTAAACGCTGTCGCCAGTGCCGTCATCAAAGGTGGCCGCGGTGACCTCGGAGTTCGCGGCCGGGTCGAAGATCACGATGTCCGCGTCGGAGCCAGCGGCGATAGCGCCTTTCTTCGGATAGTGTCCGAACGCCCGTGCCGGGTTAGCCGCGGTCAGCTGCGACAATCGCTCGATCGGCAGCCCTCTGGCCAGTCCTTCGGACAGCAGCAGCGGTATCCGGGCACCGATGCCCGCGATCCCGAACTCAAGGTTTTCGCCGGTAACCGAGAACTCGGCAGCGGCGGGCGAGCGAACCTGGCAGTGATCGGATCCGACCGTGTCGATCGTGCCGTCGGCGGCGGCTGCCCAGAGTGCCTCGAGGTGCCTGCTGGAGCGCAGCGGCGGCGCGACGAGGAAACGCTGCGCGTCGGCGCCCGCGTACCGGTCCTCGCCGAGCAGCAGGTGGTGGGTGCAGGCCTCGGCGATGACCCGTGGCTGGCCGCGCTTGCGGGCGAGGCGTACCTGCTCGATCGCCTGCGCGGTCGACAGGTGAACGAGATAGCAGGTGGCGCCGGTGAGCGACGCGACCGCGAGGGCGCGGGCCACCGCTTCCTCCTCCACCTCAGGCGGCCTCGTCTGCGCGAACGCCCGCGGGCCGGTGGCGCCCGAGCGCAGCGCATCGGCCACGAGTGCCTCGATGAGGTGACCGTTCTCGCAGTGCACCTGGACCACCAGGCCCAGCCGCGTCGCGGCGGACATGAGCTCGAACAGCCGGCGCGTGGAGCACATGATCCCGAGTTCGGGGTAGGCGAGGAATACCTTGACCGCCGCGGCCCCCGCCCGCCTGGCGGCGGCGAGATCAGCCGGGCTGGCCTCCTGCGGGTGATAGAGCATGGCATGCAGGCCCACATCGACGACCGGACGGACGCCCGCCAGCTCCCTGCGCCGGCGGAGCAGGCATGCCACGTCGCCTTCGCCGGCCGCCGGGTTGGTGAACGACAGGGCCGTCGTGGTCCCGCCCAGCGCGGCACCGACGGTGGCATGCCTGACATCCGCCATCACGTGGGCATGCGGATCTACCCCGCCGGGAAGGACGAAGCAACCTGCCGCGTCGATCCGCCCCCCGGCGGCGGCTCCGGGGGCTCCGGCGGCTCCGGCCGCTCCGCCCGCGGTTCCAGCGGTTCCCGCATCCCCGAGTGCGGCGACCTTCCCACGGCTGATCAGGACGTCGGTCCGGCGGGCTCCGTGCGGCGTGATCACGGTGCCGCCCACCACCGCGGTGACATTGACGGCGGCTGAACTCCTATCGAGGTTGATGGCATCGCACCTTTCCGGCGGGCCGCCGCCTCATTTCGGATAGGGCGCCGTAGTTGTTGACATAGTGCCGGGATCTCTATGCTGGCTGCCACCGCTCGGCGGGCGGGCTGAGCGCGCAGCAGGCGCGACGGCCGGGCCCGGCCAGCTGCGCGGAGCCGGCCCGACGAACACGCGGGCAGCCGGTGCCTGGACGGGGGTACGGTGGATCATGACGGCGGGCGGCCGCCCGGCCCGGTTCGCGACTTCGTCGGCTACGGCCGGCGGCCGCCGCGGGTGCGCTGGCCAGGCGATGCCAGCCTGGTCGTGAACGTCGTGATCAACTACGAGTCCGGCGCAGAGTACTCGCTGCTCGACGGGGATGAACGTAACGACAGCTGGGGCGAGTACTCCTATCAGGTGGGCGCGCACATCAGGGACATCGGGACCGAGACGCATTTCGAATTCGGCAGCAGGGCCGGGATCTGGCGGCTGGCCCGGCTCATGGACAGGTACGAGGTGCCGGTCACCGTCGGCGCCTGCGCCGTTGCCCTTGAGCGCAATCCGGCGGTCGCCGAGTGGATCTGCGAGGCGGGCCATGACGTCCTTGCCCATGGCTGGCGCTGGACCGAGAACTCGGAGCTGACCAGGGAACAGGAACGAGACCACCTGTACCGGGCGATCGAGTCGATCGGGCGGCTCACCGGAGAGCGCCCGCTCGGCTGGTACGTGCGCTCGTTCCCGAGCGTGCACACTAGGGACCTGCTCGTCGAGGAGGGCGGGTTCCTCTATGACTCCGACGCTTGCAATGACGAGCTGCCTTACTTCGTCGGCGTGGGCTCCGTGCCGTTCCTCGTCGTGCCCTACTCTAAGGTCTACAACGACGTCAGGTACCTGCTGAACCCCACCTTCGGCACGCCGCGACATTTCTTCGAGAACCTGCGCGCGGCCGTCGACTATCTCTGCGACGAGGCTGCCGCGGGCCACGGCGCCCGGATGATGACGGTGGGGCTGCACGAGCGCTGGAGCGGCCAGGCCGGCCGGGCCTCGGCGGTCCGCGATTTCATTGAGTACGTGCAGTCCCGCCCGGACGTTCGCTTCATGCGGCGGCTGGACATCGCGCGATGGTGGCTCCACCATCACGCCGAGTGGGATCAGCCAGCCGCGGCCTCGCCGCTGCCTGGCCGATCCCCGACGGGAGGCGGTCCGGAATGAGAGCCGTGACGTTCACCGGGCATGGCGGCAACGAGGTCGTCAGCGTGCAGGATCGCCCGGACCCTGAGCCCGCCGCGCAGGAGGTCCGGATAGCGGCCCGGTTTGCCGGTATCAACTGGGCTGACGTGGCGCAGCGCATGGGCAGCTATCCCGCTCCGGCCGGGGCGCCGCAGGACATACCCGGGCTCGAAGTAGCCGGTGTCATCGATGCGGTGGGGTCCGGGGTGCAGGCCTGGCGGGTCGGCGACCGGGCGTTCGGCGTCGTGGGCGGCGGCGGGCTCGCTGACCGGGTGTGCGTGCATGAGCGGCACGTCGCCGCGGTCCCCGACCAGCTGGCCGAGGATGTCGCGGCCGCGGTTCCTGAGGCCTACATCACCGCCCATGACGCGGTCTTCACCAGGGCCGGGCTCGGGCTCGGCGAGGTGCTGCTCGTCAACGGCGCCAACGGGGCGGTGGGATCGGCCGGAGTGCAGCTCGGCCTCGCGGCCGGGGCCCGGGTTGTCGCCAACGTCCGGTCGCCGGACCGGGCCGGGATGCACGCCGAGGCGGGCGCGCTGGTGGTCTCGCCGGAGACGGCGGCCGATCAGCTGGCCGAGCTCGGCGGCGCTGATGTGGTGCTCGAACTGGTCGGCGCGCCCAACCTCGAGCTCGACTTCGGCATCCTCGCGACGAAGGGACGGATCGTGGTGGTCGGCACTATCGGCGGCGAGCAGACCGGCATCTCGCTTCGCAGCCTGATGGCGAAGCGGGCCAGCCTGTACGGCACGATGCTCAGGGCCAGGCCGGTGGAGGAGAAGGCCGCGGCGGTGCAGGCGTTCGCGCGCTCGGTGGTCCCGCTGCTGGCCGCGGGCCGGGCGCTGCCGAAGATCGACCGGGTGTTCCCCGCGGCGGCGGTCACTGAGGCATTTGACTATCTCGCGCAGCCCGGGAAGTCGGGGAAGATCCTGCTGGAGTTCTCCTGACCGCCCGGCCGCTCAGGGCGGGCATCATCGGGGCTGGCTGGATCGGGCGCCTGCACGCGCAGACGCTCGCGCGCCGGCCTGACGTGACAGTGAGCGCGGTCTGCGACCTCGATCGCGCGCTGGCCCTCGAAACCGCGGCAGCGAGCGGCGCGGCTGTCTTCTCCGACTGGCGGGCGATGCTTGGCACCGCCGACCTGGACCTGCTCTGGGTCTGCACGCCTCCGGCGGCCCATGCGGAGCCCGCCATCGCCTGGCTTGACCGCGGGCTGCCGCTCTACCTGGAAAAGCCCATCGCCCGCTCGCTCGATGACGCCAGCGCGATAGTGGCCGCGGCGGCCGGCAGCCGCGCGGTGTGCGCCGTCGGGTACCAGTGGCGCGCCCTGGACATCCTCGGGGACGCCCGGCGGGCTCTCGCCGGGCAGACTGTCGGCTGCCTGGTGGGGCAGAGCGTCGGCGGCACCCAGGCCCGCAGCTGGTTCCTCGACAACGCTGCGGGAGGCGGCAACCTCCTCGAACGCGGCAGTCACCAGATAGACCTGGCGCGCGCCCTGGCAGGCGAGGTCACCGCCGTCCAGGCGGCCGCCGCGTCGGTCCGGCTCGCGCCCCGCACCGGGCCGGCGGGCGACATCGATGACGCGGTGACCCTCGTGCTGCATTTCGAGGCGGGCGGCCTGGGCACCATCGTGGTCGCCTGGACCAGTGCTGCGCTGCCGGGCTCCTACTGGGTCGAGGTGACCGCTCCCGACGCCGCCATCCGGCTAGATCTCGATCCGCATTTCCGCCTGTCCGGGGTCAGTAACGGGGCGCCTGTGGCGGCGGTGGCGCAGGCCCGGCCATTCGACCGTTCCGTGGACCGGTTCGTCGCGGCGGCCAGGTCGGGCGCGCCGGACCTCGTCTGCTGCGCTCCCGGGGACGCGATCGCTACCCTGGCGGTCGCCGCGGCCGCCGAAGAAGCACTCGCCAGCGGCCAGACAGTGCCCGTCAGCTGCCTGGGATAGGGCCGTGTGGCACCTTTATGATCATTTGGCACTCCGGTCTGCCTTATGAGAGTATGACCGGCGTATCTTTAATGCCCGATCTAGCCGCCCGAGACTGCCGCGGTGGGTGCATGCGAATAGGCAGTCCGGCGGCTGTCAGCAGGCGGCGGAGTCCATTCCGCGTCAGTGGAGGTAGCGTCTGTGAATCGTTCGGGAGACAACGCGGAGTCGTCCGCTGGAGAGGGACCAGGGCGGCGCCAGTTCCTCCGCGGACTGGCCGTGACCGGAGTAGCGGCTGGCGCCAGCGGCCTGCTGGCGGCGTGCGGCGGCAGCTCGAAGGCCACCCCGGGAACAACGGCCACGCCGGCCGTCGCGAAGTCTGGCGGGAGCCTGAAGGTAGGCCTGTCCGGCAGCTCAGGGCACGACACGCTCGACCCGCATCAGGGACTCACCTATCTCGACACGGCCCGCGCTCAGTCGCTCTATCAGCCGCTCGTTCAGCTCAACGCCCTGGCGCAGAACGAGTACGTGCTGGCGGAGGAGATCACCCCGCACGGTTCGACATCCAACTGGATCATCCGCCTCCGGCCCGGCATCACCTTCCACGACGGCAAGGACCTCACGGCCGACGACGTCATCTTCACGTTCAGGCGGATCATCGCCGGCCCCTACAGCGGGGCAAGCTCCCTAGGTCCCATTGACGTGAAGGGGCTGAAGGCGCTCGACAACCTCACCGTCCAGGTGCCGATGACCAGCCCCTACGGCAGCTTCGTCGACCAGCTCGCGTTCTGGTATTACCTCTACATCGTTCCGACCAACTTCAACCCGAGCACGCCGAACGGAACGGGGCCGTTCGTTTACCAGAGCTTCACGCCGGAGCAGCGCAGCGTATTCACCAGGAACAAGAACTACTGGCGTCATGGCCTTCCGTACGTCGACGAGGTCACCATTATCGACTTCAGCGACAATGTGGCGTTGCAGGACGCCCTGGTCACCGGGGTCATCCACGCGGCAGGCGCGCTCGAGGGCCCCCAGCTCGCGTCGCTGGCCACCACCAGCGGCGTCCGGACGGTCGCCTCGCACACGGGGGCGATCACGCCGTTCACGATGCGGGTGGACCAGGCGCCCTTCAACGACGTCAACGTTCGCCAGGCAATGCGGCTGCTGGTGGACAGGCAGCAGCTCATCGACTCGGCCCTGGACGGATACGGGGTTCCCGCGTCGGATGTCTTCTCGCCGTACGACCCGAACTTCGACAGCTCGCTGCGCCGGGTGACCGATATCCCGCAGGCCAAGTACCTGCTCAAGAAGTCAGGTCATGAGAACCTCAGCGTGGTGCTGACGACGTCGGCGGTCGCGACCGGGACCGTGGCCATGGCCACGGTGCTGGCCCAGCAGGCCAAGGCCGCGAACGTTACGATCAAGCTGAACACGGTCGACTCCGATACCTTCTTCGCGACCGGCAAGTACCTGAACTGGACCTTCTCTCAGGACTTCTACAACTACTCGCCGTACCTGGCCCAGGTGGCGCAATCAATGCAGCCCAAATCGCCGTACAACGAGACGCACACCGACAACGCTTACTACAACAGCCTCTACGACCAGGCCAACGCGACCCTCAACGCGGCGACCCGCAGGCAGATCGTGCAGGAGATGATGACCTTCGACTTTAACGAGGGCGGCTACATCATCCCGGCGTTCATCGACGCCCTCGACGCCTACAGCACCAAGATCACCGGCTACTCGGCCGCCCGGGTAGGCCAGCCGCTCTCCGACCTCGACTTCGAGCACTTCTCGTTCGTCTGACCGGCGGCGACGATGCAGATGACAGGCAGCCTGCTGGCCTCTGGCCTCGGGTTTCCCGAGGGCCCGGCGATCATGGGCGATGGGCGGATCGTGTTCTGCGACGGCAACACCGGCGAGCTGCTGGCCTACCGGGACGGTGCCGTTTCCAGGTACGCGCTGACCGGCGGCTCGCCGTGGGGCACGGTCCTCGGCGCCGATGGCGCGCTGTATGTGACGCAGGGCGGCAACGTCCCTGGCAGTGGCGTCACTGACGCGGTGTCAGGGATACAGCGGGTGCTCCAGGACGGGACCGCCGAGCTGCTCTTCTCCGAGGTGGCGGGCTACCCGCTCTACGGGCCGAACGATCTCGCGTTCGGCCCCGACGGCAGGCTGTACTTCACCGAGTCGGGCTCGGAGCAGGACTTCCGCTTCGACGTCCGGTCGCCGGGACGGCTTTTCGCCGTGGACGCGTCCGGCGCCGGTGAGCTGCTGCTCGAACTGCCCGGCGTCTACCCGAACGGGATCGCCTTCGACGCGGAGCAGCGGCTCTGCTGGACCGAGTCCATGGCGCACCGAGTCTGCAGGCTCGACAGCGGCAAGCCCGTGACGTTCTGCCAGCTCTCCGACGATCATGTGCCAGACGGCATGGCCTTGGCCGCCGACGGGCGGCTGTTCGTGGCGACGACGGTCTCGGGAGGCGTCACCGTCATCTCGCCCGACGGCGAGGTGCTGGATGAGATCCAGCTCGGCGAGCACGCGACGAACTGCATCTTCGACGGATCTGTCCTGTACGTGACGGCGACGCGCGAGGCGGACATCGAGGCGTCGCAGCGCACCGGGACTTTCTGGCGGGTCGAGACCGACGCCACCGGCCTTGAGCTCATTCCCGGCCGGCTGTAGCGTCCTCAGCGGGATCATCCGCAGGCAACCATGACCAGCTGCTGGCGGGCGGCGCCGGCCTGGCCGTCAGGAAGTCGAGCAGGTCCGCGGTGCTCGATGGAGTGATCTGGTCAGGAACCGCCAGGCCGACCGCCGCCAGCGCCCCGGGGAGCCCGTCACACTCGCCGACAACGACGAAGTCATAACCGTGGCGGCTGAACTCCTCAAGCTGCTCGGCCACCTCAGCGAGGATCCGTGCGGCGAGCTCGGCCGGGTAGTCCCCGGTGGGCAGCTGCAGTACGCCCCAGCCTGCCTCGGCCAGGACAGCTAGTCCGTCCAGGCCGCCAGCTGGCGGGTTCAGGTAGCGGTCGGCGACCAGCGCGATGCGGAATGACCGCTCGTCCGGCTTCACGGGCTGTTATCCAGGACGGCCTCGAGCTGTTCTCGCTGCGTTTCCTCATCGTGGCCGGCCAGCGCGTGCGTCTCACCGGCGACGCGAGGGTAGGCGAGGCCGCGACGTTCCAGCTCAAGCCGCAGTTCCTCGACGAAGACCCCCTCCCCGGCGGTGTGCTCGCCGACGCCCTCAGGCCATTCCGGCCGGCCGCCCCTGGAGGGATCCGAGCTGGTGATCCGCACGCCCATCGACGGACTTCCCTCGACGCCGATCAGGACGATGTCTTCGCCCTGGCCTGCGCGCAGCCCGATCACGTCCGCCACGGTTGCGGCCAGCCGCTGGCAGTGCCGCCGGTAGCCAGCGGTGTCGAGCTGCTCGCGTACCGCCCAGAACCGGTTCAGGCCGGTGAAACCCAGCTCCGGGCACGGCATCTGCTCGATCCGCCAGCCCTTCCGGCGGAGCACGTCCACGATCGGGGAGTAGACGCCACTGCAATGCGCGCCGTCGCCCACCTTGGAGTTCTGGTTCAGCAGGCAGTGGGCAACGAACGCGACAGCCATGGGCTGAGCTTAGCGGCGTCATCGAAGCGGGCACCGCCGGCCTGCTGCCGCGGCCCGGCACCGCGCCCTATACTCGGCGGGTGCCGAGTTCTGCCGTAGTGACCGGTTCGTCATCCGGGATCGGCCGCGCGATAGCTGGCCGGCTGGCCGGCGACGGCTTCTCGGTACTTCTCGCCGATCTGCGCAGGGAGCCGCTGACCGGTGGTGCGCCCACCGACGAGGTCATCAGGCGCGATGGCGGCGATTGCGAGTACGTCCGTGCGGACGTGTCGCGTCGCGACGACTGCGAGCGGCTGGTAGCCCAGGCCGTAGCGCGAACCGGAACGCTTGATGTCCTGGTCAACAACGCGGTGCTGGCAGGTCCGCACTCCAAGCCCCTGCTGGACACCGCCGACGCCGACTTCGACGCCATCATCGCGGTGAACCTCCGCGGCCCGTTCATGCTCTGCCGCGAAGCGATCAGGCAGATGCTGCGCCAGCCGCTGCGGGCCGACGCCCGGGGCCGGATCATCAACATCACGTCACAGCACGGAATGGTGGGTGCGCCCGGCCATTCCGCGTACGCGGTCAGCAAAGGCGGCCTTGGCCAGCTGACCCGCCAGATTGCGGTCGAATACGGGCGAGACGGCATCATCTGTAATTCGGTCGCGCCAGGAAAGGTCGTCACGGGCGCGCCAGGCGATCTCAGTCAGGAGGAGGGCCCGGCCGCCTACGTGACCTCGCGGACGCCTTTCTGGCGGCTCGGGGAGCCCCGCGACGTCGCGGCCGCCGTCGCTTTCCTGGCCTCCGACAGCGCCAGCTATATCAGCGGCGCTCAGCTTATGGTCGACGGCGGCTGGATGGCGTACTGACGGGCTGAAACGGCCGGCTCAGCCGGAGGCCATGCCCCGCACATCGACGAGACTACTGGTGACGCCCGCGTCGTAAAGGAGCTGCGCGACGCGCTGCACCTGGCCGATATTGAGGAAGGTCGGGTAGACCCCGAGGCTGACGAGCGCGGCGTCCTGCGCGGTCATGCCTGCGGCACGCGGCAGTGCGGCTGTCACCGGCCCGCGCATTGCGGCCTCGGTCTGCGCCGCCAGGACGGCGGCCTGGAAGGCCCGCAGATTCGGCCCATTTCGCTGGGCGAAGGAACTCAGGCTGAAGTATCCGGACAGCGGCAGGCCGGCGGTCACGCCGCTGCATGAGTCGAGCACCTCGGTCGCGCCGAGCCGTGCCTCCGCCTCGAAGATGTACGGCTCGGTCACCAGGATCGCGTCAACCTTGCCGCTGCTCAGCTCGCTGAGCATGTTCTGCATCGCGGTCGGCTTCCAGGTCACGGCAGACGGGCTCACGCCATCGCTTTCCAGGACCGACTCGGTCGCCAGCATCTCCATGCTGTAGGGAACGCCGCTGATGCTGCCGTTGCCGCTTGCGGGGATCGCATCCGGCTCGGGCGTGGCGACCTTCTTGTTCTGCAGATCCGCTGGCGTCGTGATCCCTGAATTCGGCAGGGTGAGCACTTCCATCACGTTCGGCGCCGCGTCGTAGCCGTCCGCGATGAGCCGCAACGACGTGCCTGAGGTGGACTCCTTGTACAGGAAGTCGGCATAGTCGCCGGCCGCGACATCGATGCGACCGCTGGTCAGCGCCGAGAACTCGGCGGTAGCCGTATCGAAGCTCTTGACCGTGACACTCAGGCCGTGTTGCCGGAACAGCCCCTGCTCCAGGCCGATGTAGAGCGGTGCGTTGCCGATGCCCTGGACCACTCCGACGGTGAGTGTTCCCTGAGTTCCGCCTGATGCCGAGCTGCTCCCCAGCTGACATCCTGCGATCAGCAAGGCGGCCGAAATGAGGGCGATCGCGGTACGGGCCCGCTGCCGGCTAGCGCGCAGGGGCAGGGTGCTGGCCTTGACCACGGCAAGCCGCATGAGGCTCCTTTGCGGGCGGGCATCGTTGAATCGGACGTTTGGGACGCAATCGTCGCGCGACACGATACCCTAGTATGGCCTGTCGGGCCGATCGCCTTCATGGAATAGCCAGCTTTTAGCATCTATGCGGGTATGGGCGTGAGTTGGCCGGTGACGCGTTAGAGTTTGGCAACTGGCCCTGCTGCGGCATGCAGAGGCAGCGGCATGCAGAGACATCTGCTGGAAAGAGGTGCGCGATGCCGGTTCCGCCGCCGGGCCATAAGTCGGCGGGATCCGTCCAGTCCCCAGCTGAGAGGTGCTAACTCGGTGCGGTCCAGCGGCAAGAAGACGCGCAGTGCCTACCCGGAGCAGGCGCCAGCCAGCGACAAGGCACCTGCCGCTGCGGCGCACGCGGCGGCCAACGGCCGGTCCGCGCAGCCGGGCGGGTTGCCGGCCGGCCCGTATCCGGCGGTCAACGGACGCTCACAGGCTGCCGCCGGCCCGCCGGTGCCCGCGCCGCGGGCAGCATCAAGTCGCCGTGCGCTGAAGAACTGGCGCGTCCGCTCGCGCCTGCTGCTGCTGGTGGCCATCCCGACGCTGACGGCAGTCATCCTCGGCGGCTTCCGCATCGCCTCGGCCGCGCAGAGTGCCTCCACGTACCAGCGGGTGGTCCAGCTGGCCGATCTAAGCCGGCAGACCACTGCGCTGGTCCAGGCACTGCAGAATGAGCGCGAGGACACGATCAGGTTCATCGTTCTCGGGACGAACGGTGGCCGCGCCTCGGCCCTTTCGCCCAGCGCGAACGGGGTGTCGGCAGGCCCGGAGCAGTCCCTGCTGGCCGATGACTACCAGACCACGGCTCAGCTGGCGGGCCAGGTCAGGCAACTGGCCAGCGGGATCGGCGACTCATACCCAACGCAGGCGCAGCAAGAAGCGGGGAATGTCGTCACGGCCATTGACAGTCTCCCGCAGCTGCACAACGCCTCGATCCATAGCCGGCTTCCTGCGCTCGTGGTGATCCAGGAATACACGAACACGATCAGTCAGCTGCTCGCCCTCGATGACCAGGTCGCGGTGGACAGCAACGACTCCACGCTGGCCGGCGCGGTGCGTGTCCTGGGCCTGGTCTCCCGCATGAAAGAAGATGTGGCGCAGCAGCAGGCGATTCTCACCTCCGCGCTCGCCTCTGACCTGATCACCAAGGGCCAGTTCGGGGCCAGCCAGCTCTCGGCGATAACGACGGCGGAGGCAGACCAGCAGAGCAACCTGGCCGACTTCGACATCGCCGCTTCGGCCGGCCAGCGTCAGTTGTTCGACGGCGCCCTGTCGGGCAGCGTCGTTGGCCTGGCCCAGGCGCAGGAGCAGCAGGCGATCGCGCTGGCCTCGAATGGCGGTGCCCTGACCGCAGATCCGATCATCGCCGACGCGAGCGCGGCGGAGTCATACACCATCGCCAGCATGCGGTCGGTCGAGCAGCAGCTGGTCGCCCAGATCATCACGCGAAGCACCTCACTGCGCGACGGGGCCATCACCGCCGCGATCATCGGCGCCGCCGCAGTGCTCCTCGTTCTCGCGCTGGCCTTGCTGTTCACCACGGTGGTCGGCAGGTCCATGATCCGCCCGCTGCAGCGGCTGCGTACCGGAGCCCTCGAAGTGGCGGGGGTGCGGCTGCCTGACGCGGTCCGCCGGTTGAGCGAGGCGGACGACGCCACCACCGGGCTCGAGGTGGCGCCGATTGACGTTGACTCTACCGACGAGATCGGTGAGGTAGCGCGGGCGTTCGATCAGGTCCACCGGGAAGCGCTGCAGCTCGCGGCCAACGAGGCGGCGCTGCGCGGGAACGTCAACGCCATGTTCGTGAACCTCTCACGCCGAAGCCAGTCCCTCGTTGAACGGCAGATCCGCCTGATCGACGACCTTGAGCAGGGCGAGCAGGATTCGGAGCGGCTCGCCAACCTGTTCCAGATGGACCACCTGGCCACCCGGATGCGCCGTAACTCGGAGAACCTGCTCGTGCTCGCGGGCCATGACCTGGCCAAGCGATGGAACCAGCCGGTGGCCCTGGTGGACGTGCTCAGGGCCGCGGTATCCGAGATCGAGGAATACGAGCGCGTGTCGCTGAACGTGCAGCCGGGCATCGCCTTGCGCGGTCAGGCCGTCAACGACGTGGTTCACCTGCTCGCTGAGCTTGCCGAGAACGCGACGTCGCTATCGTCGGCCGACACTCCCGTCAACGTCTCCGGGCACCTGCTGACCAGCGGCGGAGTCCTGCTCGACATCACCGACCAGGGTGTCGGCATGGGCGCGGAGGAGATGGCACACGCCAACTGGCGGCTTGACAACCCGCCGGTGGTGGATGTCGCGGTCTCCCGGCGGATGGGCCTGTTCGTGGTCGGGCGGCTGGCCGCGCGGCATGGCATCAGGGTCCGGCTGCGTCCTGCGGCGTCCGGCGGGCTGACCGCCCTGGTCTGGCTGCCCGACGAGGTGATCACGCACGAGAGTCCGTCGGCCATGCCGGGCGCGAGCGGCTTCGACACGGCCGAGCCCGGCGCGGACCACCTCGACGCCGAGCTTGCCGGGCTCGGCCTTTCTGACTGGGCGGATCCCGACCGGGCCGCCGCGGAGCAGGAGGTAAGCGCCGCAAGGACGCCGAAGTTCACCTCGCTGCGGGCAGACGCGGAGGACGCACCGCTGGGTCCGCGCCGGGTCCCCGGGGCAGCCTTGCGGACTGACGCGACCTGGGGGGCGACAGACCCGCTGCCGGTGTTCGAGGAAGCCAACGAGCCGGACGACGGCGCGGGGGACCCATTCGGCAGCTGGCCGGTGCCCGCCGGGGCAGCTGACGACACCGCGGCCACCGGCCAGGAACCCCTGGCCAGCGGCGACCAGGCCGGAGCGGACGCGGCGGTCGCCGAGCCGGCCGCCAGTACCGGCCCGCAGCCGGTCGTTGGCGGTGGCGATCAGTTCTTCGGCGGCAGGTCCGTTGGCAGCGAATCGTTTGGCAGCGAGTCCTTCGGCAGCGGGTCCGCTGGCGGTGTGTCTCTCGGCAGTGAGCCTGCTGGCAGTGAGCCTGCTGGCGGTGAGTCCGTTGGCGCGGGTCCGCGGCCCAGGGTCAGCTCGCCGGTCAACGGCGAGAGCGAAGCGGTCGAGCCGGCCGGCCCCCCGCTTGGCGCGCTGGCTCGCTACAGCTGGGAAACGGGCTTGACCAACGGCGAGGTGATCGTTCCTCCCGCGGAGAGCCTCGCTGAAGAGAACCGGCTGCCGATCTTTGAGGCGGTGGAGTCGGACTGGTTCCGGCATGGACGAAACGCGCTCGGCTGGTCGGACGAGGCTGAAGACGCTGAAGACGCCGAGGGCAGCTGGGCTTCGCCAGCGGACGAGGGCTGGCGCGCCGCGGAAATAGTCCCGGCGCCTTCTTCGGCCGGCCTGACGCCGGCTGGGCTGCCCAAGCGAGTGCCGCAGGCGAACCTGGTCCCCGGATCGGCCGCCAGCTCGGAGCCGCAGGGCCCGGCCAGGTCCGCGGCCGCGACGCGAGAGCGGTTCGCGAGCTTCCAGCGGGGGGTCAAAGAGGCGCGCGCTACTGCGGGCGGGGGCGCGAACGCCGATGGCCAGGACGAGACTTCCTGATGGGGGTGGGCATGAGATCGCCGAGATGGTCATGCTTAGGCCGCGAACGCAATGGCGCCGGCTTACCGCACGACCACCGACCTGTGGCTCGACCGGCGCAGGAGCACCGTTTGGCTGGCCCGAAAGGAAGGAGCGCTCGTGAGTCCGCTAGTGCGCCCCGCACAGGATCTGAACTGGCTCATCACGAACTTCGTTGAGCGGGTTCCGTCCGTCGCGCACGCAATCGTCGTCTCGTCCGACGGGCTCCCGATGGCGTTCTCGCAGGGATTCCCCGCGGATCGCGTCGACCAGCTAGCGGCCGTCACCTCAGGCCTGACCAGCCTGACCCAGGGCGCTGCCCGGGTTTTCGAGGGCGGCGCAGTGACGCAGACAGTAGTCGAGATGCAGCGCGGCCTGCTCATCGTGATGGCGATCAGCGATGGGTCAAGCCTCGCTGTGCTTGCCGCAGCCGACTGTGACATGGGCCTGGTCGCCTACGAGATGACGCTGCTCGTCGAACGAGTCGGAAGCGCGCTCACTCCTGAGGTGCGCAGCGGACGGCCGACTGCCTGGCGCGAGGATGGCACATTGTGACGGGAGATACAGGTGTCGACCCCGGGCAGCAATGACTGGCTGCCCGCCGACGATCGGATCCTGCCCGGGCCGGGCAGGACCGACGCGGCAGCTGGCGGTTCCCGCGCGCCCCGTGCGCCTCGTGCGCGCGACGGCAGGCAGTACCCGGTCCCGAAACCCGCCGGGACTGCCCTGGTCCGGCCTTACGCGGTCACTGGCGGACGGACCAAGCCGAGATATCAGCTTCAGATCGAGGCTATGGTCGCGGCATCCCACTACGAGGCGCGGGATCTGTCGGCGCTCAGCCCGGAATGCCAGGCAATCCTGGGGTTCTGCCGTGACTGGCGCTCGGTCGCGGAGATTTCCGCCGTGCTCAGGATGCCACTCGGCGTCGCCCGCGTCCTTATCGCCGATATGGCGGTGGAAGGACTGGTCCGGATTCACCAGCTTGACCATGCGCGCGGGCGACCGGACCTCAACCTGCTCGAAAGGGTGCTAAGTGGACTTCGCAAACTCTAAGACCGCCACCGACGAGGTGATGGACACCGCGATGACGTCCGTCAAGATCGTCGTGGCTGGCGGTTTCGGCGTGGGCAAGACCACTTTCGTCGGTTCGGTCTCTGAGATCACTCCGCTGACCACGGAAGCGGTCATGACCTCGGCAAGTGCCGAGGTTGACGACCTGTCGCACACCCCTGAGAAGACGACCACCACGGTGGCGATGGACTTCGGCCGGGTCACCCTCGACGCGGGGCTGATTCTCTACCTGTTCGGCACCCCGGGCCAGCACCGGTTCTGGTTCATGTGGGACGACCTGATCCACGGCGCGATCGGAGCGGTCGTCCTCGTCGACACCCGCAGGCTCGCCGACTCCTTCCCGGCAGTTGACTACTTCGAGTCCGCAGGCCTGCCGTTCATCATCGCCATCAACGGCTTCCATGGCGATTTCCCGCACTCCGTGGGCGACGTGCAGGACGCGCTGTCGGTCAGCCCGCATGTCCCGGTAGTGGAGTGCGATGCCAGGGACCGGAATTCGACCAAGGCCACGCTGATCTCCCTGGTAGAGCACGCCATGGCGATGCAGCTCAGCCCCCGGTAGGCTGGCGGACCGGCTCCGGCCTTGGCTCCACGGCTGCGGCGCTAGTCTGGCTACCGGATCCGCGGTGTAATGTACATTCGGCCGCTCTGTGCATTAGCTTCGGGCGGCTGCCGGGGGCGGTAGCTCAGCCGGTCAGAGCAGCGGACTCATAATCCGCCGGTCGTGGGTTCGAGCCCCACCCGCCCCACTTGTGATCATGGTGTTGACCTGCAGTTTCTTTGCTGAGCCTCAAGTCATGATCGTTCTTGGTTGCAGTTGTGGTTGCAGTTGGGTTAGCCGAGTCAGCCCCAGAGGGGCCTCGGACATGCGGTCGGCGGCGTGCTGGCTGAGCGCTGTCGTGACGTGCGTGTAGCGCTCGGTCTGGCTCAGCTGGGAATGGCCGAGAATCTGCTGGACGACGCGGATACTGATTGCCCTGCTCGAGCAGGAGCGTCGCGGCTGCGTGCAGCCGACGCGGTCTTCGCCGTCTACCTGGTGGGCGCTGTCACGAACAAGGTGTCGATTTCGGTCGACCTGTGGGTTATCACCGGGCTGCGCGTGTGGATCGGATCTCTGCTGTTCGCCGCCTTCGGCCTGTTCATCGGCCACCTGCTGCCGATCGAGAACATCACCCAGATCAGCACGCCTGCCAGGCGTTCTGACAGCTAGCCCAGATAGGCCGGGCCGCCGGGGGTGTGCAGTCATTGTGCGCTTCTCCATGCCGGACGTGCACTCCCCGCGGTGATGGCCAGGCCGCGATGGCTCAGGCATTGCGACCGCCTTTCGGGCCGACTGTGCGGCCCGCATTACGCGACAGGCACCCTTCGGCGCTCTGTCAGCGGCTCACAATGCTCCTGCCGTCTCGCTGCCCTGGCCGGGGCCGGGAGAGCCTCAGGCCAGTTGCCTGCTAAGACCCGCCGATCCCGGAACCCGAGTCCGAGGATCTCGCCCTGGATGCGCCGGTGCCCCAATCGCGGGTCACCGCCCGCGATCATGAACCCCGCGGGACTGCGGACCGGGTCGGGCTGCTGCCGGCCAGCGGCCGCTGATTCAAAAAACCGCAGGTCGTGGATGTAGTTCCGGCAACCACAGGGCACCAGAGAGTAGTAATCTGTCTAGACAGGACTAGATAGATGCAGGAAGGTGCTCATGACGTCACCGACTCCGGATCACTGGCAGATCCAAGACGCCAAGCAGCGCTTCAGCGAGATGATCCGCGCGGTTACGAGCCAGGGGCCGCAGGTCATCACGCGGCACGGTGAGGATGTGGCGGTAGTCGTAGATATCGGTGAGTATCGCAGGCTGACCCGGCCTGCGGTGGACCTGGCGAGCATCCTGCTCGGCGGTCCGAAGATCGACGATGGCATCGCTGATGTCTTCGCGGAGATCGAGGCTGAGCGCAAGGCCGACTTCGGGCGTGCGGTCGATCTTGAGGCGGGCACGTGACCTACCTGCTCGATACCAACGTGCTGTCGGAGACTCGCAAGCACCAGCCGGCGCCGGGCGTAGCCGACTGGATCGCGGTCACGCCGCCGGACCGGCTGCACGTCTCCGTGCTGACCCTGGGCGAGATTGAGCAGGGGATCGCGAGAGTTCGCGGCCGGGGAGATCGGCACCAGGCTTCCGCCCTGGAGCGCTGGCTCCGGGATGTGGAGATCGGGTTCGAGGATCGGGTTCTCCCGGTCACCCTCCCCGTCGCCGCTGCCTGGGGCCGTCAGCAATACGCGCAGCCCCTCCCGGTGATCGACGCGCTCATTGCAGCAACGGCGCGGGTGCACGGCATGACCGTGGTCACCCGCAACGTCAAGGACTTTGAGCGGGCCGGAGTCCAGGTGCTCAACCCCTTCGCTGAGTAAGCCCGATGCGCGCCTCTCGTTGCTCGGGTGGATCGACCTAAATTCGGCGGCGGCCCACCCGGGGTGTGACGGCGGCGGCGACTACCGCGGTCTTGGCGACCGGGGTGCGGATGACGCCGACTCTTCCGACGCGTGCTGGCCTGAGTGGCATTGTCAGTCTCCTGCGGTTGCGGTTGCCTGGTCGGCCTCGATCGAGGCGATGATCGCCTGAATGGGCATCCGCCCGTCGGCGATCAGCTGGCCGCCTGACCGGCGCCCCCGGCGGCGCCTACGCCTACCGGATGGGCGGGAAGGGTTCTTGCGCTGCGTGTTCCGGGTCCGTTATCGCTATTTCAAGCCCGAGATGTCTTTCGTACGCTGCCAGGCCCGCCTGCAGCGAGTACGGTCCCCGGATCCGCTGCAGCCGCGGGGGGATCTGAGAGTAGTCCAGGTAGGGGTGGTCGCCGCACTGGCCGCAGATGAGCTCGAACTCGCTGGTGTTGCCACCTTCCATCCGGCCGTCCACGATGCGGCCCGGCCGGCGCCGCAGGCTCGCTGTCCGGCCGTGCCCGGGCTGACCAGCAAGGGGCAGTGTCATGACAGTCTCGGCCT
>JBEKIF010000019.1:0-77268 GCA_050011895.1 Streptosporangiaceae bacterium | reverse complement strand
CGGGTTGTTCAGGTAGCCCTTCATCACGTGCAGCCCGCGGGTGACGACCTCGCCGACGTGGTCCTTGCCAGCAGGCAGCGCGTTGCCCTTGTCGTCCCAGATCTGGGTCTGGGTCCCCCAGATGGGCTTGCCGACGCTGTACACCCGCCGCTCGGCTTCGCTGATATTAAAGGTGGTCGTGGACGCGGTCTCGGTGAGCCCGTAGCCCTCCAGGATCAGCACGCCGAAGTGCTTCTCGAAGGCGTCGATGACCGGCCCGGGTATCGAGGCGCCGCCCGAGATCGCGATCCGCATCGAGGAGACATCGTACTTGTCCAGCTCGGGGTAGGACAGCAGGCCGATGAACATGGCCGGCACGCCCTCGAAGATAGTGGCCCGGTCGCGCTCGATCGCGGCCAGCACTGTGGCGGGATCGAAGCGCGGGATCAGCGACATCGTGCAGCCGAACCGGACGCACACGTTCATGATGCTGGACAGGCCGAACACGTGGAACAGCGGCAGCACCGTGAGGACGATGTCGGTAGGCAGCACGCCGAACAGGCGGCCGGGGATGTCGGCGTTCATGTACAGCTGCATGTGGGTCAGCTGCGCCCGGGGCATCCTCGGCGTGGCCGACCGCGTAGATCTCGCTCAGCCCGGCGGCTTCGGCGCCCTTGGCGGCATCGCCGAGCACGCCCTCCCAGGTGATCAGCATCTTCGCCCGGCTGTCGCCCAGGTGGAAGGCCATCTCAGGCGCCTTGAGCAGCGGGTTCAGCGGGACCACCACGGCGCCTGCCTTCAGGATCCCGAAGTAGGCGATCAGGAACTGCGGGATGTTGGGCAGCTGCAGTGCCACCGCGTCGCCCGGCGTGATCCCGCCCGCCTCCAGCCGCCCGGCCAGCCGGTCGGACAGCCCGTCGAGCTCGCCGTAGGTCAGCTGTCCGCCATCGTAGAGAACCACCGGCTTATCAGGTGACGCGGCAGCTGTCTCGCACAGGATGACCGCAAGATTGAAATGCACGTCCTCGATCCCTTCTCCTCCTCCAGGCATCCTCCGAAGCCGGGATCCCGCCCAGGTGGCGGTCGGCGCCTGTAGGACGCTCGGCAGCCGTCGCTGGCCATCCACTGCTGGCTTAATTCCATCGTCCGTCACGTACCCCGGTACAGGAATTTCTCCCAGGCCCCGCTTGGACCTTCGCAGCTGGCGCCAGCGACTGCCGCCTCAGCGGCCATCCTGCGGCGCCGGGCGGCTCATTGCGCTTGCGCTAAGGGATCCGACCTCTCGCTTACGGTGGCCTCTTGCGCTGCTCGCTGTCCGGCTGAGCCCAGCCACGCGGTGATCAGCCTGGCGGTGTCCGCCGATGCCTCCAGCTGAGGCACGTGACCCACGTCGGGCATCTCCACCACGGACCAGGCCGGATGGGTGCGCGCCGCCGCGCGGGCCGCCGCAACCGGCACCAGCCGGTCGCGTTCGCCGTGCAGCAGCAGTACCGGGCATTGGATCGTGCTGATCGCCCGCCGGTACGACTGGCCACGGAGACGGCCTGCGGTCGCCATGACTGACCTTATGGATGCCGTGTAGTCGCGGTCGATACCGGTGAACCCGCGCCGCTCGCGCGCGACGTCAACGTGCTGGGCTAGGACGTCTGCCGGTATGCGCGAGGCGTCAACGCAGCACAGCGACATGATCCTGGCGACCTGCGCCTCGGGGGACAGGCGGCGGCGGCGGTCCATCATCGCCCGTCCGACGCCTGGCAGCACCTGTAGGGCGAACATCGCGGTGACGGCCGGATCCGGGCGGGACGGCACGAAGGGCAGGGCTGGGTCCAGCAGGATCAAGCCGGCCACGGTGCCGGGGGCGGCGCTAGCTTCGAGCAGCGAGATCATCCCGCCCATCGAATTGCCCATGAGTAGCACCGGGCCTGCGGCCATCTTCTGGATGAAGCGGTGCAGCAGTGCCCGGTTCGCCGCCACGTCCGTACCACGTCCCCTGGACTGGGTCAGACCGTGTCCGGCCAGATCGGGGGCGAATACTCGGTAGCGATCTGTCAGCAGCGGTGCGATTGCCGCCCAGTTGACCGCCGAGCCACCAAGTCCATGTACGCACACGATCACCGGGCCGTCGGCGGGGCCGCCGAAGTCGAGGTAGCGCACCGGTCCATCGAGGTCAAGCCACCGCGAGTCCCAGCCGGGCCGCGCTTCTTGGGATATGCCCGTCATCGCCCACCTGTCCCACAACGTCGTCACAATTATCCCCTTCGGTCCATGCAGGCAGTTAACTCCAGCATCAGCCCTTGTGGCCAGCCTGGCTAGTGCCTTTTGGCCCTCATGGGCGATGACGGCGAGGTCCGCTCAGCCGCCGCCAGCCCAGCCCGCGCCAGCCAGCGTGAGGCCCAGCGTGCCGCCGTTCCCGCTGAAATTCGGTACCCCTGGACAGCATAATGACCTCACGCTAAGGACCATTAGACCCGTGACAAGGAGCCCGTTGCCTGCGCGCCCGCGGCCCTCCCGCCAGCCAGGATGGTGGCTAATCTCCGGTAGGCGCAGCAGCTGCGCGGGCCTGCCGGGCCAGGCGATGTCCTCGGCAGCCGGCGCGGGCCCGGCGTCACGATGACCGCCTACGCGGTCGGCGACTGGACGGCGTTCGGCACCGCCACAGCGGCCACGGCGGCGACGCTGACCGGATTGCTCTTCGTCGCCGTGTCGATAAACCTCAAGCGGATCCTGGAGTTCCCCAGCCTGCCCGCCCGTGCCGGGCAAACGCTGATAATGTTCGTCACGCCGCTGCTCGCCGGGCTCCTCATAGTCATTCCCGGCCAGCCGGACGCCGTCCTGGCGGCTGAGCTGATCGGCACCGGGGCGGTCATCGGAACCTTCCAGCTGATGATCGACCACCGGTCCGTGCGAGCGGAACAGGAGACGCCCGTCACATGGCTGGTGAGCCGGATCTTCCCGGCCGTGGTCAGCTGCGGGTGCCTGCTGGCAGCGGGGGTATCACTGCTCTCCCACCTCGGTGGCGGGCTGTACTGGCTAGTGCCCGCCGTGCTGGCGGCGATCGTCTTCGGCCTGATCAACGCGTGGGTGCTGCTCGTTGAGATCATGCGCTGAGCGGCCAGGGCGCCCTCCGCATCAGCTGCCGGGCGGCTGTGAGGAGCTTTTCGTCGACGGACAGGGGCTCAGTCACTGGCCGCCTTCCCTTTTCTGGCCGGCCGGGGCTGCGACCCCGAGCAGTTCGACGAATCGCTCAACCATCATGTCGCGGCCCTTGGCCTGGGCGACGAACTCTGGAGCGACCAGCTCGTCGCTGCCCGGCCGCTGGCCCGAGCCGCGTTCCGGCCCGATGGGCACGATAATGCCGGGCGGCGACGGCCGGTACGGCATGAGATCAGTCTCCTCGTTAAGGAGTGCGCGGATATTGCCGGCCACGAGCTGGGCTTGCCGCGTGGCAATGCCGGCCATCTTGTGATCGGCGGTGCAGACATCCCCCACCGCGAATACCCGCTCCTGGCCAGCCACCTGCAGGTACGGGCTGACCTCTATGAAGCCGTCCGGCCGACGGGCACCGGCCAGCCCGCCGGCGAGGTAGTCACTTGCCGGGGTAACTCCGTAACAGCGGAACCAGATGTCGGCGGTCAACTCGGTTCCGGACTCGGTCACGACGGTGAACGTCCGCAGCTCGCCGGGCGCGGTCGGCGGGCCGTCCCGCAGCGCGCTCGACAGCCGGAGCCGCGCATTTACCTGCCCTACGACGGGCTCCTGGCGTCCGGGCGGGTAGTTCATGACCGGGCAGTGAAGGTCGACACCGGCCGGGTGGGACTCGCCTCAGCTCGCACTTCGGCTGAATAGGCCGCCTTGAAACTCCGGCTGGAAAGGCCGCCTTGAAGCAGCGCCGTAGCTAAGCCAGCTCAGCGAGCAGGCCCACGACGAGTTCGCGCGGCAGGCCGTGGGTCTCGTGCAGATACCGGAGTTCATCCTCGGTCGGCGGCCCGCTGGACGGCCGACGGGACATCACGGCGCGCCCGCGGACCAGGAGCTCGCCGAAGCGCCGCTGCTCGGCCCTGAGCACCCCGCTGACCTGCCCGACATCACCCTCTTGCCGGAAATGCTCCAGCGTCTGCTCGATGAGCCGGGCCGGCAGGTCGCCGAGGGTGCGTGAGCTGTCGTCACGCCACAGCGTCGTCAGCGCACGGCGGATCAGCCGGCGTAGGACGTAGCCACGGCCGGTGTTCGACGGCCGCACCCCGTCACCAATGACGACCACGCTCGACCGGAGATGATCACTGAGCATCCGCAACGGCTGCTCGTCCTGGTTCCACAGGCCCCGGACCGCGTTCATCCAGGGCTCGAGCAGGTCGGTCTCGAAGACCGACTGCTTGCCCTGCAGCACGGTCAGCAATCGCTCCAGGCCCATGCCCGTATCCACATTGGACTGCGCTAGCGGCTTCAGGCCGCCGTCGTCGAAGCGGTGGTACCGCATCATCACATGGTTCCACAGCTCCACCCACCGCTGATCGCTGCCTGGAGTCCCTTCCGGAGTGGTGCTGCCGGTCCAGACGAACAGTTCTGAGTCGGGGCCACACGGGCCGGTCGGGCCGTTTGACCACCAGTTGCCCTCGCGGGTCAGCTCAACAGGTACGCCGAGTTCCCGCCAGGTTTGCAGGGAGCCCCGGTCCGGGCCGACCTGCTCGTCACCGCCGAAAACGGTCGCATGCAGCCGGTCCGGGCCGATGCGGAACCCGTCGCGCAGCAGTTCAAGGCCCCACCGCAGGCTCTGCGGGCCGGTGTAGTCGCCAAGCGACCAGGAGCCAAGCATCTCGAACACGGTCAGATGAGAGTAGTCACCTACCTCATCGAGGTCGGTGGTGCGCAGGCAGCGCTGCAGGTTGACAAGCCGGCGGCCGAGCGGATGAGGGCGCCCTTCCAGATACGGGGTCAGCGGGTGCATGCCCGAGGTAGTGAACAGCACCGGGTCGCCCGGCGCCGGTATCAGCGTGCTCCCTGTGATCAGCTGATGCCCGCGTTCGCGGAAGAACTCGATGAATGTCTGGACGGTCTGGTCGGTGTTCACGGGATAGTCCTTCCGGGTCGGGCACCGGAAAGGCACCGCTGGCGCGGCCACGTAACGGAGGTCAGGTAAACGCACCGGCGATCCGTTTCCGGTCGCCGGTAACAGTGGAGAAAGTCAGGCGGCGGCAACCGGCAGGCTGGTAGCTCGCGCAGCCGCGTCGGTGCTGTGTGACATGACCTTCATGCGTTCAGTATAGGTAAGGCGGCCCGCGCGCCGGAACCGCTTATTGCTCCCCGGCCGGCAACGGCCCCGCTGTGTTGGGTGCGGCGCCGGAAGCGGCTCGCGCCGCGCTTGACGGCCCCGGCCTGCGGGAATGCTGTCTCCAGTCAGCCAGCCGCCACGATCGCACAGCCTGGCGGGGCAGCCTGACCTGACCAGGCTGACGAGGGGGCCGACGAGGGGGAAGGTTGCGCACGGGGCTGCGGTCGACAGCGCTGCGTCTTGCCGCGCTGCGTGTTGCGCAGCGTCCTGCCGCGCAGCGTCCTACCGCGCTGCGTATTGCCGCGCTGCGTATTGCCGCGCTGCGTATTGCCGCGCTGCGTATTGCCGCGCTGCGTATTGCCGCGCTGCGTATTGCCGCGCTGTGTGTTGCCGCGCTGTCAGTCGTCGTGACAGGCTGCGCGTCCAGGCCAGGGCCCGCCATGGCCGGCTCACCCAGCGACGTGATCGTCAGCTGCGCCGACCGGACTTCCGATGCGTCCACCCTGCAGCACGCGATCGATACGAGTCCCACGGGCGCGGCCATCGGCATCAAAGGCGGTACCTGCCTGCTCACTCGGCCGATCACGCTGCCCGGCGACCGGACCTACGCCGGAGGCAGCACCACGGGCACCGTGCTCCGGCAGGACGGGCCCATGAGCTCCGTCCTAGCGTCCGCCGCCTACCAGGGCAATTCGGCGACGACCGGCAATCCCCTAGCCATCAGGGACCTGACCATCGCGTGCGACGGGTCGGGGACGACCGACGGCATCATCGTCATGAACTGGCAGGTCGACGTCGAGCACCTGGATGTGAGCGATTGCGGCGGTTCGGGAATAGTGGACACCAGCACCGCGGCAGACGGCCGCTCCATCACGAACACCAGCGTGAACAGCCGTTTCGATGACAATTTCATCAGCCACAGCGGCGATTACGGATTCGAGGTGACCGACACCAGGACCGCCGTCACCGACGGGTATCTGGAGGCTAATCAGATCGAGTCGTCCGGCCGGGACGCGATCTACCTGCAGACCGCCTCCGGCTGGGATGTCTCAGGAAACCATCTGTACGGCAATGCCCAGGATGGCATCACCGCCAGCGGCCTGTACGGGACCACGATCGCCGACAACTACATCGAGGACTTCGGCGCCAGGCAGCACGCCGGGACCTGGTACGGAATAGCCGGGACGGTCACGGGCGGCGTGGGCTCGACGATCGCCCGTAACGAGCTCTCCAATGACCTGGGCGAGGCGCCCGGCGCCAGCCACGTCTACATCGCCATCATCCAGGCACACGGCGGGACCGGCTACCTTTCCGTCACCGGCAACGTCATCGTCGGCGCTACGCAGGGCGATGTCGGATTCTCCTTTAGCGGCAATCCGGGCAAGCTGGTCGTCGCGTCAGCTGGCAACGAGGTCGCGGGCGTTGGCACGGTGCGCCGCAGCGGCCCGGGCGTGAGCCTGACCAGCGGCAGCTGAGCCCTGCGCGGCGTCTCAGGGAAGGTTGATCGCGTTGCGCACGACGTCGGTCCGCACGGCGTCCGGCTGGCCCGCCGCATAAGCAGCTGGCGCTGGAGCACCGCACAGTATGAGCGCTCGCTGCCCGAGCACCGGCTCGCTCAGCCCGCCCACAGCTCGCCGACGTCCAGCAGCGGCGCCTGGCACGATGGGCCGTCCGAGACCTGCACCGCCGGCCGACCGGCGGCTCCGACGATCACGATCATGGCCGAGCGGGTCCCGTACCCGTCGGCGTGGACGCAGGCCGCCGACAGACCGCCTGGGCTCGCGCCTTGCGGCGTCGCGACTCGCGGGCTCCCATCTGGCGGGCTCCCGACTCGCGGGCTCCCGACTCGCTGGCTCCCGACTCGCGGGCTCGCGCCTGGCAGGGGCGAGTGGTCACCCAAGACCGCGGCCAGCGCACCGCGCACGTCGCCGTCCCCGGCCGCGAAAGCCTCGGTGATCAGCCCGGCGACATGGCGTGCCTTGGCCGATTGGGGCAGCAGCGGCGCGTTCTCTAGCACGTAGGTGCCCGCAGGCAGCTCGCGGACGGTCGGGCGGCTGCCGCCCGTCAGGTCCACGTAGAACAGCGACTCACGGTCACCGACCATCAGCCAGCACGGGTTGTAGTCGGCCGGATCCACGGCGGCGCAAATCCACGCCACTGCGGCTGCCGCGTCCTGGTGGGCAGCGAGAGCGACCGGGAGTTCCCCGCGTGACCGTTTGGCCGGGTCCCTGCCCTGGGGTGAGGGCAGATTCGTCAGTCCGGCCACCACACCGTGCTCGTTAACTGCCATCCAAGTGCCGCCGGCGACCTCATCCCGGCCGCCCAGCACTCTGGGCGCGGCCTTGCGCAGCGTCGTGATCGCCACGGCCGGGCGCTCATACCACTCGTCCCGGTTGGCCGCAACGATCAGCGGCGCCGACGGCATGACCTTGAACAGCGTGATGAGCAGGCACACGAAACGACGCTACAGGTCGCCGACCGCGCCAGCTTCCCCCGCCATGGCCGCCCGACTCTGCGGTGCCAGTTCGCTAATCCCGCCACACTGGAACTGCCAGCACTACCAGCACCGCCAGCACCACCGAAGATCGTGGCACCAGTGAGACTACTGGCGCCATCGGCGCCACTGGAATCCTCCGCGGCTGCTGACCTCGCAGCTAGCCAACCTCGTGCCGGCCCGGATACCAGCGAACGCGACCTGGATGCAGCCGGATGCCGGTCTGGATCGCGGCATGATCTGATGGCGGGGTGAACCGACAACTGCGCAATAGCCGGATGACCGGGGTAGGCACGACGATCTTCGCGGAGATGTCGGCGCTCGCGGTCGCGACCGGCTCGGTCAACCTCGGCCAGGGGTTCCCCGACGTCGACGGGCCGCGAGCGGTCGCCCAGGCGGCGGCCGACGCGATCATGGCCGGGCACGGCAACCAGTACCCTCCGGGGCCGGGCATCCCTGAGCTACGACGTGCCATCGCCGATCATCAGCAGCGGTTCTACGGCCTTGCCTTCGACCCTGCCGCCGAGGTACTGGTGACCACGGGCGCCACCGAGGCGGTCGCGGCCGCACTGCTCGCGCTCGTCGAGCCTGGCGATGAGGTCATCGCGTTCGAGCCCTACTACGACTCGTACGCGGCCTGCGTGGCCATGGCAGGCGGCATCCGCGTGCCGGTCACGCTGCGGCCGCCTGACTTCAGGCCCGATCTCGACGCGCTGCGGTCGGCGGTCACCACGCGCACCCGGCTGATCCTGCTCAACTCCCCGCACAACCCGACCGGGTCGGTCTTCACCCGCGCCGAGCTCGAAGCGATCGCCAAGCTAGCGTGCGAGCGCGATCTGCTCGTGGTGGCCGACGAGGTCTACGAGCACCTGGTCTACACGGGCGAGCACCTGCCGATCGGCTCGCTGCCAGGGATGACCGATCGCACCGTATCAATCAGCTCGGCGGGCAAGACGTTCTCCTTCACCGGCTGGAAGATCGGCTGGGTGACCGCATCCGCAGAGCTCGTCGCGGCGGTCACCAGCGTCAAGCAGTTCCTCACCTACGTCAGCGGCGGCCCGTTTCAGTACGCCGTCGCGGAGGCGCTGCGGATGCCGGATGCTTACTACGCCGGCCTCAGCGCCGACCTTCGCGGCAAGCGCGACCTGCTCTGCGCGGGCCTGGCCGAGGCCGGTTTCGAGGTGTACCCGCCGGCGGGCACATATTTCGTCACCACCGACATCAGGCAGCTTGGCGAGAGTGATGGCGTGAGGTTCTGCCGGGAGCTGCCGCACCGGGCCGGCGTGGTCGCCATCCCTAGCGCGGTGTTCTACGACGACCCCGAGGCCGGGCGGACCCAGGTGCGGTTCGCGTTCTGCAAGCGGACCGAGGTCTTGCAGGAGGCGCTGGCCCGCATCACCGAGTGGGCCAAGAACTCCTAAGGCCGGCCTTCAGATGGATCTGCGGTACTGGCTGAGCAGCGGCGTCGACGCGATCGCCGCCTGGCAGGATAGCTTCGGCCCATTCGAACCCGACGAGTCGATGACCATCAGCGATGAGCGTTTCGCCAGCATATTCGCGGAGTTCACAGAGCGACTGCGGGACAATTACCCGTTCTTCCACCCGTCGTACGCCGGGCAGATGCTCAAGCCGCCGCACCCGGCCGCGGTGGCCGGCTACCTCACGGCGATGCTGATCAACCCGAACAACCACGCGCTGGACGGCGGACCGGCCACCGCCCGGATGGAGAAGGAGGTCGTCGCGCAGCTGGCCCGGATGTTCGGCCTCGGCACGCACCTCGGTCACCTGACGACAAGCGGCACGATCGCGAACCTGGAGGCTCTCTATATCGCCCGGGAACTGCATCCGGGCCAGGGCGTTGCCTACTGCGAGGAAGCGCATTACACCCACGCCCGCATGTGCGGGGTGCTCGGCATCGAGGGCGCCCAGGTCGCGGCAGACGGCGCGGGCCGGATCGACCTCGACGCGCTTGACGCGCTGCTGGCCGGGGGCCGGATCGGGACAGTAGTCGCTACCGCGGGCACGACCGGCCTTGGCGCGATCGACCCCGTGCACGAGGTGCTCGCCATCGCCCGCAGGCACGGGGTACGGGTGCATGTCGATGCGGCTTACGGCGGGTTCTTCGCGCTGCTGGCCGGCTCCGACAGCCAGGCTGGGCTGGCCGGGCTCGACGCGGCGCCCTGGCGGGCCATCGCCGAATGCGACTCCGTGGTGGTCGACCCGCACAAGCATGGGCTGCAGCCCTATGGATGCGGGGCGGTGCTGTTCCGCGACCCGGATGTCGGCCGCCTGTACCTCCACGACTCCCCGTACACCTACTTCACCTCTGACGAGCTGCACCTCGGCGAGATCAGCCTGGAATGCTCCAGAGCCGGAGCGGCGGCGGCTGCCCTGTGGCTGACGTTCCGGCTGCTGCCGCCCACCCCCGGCGGGCTCGGCCGGGTGCTGGCCGCCTGCCGCCTGGCCGCGCTCGACTGGTCGGAACTGATCAGGACATCGAGCCTGCTGGAGCTTTACCAGCCCCCCGAGCTTGACATCGTCTGCTACTTCCCGGCCACGCAGCCGCGCAGCCTTTCCGGGATCGACCGGGCCAGCGCTTTGATGCTCGCCGGCGGCATGCACGATGAGGCCGATCCGGTCTACCTCAGCACGCTGAGGGCGCCGACGAGCGGTTTCGCCCGGCGCCACCCTGACGTCGCGGCAGACCGGGACGGGGCCCGGATCCTCCGCAGCGTCCTGATGAAGCCGGAGGCGCGAAGCCACGTCGCCGCCCTGCACGCCCGCATCGAGCGGCTGGCCACCGCGATCAGCACCGGCTGAGCCGGGTCGCCATCGATGACCGGATCGGATGGCTGGCGTTGCTACCTGGCTTAGCGCGGCGGCTAGGCGCAGTGCCCGCACCGCGCACCGGACCGTGGGTTGCGGTAACAGCGCTCGTGACCTGCGGCATACGCGCTGATGTGAGCGCTTAGGCTGCCTTCGCGAGGGCTAGGCTGAGGAACGCCGCCGCCTGCCCGAAGGTCTCCCCAACGGCGTGACCCGCCAACTGAGCCTCATATGCCCGATACCGCGTCATCTCCCACACCTGCCCGCGCGGCGGAAGCGGCGCCAGCGTTGGCTCCGGCACAGAGGTCCATGTCCAGCCGGTGATGCCGCCATCGTCCGGTCCGGGCCTGACCAGCGCTGAACTGATGCAGTCAACATGATTGGCGTAATGGTTCATCTGGTTCCGCACGAAGCGGAGCCCTGCCAGAGTGTCCTCGATCAACCGGCGCTCGGCCGATGCCCGGCTGCCCAGCGCAGTGTCGTATGCCGCCGGGTGGTAGCGGACCAGCGTGGCATCGACGATGGTCACCCGCCACACCGCTTCACTGATCACCGCGAGCACGCCCTCCGGGTCTCGCACCCGGACGCTGGAAAGCTGCCCTATCGCATCCTGCATCGCGGTGACGGCCCAGTCGAGCGGGCTCATCTCAGCAGCTTGATCACTTGTAACCTCCCGGTTCCAGGCGACCCGGCAGCGCGCCGAGCAAAACCGGGCATGCTCACGGCGAGGCACAAAGGCACTACCGCACTGCTCACACGTCCGTGTATCAGTCACCGGGTCACCTCACGCCGCCCTCCAGACGCAGATTCTGGTTTCAGGTCCGCCTGAATGCTCAGATCAGGAGCAGCAACGCGAGTGACGACGGTGTCGAGAAAACCGTCCACAAGCCGGTGCGCACGCGCTGCAGCGGCGGCCGCCAGCCGCCGAGTCTGCCCGAGCACCTCATCGGGGCGCAGGCCCGCCCGGGCGAGGTCGGCATACCCGCCGTTGTCGAGCCAGCATTCAAGTACGGCCGGTGTGGTCTCCGGGTGGAACTGGACCGCGAGTGAGTTACCGATCGCGAATGCCTGCTGCGCCACGGCGGTGTGCGCCAGTGATCGCGCCCCGGCGGGCGGGTGCCAGCGGTCGTAGTGATACTCGAACCAGGGTCCAGGCTCGATCAGGTCCGGATGGCTGGTCTGGATCTCATGCCAGCCGATCTCCGGCCGGTCGGCTGCCTCGACACGGCCGCCGAGCGCGGCCGCGAGAGCCTGGCCGCCGAAGCAGATCCCGAGCACCGGGATGCCGCGTCCGTGCGCGGCGCGCAGCAGGTCAAGCTCAGGGGCCAGCCAGCTGCCGATCCGGTCATGGTCGTACGCAGACCAGATCGCGCCCATCGGCACGATCACGTCGAAGGTGGCCGGATCGGGAAAGCTGACCTCGACGCCAGGATCGAGGAACCGGTCCGCAGGTACGACGAGGAACTCCGTGACGTCGTAGCCGCGCTCGGCGAACCTCTCCCCCACCGACCCGGTCGGGGAACAGTGATCGTGCTGGATGAAAAGGACGCGCACCGGACCTCCCGAGCCTCAGCGGCTGCTTGCCACCACGGGCATCCGATCTACCCCGTGCATGAAGCCGGACCGGACGTACTCCGGCCGGCCCGTCAGCTCGACGGCGTCAACCCGACCCAGCAATTCGGTGAACATGATCCGCGGCTCCAGCCACGCCAGCGAGTTGCCCAGGCGGTAGCTGGACCGCCCTTGCCGAACGTGACGTGGTCATTCGGCCGACGGATGGTGTCGAAACATCCAGGTTACCGAAGACGTCCCAGTCCCCGTTACCAGCAGCGAACCACACGACGACCTTGTCACCGGCCCGTACCGGCCGCCTCATCAGGCGCGGTGGCTGGGGGGCCGTGGCTGTGCAGGGTGCGTGCCGGTCGCGGATGCGTCACGGGCGGCCGCGGCGCCATTGCGGCTTGCGCTTGTCGAGGAACGCGCGCATCCCCTCACGGGCGTCAGGCAGCTGGCTGGTGGCGGCCATAACCTCGACCGCGTACGCGTAGGCCTTCGGCTGTTCAAGGTCGATCTGGGCGTAGAGCGCCTGCTTGCCGATGCCCTTACTCTCCGCCGACCCGCGCGTGACGCGCTCAAGGAGATCGCGCACGGCGGAGTCGAGCTGTCCTTCCGGCACCACCTGGTTGACCAGCCCCCAGTCCAGCGCTGTCGGTGCGTCGATCACGTCACCGGACAGGGCCATCTCCGTCGCCCGCTTCCGCCCGACGTTCCTGGCGATTGCCACCATCGGGGTGTGGCAGAACCAGCCTCCTTTCCCGCCCGGGGCGGCAAAGCCGGCGTTCTCGCTGGCTACGGCGAGATCGGCGGATGCGACCAGCTGGCAGCCGGCCGCCGTGGCGAGCCCGTGCACCCGGGCTACCACCGGCTGGGGCACCTGCTGCATGAGCGTCATCAGCTCGGCGCAGGTCATCAGCAAGGAGCGGGCCGACGGCAGGTCGGCATCGGCGACGTCGGCGAGGTCGTGCCCGGCGCTGAACACCGGCCCGTTGCCGGCCAGGATGATGCCCAGGGTGTCGCTGCGCCCGATCTCACTGAACGCCGTGATCAGCTCGCGCATGTGCTCCAGCGACAGGGCGTTGCGCCGCTGCGGCCGGTTCATTGTGACGGTGGCGAACTCACCAGACCGTTGGACCAGAACGTGCTCGAACCCCATCGCGGCCTCCTCTTCACCGCAGCTTACGTCGGCTGAGGCCGGTGGCCGTAGCCACGGCGGCAGCCGATCAGGGCTGCCCCGCAACGAGCAGCCGCAAAGATGGGACTATGATGCCTGCGCCCGATAGCCACCTGCGTATCGCACGTCCGAGTCACGACCTGCAAGCCGCCGAGCGATTCTGGGTCGAAGGCCTGGGCCTGGACGTCCTGTTCCGGGCCGATTCAACCGCCGAAGGCGAGAATGCGCTACTGATGGTCGGATGGCCGGACGCCGCGTGGCATCTCGAACTCGTCGGCGACCCGGACGATGCAACCCCGGCCACGCCCACCGAGGAGGATCTGCTGGTTCTGTACCTCCATGGCGAGGTCAGCAAGGACCTGGTCCGCCGCCTGGTCCAGGCGGGCGGCACGAGGGTCACCGCCCGCAATCCTTACTGGGAGCGGTGGGGCGTGACGATCGCCGACCCTGACGGGTACCGACTCGTCCTGAGCAGCCGCTCGTGGCCCTGACAGCGGCCTGTCACGTGCCCGGCCAGGCAGATACGCTGTTATTGGGCCTTCAATTCCGGTTGACCGGCACGGGCGGCCGCCTGGCACACCTGAATCGCTCCGCTGCCTGGGGCCGGCCCTAAGCTCACGGACGGGCGGGCAGGTGCCAGCAGAACCCACGGGGGTGGCTTCGGCGCAGAGCAAGGCGCTGGGCATCGTCACGCTGGTCGCCTGGCTATTCACCGCTGGCATCGGTGCCTACATGCTCCGCACGCTGGTATCCCGCGGCGGCCTGCGCCAGCAGCGTGCGGTGCGGGATGGCCTGTCTCCGGCGGTATTGTTCGGGCATTTCGGCCTGGCCAGCACCGGGCTGGCCGCGTGGGTGAGCTACCTGGCGACGGGCTGGACGGCATTGGCCTGGTCGGCGGTCGGCTTGCTCATGCCGGCGATCGGGCTAGGCATCTGCACCGTTACCCTGTGGACTCCTTACCCCCATCGCCATGTCGCGGCCAGAGAGGCCCCGCACGCCGATCGCGGCGGAGCCTGGCCCGCTGGCGGTACGCCCGGAGCGCCGACTGAGGCGGCGCTGACCAGCCCCGTCACCGACGAGAGGTGCTCGCCAGGGCGCTCACCGACGAGGTGCTCGCCGGCAAGCTCGTCGACCAGGTGATTGCCAGGCTGCCCGCAGGCCCATCCCGGGCCGCGCGGAAACCCAAGGAGCACCTGGCAGCAGCCGTCATCCCGGTCGGTCACGGCCTGGCCGCCATGGCGACTTTCGCGCTCGCCGTGGTCACTGCGGCAGGCACGAGATGACCGGGAATGATGCTGACCGTGCTGCGCCGCCGTAACTTCTCCGTCATCCAGCATCCAGCGCAAGGTCCTCACCCCCCGGCGACTTCACCAGCCTCGCCGAACAGGATTCAAACGTAATCTGAGGGGCCGGGCAGGCAACCTTGGTCGGACGCGACCGAGGACCGGAGCGTGATCGCGCTGTCCGACGAGCGGGGAAACGGAGGACCAAATGCGCCGTCTTCGCTGGGCCATCGGGATAGCCGGTGTTTTCAGCGTGGCAGCCTGCACGTCAGCTGCACCGGCGGCCCAGCACGCCTCGGTAGCGCCGGACGTCAGCGTTCCGCGAACCACGGCGAGCGACAGGGTCCACGCCGCCAAGGTCCATGCTGCCAATCGGCTGAAAAAGCCCGCGGCGATCATTTCTCGCTTCAAGGCCGCGGACGGGACAGTCGTGACATTGGTGCGGTTCGCCGGCGCGGTGCATTATCGCCTGCATAGCGGCAGCGTGGACCCCGGCCCTGCGGCGCTGCCGGTGGTACATGCCGGACCGAGGATCGGCAGCGGTGAGCGCCGTCAGCTGCTCGCCGCCTTCAACGGCGGCTTCCTGCTGTCAGCAGGGGCCGGCGGCTACGAGCAGGAGGGCCATGTCATCAGCCCGCTCCGGCGCGGGCGGGCCAGCCTGGTCATCGACCGGTCGGGCACCGCCTACATCGGGGCGTGGGGTTCGGGACTGCCCCGGCCGCACGAGGCGGTGTTCAGTGTCCGGCAGAACCTGCAGCTGCTGGTAAGGCAGCGGCACGCCACCCGCGCCGCCGCAGACTGGACTGCCTGGGGAGCCACCCTCGGCGGCGGCGAGTACGTGGCGCGCAGCGCGCTCGGCCAGAACGCGGCTGGCGACCTCATCTTCGCCGCCGCCATGTCGACTACCCCGGCGGACCTCGCGGCTGCGCTCGTTCGCGCCGGCGCGCGCACCGCCATGGAACTCGACATCAATCCCGAATGGGTCCAGCTGGACGTCGCCCGGACAGCAGGCCGCGGCCTTCGAGCCGCCATCCCCGGTCAGGTCCGGCCGGCCGACCAGTACCTCGTCGGGTGGACCCGCGACTTCATCACGGTTCTCGCCGCATGACCAGCGGCCGGCCAGGCAGGAACGGCAGCTCTAGCCACCCGGCGCCGAACAATGCGGCGATGGGCCTGATCCGTTCAGGTGCGTCCGGGCGTCCGGGTCCCGTGGTGGCTGATCCCGGCCACGAGCGCCTACAGACGACCGCTAGCAACCGACATGATTGCGGGACAACAGTAATCCGGGAGGTACGACATGACCGCGCCGAAAATGTGCCTGATCCTCAGCGAGAACTGGACGCTGACCTCAGGTCGCGACCTGCCGAGCCTGGTCCGCTGGGCACGGGAGGCCGAGGACGCCGGGTTCGACTCGGTGATGATCAGTGAACACATCGTCCTCGGCCCGTCAGCGGGCGCGAACGGGATCATGCCCAATCCGCGGGAGTACGCGCTGCCAGGCAACCAGGACCCGGCGACACCGTGGCCGAGCTCGGTTGTGCTGCTGTCGGCGATCGCCGCGGTCACCGAGCGGATCCGGCTCGTCGCCAGCGCCATCATCGCGCCGTTGCGCCACCCGCTGCTGATCGCCCGCGAGCTCGGCTCGCTCGACCTGCTGAGCGGCGGCCGGCTGGTCGTGCTGCCGACGGTTTCCTGGCTGGCCGAGGAATATGAGGCCCTCGGCGTACCGTTCCGGTCCCGCGGCGACTTGCTCGACGAGCATCTCCGGGCCTGGGCCACGCTGTGGCGGGACACCCCGGCCGCACACTCCGGCCGCCATTACTCGTTCCGCGACGTGTACTTCGAGCCGAAGGCATTCCGGCCTGAGGGGCCGCCACTGTGGATCGGCGGTACCGGCATGCACCGGCGGATGACCCAGCGCATCGTCACCTACGGCGCCGGGTTCAGTCCGCTCGGCCGACTGAGAAGCGAGGAGATGGCCAGGCTGGAGGCGGCCATGCAAGCCGCGGGGCGCGACCCGAGAACGCTGGAACTCGTCGGCGGCCCCCGGGCCACCTTCCCTGATCGCGACAGCGTCGCCGACCTCGGCCAGGCCCTCGCGACAATCCCGCCCCAGATCGCGGCCGGATTCAGCACGTTCTGCATCAAGCCCTCGCAGTTCACTGACGACCCGGCCGGCGTGGGCCGGCTATGCAGCGACATAATGCGCCGGGCTGGCAGCCTGCTGCCCTAATGCGGCGGTGACCTCAGCTGGCCGGCTGGCCGATCGAGGCGGGCGCTCCGGTGCTGGTCGCCAGGTCGGAGGTGACGGCACGCAGCCACGCGATGACGGTCGTGCCCGCGCCAGGTGCGGAGGAAATGTCGACGGTCCCGCCAGCCTGCCTGACAATGCCGTACACACTGGCCAGGCCGAGCCCGCCGCCCGCAGCAAAGGGCTTGGTGGTGAAGAAAGGTTCGAGAGCGTGCTCAAGAACCTCAGGTTCCATTCCCGTGCCGGTATCACTGACGCTCACGCATACATAATCGCCCGGCCCGAGCTCCGGATGTGACAGCGATTCGCTGCCGGTGATCGACACGTTCTGCATGGCAATCGAGAAGGTGCCGCCGTCAGGCATCGCCTCGCTGGCGTTGACGGCTAGGTTCAGCAGGACCTGCCTAACCTGAACCGGGTCGGCCTGCACGGGCCACAGCCCCGGGGCAGGACTCAGCCGGAACTCAACGCGCTCGCCGATTGTGCTCCGCAACAGGTCTTCACTGCCGCTGACGACCTGGTTAAGGTCGATGAGTTCGCTGCTGACCATTTCCTGGCCGGCCGCCTCGAGTAGCTGATGAACCAGCCGGTTCGCCCGGCCGCCCGCATGCTGGATTTGCTCGGCGTCCTTGCGGACACCATCCCAGCCATTGCCGCCGATGCTTAGTCCTGGCCGGTGCGCCGCTTTCTCGCGGATGGCCGCAGCGGATTTGAGCATGGCGCAGACCTGGTTATTGAATTCGTAGGCAGCGCCAGCGGCCAGCCGGCCGAGGCTCGCCATGCGCTGCCAGCGGCGCAGCTGAGCCTCGAGCTGAGCCAGCCGCGCCCGTTGCGCGGCCTCGGCGACGGCGCGGCGGATGACGGATGGCAGCCGCGCGGGCCGGTCCTTCAGGACGTAGTCGGTGGCCCCCTGCTTGATGAGCTCGACCGCTGATTCGTCGCCGAGCACACCGGACATGATGATGAACGGTATATTTTTGCACCGCTCTTGCGCGATCGCCAGGGCGGTCGCGCCGGAGAAGCCGGGCAGGGAGAAATCGGACAGGATCACGTCCGGGCGGAAGGCGGTAAGCTCCGCCTCGAACGCCGCCCTGGTATCGACCACGGTAGCGGTGAAGCCGACGCCCTCCCTGGTCAGCAGGCGCTGCGCTAGCTCAGCGTCCCTCGGATCGTCCTCGAGAATGAGAATGCGCAGGACCTCCCGCCCCGCTGAGTCCCCATCACTCATGGATGTCACCCTCAATCCGGTAGCGGGCTGAACTCGGGTGCGGCCTCGTTCAGGAGCAGCCAGAACGTACCGAGGGCGCGCACGGCGTCGGCGAAGTCGGAGAATTTCACCGGCTTCCGCACATAGGCGTTGGCGCCGCCCCGGTACCCGGCCAGGACGTCTTCCTGCTCCCTGGATCCGGTGAGGACAACGATGGGGATCAGCCGGGTTCGCTCGTCGGCGCGTATCCTGCGCAGCACCTCGAGGCCGTCCACTTTGGGCAGCTTCAAGTCGAGCAGGATGAGGCCGGGAAGCGGCACGTCGGCAGCGTCATCGGCACTGCCGGCCGGGAAGAGATACTCGAGAGCCTCGGCCCCATCGTGGGCGACGGTCACCGGGTTCAGCACGCTGGCGCGCTTCAGGGCCCGGAGCGTCAGATCCTCGTCGTCGGGATTGTCCTCGACCAGCATGATGGCCGGGCCGCCTGTCATGCGACGTCTTTCGCCTGGCGGGCGAAGGAGCCGGCCATGCGATCGCCGACGGCAACGATCGCCGAAGGCAGCATCAGCCGCGGCGATCCACGCCCGGCCTCAATATCCGAAAGCAACGGCTGGCCCACGGCGACACCCCCCATGCCGGCCCGAACCGGAAACCAGAGAACTATGCGCTGCCGCGTACGATACGGCGAGAAATCCGCAGTCCCTGATTATCTCCGGCCAGTATACACTCGGGCCGGCCGCGTCGCATTGCGAGGATAACGGGCTGGTTGAAGTGTTATGACTAATAGCTCCGTTACGATGCTTTATCACGGATGATCGTGCAATTGCTTCGGGACCTTCGGCACTCCCGGTGATTGGGTTCCGCGCGGCAGTCTTTAATGTGGTAACTGCATCATGGAAATCCGCTGGTGACGCCCGAATCGGGGAGAAGGCGCTCAGATGGACAATGCTGTGACAGGCCTGACGGATGTGGCGGTCGGTCCAGAACTGACGAAGGCGCCCACCGGGATCGTCGGACTTGACGAAATCACCGGGGGCGGGCTGCCCAGGGACCGGGTGACGCTGGTGGCGGGCAGCGCGGGAGCGGGCAAGACGCTGCTGGGGCTGGGGTTTCTTGTCGCGGGTGCCAGGGAGTACGGCGAGCCCGGCGTGCTGCTGACCTTCGAGGAGTCGACAGCCAAGGTCACCTCCGACGTGCGCTCGCTCGGCTTCGACCTCGACGAGTTGCAGCAGGACGGGCTGCTCACGGTGATCGCCTTCCAGATGGAGCCTACCGAGATCGTCTCGGCCGGGGAGTTCGACCTCGAACCGCTCTTTCTGACCCTCGACGAGGCGATCGGGCGCATTGGCGCCAAACGGGTCGTGCTGGACACCGTCGAGGTGCTGTTCGGCGCGCTCGGCGACGACTCGACCGTGCGAGCGGAGCTCAGCCGGATGGCGCGCTGGCTCGAGGACCGCGGCGTCACCGCCGTCGTGACCGGGGAGCGCGGCGACAAGAGCCTCACCAGGCACGGGATCGAGGAGTATGTCTCCGACTGCGTGATCGTGCTCGACCACCGGGTGCGCGAGGGCATTTCCACCCGGCGGCTGCGGGTCGTCAAGTACCGCGGCTCGGCGCATGGCACCAACGAGTATCCGTTCCTGATCTCCGCCCGCGGCTTCACCGTGCTGCCGATCACCTCGGTCGCCCTCAACTACCGGGCCTCCGAGGAGCGGCTTTCCACGGGAATCGAGCGCCTCGACCACATCCTGGGCGGCGGCATCTTCCGGGGATCGACCGTCATGGTGAGCGGGACGGCGGGCACGGGCAAGACCTCGCTCGGCGCGCATCTGGTGAACGCGAGCTGCGACCGCGGCGAGCGGGCGTTGTGGATTCTGTTCGAGGAGTCACCTGATCAGGTCATGCGTAATATGCGGTCGATCGGGCTCGACCTGCGGCCGTGGCTCGACGCGGGCTTGCTCTGCATTTGGGCGGCCCGCCCGTCGGCCTTCGGGCTTGAGACCCATCTAGCGGACCTGGCCCAGCTGATCGACCAGGTGGCGCCGTCGGTGGCGGTGCTCGACGGGATCACCAGCCTCAGCCGCGGTGCCTCCGACCCGGAGGTGACCTCGATGGTGACCCGCAAGATCGACCTGCTCAAGTCCCGGGGGATTACGACCCTGGCGACCGTGCTTGGCCACGGGGACGAGATGAGCACGATGAACATGTCGTCGATGGCGGACACCTGGCTGCTGCTGCGCAACGTAGAGACCGACGGTGAACGCAATCGGCTGCTGTTCGTGATGAAGTCGCGGGGCTCGGCCCATTCGAATCAGGTCCGGGAGTTTGTGCTCACCGACCACGGTATCGAGCTGGTCGATGTGTATGTCGGCCGGGCCGGGGTGCTGGCGGGCTCCGCCCGGCTGGCACAGCAGGCCGCCGAGCGCGACGCGGAGCTGCGGCAGGCCGATGATCTGAGCCGCCGACGGCGTGAGCTGCGCCGCACCATCGCCGAGCGGGAGGCCCACCTCGCCGCGGTGCAGGACCAGCTCGCTGCTGAGCGGCAGGAGGTCGACCGGCTCGGCCTTCGCGAAGAGCATCAGGCCACCGACGCCGCGTCGGACCGGCTGGTTATGACGACGCGCCGCTGGGCCGACGCAACCCCGAGCGATGGCGGGCAGCGATGAGCGGGCCGCGGACCGCAGCCGGCGGGACCGGAACGGCTGGCTATTCCGACGGTGACTGGGAGCTGCGCCTGTATGTGACCGGCCGGTCGCCCAAGTGCCTTCGGGCGACCGAGAATCTGCGGCTCGCCTGCGAGGAGCACCTGGCCGGCCGCTACCAGATCGAGGTCGTGGATCTGCTCGAGAACCCGCGCCTGGCCGCCGACGATCAGATCCTGGCCGTGCCCACGGTGGTCCGGAAGCTCCCGCTGCCGATCCGCAAGCTCGTCGGTGACCTCTCCGACACCGACCGCCTGCTGGTCGGCCTGGAGCTGCGGCCAAGGAGTGCCGCACCATGACCGATGAGGCCGCTGATCGCTGGGCGCTGACCCTCTACGTCAACGGCTCGTCCCCGAACTCCGTCCAGGCCATCGAGACCGTCCGCCGCGTCTGCGACGAGGACCTCCGCGGCCACGTCGACCTGGAAGTCATCGACGTGCGCCGGCAGCCCGCGCTGGCCGCCCGCGACCAGATTGTCGCTACGCCGACCCTGATCAAGCGCCTGCCCGGCCCGCCGCGCCGCATCGTCGGCGATCTGTCTGACGCCGCCCAGCTGCGCCTCAGGCTCGAACTCGGCTCGCCCGCCGCCGTCGACGGCCGGCCGGACCGGGATGCGTAAGGCCATGACCCGACCGCCAGCTCCGAAGGCCACCGATCCGGGCCAGCCCGCGGCGGGACAACCAGGGGGCAACCGGCCGGCGACCGCCGACGTGGCCGAACTGCGGGCGCAGCTGCGCGAGGCGCACGAGACGATCGAGGCGATCCGGGACGGCGCCGTCGACTCGCTGGTGATCGGGCCGGCCGGACGGGAGCAGGTCTACGCCGTCGCCACCGCGGACCGCTCCTATCGGCTGATCTTCGAGGCGGCCCAGGAAGGCGTCGCCACCGTCTCCCCCCGCGGGGTGATCATCGACGCCAACCCGCGGCTGGCTTCGATGACGGGCCGGCTCGCCACGGAACTGCCTGGCACCGAGGTGCTCGACCTGATTACCGAGGCCCACCGCGCGGCATTCGCCAGGCTGCTCGATATCGGTGCCGGCCAGAGCGCTCGCGGCCAGCTGGAGCTGACCGGACCTGGCCGGACGATCGTGCCCGTGCTGCTGGCGGTTGGCGGTTTCGAACTCGACGGCACGCTGCTGCGGTTCCTGATCCTGACCGATCTCACCGCGGAGCGCGCCGCGGAGGCCAAGGCGGCCAGCGCGCACGAGGCGCTGCGCGAGCAGGACGCCCTCCTCGAGCAGGCCCAGGCGGCGGTAGGGCTCGGCTGGTGGATCGCTGATCTGCGGCCGGCCGGCCGGTTCACCGCCTCGACGCAGGCCCGCCACGTTTTCGGGATGCCTCAGGGAGAGCCCGGCTGGAAGACGGAGGCCTTCTGGCACCTCGTCCACCGGGACGACGCGGCGAGGATCTCCGACTCGGTCACGGCCGTGCAGGATGGCCGCGCTCCCTTCCAGGCCGAGCATCGCATCATTCGTCCCGACGGCTCACTGCGGTGGGTACTGCAGAGCGCGGTCGTAGAACGGGACGGCACCGGCGCGCCGAGCCGGATGCTGGGGATCTGCCTGGACATCACCGACCGGAAGCGTACTGAAGACGAGATCCGCGCCGCGGCCGCCTACAACCGGAGCCTGATCGAGGCCAGCCTGGATCCGCTGGTCACGATCGGCCCGGATGGAGCGATCACGGACGCCAACACCGCGACCGAGCGAGCGACCGGGTTCGACCGGGCCCAGCTGGTCGGCACCGAGTTCAGCGGCTATTTCACCGAGCCGGACCTGGCCAGGGCCGGTTACGAGCAGGTCTTCCGGGATGGCAGCGTGCGCGACTACCCCCTCGAGTTGCGCCACCGGGACGGGCACACCATTTCGGTGCTGTACAACGCCTCGGTCTACCGCGACCCGGCCGGGCAGGCGCTCGGGGTCTTCGCCGCGGCGCGGGACGTCACGGAGAACAAGCGCGCGCAGGCGGCGCTACGCGAGTCCGAGGGGCGGCTCCGCGCCCTCTTCGACAACGCTCCGGTCGGCATCGACGAGTTGACGGCCAGCGGCGATCTGCTCCGGGCCAACCCCTGTTTCTGCGCGATCGTCGGCTACAGCGCCGACGAGCTGCGAGGCATGCGGCTCCAGGACATTAGCCACCCCGGCGACCTCGATGCCGATCTTGCCGGTCTGCAGCGCCTCCTTTCGGGCGAGATCGATACCTATTCGATGGACAAGCGCTATCTGCGCAACGACGGCGGCGTCGTGTGGGCCGAGGTGAACCGGGCCGCGGTCCGCAATCAGGACGGCAAAGAGCTGCGGCTCATCGGCGTGGTACGCGACGTAACCGCGCAGCACCGGGCCGAGGCCGAGGTCCGGGCGCTCAATGCCGACCTCGAAGCCCGCGTCCAGCAGCGCACCGCTGACCTGGAGCGGGCGAACAAGAACCTGGCCGCGTTCACCTACTCGGTCTCGCACGACCTGCGCGCGCCGTTGCGAGCGCTGAGCGGGTTCAGCGAGGCGCTGCTTGAGGACTGCGGCGACCAGCTTGACGAAACCGGCCGCGGGTATGCCGGGCGCATCCAGGCGGCGAGCGAGCGGATGGCCACGCTCATCGATGACCTGCTGCACCTATCGCGGGTGTCGCGCGCCGAGATGAACCGCACGCCGGTCGATCTCAGCGCTGAGGTCGCCTCGATAGCCGACGAACTGCAATCCGCTGAACCCGGCCGCCGGGTCCGCTTCGCCATCCAGGGCGGCGTCTCCGGGAACGCGGACCGCGCTCTCATCCGCTCCGTGGTGCAGAACCTGGTCGAAAACGCCTGGAAGTTCACTGCCCGGCGCGAGGACGCCACCATTGAGTTCGGCACCACGACCGCCGATGACGCCGGCGTCTGCTACTTCGTGCGCGACAACGGGGCTGGCTTCGACCCGGCCTACGCGGGCAAGCTGTTCCAGCCGTTCCAGCGGCTGCACACCGCCAGCGAGTTCCCTGGCACCGGCATCGGCCTGGCCAGCGTCCAGCGGATCATCGACCGGCACGGCGGGCGGGCCTGGGCCGAGAGCGCCGTCGATAGCGGTGCCACCTTCTACTTCACTCTCGGCACCAAGCCCGCCAGCGAAGTTGTCAGCGAAGTTGTCAGCGGAGTGTCGGCCCGTAAGCCATGAACTAGGTCAAAAGTGGCCAGACCGAAGGTCCCATGACCTCGGGTAACCCGCCTCTATCGCGGACACCGATCCTGGCCGACGCTGGTGAGGGCATGGGAGAGAGGGCGATCGCCGCATGAAGCAGAGCGTCAGGCTCGGGCGGGTGGCCGGCATCCCTGTCGGGTTGCACTGGTCCGTCCTGGTGATGCTCGGGCTGATCGCCGAAATCCTGGCGGTTAATGTGCTACCGACCGTGATCCCGCACGAGGGCGCCCTCGTCTACTGGACGGTGGCCGCGGCCGGCGCGGTCCTGTTCATCGCGGCCCTCGCGGCCCATGAGATCGCGCACGCGCTCGTCGCCAGGCACCGTGGTGTCGCGGTGCGCTCGATCACCTTGTGGATGCTCGGCGGGGCAGCCGAGCTTGAGGGGCTGCCGCCGACCCCGACGGCCGACCTGGAGATCGCTCTCGCCGGCCCGGTGGCGAGCTTCGCCGCATCGGTCCTGTTCGGCGCGGTCGCGTTGCTGGCCCACGTTGTGCATGGTCCCGGCGTGGTCACCGCCGCCCTGACCTGGCTCGCGCTGATGAACATCGTGCTGGCCGTCTTCAACCTGCTGCCCGGCGCGCCGCTGGATGGCGGCCGGATCCTGCGCGGGCTGCTCTGGAAGCACTACGGCGACCGGCAGCGCGCGAGCCGGGCCGCGCAGCTTTCCGGGCAGGCTCTCGGCGGCATCCTGATCCTGATCGGCCTGGCTGAGCTGTTTGCCTGGCGGAACATTGGCGGCCTGTGGCTGATGCTGATCGGCTGGTTCCTCATCACGATGGCCCGCGCTGAGCAGCAGACGGACGAGGTCGAGAGCTCGCTCGTCGGGCTGCACGTCCGCGACGTCATGGTCGGTAACCCGGAAGTCGGGAACGCCCGGACCGACGTCTCCGAATTCGCCAGCCGGGTCGTCTTCTCGTCGCGCCAGACCGCGTTTCCGGTGGTCAGCTCCGATGGCGACCTTGTCGGGGTGGTCTTCGCCAACACGCTCGCGCACGTCCCGCCGGACGACCGGGCGACGACGCGGCTCGGCGACATCGCCGTGCCGGTGCCTGCCGCCTACCTCGCCGGCCCGGACACCGACGCCAACTCGCTGATCAAGCAGCCGCCGCTGCGCGGTGAGCTGCTAGCCGCGGTCCTGGAGAATCGGCTGATCACCGGCCTGGTCACCGTCGATGAGCTGCGGCGCGCCATGCTTCGTTCCCAGCTGGTAACCAGCACGCTAATCCCGGCCGTGGGGTGAGCCGCATGGACCTGGCAATGGTCGGCAGCATCGTGGTCGCCGTCGCGGCCACCCGCCCGGCACCCGGAGCCCTCAGGGCCCGAGGGGCACGCGGGGCCCGCGGGGCCCGAGGGGTGCGCGGGGCCTTCGGGGCGCTCGGGGGCCGCGGCGGCGCCCCAGCTACAACGGCACATCGTCAGTCCGGATCACATCATCATGAGTCCGGCAAATTGAGAGGGGTGGAGGTCATGCAGGCACATGTGGGCGACAGGCTGGTCGTTCTCTCCCGGCATCTCGATGAGCACCTGCGGTCCGGGGAGATCGTCGACATACATGGCACCAACGGGTCGCCGCCATACGTAGTCAAGTGGGCAGACGAGGAGCGGACAGCCCTTGTTTTCCCCGGTCCTGACGCCCATGTGGAACCCGCAGCGGCGCGCCGCCCGGCGGCGACCTGACATCCGTCCGCCTTCGCCGGAGGCCGCATAGCTCCTAACGCGGACGCCTCCGCAACGAGGCCGTGTGGTCGGGCACATAGGTCTGCAGTTCCCGCGGGGCCCGGATGTAGCCCTGGGACGCGGGCCGCGGCGGCAGCGCAAGCGGCATTCGCTGCACGTCGTGGTAGGGCACGCTGCTGAGCAGGTGGGCGATCATGTTGATCCGCGCCCGCCGCTTGTCGTCGCTCTCCACCACGAACCACGGCGCCTCGGGAATGTCGGTATGCACGAACATCTCGTCCTTGGCCCGTGAGTAGTTCTCCCACTGGGAGACCGACTCAAGGTCCATGGACGAGAGCTTCCACCGCCGCATGGGATCCTCGAGCCTGGACCTGAACCTGCGCTCCTGCTCGTCGTCGCTCACGGAGAACCAGTACTTCCGCAGCAAGATGCCATCCTCGACGAGCAGCCGCTCAAAGATCGGGCACTGGTGCAGGAACCGCCCGTACTCCTCTTTGCTGCAAAAACCCATGACGCGCTCGACGCCCGCGCGGTTGTACCAGCTGCGGTCGAACAGCACGATCTGGCCGCCAGCGGGCAGGTGCTCCACGTAGCGCTGGAAATACCACTCGGTCTGCTCGCGCTCGGTCGGCGCGGGCAGCGCGACGATACTGGCGACCCGGGGGTTAAGAAAAGCGGTCACCCGCTTGATCGTGCTGCCCTTGCCTGCCGCATCCCGGCCTTCGAAGATCACCACGATCCTGGCCCGCTCGGTCCTGACCCATTCCTGCAGCTTCACCAGCTCCGCCTGCAGGCGGTACAGCTCGGCCTCGTAGGTCTTCTTGGGCAACCGGTCCCGCGCGGGGGCCGACGGATCCAGCGCTTCCGCGCTGTGGCGGGCCGCCAGCCCGTCGCGCCCGCGCACCACACTGTGCGCCGCGGGCCCGTCGTGCCCGGACACCATACCGGGTGCCGCCGCCCCGTCGTGCCCGGCCGCCCCGTCCTGCCCGGCCGCGCCGTCGTGCCCGGCCGCCCGGTCGCGCCGGGCCCCCCGGTCGTGCGTCCTGGCCCGCGCCGCCGTCTTGTCCCTGGCCGGCTTCCTGGCCTTGCCGTCACCGCTTGCCACCACCGCACCTCCAAGCCGAGCGCCTGCATCCATTCTCCGCCGCCAGCCCGCCGCCTGGCACCTCGCCCGCGAACCGCAGTGGCCTCAGCTGCCCGGCCGCGCATCGGCGGCCACCCTGACCACCGCACCGCTGCTGTCGACCTTGACCGGCCGGACCAGCCAGGACGCGCCCTGATCCGCGGCGACGGCGGCCACCTCCCGCGGTCCTGGACACCGCCCGGCGATGGTGAGCGCCAGCACCGCCGGGCCCGCGCCGGACACCACCGCCGGAATCCCGGCCCCCCGCAGGGCGCTGACCAGGCTCGCCGTGCCTGGCATGGCGGCGGCGCGGTAGCACTGGTGCAGGAAGTCCTCGGTCGCCACCATCAGCAGGCCGGGGTCGCTGGTCAGCGCCGTCACCAGCAGCGCGGCCCGGGCCGAGTTGGCTGCCGCGTCCGCGTGCGGGACGGCCGCGGGAAGGGCCTGCCGGGCCGCGCTGGTGGAAAGTTCAGAATCCGGAACGCAGAGCACGGGCGCCAGCCCGGCCACGGTGGCCAGCCTGGCGAAGCCGGCTCCGGACGCCGACGTCCAGCTGATCACCAGCTCGCCGGCCAGGCACGCCGACACGTTGTCCGGGTGCCCCTCCAGCGCGACGGCCAGCCGCAGCAATTCCAGATCGGTCAGCCCGCCGACATCTGCCACACCAGCCACACCAGCCACACCAGGCACATCAGCAACGCCGACGGCACACCCGCCGCCGGCCAGCGCCCGCGCGGCGAGCAGGCCGGACACGATCGCGGCCGCCGACGAGCCGAGCCCGCGGCCCTGCGGTATGTCGTTGACGCAGCGCAGGCCGATCCCTGGCGGCTGGCCGCCCAGCACCCCGAACGCCGCCCGCATCGCACGGACGACCAGGTGCCGCTCGCCATCGGCGGCAGTGCCCTGGCCCTCGCCTGACACCTCGATCGTCAGCCCGCCGCCGGTGATCCGCGCCGTCACCACGTCGTACCTGGCGAGCGCCAGGGCCAGCGAGTCGAAACCAGGCCCCAAGTTGGCGCTGGTCGCGGGGACGCGTACCTCAACGGGGTTCGCTAGCCAGTTCATGATCGCGGGCCGGGCGTCCTCATGCCAGCCCGAGCGCGGCCGCCGCGGCGTGGTAGTCAGCCGGGATCGCCGTCGGCGCCGCGGCCGCTGACACCGCCGAGTCAGGATCCTTCAGCCCGTTGCCCGTGATCGTGCAGACCACCCGCGAGCCCGGGGCCACCTGGCCGTTCTCGCACGCGGTGAGCAGTCCGGCCACCCCGGCTGCCGACGCCAGCTCGCCGAAGACGCCCTCCTGGCCCGCCAGCAGCCGGTAGGCGGCGAGGATCTGCTCGTCGGTGACCGCCCCGATCAGCCCGCCCGAGGCGTCCCTGGCCGCCTCGGCCAGCTGCCAGGACGCCGGGTTGCCGATCCTGATCGCGGTGGCGATCGTCTCCGGGGCGGCCACCGGCTTGCCGGTCACTATCGGCGCCGCGCCGCTCGCCTGGTAGCCGAGCATCCTCGGCGCGCGGGTGGCCCGGCCGCAGGCCAGGTACTCGCGGTAGCCGAGCCAGTAGGCGGCGATGTTGCCCGCGTTGCCGACCGGCAGGCAGTGCACGTCGGGAGCGTCACCGAGGGCATCCACGATCTCGAACGCGGCCGTCTTCTGGCCCTGCAGCCGGTCCGGGTTGACCGAGTTGACGAGGGTGACCGGGTAATCGGCGGCCAGCTTGCGGACCAGTTCCAGGCAGTCATCGAATCCGCCGTCGACCTGCAGCAGCCGCGCGCCGTGCAGCAGGGCCTGGGCCAGCTTGCCGAGCGCGATCTTGCCCCGTGGCACCAGCACCCCGCAGGCCATGCCCGCCCTGGCGGCGTAGGCGGCCGCGCTCGCGCTGGTATTGCCGGTGGAGGCGCAGATCACCGTGGTGGCCCCGGCGCCGGCCGCGACGCTGACCGCCACCGTCATGCCGCGGTCCTTGAACGAGCCGGTCGGGTTGGCGCCCTCGATCTTGAGAAGGACCTCGCAGCCGGTCCGGTCCGACAGGACCGGCGCGGGCAGCAACGGCGTGCCGCCCTCCCCCAGCGTGATCACCGGGGTCTCGCCGGTCACCGGCAGCAGCGGCCGGAACTCCTCGATCACGCCGCGCCACGGCCTGACGGCCGCCGCGGCAGGTGCCTTCGTCCTGGCCCCGCGGTCCGCAGGCTCGCTCACTGGCTCTCCTCGCCCTCGACTCGCATCACGCTGTCCACCGCGCGGACCGGCGCCATCGTGCCCAGCTCGGCCACGGTCGCGGCCAGCTCCGCCTCGCGGGCGACGTGGGTCACGATCACCAGGTTGGCGTCCTCGCCCTTGCCCTCCTGCCGCACCGCCCTGATCGACACGCCATGCCGGGCAAACGCCTCGGCGACCGGGGCCAGGACGCCGGGCCGGTCGGCCACGTCAAGCGCCACGTAGTAGCTGGTCCGCGCGTCGGAGATGGGCCGCACGGGAAGGCGGGCGTAGGTGGACGCGTCCGGGCCCCTGGTGCCGGCCAGCCGGTTGCGCCCGACCGTGACGATATCCCCGAGCACGGCGCTCGCGGTCGGCCCGCCGCCCGCGCCTGCCCCGTAGAACATCAGGCTGCCCGCCGAGTCAGCCTCCACGAACACCGCGTTGTACGCCTCGCGCACCGCGGCGAGCGGATGCACCCGGGGGATCATCGCCGGGTGCACGCGAGCCGAGATCCCGCCGTCGCAGCGCTCGCAGATCGCCAGCAGCTTGATCACGCAGCCGAGGGCCCGGGCGCTCGCGATGTCGTCGGCGGTCACCTCGGTGATCCCCTCGCGGTACACCTGATCGAGCCTGACCTCGGTGTGGAAGGCGATGCTGGCCAGGATGGCCGCCTTCGCGGCGGCATCGAAACCCTGCACGTCGGCGGTCGGATCGGCTTCCGCGTAGCCGAGCGACTGCGCCTGGGCCAGGGCGCCGGCGAATCCCGCGCCGGCCGAGTCCATCCGGTCCAGGATGAAGTTGGTGGTCCCGTTAACTATCCCCAGTACGCGGTGTACCGCGTCGCCAGCGAGTGATTCGCGCAGCGGCCGCAGTAGCGGGATGGCGCCCGCCACCGAAGCCTCGTAATACAGGTCGGCGCCGGTAGCGCGGGCCGCCGCGTGCATCGTGGCGCTGTCGGCCGCGAGCAGCGCCTTGTTGGCGGTGACCACCGACTTGCCCGCCGCAAGCGCGGTGAGCAGCAGCGACCTGGCCGGCTCGATGCCGCCGATCACCTCGACGACGATGTCCACGTCGCGGCGGGTTACCAGGGCCATGGCATCGGTCGTGAGCAGCGAGTTACCGACCGCGACGCCGCGCGGCCGCGCGGTGTCGCGCACCGCGATCCCGGCCACCTCCAGCGGCACGCCGATCCGCGCCGCCAGGTCGCTGTCCTGGTCGCGCAGCTGCCGGAACACCTCAGCGCCGACAGTGCCGCAGCCGAGCAGCGCCACCCTGAGCGGCACCCGGTCGGCGATCGCGACCGGCTGCTCGCCGTCGCCCGGCGCCTGAGACCTCGCTGGCGCCTGGGTACCGCCCGGCCAGGCGGTCATCCCGCGTCCAGCCGGAGCAGGTCGTCGATGGTCTCGCGGCGCAGCAGCACCCGCGCGGCCCCGTCGCGGACCGCCACCACGGCGGGCCTGGGCACGTGGTTGTAGTTGCTCGCCATCGACCTGCAGTAGGCGCCGGTGGCCGCCACCGCGACCAGGTCCCCTGGCCGGATGTCGGCGGGCAGGTAGGCGTCCCTGACCACGATGTCGCCGCTCTCGCAGTGCCTGCCGACCAGCCGGCAGAGCATCGGCGCCGCGCGCGATTCCCGTGACGCGAGCACGCACGTGTAGTCGGCGTCGTAGAGCGCGGTGCGGATGTTGTCGCTCATCCCGCCGTCCACGCTGACGTAGGTCCGCAGGCCGTCGACGTCCTTGACGGTGCCGACCTGGTACAGGGTCACCGTGCCCGGCCCCGCGATGGCCCGGCCTGGCTCGACGGACAGGTGGGGCCTGACCAGGCCGGCGGCCCGGCACTGGGCGTCAACGATCCGCCCCAGGCTGTCGGCGATGACCTTGACGTCCTGCGGGTCGTCGGCCGCCGTGTAGGCGATGCCGAACCCGCCGCCCAGGTCCAGCTCGCCGATCTCGATCCCGTGCTCATCCCTGATCCGGGCCGCCAGCTCGAGCACCCGGTGCGCGGCCACATCGAAGCCGGCCGTGTCGTAGATCTGCGAGCCGATGTGCGAGTGCAGGCCGGCCAGCTCAAGCGCCGGGCTGGCGAGCACCTCGCGCACCGCCTCGTCCGCGGCTCCCGACGACAGCGAGAAGCCGAACTTCTGGTCGTCGTGAGCGGTGGCCACGAATTCGTGCACGGCAGCTTCGACTCCCGTGGTGACCCGGACCAGGACCTTGACCCGCCCGGTGCCGGCGCGCCCGGTGCCGGCCCGCCCGGTGCCGGCCCGCCCGGCGATGGCGGCCAGCCGCCCGATCTCGGCGAGCGAGTCCACCACGACCCGCCCGACGCCCACCTGCACGGCGCGTTCCAGCTCCTCGGGGAGCTTGTTGTTGCCGTGCACCGTGATCATCTCCGGTGCGACCCCGGCCTGCAGCGCCACCTCGAGCTCGCCGCCGGTGCAGACATCGACGCCCAGGCCCTCCTCGGTGACCCAGCGCAGCACACCGCGGCAGCAGAACGCCTTCGCCGCGTAGGCCACCGCCACCTCCGGGCCGAACGCGTCATGGAAAGCGCGGCACCGGCCGCGGAAGTCCGCCTCGTCGCAGGCGAACAGCGGGGTGCCGTACCTGGCGGCGAGATCACGGACGTCCAGGCCGCCGAGCATGAGCGATCCGGCGGCACGCCGCGCGGTCCGCGGCCAGATCGCCGGATCGATGGCGTTCATGTCGGCAGGCGGCGCAGGCGGATGATCCGGCGGCAGCACCTCAGCGTGCCGCGGGCCTGCCGGATGGGCGATGCGGCTCATGGCACTCCTCGCTGGTCAGGCTGCGCAGCCGCCCCCGCACCGCGTCAGGCCTGTGCGCATGACGAACAGCATATCGGCATAGCGGTCAGCGGCCGCCGGTGCCGCCCGGCTGCCGGGCGACAATGCCCTCCCAGGGCCCGAGGGCCCGGCCCGGCCCGGCCGCCGCCGCGCTGCCCGTGCCCGCGCCTCTCGCCGCGCCCACGGCCGCGCCGGTGCCCGTGCCCGCGCCCGTACCCGCGGCCGTGCCCGCGGCCGCGCCGGTGCCCGCGCTTGACAGCAGCACCTCCCCCAGCGGCTCGGCGCAGGCAGCCGGCTGATCGGTGAGATTCGCCGCGACCAGCAGGCCGCCGACCCGGTAGACCCACTGCCCGTCGGGCGCCGGCACCGCCTGGTAGCTGGCGATCTGCCCGCCGGACTCGGCCCGGCGCAGGCTGAGCAGGTCGCGGCAGAGCCACAGGACGGAGCCCCGGTCGGCCCGCTGGCTCGCCACGCTGGCGGCCGCGGCGCCGCCGAGCGGCAGCCACGGCCGGACGCCGTCCGCGGTGAATCCGCCCGACGGCGAGCCGTCCCACCGCATCGGTGTCCTGGCCCGGTCCCTGTTCTCCCGCCCGGCGGCGGCGTCCCGGGTCATCTTGTCCCGCCGGAGCTGCGGCGGGATGTCGACGTCGGTCATGCCGATCTCGTCGCCGTAATAGAGCACGGTCGTGCCTGGCAGCGTCGCGAGGATCAGCAGGGCGAGCCGCGCCTTGCGCTCATCCCCGCCGCCCCACCTGGTCGGGAAGCGGCCCACGTCGTGATTGGAGCCAGTCCAGACCGGGCAGGCCGCCCCGGGCAGCGCCGCCAGCGTGTCCGCGACAATCCCGGCCAGCTCAGCGGCGGTGAACCGGGCGAAGACGAGCGGGAAATTGAACGCTAGCTGGAGTTCATCGTCGTGCCCGTAGTACTGGGCCAGCCGGCTGAATTCGCCCACCCAGGTCTCACCGAGCAGCAGCCTGGGCGCGGGATAACTGTCCGCGATCTTGCGCCAGTCCCTGTAGATACCGTGGCTCTCCGGCCGGTTGGCGTTGTACTCAGGACGCAGGCCGAACCGGCCGGTCAGCGGGTTACTCACCGGCAGCGGGGGGTTGTCGCGCAGTTCGGCGTCCTTGTAGAGGCCGTGGGCGACGTCGACACGGAAACCCGCCACCCCGCGGTCGAACCAGAACCGCAGGATCTCCCGGAACTCCTCGTGGACCGCAGGCTCCCACCAGTTCAGGTCCGGCTGGCTGGGCAGGAAGTTGTGCAGGTAGTACTGGCCGCTCCGGTCGTCCAGGGTCCAGGCCTGGTGCCCCGTCGCATCCAGCCAGTTGTTGGGCGGCCCGCCGTCGGCCGCCGGGTCAGCCCACACGTAGTAGTCGCGGTGCTCGCTGCCGGGGCCGCCGTGCGCCTCGACGAACCAGGGGTGTGCCGAGCTGGTGTGATTGGGCACCAGGTCGAGCAGGACCCGCAGGCCGCGCTGGCCGGCCTCGGCGATCAGGCGGTCGAGTTCGGCCAGGGTGCCAAGCTCCGGGTGGACGCCGAGGTAGTCGCTGACGTCGTAGCCCCAGTCGTCGTCGGGCGACGGCATCGTCGGCGACAGCCAGATGCCGTCCACGCCCAGCCATGATAGGTAGTCCAGCTTGGCGATGATGCCGCCCAGGTCGCCGTAGCCGTCGCCATCGGAGTCCTGCCATGAGCGGACATACAGCTGGTAGAGGACGGCGCCGTGCCACCAGCGCCGTGCGGTGCGGTGCTCCATCGGTCTCCTGACTGTCCGTCTCCTGATTAGCTGTCTCCCGACTGGGCCGGCCTGAGCCGGCTTGCGTTCACTCTGCCGCGCGGCCGACACTGGATAACGTGAACCCGTACGTTAGTTACGCGCTCGTGGCGCTGCTGCCCACCGCGGCGTTCGGCGCGCTGATCTGGGGCCTGCGCGCGGGCCGCAGGCTGACCGCGGCGCGGGCCAGGCCGCCGGCGCCCGAGCCGCTCGACCGGCTCGCCACCAGGCTGCGCCGGCTGCGGGCGGAGCTTGAGGCGATCGAGAACAAGGCAGGCACCACCGCCAAGGGCCACCACCTGCGGGCGGCACGGGGTGCCTACGCCGACAACCTCGCTCTGGCTTGCAGGCGGTTTGAGGTACCGCCGCCGCCCGGCGGGGAGCGGGCCAGGCTGGCCGACATCTACCGGGCGGAAGCTGCGCTCCGGGAGCGCGGCCTTGATGTGCGGGAAACGGCTGCACGCTGAATGCGGTGCCGCGCTGTACCCGTCGGCCCGGCCCGTCCGGTGCCCCCACCCGAACCGGGGATGGTCCGCGTCCTGGCCGTCTCCGACGTTCCTGACCAGGGCCTGCTGGCGAGCCTGTCCGCGGTAGCCACCGCAGAGCTGATCCTGGCCTGCGGTGACCTGCCGTTCGACTATCTGAGCTATCTGATGAACGCCCTCGACGTGCCGCTGGTATTCGTGCCCGGCAACCATGACCCCGACCTGTCGGGTTACCGCACGTCCCGGGCCGGCCTGACGTTGCGATCCGGCCTGCCCGCTCGCCCGCCGTGGCCGACCGGTGCCGTCAACACCGACGGCAGGGTGGTCGATGTGGCCGGCCTGCGGGTAGCCGGGCTCGGCGGCTGCCTCAGGTACAGCGTCGGCCCCAACCAGTACAGCGACCGGCAGCAGGCCCGGCGTGCGCTGGCCTTGCGCGCCGCGGCGTGGCGGCGGCGGCTGCGGGATGGCCGCGGCGTCGACGTGCTGCTCACCCACGCCCCGCCGCTCGGCATCGGTGACGGCGCCGATCCGGCGCATCGCGGGTTCAGCGCTTATCGCCGCCTCGTCGCCGCGATGCAGCCCGAGGTGCTGCTGCATGGCCACGTGCACCCGGTCGTGCCGGTGCCTTCCCGCGGCCGGCTCAGCCCGGCCGACCACACCGGACCTGGCGACCGCACCGGCCCCGGAGGCCACGTCAGGTCCAAGGGCGCGGCCAGCCAGGCCGCGCTGCTCGAGCGCACCGTGGTGCGCAACGTGGCTGGCCGGCACCTGCTCGATATCTGGCCGACCAGCGCCCCGCCACCAGGAGGGCACCCCGATGCGTGCTGAGACCGGGTTTCCCCGCTCGGATGTCGAGAACGACTTTCTCCGGGCCAGGCGCAGGCAGCTGCTGGCCAGGCTGGCCCGCCGGCTGCGCCGCGGGCCTGATGACGTCAACCTCATCCTGCCGCTGGACGAGGTCGTCGCCGCGCTGGGCAGGCGCGGCGAGCGAGCGCTCGGCCTGCAGACGATCCGGCTCGACTCGGTGGTCGGCACGGTCGACTCGCAGCGCGACTTTGACCGCAGGTTCCGGCCCACCTCCAGCCGGGTCAGGGCCCGGTGGGAGCGGCTCGCCCTGGCGCAGCGGCGCGGCGAGCCGATCCCGCCGATCGACGTTTACCGCGTGGGTGACCTGCACTTCGTGCAGGACGGCCACCACCGGGTGTCGATCGCGATGGCGACCGGCGCCAAGACGATCGATGCCTATGTCACCGAGGTGCGTACCGCCGTACCGGCCCGCGGCATCCGAAGCCGCGCTGACCTGCTCGTCAAGGACTACGAGCGGCTGTTCAGGTCCCGGGTCCCGCTGCCCGCCCAGGCCTACGCCAAGATCAGCTTCAGCGACCCGTGGTCGTACGCGGAACTGGGCGAGGCCGTCGAGGCCTGGGGGTACCGGTGCATGCAAGGCGAGCACCGCTTCCTGGACCGCGAGCAGGTCGCGCAGCGATGGTTCACCGAGGAGTACACCCCGGTGGTGCGGATGCTCCGGGCCGCCGACCTGATCGGCACCGGCACCGACGCCGAGGCCTATCAGCGGGTGGCCCGTGAGCGGTACCGGCTGATCCGGATGCACGAGTGGAGCGACGAGATCATCGAGCGCCTGCGCAGGAAGGTCAGGTAGCCACCGCACCCGCACCATGGTGGCCTACTGACCAGGGGCGGTCCCGCTGCCAGCCGCCGCAGTGCCGCCGGCCGCCGGCCCGCCAGCCACGGTCCCGCCGCTGGCCGCCGGCCCGCCAGCCACCGTCCCGCCGCTGGTCGCTCCGCCCGCGCTCCTGACGTCGTCCGATCCCGCTCCGACCGTCAGATTCTGGCCAGTGGAGGGATCGAATAGGTGGACCGCTTGGACATCCACCCAGAGCTCGGCCGTCTGGCCCTCCCGCAGCCGGGTGGCCGCATCGATGCGCGCGACCACCGTGTCACCGCTCTGACCGGTGTCGGCGCGTCCGGAATCCTGGGCCAGTTCCTTGAGCTCGGCAGCGTCCACGCCGCTCTCGAGTTCCTTCGCGAAGTAGACATAGACATCGGAGCCCATCGATTCAAGGACATCAATGTCCGCGCGGAACGTGATCCCGTGCGGCCGGGCATCCGCGGCGACCAGCGAGGCGTCCTCAAAGCTCTCCGGGCGGACGCCCACGATCAGGTCGCGCGGCGCGCTGGCGCGGTCAAGCGCCTGCCGGAGCCTGTCGGTCAGCGGGATGTCCCCCAGCGGCGTGCGCAGCTTGCCGTCGTCGACGGTGGCGGGGATGAAGTTCATCGCGGGTGATCCGATGAAACCGGCGACGAACAGGTTGTCCGGGCGCTCGTAGAGTTCCTGCGGCGACCCGACCTGCTGGAGCTTGCCGTTACGCATCACCGCGACCCGGTCGCCCAGGGTCATCGCCTCGGTCTGGTCGTGCGTCACGTAGACCATGGTGGTGCCGAGCCGCCGCTGGATCCTGGAGACCTCGGTCCGCATCTGCACCCGCAGCTTCGCGTCGAGATTGGACAGCGGCTCGTCCATCAGGAACACCGACGGGTCGCGGACGATGGCCCGGCCCATCGCGACCCGCTGCCGCTGGCCGCCGGACAGGTTAGCCGGCCTGCGCTCCAGGTGCTGGGTGAGGTCGAGGATCCTGGCCGCCTCTTCGACCTTCTCGTTGATCGTGGCCTGCGGGGCCTTGGCCAGCTTGAGCGCGAAGCCCATGTTCTCCCGGACCGTCATGTGCGGGTACAGAGCGTAGCTCTGGAATACCATGGCGATGTCGCGGTCCTTGGGCGACTTGTTGTTCACTACCTTGCCGCCGATGCGCAGCTCTCCCTCGGTGATGTCTTCCAGGCCGGCGATCATGTTGAGCGTCGTCGACTTACCGCAGCCCGACGGGCCGACCAGGATGACGAACTCGCCGTCGGCGATTTCGAGATTGATGCTGTCGACAGCCAGCGCGCCATCAGGGAAGCGCTTGGTGACCTGATCCAGAACGATGTCAGCCACTGTTTCTCCTTTGTCCCGGGATCTGCCCGGCTAGCCCTTGACCGCGCCTGATGTCAGCCCAGCGACGATCCGGCGCTGGAAGAACAGCACGAAAATGATGATCGGGATGGTGATGACCACCGCGGCGGCCGCGATGGGGCCGGTCGGAACGGTGAACTGCGAACTCCCGCTGAGGTAGGCCAGCGACGCAGGCGCCGTCCGGGCGGCGATCGTCGAGGTGAGCGAGATCGCCAGCAGGAACTCGTTCCAGCAGGCGAGGAAGACCAGGATGGCCGTGGTGACCATGCCCGGCGCGGCCAGCGGGGCGATGACCTTGATGAACGCCTGGAACGGCGTGGCGCCGTCGACCTTGGCGGCCTTCTCCAGCTCCCAGGGGATCTCCCGGAAGAACGCCGACAGCGTGTAGATGCCCAGCGGCAGGCCGAAGGCCACGTACGGGATGATCAGGCCCGGCCAGGTATTGAACAGGCCAATCGCGCGCTCGATGCTGAACAGCGGGGTCACCAGGGCGATGATCGGGAACATCGCGATCAGCAGCGCCATCCCGATGAGCGCCGCCTTGCCTGGGAACCGCAGCCGGGCGACCGCGTAAGCCGCCATGGAGGCCAGCACGACGGAGATGAACGTCGCGATGAGGCCGATGCCGATCGAGTTGATCAGCGGCCGGACGAACGTCGCGGTTTTCAGGATCCCGGTGTAGTTCCCCCAGGTCCACTGCGCGGGGATGAAGGAGGGATCGAGGATGGCCGTGGGCGTCTTGAAGGACAGCGAGACCATCCAGAGCACCGGGATCAGCGCCAGCGCGATGACGACGACGTTCGTCGCCCCCCAGCTGAATTTCTGGCGCGGTGTCGTGGTAACAGCAGCCATCAGCGGGTCATCTCCTTTCGAGGTTCGTGCCCGGGGCGGCGGTGCCGAAGCCCTTGATGAATATGGCCGCGATGATCACGACGCAGATGAAGATCAGGATCGAGATCGCGGCCCCGATCCCCAGGTTCAGCGCGTTGAACAGGTTGTCCCAGGCGAGGATCGACACCGACTCTGTGCCGTTGTTGCCCTGCGTGAGGATGAAGATGTTGTCGAATATCCGGAACGAGTCCAGCGTCCGGAACAGCAGCGCGACCAGGATGGCCGGCTTCATCAGCGGCACCGTGATCTTCATGAAGCGCTGCCAGCCGGTGGCGCCGTCCACCTTGGCGGCTTTCTGCAGGTCCTCGGGCACCAGGGAGAGCCCGGCCAGCAGCAGCAGCCCCATGAACGGCGTGGTCTTCCAGATCTCCGCCAGGATGATCACCGCGATCGCCTTGTACTGGGCGGTCAGCGGCGCGGCATAGTTGAAAGCAGCGGACAGGTAGCCCTGGCCTGGCGTCCATGCGTAGTACCAGCCGTAGGCGGCGGCGACCGTCACGATCCCGTACGGGATGAGCGCTGCCGTGCGGACCGTGCCCCTGCCGAATAGCGTCCGGTGCATGACCATTGCCAGCAGCATGCCGAGCACCAGCGTGACGGCCACCGAGATGACGGTGATGAGCACGGTCACCCACAGCGCCTGCCACCAGTACGGCGAGCTGAGCACCGCGCCGTAGTTGGCGAACCCGATGAACTTGACGGCGTTCGGCAGCTCCAGGTTGTAGCGCTCCAGCGACAGCCAGATGGCATAGCCAACCGGGTAGGCGGTGACGGCGATCATCACGATGACCGCCGGGGCGCACAGCAGCCAGCCGAGCCTGCGCTCGGCCTTCGCGCCCTCGGACAGCTGCGGCCGCTTATGCCGGCCGGTGGTCTCCTGCGCGGCTTCGGTGCCGGCCGCCACGTGCGTACTCGCGGTCATCGGCGTCGTCCTTCCCTTGTTGCCAGCGTGCCGCCTGCTCTGCGGCGGCTCATGGGACCAGGCCCTTCGACTGCAGGGCGTTGTTGATCTGGTTGATCATCGACTTTTCCGTGGTCGTCGGGTTGATGCCGGCCGGCGGCGAGACCAGGTGCGAGATGTCGATGGACACGACCTGGTAGACCGGCGTCTTCGGCCGCACGCTGGCGTGCTCAAGCGCGTACAGGATGTCGGCGTGGAACGGGTAGTCCGGGAACAGCTTCGGGTTGCTGTACAGGCTGGCGATCGTTGGCGGCACGCCGCCGACGGTCGCGCCGATCAGCTGGTTCTGCGCGTCCCGCAGGCACATCGCGGCCTGGAAGGCGAGCGCCTTGTGCTGCGAGTAGGCGCTCACCGCGAGGTCCACGCCGCCGATCGTCACCTTGGCCGGCACGCCGGGAACGACCTGCGGGTAGAGCGCCCACTTGAAGACCTTGAACAGCTTCGGGTTGTCGGACTTCATGGACGGATAGACGAACGGGTAGTTCAGCTCGAAGGCGGCCGAGCCTCCTTCCATCGCCAGCCGGTTGTCGTTCTCCATCTGCACGCCCAGCGACGGGTCAGCGGCGACCGAGTGGGCGAGCTCCTTCATGACCGTCAGGCCCGTCACCGCCGCTGGGCCCAGCGTCACCTTGGTCGCCGCCGGGTTCAGGATGGTGCCGCCGGCGCTGGCCACCATGGTGTTGAACCAGACGGTCGTGCCCTCGTACTGCGCACCCTGGATCTCGATGAGGTGCGGCTTGCCCTCCTTGGCCAGCTGCTCCGCGTCGGCGAGCATCTGGGCCCAGGTCGTCGGGGGGTGCGGCACGAGGTCGGAGCGGTACCACAGCAGCTGGGTGTTGCTGTTGGCGGGCGCCGCGACGAGCTGGCCCTTCCACATCGCGGTCTGCAGCGCCGGCGCGATCGTCCCGTTGACCACCGAGGCCTTGTCGGCGCCGGTCCACGGCACGATCCAGCCGGCATTGGCGAACTCGGCCTCCCAGGTGACGTCGAGGGCCATGATGTCGATCGACGAATCGTGCGCGGCCAGCCGCCGGACCAGCTGCAGGCGCTGGGCGTCGGATGCGGCGGGCAGCAGCTGGTAGGAGATCTTGTACGCGCCGTGGCTCTGCGCGTTGCAGTTATTGATCTCGGTGTTGGTCGCCCCCGATACGTCGGGGAACTGGTAGAAGTTCAGCGTCACCGGGCCGGCGCCTGCGGCACCGCTACTGCTGCTGCCGCACCCGGCGAGCAGCGCCGAGCCGAGCGCGAGGCAGGCAAAGCCGGCGGCACCGCGCCCCCGGCGGGAGAGCGCGCGCCGTGGCACCCGGCCGCGGGCGCGGCCCGAGGTAAAGCGGTTAGTCATCATCTTCCCTCCAGCACAGGCTCGGCGCCGGCCCACCGCAGCGGTTCCGGCGGCTGGACCGATCGGCCAGGCTCTTTACATGCGGTGACTTACATGCGGTGACGAACATCGGCGGCTCCGGTTCTGGGGCGGGCACAGCTGACGAGCATCGGCGGCTCCGGTTCTGGGGCGGGCACGCCGGATGCTGCGAACGGCGCGGAGCTTGCCCGCTGCGCGATCTCCAGGGCCAGTTGCTGGCGGAGTGGCTTGACCCGCTCGCCGCGCAGCAGGGCGCACAGGCGGCGCGCGCCCTCAGCCCCGCTAAGCTCAAGCGGCTGGCGGACCGTGGTCAGGCCGAGCAGCGAAGCGGGCTCGACATCGTCGAAGCCGATCAGCGAGAGGTCGTCAGGCACCCGCAGCTCACGTGCCTGGGCGGCGGCCAGCACGCCCAGGGCCTGCGTGTCCGACACCGCGAAGATCGCCGATGGCGGACCGGCCAGTCCGAGGAGGTCAGTGGCGAGGCCGCCGGCCGTGGCGGTGCCGTGCGGGCCGCGGCGCACCAGGTCCGGGTTGTAGCGGACGCCCGCGGCGGCCAGTGCCTGCCGGTATCCGCTCAGGCGGCGCGCGGACGAGACGAAGCCGAGGCTCTCGTCGGCGCCATCCGGCAATGCGTCGCCGATGAACCCGATCCGCCGGTGCCCAAGCCGCAGCAGGTGCTCGGTCGCGATCCGCCCCCCGAGCACGTCATCGGTGAAGGTCTGCGGCACCCCGGGAACAAGCGCATCCACAGCGACCAGCGGGACCTTTGCCCGCCGGAAACCGGCCAGCTGCTGCCTCGACAATGCCAGCGAGATGACTATCACTCCATCGGCCCGGTGCCGCTCGGTCAGCGCGGCCAGGTGCTGGTCACGCTGCTGCGGCGTGCCGACATTGCAGACCACAGTGTCGTAGCCCTGCTCGTCAAGGACCGCGAGGACCCCGGCCAGCCGCACTGACATCGCCGGCCGGGTCAGGTGCGGGAGCACGACCGCCACGGTGCGCGGCGTGCCCCGGGACAGCGACACCGCCAGGTGGCTCGGCCGGTAGCCGAGCTGCCCGATCACCTTCAGCACCCGGCTGCGGGTCGCGTCCCGGACATTCGCCGCGCCGTTGATGACCCGCGAGACCGTGCCGACGCCGACGCCCGACGTCTCAGCCACCTCTGCGATGGTCACTCGGCCCGCGGCCCGCATGGGCATTCCCCTGCCTGGAACCGCTTCCACTTGGAAGCGGTTCCGTCCGGGAACTTTCACCACAGCTTGAACCAAATAGACCGGTGTCGTCAAGATCAACCGCCCGTTAACGTTACGTACCTTTTACGCTTGAGTAACAGGTTCCGTCGGCTACCCTGGAATCACGGGCTGTAAACTGGCCGGGGCCGGAGGGTGCCGGATGAGGTTGAGCCGCCGCACCATCGTGATCGGGTCATGCCCGGTTGCCGCTGCGGCCGTCGTGGCTGGAGCTGGGCTCGTTCTTACTGGCTGCTCGTCGCCAGCCAAGCCCGGCCACGCGCCGCCGCCGCAGGCAACCCAGCCGGCCACACCGCTGGTCTCGCCCTTCACCGGCGAGCCGGTCAGGGCGCTCGGCCCGGTGCTCGCCGCGAAGATCGACAACATCGTGCTCGCGCGGCCGCAGACCGGCCTGACCAAGGCGGACATCGTCTACCTGATCCCGGTAGAGGGCGGCCTCAGCAGGTTCCTCGCGGTGTTCTCCTCGCATTTCCCGCCGGTCATCGGGCCGGTGCGCAGTGCCAGGGAGGATGACCTCGAGCTGCTCAGGCAGTTCGGTACGCCTGCCTTCGCCTTCTCAGGCGCGCAGCCGCAGCTGCTGCCGGTCATCGAGCACGCCAGGATCGTCGATCTCTATGATGGCCGGGTCGGCGGCTACTATCGCAGCCCGAGCCGGATCGCCCCCTACAACCTCTACGCCAGCACCAGGCGGCTGCTCGCCGAGGCACCGCACGCGAGCAAGGCACACGGCATCGGCTTCAGGTTCGGCCCCGCCCCGGCCGGCGGCCAGCCGGCGGCCTCCTACTCGGTCAGCTATCCGGCGGCCTCCTTCACCTTCCGCTGGTCAGCGAAACAGGCCAGCTGGCTGGTGTGGATGGACGGCGCTCCGGCCGCCTCGACCGAGGACGGGCAGCTCGGCGCCCCGACTGTCGTGGTCCAGTACACCAAGGTGGGCACCTCCAGATACCTGGAGGCGGGCAAGCGGCCGCCTTATGCCAGCACGGTCGGCTCCGGCCGGGCAGTGGTGCTGAGGAACGGCCGGTCATACTCCGGACACTGGTCGCGGCCGCAGGCGGACGGCGGCACGACGTTCACGACGGCGGCCGGGCAGCCGTTGACATTCGCGACGGGGCAGGTCTGGATCGTCCTTGCCTACGGCCCGGGCAGCACCGGATAAACCCGCCGGGGTGATCTCGATGTCACGGCGAGCGTTACGGATCCGGCGAATGAGGCAGCAGGCCAGGCATGGGCATCGCCCCGCTGGAGCGGCCGGCCGCTAGGCTGCCGATTCCAGGGCTCCGTCGGCCGAGCCCGCCCTGAGGAGAATGCCATGCCGCTGTTCTCGAACAAGCCCGCCGCAGAGTCAGCCACCTGGGAGCCCCAGGCCGCGGACGGCAGGCTCGCGCATACCGCTGGCGCCGACCCGAACGGCGTCTTCACCTCGGACCTGTCGGTATCCGAGTACGCGCTGCTCGGCGAGGCCGGGTTCGAGCCGCTCGGCTTCGTGGTCGGATCGTCGATCTACCACATCGGGCTGCAAGTGGGCAGATGGTCACAAAACGTTGAGCTCCAGGTGCTCACCCAGGCGATGTACAACGCCAGGGAGCTGGCGATGGCCAGGATGCGGGCCGAGGCCGATCATCTCGGCGCAGACGGGATCGTGGGGGTCACGCTCCAGTTGCAGATGTACGCCTGGGGCGAGGACGTTCTCGAGTTCGTCGCCACCGGCACGGCGGTCCGGGCGCTCGGCGGATCCGGCGCCCACCGGGCTCCCGATGGCCGGGCGTTCACCTCGGACCTGTCGGCGCAGGACTTCTTCCGCCTGCTGGCCTCGGGCGCCGTGCCGGTCGCCTTCGTGCTGGGCACCTGCGTCTACCACATCGCGCACCAGTCGGTGATGCAGACGCTGCGCCAGACCGGCCAGAACCAGGAAATGATCATGTTTACTCAGGGCGTCTACGAGGCCCGCGAACTGGCCCTGACCCGCATGCAGTCCGAAGCCACCCAGTCCGGCTCCTCCGGGATCGTCGGGGTCAACGTCGCGGTGTCCAACCACGTCTGGGGCGCCCACGCCACCGAGTTCTTCGCCACCGGAACCGCGATCCGCCGCCTGTCCGAGGAGCACCGGCTGCCCGCCACCTCTCCCAAGCCGACCTTCACCCTCGGCCTGGACAGCTGAGTGTCAGGACGGCCCCGGGGGGACGGCGCCAGCCACATATGCCGGTGCTGGCGTCCGTAGCGCGCTCCAGCCCAGGCGCCCGGTGACTTCGTCGAGCTGGCCCCCGACTTCGATACCGTGGTCGGTGATGGTGAAGCTGTTCAAGGTCATCTTGTGCGCGCTGGTCCGCATCTTGACGATGTTGATCGCGCGGCCGAGCTGGGATCCCTGCTCGATATAGCGCATGTCGATGACGTTGTCGAACAGGAACATCAGCCCGTCCAGCGACTGGTCGGCCAGTTCATGGCCGGCCGTTTCGCTGGTGACAAGCAACGAGCTGCCGGACGCGCGGATGAGCCCGGAGAGGCTGCGCATGTAGGCGGGGAAACGCTCCCATTCGCGGGCAGCGGAGACCAGTTCGGCCAGGCTGTCGATGGCGATGCGACTGATCGAATGCTCGGCGACCTGCGCGCGGATGGTGGCGGCCAGGACATCCAGGTCGAGGTCACCCATCGGCACGTACGAGATTGTCAACTGCCCCGAGGCACAGGCTGCCCCGAGGTCCCAGCCGAAGACGGTGGCCGTGCTGATGAGATGGTCCGGGGTGTCCTGGAACGTGACGTAGAGGCAGCGTTCGTTCAGCTCAAGCGCCTGGGCGATCCAGCGGAGCCCGAAGGTGGTCTTGCCGACGCCTGAGGGTCCCATGGCCAGGGTGGCATCACCTTGTCTCGTCCCGCCGGTCATCAGCTCGTCCAGGCCGGGAATCCCGCTGCTGCAGAGCCGGCCGGACACCTTGTTCACTCTGGCCGGGACGAGCGTCTCGATGCGGGGGAAGACCTCGATGCCGCTCGGGTCAATATGGAAGGTGTGGCTGCCAGCCAGGTAACTTCCGCCGCGCAGCTTGGTGACCCGCAGGGTCCGCCGGTCGACTGGCTCGCGGGCCTCGTATTCCAGCTGGATGATGCCGTCAGCCAGGGAGAACTCGATGCCGCTGCCCAGTTCCTCGGGGGTGTACTCACCCAGCAGCAGCAGCACAGTGCCGGTCTGGGAAAACCGGCCGACCAGGTCGAAGAGCGCGCGGCGCAAGTCGACCTCGTCGGCGAACTGCTGCAGCATCTTCGAGCTGTCGAGCACCACGATCGCCGGCTCGTCCGCCAGCGTTTTCCTGGCGATCTCCGCCACCAGCGATTCCAGGGCATCGGTGCGTCCCGGCTGGAGGAAATCACCGAGGTGAATCTGCTCGAATCGGGCGCCCAGCGCCTCCGGGTCGAAGAAGGCAAAAGGCTCCAGGTGCCTGACGAGCTTGCTATGCGGTTCGGACACCGTCGTGTAGTAGACACACTTGTGCTCGGCGGTGGCGTTGGCGAAGCAGATCTGCTGAGCAAGGATCGTCTTGCCGGTACCCGGAGCACCAGCCAGCACCACCACGGCGCTAGGCTCCAGGCCGCCGTTGAGCACCAGATCCAGTCCGGGGACGCCAGTACCTCTCCGGTTCAATGCAGACCACGCCCTTCTGTCAGCAAGTCATCCGCGACCTCGACGAGGCGGCGCAACGGGTCCGACTTGGGCACCACCGCGTCCACGTTCTTGGCCAGATGACCGTCTCCACTGGTCACCAGGATCGGGATTCCCGCCGTCGCCGGCTCGCTGCGCAGGCACCTGATGAGTTCCGCGCCGTCCATGACCGGCATCATCATGTCGGTGACCACCAGATCGGGCGGCGACTCCCGGATGACCCGCAGCGCGGCGGCACCATCGCCGGCTTCGGTCACTTCGTGCCCGGCCCGCGTGAAGCTCCTCCGGAGCAGGAAACGCTGGTCGGGTTCGTCATCGACGACGAGAATCCGCGCCATCCGTCACGGCACCCTCTCATGTGGCACCATCATCACTCAGTGTATGAGATCGAATACTAAGAGTCACCTCTCTATGATCATATGATCACCGGCCCCCGGTTTGAAACCTGGCGGCGCAGCCAGACCCGTGTCAGGTCCGCTGGGTGGGCTCAAGCGGGGGCGCGCCCACCGCGCAGTTGCGCACGCACTCCGGCTCCGGTACCGGATGGCCTGCGGCCGAGCGCAGCACGTCGTTGTCGATGGTCAGCGCGGACAGCACCGAGCCCGCGACCAGCAGGCAGGCGCAGATGACCATGGCCGTCCGGAACCCGGCACTGAACAAGATGGCCGAGTGATAGGCGGCGGCGCCGAGCCCGGCCACGGCGGGCAGGCCGGCCACCGCGAGCAGCCCGGCGGCCCTGGCCACCGTGTTGTTCACCCCGCTCGCTACCCCCGCATGACGGACGTCCGCGCTGGCCAGCACCGTGGCCGTGAGCGGCGCGACGGTCATGGCGAGCCCGAGCCCGAACACGATCACCGCCGGCAGCACGTCGGTCAGGTACGAGGCGTGCACCCCGATCCTGGTCATCAGCAGCAGGCCTGCCGCGCAGGTGGCCGTGCCCGCCGTCATCAGCCAGCGCGGCCCGATACGCTGCGCGAGTGCCCCGGCCCGCGGTGACAGCGCCAGCATCAGCACGGTGACCGGCAGCAGCGCCAGGCCGGCCGCCAGCGGCGAGAACCCGGCCGCCAGCTGAAGCTGCAGCACCAGCAGGAACAGCATTCCGCCGAACGCGCCGTAGACCAGCAGGGTCACCACGTTGACGGCGGTGAACTGCCGGGAGCCGAACACGTTAAGCGGCAGCATCGCCGGCACCCGGCTGCCCGGACGGCCACGGCGGCGCTCGGTCCGGAAGAACGTGATGGCGGCGGCGGCGGCGATCACCGCGGCAGCCACCGGCCCGGCCGGGCCCCGGCCCGCGGGCGCCTCGATCAGCGCGTAGGTGATCCCGGTCAGCGCGAGGGCGGCCAGGCCGGCCCCGGCGACGTCGAAACCGCCGCGGGCGTCCGGGTCGGCGCTCTCCGGGACATGCCGGATCGTCACCGCGAGGACGATCACGGCCAGCGGCAGGTTGAGCAGGAACACCCACCGCCAGCCGGCGTCGGTGACTATCCAGCCGCCGAGCAGCGGCCCGGCCGCCCCGGCCACGCCGCCCAGCCCAGACCAGGCGCCGACGGCCTTGGGCCGGTCCTGCGGAGCGAACGTGGCCTGGATGATCGCCAGCGACCCCGGGGTCAGCAGCGCGCCCCCGATACCCTGCAGCACCCGCGCGGCGACCAGCACGCCGATGCTCGGCGCCAGCCCGCACAACGCTGAGGCCAGGGCGAACCAGGCGACGCCGATGGTGAAGATCCGGCGCCTGCCAAGCCGGTCGCCGAGCGATCCGCCGAGCAGGATCAGCCCGGCCAGCGTCAGGGTGTACGCGGTAACCGTCCACTGCAGGCCGGCCAGCGAGGCGTGCAGGTCCTTGCCGATCGTCGGCAGGGCGATGTTGACGACGGTCGCGTCGAGGAACGCCATGCTGGATCCGAGGACCGTGGCGGTCAGCACCCAGCGGCCATCGGGGCGGCCAAGCCGGACCGTCCCGGCCGGGGCCGGTGCGCTATCGGTCATCTTGATGATCGTCTCATTGCAACGCCGCCGTGCTCAAACCTAGGCGGGCTGGCGCAGTCCTCGGGTCAGCCGACCGGCCAGGCGTGCGCGGGCTCGTTGGTGTGCATGCGCTCGATATATTCCTGCGTCATCATTCGCATCGCCGCGGGCCGCCCGGTGCCGGCCCGGTCCTGAGCATGGACCGTGTCGGATTGCCAGGTGGCGCCGTTCCTGCTGGTCAGGCAGCGCTGCTCGATGACGCCCAGCAGCCGGCTTGCGTCGGCCGAATCCACTCCCCAGCGGCTGAGCCCGTCAGCCGCCAGCGGCAGCAGCCGGCGGAGCACAAGCTCGGTCACCGGCACCTCGCCCATGCCGGGCCAGTACAGGATCGCGTCGATTCCGCGCCTGGCGCCCTCGACCAGGTTGTCGGCCGCGACCGCGAAGGACATCTGGGTCCAGACCGGCCGGTCGGCCTCGGCCAGGGCGCGGACCATGCCGTAGTAGAACGCGGCATTGGCGATGGTGTCGGCTACCGTCGGCCCGGCCGGCAGCACCCGGTTCTCGACCCGCAGGTGCGGCATGCCGTCCACGACGGCGTATACCGGACGGTTCCACCGGTAGATGGTGCCGTTGTGCAGGGTGAGCTCGGCAAGCTGCGGTGCCTCCCCGGCGTCGAGCGTCGCGTCAGGGTCCTCGTCCTCGCACAGCGGCAGCAGCGCGGGAAAGTACCTCAGGTTCTCCTCGAACAGGTCGAACACCGAGGTGATCCAGCGCTCCCCGAACCAGACCCGCGGTCGCACCCCCTGCAGCTTCAGCTCATCCGGCCGGGTATCCGTCGTCTGCTCGAACAGCGGGATCCGAGTCTCCCGCCACAGTTCCCTGCCGAACAGGAACGGGGAGTTGGCGGCCAGCGCGACCTGAGCGCCAGCCACCGCCTGGGCCGCGTTCCAGTAATCGCTGAACCCCTCGGGGCTCACCTGCAGATGAAACTGCACGCTCGTGCAGGCCGCCTCGGGGGTGATGCAGTCGACGTAGGTGAGCAGCCGCTCCGGGCCCTCGATCGAGATCCGCATCTCCTCGCCGCGGGCGGCGAAGATCTGCTCATTGAGCAGCCGGTACCGCGGGTTGGGCGACATCGCCTGCTCACCCAGATCGTCCTGGATGATGGTGGGCAGGATCCCCACCATCACCAGCCAGCTGCCGGCCTGCCTCGCGCCTTCGTCGGCCCGGTTGAGGCTCTGCCGGACCTCGCTCTCGAGCTGGCCGAGCGCGCCGCCGGTCAGCTGCCGGGGCGGCAGGTTGATCTCCAGGTTGAACTGCCCGAGTTCGGTCGCCCAGGCCGGATCGGCCAGTGCGCTGAGGACCTCCGTGTTCTTCATCGACGGGCGGCCGGCCTCGTCCACCAGGTTGAGCTCGATCTCCAGGCCGACTTGCTGCGGCTCGGCCTCAAACCTCGCGTCGGACAGCATCCGCGCGAAAACGTCCAGGGACTGGCGCACCTTCTCGCGATAGGCGCGCCGGTCCGCCTGGCTGACGGTGATCGCAGGGACATCCCTGCCCATCAGACCTCCGTGCGCTGGCGGGCGGCAGTACTGCCCAACCCTCGCACGGAACTCCCCGCGTGACCAGCGCACCCGCGAGTCGCCTGCGCCGGTGACGATCAGCCGGCCGCACCGGGCCGCTACCTCAGCCGCACCGCCTCAGCCGCACTTGGCCATGTACTGAACGAGCACGCGGATCGAGGCCAGGTAGGCCGGGGTGGTCACGAATTTGCTCTCCTGCTGCTTGATCTGGGCCAGCGAGCTGAAGGTGGACACCTCCCCCAGCTCAGCCTGGTACTGAGCGGTGATGGTGTGAATCGCGGCCGCGACGTTGGGCGGCGCCTCGGTGGCCAGGCCGTTGAAGCTCGCTTCGGCCTGGCTGATGATCTGGCGGGCGTCGGCCTGGTCGGCGGCCAGGTTTCCCTGGTTGGTCGGCTGCGGCAGCTTGCTCAGGGTCGTGCCCAGGTGCACGAAGTCAGTGCAGAAGTTACCGGTCAGCCCCGTCGTCGACACCGCGGCGGGCGCGCCGCTGGTGCTGGTCGGCGATGAGCTGGCCGAAGAGCCCGAGCCGCCCGAGGCCGGCGAGCTAGCGGCCGGCGACGACGACGTCTTGGCTGAGTTGGCGGCCCCGGTGACCGAGCCGCCCGAGCAGGCGCTGAGCAGCACGCAGGCGCCGGCCGCGGCCGCGGCGGCCGCTGCGGCCCACGGGGCCGATCGAAGCTGTGACAATGTCGTGCCCTCCTTAGTGGACGCGGCTGGCCACGGTAGCGCGACATCAGGGGTTTCGGCCAGGACGCAGTGAACCTGAGGGTTTCCTGACCGGGTTGCAACAGCGTTACAAGCCGGTTGCCCGGCTGGAGCGGTACCACATGATCCGGGACAAAAGCCTGGATACACCCTTGACGATGACCGGTGCTGATTCCCGGCTGGCCGCCGCGGGCCGTTAACTGGCCTGGTGCCTGGCCGCCAGCCGCTCCCGCCCATGCGGCGCGTCCCAGCCCAGAACAGGGCCTTCCGGTACTATCCGGCTCGGGTTGAGATGCGGGTGGGTGGTGAAGTAATGCCGTTTGATCTGATCGAAATCGGTGGTCTCGCGGAAAGCAGGCACCGAATAGAGGTCACGTGCGTAGGCCCAGAGATTCGGGTAATCGGTCAGCCGGCGGATGCTGCACTTGAAGTGCGAGTAGTAGACCGAGTCGAATCGCGCCAGGGTCACCCAGAGCCGCACGTCAGCCTCGGTGATCGCAGCACCGATCAGGAACCGCTGTCCGGCCAGGTGCTGCTCAAGCTCGTCCAGGGTGGCGAAGAGCCGCCCGACGGCCTCGTGATAGGCGATCTGGTTCCCGGCGAACCCGGCCCGGTAGACGCCATTGTTGACGTTCCGGTAGACCAGCGCGTTAATGCTGTCGATGGCGGGCCGCAGCGCCGCCGGGTAAAGGTCGGCCCCGGCGTCGGCCCAGGCCCCGAACTGGGTTTCCAGGTCGATCGTGATGTCCGGGAAATTGTTGCTGACAATGCGCTTGGCCGCGCGGTCCCAGAGCACCGGAACCGAGATATGGCCGTCGTAGCCCGGCTCGGTAGCCTCGTACGCCTCGCGCAGCAGCGCGAACGAGTTGACCGGATCAAGGCCGTGCCCCGGGCCCTCCCGGAACGCCCAGCCGCGCCCGTCCCGTACCGGGTCCACGGCCGACAGCGAGATGACCTCTTCGAGGCCCATCAGCTTGCGGACGATAGCGGTCCGGTGCGCCCACGGGCAGGCCCACGAGATGTAGAGGTGATACCGGCCAGGCTCGGCCTGGTGCCCGCTGGAGCCGTCGGCGGAGATCCGGCCCTGGAACGGGTAGGCGGCCCGGACGAACTCGCCGTCCGGCCGATCCGCGCCGCGGTCCCGGTTGGGCCTGAAGTCGCCGTAGTCGCCGAACGCGGCGAAGTCGACCGGGCTGGCGCCGCGAGCCTGTTCATCGATAGCTGACATGATTCCTCCCTCGCGGATCCAGCCTAGGCGCCCGCGCGATCCGGGGCCTTCGCCACGGCGATGGCCTCGGCCGCTGACATGGCCATCCCGCGGGCCTGCGCCGCCTCATACCGCTGGTCGCCCAGCGCCAGCCGGACCGCGGCGGCCCCTTCATTAATCCTGGCCAGGTCCGGTTCCGGGACCGGCGCGCCGATTGCCGCGCGGAGCGCCTGCGACGCGCCGAACAGGACCGCGGCCCGGTCCATCTCGCCCGCCGCGGCGTCGACTCCGGCCAGTTCCTCCAGGGCCTCGGCGACCGCGCGGCGCTCGCCGACCGCCTCGGCGAGATCAAGGCTCCGGCTGAGATGATCGCGGGCCGCCGGGTAGTCCTTGCGGGCCAGCGCCGCCAGGCCGAGGTTGGTCAGCGCGACCGAGGCCAGCCGCCGGTCGCCGAGCTGTTCGGCCAGGGCGAGCGCCTCGGCGTGCAGCTCAGCAGCGGTGTCCAGGTCACCGGTGTGGTACAGAACCGTCCCGAGGTTGGTCAGCGCGCCGCCGATCAGCTTGCGGTCCCCGATCCTTCTCGCGTTGGCCAGGTGCTCCTCGAAGCGGGTTCTGGCCAGGTCGTATTCGGCCCGGTTGAGCGCGACGACACCGAGGTTGCCCAGGATCAGCGTGGCCGCAGGCTGGCCGGCCGCCAGGTCCTCCCGGCCGGCCGCGACCAGGCTGGCAAACCGGCCGGCGTCCAGCTGGCCCGCACCGACAACCATCCGGTAACCGGGCGGCTGAGTCAGCAGTGCCGCGGACCCTGAGCCAAGTGCGCGCCGCAGCCTGGAGATATACACGCGCAGCGTGGCCATGCAGTGCGGCGGCGGCTCTCCCGCCCACAGATCCTCGGCAAGCCGGTCGGCGGAGACGACCTGGCCGGCTGAAAGGAGGAGCCTGGCCAGCAACGTACGCTCCCGGAGGCCGCCGAGATCTTTTGTCTCCCCGCCGTCGGCCACCTCGACGGAACCGAGGATGCGGAACTCCACGTCTGCGACCGCCTCATCTGGTGCGTGCGGCCAATCGTAAGCCGACGGTTAACCCGGCGCACCCTCCTGCGGCTAACCCGGCGTACCGTCCCGCGGCTAACCCGGCGCACCCTCCTGCGACCGGATTAGCCTGCCTGGCCTGGTCTTTGCTAGCCCTTCCCGGCTCCCGTCAGGCCGTCCCGGCTGGCAGCGCGGCAGCCATCCGGTGCACCGCCTCCGCCATCAGCTCAGGCGAGGTGCCCATGTTAAGCCGGGCGAAGCCGGCGCCCTGCACACCGAAGCTGCGGCCAGGGCTCAGCGCGACCCGGCCGCGGGCCAGGAACTCAGCCGCCGGGTCGGCGCCGAGCCCGAGCGCCCGGCAATCCAGCCAGGCGAGGAAGCTGGCGTCGGGCTGGACGTAGCCGACCCCGGGCAACCGCTCGGCCAGCAGCCCGGCCAGCGCCCGGCGGTTCTCGTCCAGCTGGCCAAGCGCCGCGTCAAGCCACGGCAGCGCCTCGCTGAACGCGGCGACTGTGGCGAGCAGGCCGAGGTGGGAGGCCAGCAGCGCATCCCAGCGGTCCGCCACGACTTTCGCATACTCCGGTGACCCGGCGACCGCGACACCGCACTTGAGGCCCGCGATATTCCAGCCCTTCGAGGCTGACGTGAACACGATGGCCCGCTGCGTCATCTCGTGGTCGAGCGAGAGGAAAGGCACCTGCTCGGCACCGGGCAGTACCAGCGGCGCGTGAATCTCGTCGGCCAGCAGGATCGCGCCGCGGCGCTGGCAGATGTCGGCCACCGTCATCAGCTGCTGTCGTGACCAGACCCTGCCGGTCGGGTTATGCGGGCTGCAGAGCAGGTAGGCGCTGGCGCCCTCGGCCGCGAGCGCCCGGTCGATGGCATCGGGATCCAGGTCGTGGCGGCCGTCATAGCCCCGGCTCAGCGGCGCCTCGATTACCCGGCGCCCGGCGAATCCGAGCCGGAAAAAGAACGGCGGGTAGACCGGCGGGTTGATCACGATCCCCGACCCGGGCGGCGTGACGGCCTGGATCACCTCAGCTATCCCGGTCATGACGTCAGGAATGGCGAAGACCGCTGCGGGATCGACCTGCCACCGCAGCCGCTTGGCCGCGAACGCCGCGAACGCCTCGCCAAGCTCGCCCTTATCTGGATAGCCGCTGTCGCCGAGCGCGAGCGCGGCGGTGACGGCCGCTGAGACGGGCTCGGCCAGGTCGAAATCCATCTCGGCCACGAAGGCTGGCAGCACATCACTCGGGTAGGACCGCCATTTGAAGCTCTTCCGCTTCCTGAGCCGATCCAGCGCGCAGCTTCCGAGCATGGCATCCATCCCGCGATGGTAACCCGGCTCAGGTCCGCCGCCTGGACTGCGGCCAGCCGGTCACCGGGCACCACCCGCAGCGCAGCCCGGCGCCGGTCTCCCCCCGGTTCCACCTCGGCGGGGCCCCGCGGCACGGAGTGCGGCTAGTTTCTCCGTATGGCGGCAGCAGCGGTGGAACTCGAGGTCGGAACGCGGATGGTGCGCATCTCCAACCCGGACCGGGTGTACTTCCCGGCGCGCGGCGAGACCAAGCTCGACCTCGTCCGCTATTACCTGTCGGTCGGCGACGGCATCGTGCGCGCCCTGCGCGAGCGGCCGTGCATGATGCACCGCTTCCCGGCTGGGGTCTCGGGCGAGAAGGTGCATCAGAAACGGGTTCCCAGCGGTGCGCCTCCATGGCTGGAGACGGTGCGGGTGGACTTCCCGCGCTATGGCAGGCACGCCGACGAACTCTGCGTGACCGAGCTGGCCAGCGTCGTGTGGGCGGTCCAGATGTCCACCGTGGAGTTTCATCCCTGGAACTCGCGGCGGGCTGACACCGAACGGCCGGACGAGTGGCGCATCGACCTGGACCCCATGCCGCGCTGCGGGTTCGACACGGTGCGCAGGGTCGCCCACCTCGCGCACGAGATCCTCGACGAGCTGGGTGCGACCGGGTGGCCGAAAACCTCGGGCGGCAACGGCCTGCACATCTACGTCCGGATCGAGCCAAGGTGGGGTTTCGCCGAAGTCCGGCGGGCCGCTTACGCCTTCGCCAGGGCAGTGGAACGCCGCGCGCCGGACGATGTGACGACCACCTGGTGGCGCAAGGACCGTGACCCCGCCAAGCTGTTCGTCGACTACAACCAGAACGCCAGGGACCACACGATCGCCAGCGCCTACTCGGTGCGCGGCGTGCCGGAAGCGACCGTCTCCACGCCGGTCTCCTGGGACGAGATCAACGACGTCGAGCCCGGCGACTGCACCATCGCCACCATGCCCGGCCGCTTCGCCAGGCTCGGCGACCTGCACCGGGGCATCGACGACGACGCCTACTCGCTGGACACCCTGCTGGAGTGGGCAGATCGCGACGGCCTCGAGTAGCGCGCGGGCCTGGGCTATCGGGCGAGTGCGCCCATCGGGTCCCAGGCCGGCAGCACAATCGGCTCGGTGTCGAGAGCTTGCTGCAGTTCGCCCGGGAGCGCGCTACGCCGTGCCGCTATCTCGAAGACGTACTGGTCGAACCACGAGTCGTTCATGGTGTAGAAGCCGTCCTTGCCCTTGTCGGCGCCCCAGCTGTTCTCCACCCGCCACCTGCGGGGGACGCCGCCGAGGACATCTACGCCGGTGAAGAGCATGGCGTGGGTCATCTCGGTCTCGTGATACAGCAGCCGATCAGCCTTGCCGAGGGTGAAAGCCGTGTCATAGACCGATGACAGGTCGTACAGGCTGGCGTCCCATACGCCGTATTCGTTACTCATCATCTTGCCAACGTCGCAGCCGAACCACACCGGCTCGCCTTGCTGCAGGGCCTGCGATGCGATGTCCTTGATCACTGACATGTCCACGTTCAGGTAGGTGACCGGCGGAGCACCGAGCACATTGCCGAGGTACTCGACGGTGAAGGTCTTGCCGACCGGGCTCGACGAGCGCGGGTCGTGGACCAGGCACACATAGTCGTCGATGGGCAGCTCCACGTACTTCGCCGCGAACTCCCTGGGAGTGAGCACGCCGTCACGGTGGAACTCCCGGTCCTTGTCGGTCCACTGCCAGTCGAAGCTGTCCGGCGGGGTGCCGAGGTGGATGCACAGCACCCGGTAGATGACTCGGAGGATGTCCGCCTTCTCGGCCCGCGCCGCGTCGATGCCCCGGGCGGCTGCCTCGCGTACCGACTTGGCCCCTTGCCGCAGCAGGTTGCGCAGCACCGAGTTCATCCGGGCTGTGCTGGAAGAGCTGTGAGTCTCAGGCATGAACGACTTGGGCACCAGACCATGCTTATTGACAATTGCCACGAACATGTTCCACTGGCCGCCGTCACTGGCCACCGAGTCGAGGAGAAAGGCGACGGTCCGGTCGTCAACGGCACGCCCGGCCGTCTCAATAACGGCTTCGAGGAAGTAGTTGGCCCGCTCGATCTTGTCCCAGAACATCGCGTAGTTCTGGGAAAACTCGAAGTTCTTGAGCCCCATCTTCTTCATGGCGCCGACGCGCAGCAGATTGAGACCGGCGAATAGCCAGCACCGGCCGCTGCGCTCCTGATTGGTGACCTTCCAGTCGTCCAGCGCAGTGGACAGCGAGTGGTCAGTGTTATTGATGATCTCCCGGTTGATGGCCACGTCATCGACGGCGACCCGCGTCACGGCGTTCTGCACGAGCCGGTAGGCCGGGCTGGCGGAAAAGTCCTTGCGGAGCAGTTCCAGGTCCCCGACGCTCAAAGTCCCGTCCATGCTCGGCATCTCACTCTCCTCGGCTAGCGTTCGGTTTCCGACTTCAACGTACCAGCGGGCCGGCCCGGCACCGGCTGAGCGCCCGGACGGCTGCCGATGCCGCGGTGCTCAGGCAGCGGGACAAGTAACGACGTGCCCGGGTGGTGCCTCTGCGGTCACCCGTCCATCCGGCGGCCAGCCGCGCGGGTGCGCTAGAGTCACGCCGTGACGGACGGCAATGACTGGCGTGTGACGATCTCGCTGCCCGAGCCCGAGCAGGTGCAGCGGGCGCAGCAATCGTTCTCCGCGCATGAGGTGGAAGATGATATCCGCCGCCGGGTCGGCGGGAACATCGCTGTCGGTGCCGGTGATACGCAGATCTTCCTCTATGCGGGCACCGAGATCGCCGCCAGGGAGGCTGACCGGGTCGCCCGCGATTTGCTGGCCCGGCAGGACATTCCGGCGGAGTTCGCCCTCCACCGCTGGCATCCCATCGAAGAGGAGTGGGAGAGCCCGGATGTCGCGATGCCGCAGACCGAGGCCGAGCGCCAGGCCGAGCACCAGCGGCTTGAGGACGAGGAAGCCAACGAGTCCCGCGCCGCCGGGATTGCCCAGTGGGAAGCCAGGGTGGAGCTTCCTTCGCATCGCGAGGCTGTCGCGCTCGCGACCAAGCTGCGCAGCGAGGGCCGGACGGTCGTGCGGCGCTGGAGGTTCCTGTTGGTCGGCGCCGGCAACGAGGACGACGCTCGGGAACTCGCCGAGCAGATCAGGCGGGAGGCGCCGCCAGATGCGACGGTCCGCGCCGAGCAGTCCGGCGTTCGCCTGCCGTTCATACCATTCTGACCGTCAGATACGGTGCCAGCGTTCAGCGCACACCACGCTTGGTGGAGCAGGACATGACGGCCCCCGCATCCGCACGGCGATCCCGGCTGGCTAGCGCAGCGGCAGCGGCAGCGGCAGCGGCAGCGGCAGCGGCAGCGGCAGCGGCAGCGGCAGCGGCAGCGGCAGCGGCAGCGGCAGCGGCAGCGGCAGCGGCAGCCTACGCGTGCACCTGCGGAAGCCGCTGGTCCCATGGCGCGGCTTGCTCGAGCTGGCTGGCCACCTGAACCAGCAGGTCCTCCCTGCCGTAGGCGGCGACGAGCTGCACGCCGACCGGCATGCCGTCGGGCGTCCAGTGCAGCGGCAGGCTCACGGCCGGCTGGCCGGTCATGTTGAACTGCGCCGTATAGGGGATGAAGCTGGCGACCCGCTGGCCCTCGGCCTTCGGCCCATCCGCGGTGAACCAGCCCAGCTCCGGCGGGACCGCACCGAGGGTGGGCGTCACCAGCAGGTCGTGGCCATCCCACCAGTTCGCCATCCGGCGCGCCCACATCCCGATCCAGGCCCGGCTGCGCAGATATGCCGTAGCGTGCATGGCCGCGCCGAGCTGCCGGTAGTGGACATTGCGCGGCTCGATCTCGTCCTCGGTGATCGGGCGGCCGAGCAGCATCTCGAACGAGCGGAACGTCGCCTCGGTGTTGGCGGCCATGATCGTGCCGAAGTGCCGGCCAAACGCCTGATCGGACATTGCCGCGGGCGCGGACTCCTCGACGTGGTGGCCGAGCGACTCCAGCAGCCGGGCGGTGGCTGCCACCGCGGCGCGGCACTGCGGATCGTCAAGAAAGCCTTCGTCGCGCGGCCGGTCCAGCACCCCGACCCGCAGGCGCCCCGGGCTGGCGCCGACCTCCGCACTCAGCGGGCGATGCAGCGGGGGCGCATAGTAGGGCTCGCCGACCTCCCTGGTACTGATCACGTCAAGGATGCCAGCCGCGTCACGAACCGTCCGGGTCAGCACGCCGTCGATCGTGCCGCCGCCCCAGCCCTCCCCGATCAGCGGGCCCTGGCTGACCCTGGCGCGGGTCGGTTTGAGCCCGACGATCCCGCAGGCGCTGGCCGGGATGCGAATAGAGCCGCCGCCGTCGCTGCCGTGCGCGACGGGCACCATGCCGCTGGCCACCGCTGCCGCCGAGCCTCCCGAGGAGCCGCCGGCGCTGCGACCGGGATCCCAGGGGTTGCGGGCCGCGGGGAAGCTCCGCGCCTCGGTGGTCACCGTGGTGCCCATCTCCGGCACGCTGGTGCGGCCGAGCGGTACGAAACCAGCCAGCCGGAACGCCTCGGCGAGGTAGGACGTCACCGGAAAGGCCAGCTCACGCATCGGCCCGATGCCGCACGCCGTCACCTCGCCCGCGACAGTGCAGCCCAGGTCCTTGAAGAGGATCGGCACCCCCCGAAACGGCCCGTCGGGCAGGTCGCCGACCGCCTCGGCCCGCGCCCGGTCGAACCGGTTCCTGATCACCGCATCGAGCCGAGGGTTCACCGCCTCGATCCGGCCGATCGCCGCTTCCACCAATTCCGTGACGCTGACCTCGCCACGACGAACAAGGTCAGCCTGCGCGGTAGCGTCCAGCCACGTTATCTCGATCACACTCGCACGCTACACGCGAATGAACTCGCCTCATGGCGGTCATCCCCGGCAGAGGATCTCGCCATGGGGGATAAGGAACCAGGCATCGTCGCTCGACGCCCACCGGCGCCATGCCGCGGCCAGCCCGTCGAGATCGTCCCGGCTCGCCAGACCTAGCCTGACGGCCTGGTCAGCGAAGTTCGACTGGGTCACCCGCTCAGCCCACAGCCCGCCCCACCACGAGCGGTCGTCAGGAGTGGCATAGCACCAGGAGCTGGCCGATACGTCGATCTCGTCGAACCCGGCCGCCCGGGCCCAGCCCAGCATGCGCCGGCCCGCGTCGGGCTCGCCGTTTAGTGCCCTGGCCACCCGCTGGTAGAGCAGCTGCCAGCCCCGCAGCCCAGGATCCTCTGGATACCAGAACATCCCCCCGTAGTCGGCGTCGCGGGCGGCGACGACACCGCCCTGGCGGCAAACCCGGCGCATCTCGGCCAGCGCAGCCACCGGGTCGGCCAGGTGCTGCAGCACCTGGTGCGCATGCACCACGTCGAAGGCTCCGTCGGCAAAGGCCAGCTGATACACGTCGCCGGCCTGGAAACTGACGTTGCGGCGGCCCTGCCGCACTGCTTCGGCCCGAGCACCGGCGAGGACCTCGCCGGCTACGTCGATCCCGATGACCCGGCCCTCCCCCACTGTGGCCGCCAGGTCGGCGGTGATCGTGCCGGGGCCGCAGCCGATATCGAGCACCTGCGTCCCTCTCGACAGCCGCGGAACCAGGTAACCTGCCGAATTCGCAACCGTTCGCCAGCGGTGCGACCGCAGCACGCTGTCATGATGGCCGTGGAGGTAGGTCTGCGCGGCATCCGGCATCTACCGATCATTCAATGAATGGATCAGGCTCGTCAAAGCCAGCAGCCAGGCTGCCGCGGACAACCGGCGATCAAGGATCCGGCCGGGCGCTGCCGTCTCCCCCGGCAGGGCTCGCGCCGCCCGCCCGGATCTCGCCGGTCAGGTACCGCTGCAGAGTGGGACCGATGGTCGCGGCAAGGTCATCCGGGCTGGCCGACGCCACCGGCCCGAGCGCCAGGACGAACCTGGCCACCGCGAGCCCGAGTACCTGGCTCGCGACCATGCCCGCCCGGTACTCCGCATCCGCGATATCGCCGCGGGCACCCCCGGCGGCACCCGCCAGGCCAGGGGTGCCTCCGGCCTCGCCGGCGCTGACCGCGCGGGCCACCGGTCCCAGGATTGCTTCGGAAATGAACTCCCGCAGCATCCTCGCTGCCTGCTCGCTGGTCAGCGCCGAACGCAGCAAGCCGAGGAAAGTGGTGCGAACCGCAGGGTCCTCCCACGCCGTCAGCGCGGTCCTGATCAGCTGCTCCCCGGTGCTGACGCTGGCGTCCCGCGAGCCGGCCTCCAGGGCGGCCAGGATCTCGCCCGGTGCCACCGGCAGCCGCATCGCAGCGACGAACAGCTGCTCCTTCGAGCCGAAGAAATGGTGCACAAGCGCCGGGTCCACGCCCGCGTCGGCGGCGATGGACCTGATCGTCGCCCCGTTGTAGCCGTGATCACCGAACCGGCGGCGGGCGGCCGCCAGGATCGTTTCCCTGGTCCCGCTGGCACCGGCCCTGCGGCCCGCGGCGCGGCCGGCAGTCACCGGGCTGCACCCGTTCCCGAAGTCGACAGCGTGAGCTGGAAGAAGCGTTCCTCCAGGGTCGCTGGCGCTTCCTGCACGCTGGCATCAATGCCGCCGAGCGCCCGCCGGACCTCCTCAGGTGCGGAACCTGGCACCCGCAGCGAGCGGCCGGCCAGCGCCACCAGCAGCCCGGCCCGCTCAAGTGCCGTGAACGCGGCCGTCCACGACGCGGCCGTCACGACGCTGACCCGGGCCGCTCCGATGATCTCGGCGGCGGCGCCATGGGCTACCACCGCGCCGCCCGCCATGATCACCAGACGCCCGCACTCGCCGGCCTCCTCCAGATGGTGGGTCGTCACCAGCACTCCGGCCCCCGCCGCGGCGGCGTCGGTAATGGTGTCCCAGAGCCGCGCCCGGCCGAGCGGGTCGACCCCCGAGGTGGGCTCGTCGAGGATCAGCAGGTCCGGCCGGTGCGACAGAACCTGCGCGAATGCGACGCGGCGCTGCACGCCGAGCGGCAGCGAGCCAACGACCGTGTCGCCGTAGGAACGCAGCGCCGCGGGCAGCCCCGGCGGCTTGTCCCCGTCCCGTCCGCCGCCGAACACCGCCGCCGAGAACTCCAGATTCTCCGCCGGGGTCAGGTCGTCGTAGAGGCCAAGTCCCTGTGGAAGGTAACCGATCCGGCGGCGGGTTTCGCGTGACGGCTCGGCGCCGAACAGCGCGACCTCGCCTTCCGAGGCAGGCAGCAGGCCGAGCAGCAACCGGATCAGCGTGGTCTTTCCGGCCCCGTTGGCGCCGAGCAGGCCGACGATCTCGCCGGAATTCACCTGCAGGTCAACCTGGTCAACGGCGGTGAGCTGGCCGAACCTGCAGGTCACCGCGACGCACCGGGCGAGCGGTCCGGAGCCGGACGGGATGGGCCCGCCAGGTGAGACAGCGCCGCCGGGCGCGACAGCGCGGCCAGGTGAGACAGCGCGGCCAGGTGAGACAGCGCCGCCGGCGGTCATGCCGCGCCCCCAGCCAGCTGAAGCTCGCCCGCTAGCTGAAGCTCGCGGGCTAGTGCCGCGATCGTCACCGCATCCTGAAGGTCCGGCCGGATTGGCTCCCCCGCCCCGGCACCCGACCCCGGCGGATCCCAGATTCGCCAGCGCCCGCCTCGCCGCCAGGCCCGGCGCTCGTCCTGCGCAGCCGGGCGCTCGGTCACCGCGCGCAGTGTGCCGGGTATCGCGGCGACGATCTCCTCCGGTGTCCCGATGGCGAGTTCCCGCCCGTCATCCAGGGCGAGCACGATGGCGGCCCGCTCGGCTTCGTCCAGGTAGCTCGTGGAGAAGACGACCGCCGACCCGCCCGCAGCCGCCCGGGCGATCAGCCACCACAGATCGGACCGGCTTACCGGATCTACCCCGGTGCTCGGCTCGTCGAGCACGAGCAATTGCGGCCGGTGCACCATCGCGGCGATCATGCCGAGCTTCTGGCGCATCCCGCCGGACAGCTGGCCGGCCAGCCGGTCCCTGGCCGTCGCGAGCCCGGCCCGGCCGAGGTACTCGGCGGCCTGCTCGCGGGCCCGGGCGGCAGTCAGGCCATAGGCCGCGGCGCGGAAGGCCAGGTTCTCGGCGACCGTCAGGTCAGGGTAGATGCCCGAGCTTGCAGGCAAGTAACCGATCTGCCGCGCATCCGGCCTGCTGACCTGCCCGGTACCTGGCGCCTGCGCCCCCGCGAGGCAGCGCAGCAGCGTCGTCTTGCCGGCCCCGTCGCCGCCTACCACCGCGGTCACCTGTCCAGCCGTTGCGGCAAGTGACACGCGGTCAAGGGCGGGTGAGTTCTGATGCCAAACGGATACCTCGCGCAGGCCCCAGCTGACCGGGCGAGTGCCGTCGCCAGTGAGTCCGGCACCGCCGCCGGCCGGGCCGTTCACCCCGCCCGGCGGCCGGCTCGCTCCGCCACGCGGCCGGCTCACCCCGCCTGGCTGCCCGCTCACCCCGCCCGGCGGGCCGCTCACCCCGCCCGGCGGGCCGCTCACCCCGCCCGGTGAGCCGGTCATGCCGGGTCCCCGGGCCCGCTGCCGACCAGCGCGGCACGCTGCGCGCCGGCCACCCCGGGCGGCCGGTGCCGTCGCCCGGATGACGGCGCCGGCGCGAGAAAGGCCCGGAACCGAAGCGTGGCCAGCGTGACGATGACGGCGCCGAGCAGCGCCAGGAACGCGAACGACGGCCAGAGCGCGGTGATGGGCTCCGCCCTGAGCATCACGCCGCGGGAGATCTGGTTGAAGTAGGTCAGCGGCAGCAGGTAAGCGATCCAGCGGACGCCCGCGACGATCGAGGACAGCGGGAAGATCAGCCCGGACAGCAGCACCTGCGGCAGCAGGACCATGATGGCCAGCTGAATCGCCTGGCCCTGGTTCTGCGAGACGCTGGAGATCAGTACGCCGAGCCCCAGGGTCACGAACAGGAACTCAAGGGCGCCCAGCCCGAACACCAGGGGCGAGCCGCGGAACGGGACGCCGAAGATGGCGATGCCAACGAGGAGCACGAGTGCAAGGTCGACCGTCGCCACCACGAAGTACGGAACGATCTTGCCAAGGTAGACGTCCCTGGTGCGCAACGGCATTACGGCTAGCTGTTCGAGCGTGCCGGATTGCCGCTCGCGGACCACGCCGAGACTGGTGATGATCGTACCGATGAAGACCAGGATGACGCCCGCGATGCCAGGGATCATGATGTCGGATGTCTTGAGGTCTGGGTTATACAAGATAGTGACCTGCGGCGCGGGCAGCGCAAGGCCAGCCGCGCCTGCCGACCCGCTCGCGGCGGCGGATCCGGCCCGCCGCTCCAGGTTGGCCAGCGCGGTCAGCGCCGCCCGCGCCGCGAATAGCTGACTGCCGTCGATGAGCATGACCGGCCTCGCGCCGCCGGTGACCACGGCGACATCCGCCTTACCATCACGCAGTTCGTCCTTTGCCCAGCTCAGGCCCTGCGCCGGCGCCATCATTACGACATCACAGCTCAGGCCGACGCCGCGGCACGGCTGATGCAGCACCGACCCGACCGCCTGGGCCCGCGGGCCAGCCGCAGCGACCGTGATCGTTTTAACGTCGAAGCTCGCCGCGTAACCGAGCACCACAAGCAACAGGACCGGCATCACGATCATCATCGCGAGCGTCCGGCGATCCCGGCGCAACTGGCGGAACTCCTTCACGATCATCGCCCACACCGGCGCTCGCCTCCCTGACGGGATATTTCAACGCACGATGAACTCTACAGACGATGAATTTCCGGTGTCAAGGCCACATCAACCGCGCAGCAGGAGCGCCGACCGCAGCCGACGGAGACGGCACCACGCCGGCGGAGACGGCACCACGCCGGCGGAGACGGACGCCACCGGAGGGAGCCACGCCGGCGGAGACGGACGCCACCGGAGGGAGCCACGCCGGAACTGGCCACGGTCCGGGCCGTCTGATCGGATGGGGCCATGGCCACCACGCGGCATCAGGGTCGATGGAGCCTGCAGGACCGGTTCGCATCGGACCTGCAGTACCTGCCGGTCGACATCCCCCCGGGCGCGTCCGGGCTGCGGGCCGAACTCGAATACGACCGCACCGCCGGCACGCTCGATCTCGGCTGCATCGGCCCTGCCGGGTTCCGCGGCTGGTCGGGCGGAGCCCGCCGGTCGTTCATGATCACTGCGGACCAGGCCACCCCTGGCTACCTTCCTGGCGAGCTCGAGCCGGGCAGCTGGCAGGTGATGATCGGCCTTTACCAGATGCCCGTCGAAGGGATCGAATACCGCCTGACCGCCGAGGTTTTCGGCCCGGCCAGCCGTCCCGCCGTTGAACCACGCCCCGGCCCGCCGCCGCCGCTAGCGCAGCGCCCGCCGCGCCGCCAGATTCCTGCCACCGCCGGGCACCGCTGGCTCGCCGGCGACCTGCACACCCATACGGTCCACTCCGACGGCGCCATGACCGTCCCCGAACTGGCGAGATTCGCGGTTGGCCACGGCCTTGACTTCATCGCGATCACCGATCACAACACGATCAGCCACCACGCCGAGCTTCCCGCCGCCGCTGCAGCGCATCAGATCATCCTGCTTCCCGGACAGGAGGTGACCACGGCAGCCGGCCACGCGGGCGCGCTCGGCGAGGTGGGCTGGATCGACTTCCGCGAGACCGCCGACTCCTGGCTCGACGCTACCGAGCGGCGCGGCGGGCTGCTCTCGGTTAACCATCCGATCGGCGGTCACGTCAGCTGGACCGTCCCGATGAGCCGCCGGCCGCCGCTCATCGAGGTCTGGCACTGGAGCTGGCTCGATCTGCGCTGGACCAACTCGCTCAGCTGGTGGCTCGCGTGGGACCCCGGTGCCATCCCGGTCGGCGGCAGCGACTGGCACCGGCCAGGTTCTGACGCTCCCCCGGGCTCGCCCACGACGTGGATCGAGACGGCCTCCGCAGAGCCGCAAGCGCTGCTGGATGGCCTGCGGGCCGGCCGTACCGCCATCTCGGCTACCCGGGATGGCCCGGTCCTGGTCCGGGTCGATGGCGAACTGATCGCCGCCGGCGCTGACGGCACCATCCTGGCCGGCCCGGATGGTCCGTTCGCGCTGGTCCGCGGCGAGCTGGCCCGGTTTGACGGCGCCGCCGGCTGTCACCGGCTCATAGACGCTACCGGTGCCACCCTGGCGCTGACGCGCTGATCCGGGCGTCGGCTGCTGACAGATACCACAAGCGTCGCCTGCTAGTCCCGCAGTGGGTCACCGATAAGTGCTAATTCCATGTCGGCCAGTGGCCCGGTCAGGGCCCGACCCGGGCTGACAGGGACAGCCGCAGCCGCATCGCCGGTTGCTTATACCGGATTTGGTGGCCATATTACCGGCATATCGGGCGTAAAGTTGAACCAAATCCGGTACAAGTGCAAGCGGACAGCCTGTGCGGGCCGATCAAAAGGGATTATCCGGGCAGGCGAACGTCCGCCGGGTCCGGTGCCAGGTGGCACCGGACATCGCGGGTGACATGCCGCCCGGCCTGTGCCGGGCTGGCTGGTCAGCGGCTTGTGATCAGGAAGACCGGGTAACCAGGCGCGATCTCGAGCAGCTTCTCGTCGGGCGCGTCCGCGCCGACCCCGTCGAAGAAGACGCCGACTTCGAACTTCCAGCGCTTCAGGTAGGCGCGCAGCACCTCGGGCTTCTGCGCGTCGGCCAGTTCGGTGGCCGTGAACCGCTCCACCCGCCTGCCGATCCGCAGTTCGCCGCCGCCTGCGACCCGCATGTTCCGCACCCACTGGGTATGGCCACGCGGCGCGACCAGGTACCGGTTGCCGTCGTAGCTGAGCGGGTTCACTGGGGTCGTCCGCCACTCGCCGCTGGTCCGGCCGCGGACCGCCAGGACCCGGCTGCCCCAGATGCTGATCCCGTGCCTGGTCAGCCAGCGGACCGAAGAGTTGAACAAGCGCGTCACCGCGCCCTTGGCCTCGATGTTGCGAGGTGCCGCATTGTCGGTCATCGCATCTCCCTGCTTGGCTTGTGCCGGGACCTGCCGTGGTACCCGGATCCTTCGCGCCCGCCCCGGCCAATCCGGCTGACGAGTTCTTTCGTACGCAGTGGACCAGATGGCGGACTTTGCGGGGTTGCCGTAGGAAGGTCTCGGGTCCCCGACTGCTGAGCGTACTGAGGCCCGGTCGTGGCCTGGTCTGGGCGCAACATCAAGTCGGCCTGCCGCCGTGCGGCCCGTGACGGCGACCGTTGCGCGGGTGGCTTGTCGCGGCTGGTTATCTTGGTGCCGGGGGTTACGGACCCAGCTTGGCCGACGCCGTTAGAACCGTCCACGAACGGGCAGCCAAGCTCGGGATCGTCTGAAGATCCGCCGCATCGACGCTTGGAGGGCACCGTGGACATAACCCAGCTCATCCTCGACGACCACCACGAACAGCGGCGGCTCTTCGCGATCCTCGAGCAGATCGATCGGGGCGACACCGGAACCCTGAGCGCGGTGTGGGCACGGCTGTCCGCGTTCCTTGAATTGCATGCCGAGGCGGAGGAGGAGATCTTCTACCCGGCACTGCTGCAGGCGGGGACGGGCGCCGGCCGCGCGGGCAGCGCGGAGGAGGAAACTCTCGACGCGATCCATGACCATAACGACATCAGGGATGCGATAGCCGCGGTCGCGGGCCACGAGGCGGGCACCGACGCTTGGTACGCCGCGGTCGCCGCGGTGAATCTGGCGAATGGCGACCACATGGCTGAGGAGGAGCGCGAGGGCCTTACTGACTTCCGCCGTCTCGCCGGGCTCCGGCTGCGGCACGATCTGGCCACCGCCTTCGCGGCCTTCGAGGCAAGGCATTTCGCGGGCGTCCCCGCCGTGGACAAGGACCCGGCCGGTTACGTGCGCGAGGCGGAGGAGTCGTTCGAGCCGCCGGCCAGCCCGGCGGCGCCAGACGGATCGCTCAGCATCGGCAGCCTCAAAGGACGCTGACCCGGGCGCCGCGGCATACGGCTGTACTCGAAATGTTCGAACTCCCGGCGACCCTCGGTCCAGGACCCAGGCTGGCCTGCTACTCGATCGGAGACTGTGATATCCGTCGGACAAGGAAGCCGCGAAACGAGACCCGCGGCGGACATGAGCGCCGAGGAGAGGACTCCTGATGGAACGTAAGGCCCGCTGGGGAATCACCCTCCCGCTGCACGGACTCGCCCTGGCCGAGCAGCGCGGGATCGTCACCGAACTCCCCGGCCTCGGCTACACCGACGCGTGGTCCGCCGAGCTCAACGGCATCGACGCGTTCACCCCGCTCGCCCTGACCAGTCAGTGGGCCAGCGAGCTGCGCCTGGGTACCGCCATTGCCAGCGTCTACACGCGGGGGCCCGCCATGCTCGCCATGCACGCGGCCGCCATCGCCAACCTCGCGCCCGGCCGATTCGTGCTGGGCATCGGCACCTCGACGCCGGTGGTGGTGCAGCAATGGAACGACATCGAGTTCGCCAAGCCCTACCAGCGGTCCAGGGACATGCTGCGGTTCCTGCGCCGGGCACTGGCCGGCCAGAAGGTGACCGAGCAGTACGAAACGTTCAGCGTGGACGGCTTCCGGCTGGAGAATGTGCCGGCCGACCCGCCCGGCCTCGCGCTCGCCGCACTCCGCCCGCAGATGGTCCGGCTGGGCGCGGCGGAATCCGACGGCGTGATCACGAACTGGCTGGCACCTCAGGACGTGCCCAAGGTGCGCACGGCGTCCGGGCCGGGCACGGAGCTGATCGCGCGGATCTTCGTCTGCCCTACGCCGGACGCGGCGCTGGCCCGGATGATCGGCCAGCGCCTCATCGCTGCCTACCTGACCGTGCCGGCCTATGCGGCGTTCCACGCCTGGCTGGGCCGGGAGGAGCTGCTGCGGCCCATGCAGACTGCCTGGAACAGCGGCGACCGCAAGGGCGCCCTGACGGCAATACCCGACGAGCTTGTTGACGACCTTCTCGTACACGGGCCTGTCGAGGCGTGCCGGGAGCGGGTCGCCGAGTATCAGGCGGCCGGGCTCGACACCCCGGCCATCATGATCGTTCCCACCCCGGACGCCAACATGTTTGACTCCGTCAGGAAGCTCGCGCCCGCCTGAAGCAGCCGCAACGGTCACCAGGATCCGGCGAGATCGTTGCCGTACCAGGACGAGATGATCTGGTGGGCGATCGAGACCGGCGGCGGCAGCCTTATCTCGCCGCGCTCGATCGCGGCCCGCAGTTCCGCCCTGGAGAACCAGCGGGCCTCGGCGATCTCGTTGATGTCGACCCTTATCTGCTGGCCGCCTGCGGCGTGCGCGCGGAATCCGAGCATCAGGCTGTGCGGCATCGGCCAGGGCTGGCTGCCGACGTACCGGACCCGCTCCACCACCAGGCCGGTCTCCTCGAACACCTCCCGCACGACCGCCTGCTCAGCTGACTCGCCCGGCTCGACAAACCCGGCCAGGATCGAGACCCGGCGCTCGGGCCACTGCGCGTTCCTGGCCAGCAGGCCGCGATCGTCGGGATCAGTGACCAGCATGATCACCGCGGGATCACTCCGCGGGAAGTGCTCTGTTCCATCGGCCACGCAGCGCCTGGTGTGCCCCGCGGCAGCCGGCTCCGTGGCTGCACCGCACCGCGAGCAGTACCCGGCGACCGCATGCCAGTTGGCCAGCGCCACGGCGTGCGTCATCAGTCCCGCGTCCCGGGCCGGAAGCAGCGCTCCAGCTTGCCGCAGTCCGGCCCATCGCATGCTGGCAGCACGGCCGCCTCGGTCCGGCTGCGCGCCTGCTGCGCCCGGCCGCTCGCCGCTGGCGGCGACCCCGAAGTAGGCGACCCCGCCAGCGTCAGTGCCCAGCAGGAACCTGACCCCGTCCGGTGCCGCCGCCGGCGGCACCAGCTCGAGTTCTGCCCCGTCGTCGCCGAACCAGACTGGCGCCTGCCCGTCATGCACGACAAGCACGCGGCTGCCCGGGTCCGCCCAGGCCGCTTCGAGCCATGCGGTGTCCTCCCGCAGCATGGTCGCCCGGTCCACCTCGCCGCGGGACAGCGCCAGGGGTCCCAGCGGTGCGAGACCGTCCGGCTCCGGGCCGCCTACGCCCCCGGAGCCGTCCGGCTCCGGGCCGCTTGGGCCAGCCATCCGATCAGGCTCTGGGCTGGCCGCGAGCGCCCCCGGCCCGCGATCCGCCCCGGCCCCGCGATCCGCCCCGGCCCCGCGATCCGCCCCGGCCCCGCGATCCGCCCCGGCCCCGCGATCCGCCTCGGCCCCGCGATCCGCCCCGGCCCCGCGCCGTTCGGGGTTCATCGCGGGCCCGTGAACTGGCCGGCCGCGGCTGAGAGCTCATCCCACAGGTAGGCAGCCGCCTCCGCTCCCTTGAGCAGCAGCGCCATCTCGACCTTCTCGTTAGGTGCGTGGATGCGGTCTTCGTCAAGGCCGACGGCGAGGAAGACCAACGGCGCCCCGAGGATCTCGGTAAGGTCCGCCTCAGGCCCGCTGCCCCCCTCTCGCGTGAACAGGATCTCACGGCCGAACGCACGTTCCATGGCCCGCCGGGCGGCCAGGACCGCGGCCGAGTCGACGGGCGAGAACGCGGGTCGGGTGCCAGGCCCCTCCGAGGTGACGGTCGCCTCGATGCCCGCCGGGGTCCGTGCGGAGACGTACGCCCGGAGCGCGGCGATGACATCAGCAGGCTGCTGGTGGGCGACCAGCCGGAATGACAGCTTGGCGTGGGCCTCGCGCGGCACGATCGTCTTGCCGCCGGGCCCGGTGTGGCCGCCCCACATGCCGTTGATCTCTGCGGTCGGCCGCGCCCAGATCCGTTCCAGGGTGCTAAAGCCCGCCTCACCAGCGGCTGCCCCGCTGTTGCCGGCGTCGGCGAGCCATGCCTTCTCGTCAAACGGCAGCCGCTCGAACATCTCCCGCTCCTGTGCCGATACCGGCGCCACCTTGTCGTAGAACCCGGGGAGGGTGACTCTCCCTTCAGCGTCGTGCAGCCCGGCGAGCAGCGCGGCCAGCGCGTGCAGCGGGTTCGGCACCGCACCGCCGAACGACCCGGAGTGCAGGTCCTGGTCCGGGCCGCGCACGTCGAGCTGGGCGTCGGCCAGGCCGCGCATCGCGGTACACATCGACGGCACGCCGGCAGCCCACATGGTGGTGTCGGAGACGACGATCACGTCACAACGCAGCTGATCGCGCCGCTCGCGGAGGAGGGCGGCGAAGTTGGGCGAGCCGGACTCCTCCTCCCCCTCGATCAGCAGCTTGAGCGTGACCGGCGGCGCGGCGGCGGCGCTGGCCGCGAGGCTGGCGCGCACGCCGAGAGCGTGGAAGAGCACCTGGCCCTTGTCATCGGAGGCACCGCGGGCGAGCAGCCTGCCCTCGCGCTCGGCGGGCTCGAATGGCGGCGAGTCCCACTCGTCCAGCGGTTCCACCGGCTGAACATCATGGTGGCCGTAGACGAGCACAACGGGCGCAGCAGGGTCGGCCGCCGGCCAATGCGCGAACACCGCGGGGAGCCCGCGAGCGCCTTCGGCTCCGGTTTCCCAGACCTCTGTAACAGGAAACCCGGTCTCGCGAAACTGCCTGGCGAGCCATTCGGCGGAGCGCCTTACATCGGCGTGCTGCAGCGGGTCGCCCGAGATCGACGGTATCGCCAGCCACTCCTTGAGCGCGGCGAAGAATGCAGGTGCGTTCTGGCCAATGTACTCACGGACGTCCATGATCATCTCCTCGCAAGATGTGGGCAGCCGCGCCATGGCGTAACGCGGATATCCTGGCCGGAACTCTAGCGAGGCGCAGCCTGCCCGGCTTAACCGCATGAAGCCGCGTCGCTGAGCAGAAGGCGGAGAACCTGGACCCTCGGCAGCGGGCAGCGGTGCCCCGGCGGGGGCCGCTGGATCGACGTAGCGGCCCCCGCGCAACAGCGACGCGACGGCGGCCAGCGCCGCCAGGCTGGCGGCTACGGCGAACAGTTAGAGCGCCTGGCACCGCCGGCCGCCCGCCTCATGACGGTCCGACATGGAACGATAGACCCGCACCGAAGGACGAAGCGCCGCAGCGACGTTGCTGCCCAGCTACCAGGAGGGCCAGATGCTCGTGGCATTCTCGGTAACGCCGATCGGAGTCGGCGAGGCGGTCGCTGAGTACGTCGCCGATGCGGTCCGGGTAGTGCGCGAGAGCGGCCTGGACAACCGGACCGACGCGATGTTCACCACCATCGAGGGCGACTGGGACGAGGTGATGGATGTGGTGAAGCGCGCCGTGGACGCCGTGGCGGCGCGAGCGCCGCGGGTGAGCCTCACGCTCAAGGCGGATGTCAGGCCTGCCGTGACAGGGGCGCTGGAGTCCAAGGTCGAGAGCCTGGAGCGCTACCTGGGCAGTTGACCGCTGCCTGCAACCGCAGCCAGCGGGACGGCGTCGATGAGCGCGGCAAGCCCCGGCTGATCCAGGAGATCAGCTGGCCGCACGGTGACATCATCGCGGACGTAGTAGAAGGCCGCTCTGACCTGCCCGACCGGCGCTCCGGCGAGCGCGGCCCAGGCGAGCCGGTAGGCAGCCAGCTGGACGGCGACAGCGCGGCCCTCATCAGGCGAGCCTGGCGGCCGGCCAGTCTTCCAGTCCACGACATCGAATCCGCCCTCGGGCGCATCGGCGAACACCGCGTCGATCCGGCCGCGGACCAGCCTGTCTCCGATCAGGGTCTCGAACGGGATCTCGACCTCGGCAGGCCACCGGTCTGCCCATTCGCCCGCTTCGAAGCGGGCCTTGAGGGCCGCCAGGTCCGGATCGGCGCCAGACTCGGCGCTCTCGTCAGCGGCGCCGACCAGCTCATCGGGATCGATCAGCGGACGGGGCCCGAACCGCTGCTCCAGCCAGCGGTGGAACTCCGTGCCCCGGCGGGCTTGCGGGGCGGGGGGCTGCGGCATCGGCCGCCGGATCTGCCCGGCGAGCGCCGCTGGGTCCCTGGCCATTGTCACCAGCGAGGAAACGGGCATCCGGGCCGGTAGCTGGACGGCCGCGGCGTGGTCGCCACGGTGCTGCGCTCGCTCGGCAAGCAGCAGATCAGCGTCGCGGGTCCAGCCCGCGACCAGGGCGGCGTCCGGCGGGCCCAGGACAGTTCCCGCAGGCTCCGCGGTGCCGCCCGCAGCCTTGCTGGTTCCGGCAGGCTCCGCAGCAGTCTCGTGGCTCCGGCCATCGCGAGCCTCGATCTCCCCGGTAACCAGAGCCGCGGCTTCACGCGCGGCCTCATACCCCGAGCCAGCCGCGGCCGCCGGCCAGGACGCGGTAGCGGGCTCGGCAAGCAGGGGGTTCGCTGCGTCGGGCTCCGGCTCCGCCACCCAGCGCCCGACCGGGCCGGCGCCTGCCTCGCAGGCCGCCCGGACCTCGGCCAGGAAGACCGACGGGCCGAGCCGAGACGCGCCATCACCCCACCAGTAGCCGGTGCAGCACAGCCAGAACGCCGCTCGCGTGGCGGCCACGTACGCAAGCCGCCGCTCCTCAGCTAGCTCACGATCCGCGCATGCTTGCGTGAAGCCGGCCAGCGACGCGGTGTCCAGGCCAGCGAGCGCCGGCAGGTCAACCGCATCTCCGCGCAGGCCAAACGGGAGCAGCCGCGGATTCTCGGTCCATCTCGTGGTCACCTTCGGCTTGGCGGGGAAAACGTGCCCCTGGGCCCCGCCGGACATTCCGGGCACAACGACGGCTGCCCACTGCAGTCCCTTGGCGGCGTGCACGGTCGCCAGCTTGACCGAGTCTGTCTCGCCTACCCGGCCCGCCTCAAGGCCGAATTCCTCCGCTTCCGCGGCGGCCAGGTAGGCCAGGAACGCGCCGAGCGTCGGCTCCTCGAGATCGCCGGCGAAAGCGGCCGCGGCGTCCGCGAAGGCGTCCAGGTCGGCGCGTGCGCTGGCCGGGTCAATGCCCGGCCGGGCCGCCACCTCGATGTCAAGCCCGAGCGTTCGCTCGACCTCGCCGACCAGCTCGGGCAGGGTACGCCCAGCGTGCAGCCGGAGTGCCCGCAGCTCGGCAGCCAGCGCGGTGAACCGCCGGTAGCCGACGGCGGAATAGGCGGCAGGGTCGCCGGGGTCATCCAGGGCCTCGACCAGGCTGCCGGGATCCGCGGTCAGATCGGTCACCGCCCGGGTCAGCACATCGTCCGCAACAGGAGCGGGGGCCGGGGCCGGGGCCGGGGCCGGGGCCGGAGCCGGGGCCGGGGCCGGAGCCGGAGCCGGAGCCGGGGCCGGGGCCGGAGCCGGAGCCGGAGCCGGAGCCGCCCGCGGCGGCCGGTCCGCGCCGCTGGCCAGCACCCGGGACCGGCGGCCGAGTGCGATCAGGTCGCGCGGGCCGATCCGCCAGCGCGGTGAGGTCAGCACTCTCGCCAGCGCGTCGGCGGCGGACGGGTCATGCATGACCCGCAGCGTGGCGACGATGTCGGCCACCTCGGGCACGGTCAGCAGGCCGCCAAGCCCGACCACCTCAACCGGGATGCCTCTCGCCTCCAGCGCGGCGCGCAGCACGGGGAACTGGGCGCGCTTGCGGCACAGGACGGCGATGTCGGACGGCCGGACCGCGTCGGTCCTGCCGCCGGGCCAGCGGCCGCCGTCCGGGGCGGTGCCGGGCGGCAGGCTGAGCAGCCCGGCGATGCGGGCGGCTACCCAGCCGGCCTCCTCGGCCGAGGTCTCTAGCAGCGCACAGGTCACCTCGCCGCGCTGGACGCGATCAGGCGGCGCGATCAGCCGCGGCACCTCGGGTGCCGCCGCCCGGAGCCCTTCCTGAAGCGCGGCAGCAGCGTCGAGGACCCGGCCGGTATTGCGGAAGCTGGTGGACAGCAGCGCCATGCCCGACGGGCCGTCCCTGGCGGGGAAGTCGATGCTGAAGCGCCGCAGGTTACCCGCGGTCGCGCCGCGCCAACCGTAGATCGACTGGCACGGGTCGCCGACCGCCGTGACCGGATGGCCCCCGCCGAACAGCGACCGGAGCAGCACCAGCTGGGCATGGCTGGTGTCCTGGTATTCATCGAGCAGCACAGCCTGGTAGCGAGCCCGCTCGGCGGCACCGACCGCCGGGTGGCGCTGCGCGATCCGCGCGGCCACGGCCATCTGATCGCCGTAGTCGAGGACCTCCCTGGCCGCCTTGGCCGCGACGTAGGCGGATACCAGCGGGAGCAGCTGCTCCCTAGCCCGCTGGCATTTCAGGATCTTTACCGCCAGCGCAGAAACCCGGCCGGGAAGCTCAGCGCAGCACCGCGCCAGCCACTCCCCCGCCTCGATCACATCGCCCGGGCCGCGCAGGTGCTCGGCCAGCTCACCGGACAGGTCGAGCACGGCCGCGGTGACCGTCGCGGGCGCCCATCCGATGGCATCCATCGGACCGTCGTGGGCGGCCACTACCCGGGCGGCCAGCTGCCAGGCGACAGCCGGCGTGATCAGGCGCAGTGACGGCTCGAGCGCCTCGCGCAGCGCGTGATCACCGACTAGCCTGCCCGCGTAGGAATGATAGGTGGCAATAACGGGATCTTCCAGCAGGTCTTCCTCGTCTTGCCAGCCGCCGCGCCCGGCCCTGCGCAGTCCGTCCAGCCTGCTGCGCACGCGACCGGCGAGCTCGGCAGCGGCCTTCCTCGTGAAGGTCAGCCCGAGCACGCGTTCCGGCCTGACCAGGCCGCCCGCCACGAGCCAGACCAGCCTGGCCGCCATCGTCTCGCTCTTGCCCGACCCGGCCCCGGCGATGACGGCCAGCGGGCGCAGTGGCGCCCCGATCACCGCTGCCTGCTCGGCCGTCGGCTCGGCCGCGCCGAGCAGGCGGGCCAGCTGGGCGGGGCTGTACGGGCCGCCGGTGCTCACGGGCTCACCTGCCCGCCGCGTTCATGGACCGGGCAGCACGCCGCGACCGGGCAGACCCGGCAGCCGGGATTCACCGTGGCCTGGAAGACCGGCCCGGACATCCCCGCCGCGACCGTCTCCACCAGGTCCTGTGCCCAGCCAGGCTCCGGGTCGCTGGCCAGCGAGCGCTGGCGCTGGACCCGGGCGCGCGCCTGCAGCCCCGCCTTGCCGACCTGAACCAGCTCGGCACCGCCAGGCTCAGCCAGGCCAAGCTGCTCGAAGGCACCCAGCAGGACGGCCAGCTGATAGACGCCAAGCTGCGGGTTCCTGTCCAGCTCGTCGTCGTGCGGCCTGCTGGATCCCGTCTTGAGATCAACAATGATCGCCGTGCCGTCGGCGTCCCGCTCCAGCCGGTCCACCCGGCCGGTTATCTCCACTTCCCCGACTCTGACCCGCAGCTCCTCCTCGACCGCTATCAGCTGCCGCGGGTTGCCGGCGTGCCAGTCGAGGAACCTCCGGACCATGCGCTCGGCCTGCTCTCGCTGCCTGGCGGCATACCAGGTGCTGCCGAAGTCGAGATGATGCCAGATCTCGTCGATCCGCTTGCTGATATCCCCGTCGGCGGCGCCATCGGCGGCGAGCACGGCGGCGGCGTGGATGACGATGCCGAAGTGGCGGAGCACGCTCGGCGAGTTCACTCCGGCCGCGGACTCAAGCAGCCAGCGCAGCCCGCATTTGGTGAACGACTCCACCTGCGAGGGCGACAGCCGGACAGCGGAGTCGACGACTGGACCGGGGCCGGACAGCTCGGTAAGCGCGTACCACTGCCGCGGGCTCGCACCGCGGACGCCGGCCGCCGCGAGCCGGGCGAGCTGGATCGCGGCCGCCCTGCGGACCTGGCCCGGGCGGCTCCGGTCGGCAGCCGCGCGCCGCAGGTCCGCGGTGAGCGCGGCCAGCGACAGCCAGCGCTGGCCGGCCCCGGTCACGTTTTCGACCGCGATGTCATCGCCGGCCAGTTCGGCGAGGAACCTCGATGGCCGTTCCTCGCTGTCATCCCCGCCGGTCGCGGTGACTACGAGCGCACGCCGGGCCCGGGTGACCGCCACGTAGAAGAGCCGCCGCTCCTCGTCGAGGAGCTTGGCGGCCAGCGCTGCCGCGGCCGCGTCCGGCGCGGCGAACTCCGCGTCGCCCGGCCAGCCAGGTCCAGCCCCGGCCGCGACCGCCTCGACGAGCTCGTCCATGCCGAGCAGGGAGCCGCGGACCCGGACGTCCGGCCAGGTCCCTTCCTGGACTCCGGCGACCACGACCAGGTCCCATTCCAGGCCCTTCGCCCGGTGCGCGGTCAGGACGGCGACAGCGTCGCCCTGCGGGGCTCGCTGCGCCAGCGTGTCACCGGCGATCTCCTGTCCGGCCAGGCTGTCGAGGAAGAGCCTCGGCGAGCCCTGCGGCAGCCGGGCAGTAAACCTGGCCGCCGCGTCGAAGAGCGCGACCACCGCGTCCAGGTCCGCGTCGGCCGCCGCTCCCCTGCTGCCACCCGCCGCGCTCACCTGCTGCCACTGCCCGGCCAGGCCCGACGCGTCCCACACCGCCCAGAGCACCTCGTGCGCGGTCCCGGCCGTGGCGGCTTGCCTGACCAGATCCAGCAGCGCCGCGACCCGCCGCGCCGCCGCCACGGCCGACCCGAGGGCCGAGCCGGCTAGGCCAGGGTGCAGGCGGGTCCGCGCTGCGTCCCCGGACGGCCACCCGGCCAGGGTCAGCTCGCGCGGATCGCGCAGCACCCGGGCCAGCGGCTCGGCCGACGGCAGCTCCCCCGCCGCCTGCGCGCCCGCCCGCAGCGCGCGCCGCAGCCGCCGCAGGCCAAGCGCGTCGGTGCCGCCGAGCGGCCCGGTCAGCAGCTCCGCCGCGGTCTCCTCGTCAAGTGCCCCTGGCCGCAGCGCGCAGCTCAGCAAGGTGAGCAGCGGGCGGGTTCCTGGCTCGGCGGCCAGCGGCAGCTCGTCACCGGCCACCGCGACCGGTACGCTGGCCGACGCCAGGACGCGCTGGAGCAACGGCACCTGCCGGCTGGCTGAGCGGACCAGGACCGCCATCGACGACCAGCTGACCCCGTCGATCAGGTGAGCGCGGCGCAGCGTGTCGGCTATCACCGCCGCCTCCTGGGTCGCGCTCGCGGCGATGACGATGCGCGCCGTTCCCGGATCAGCCTCAGGGAGCGGGACAAGGGCACGGTGATCCCGTTTCGCCGCACGGTTGTCCGCTCCTTGCGCGGCGGGCAGCCTGCTGGCGACCCGGCGCGAGGCGGCCAGCAGGACCTCGCCGCTGCGCCGGGCCGTGCGCAAGGCCAGCACCTGCGCCGCCCTGCCGTCGGGGGCGCGGAACCTGTCGGGAAAGCGCCTGAGCGCGCGGACGTCGGCGCCGCGGAACCCGTAGATCGACTGGTCCGGATCGCCGACCACGATAAGCTCCCGGCCATCGCCGGCCAGGGCGTGCAGCATGGCCTCCTGCGCGGGGTCGGTGTCCTGGTACTCATCGGCGAGCACCACGTCGTAAGCCTGGCGCTCCCGGTCCCTGGTCACGCTGCGGGCCAGCAGGCCGCCGGCGATCCTGACGATCTCGGCGTAGTCATAGGCCGGTACCGGCGCAAGGTCGAACCTGGCCGCGTAAGAGTCAAGGAACCGGCCGGCCGCCACCCAGTCGTCACGGCCGCGCCGGGCACCCAGCCGGGCCAGGCTGGCCCCGTCCAGGCCGCGCTCGGCCGCGCGGAGCAGGAAGTCGCGCAGTTCGGCCGCGAAGCCCCTGGTGCCGAGCGCCGGGCGCAGCTGCTCTGGCCAGTTCGCGCCGCCATCCTCGGCGTCGCCGCGCAGCAGCCGCCTGACCTCAAGCAGCTGCTCAGGACCAGGCAGCAGCGTCGGCGGCTCCTCACCGGCCGCCGTGAACTCCCTGCGCACCAGCGCATAGGCGTAACTGTGGAAGGTCAGGGCCAGCGGCTCGCGGGTGGTGCGGTCAAGCCGCATCGTTATCCGCTCTCGCAGTTCCTCCGCGGCCTTGCGGCTGAAGGTCAGCACGAGAATCCGGGCCGGATCGATCCCGCGCCTTGTGACCCGGTGCACGACGGCCTCGACGATGGCCGTGGTCTTGCCGGTGCCCGGGCCCGCCAGCACCAGCAGCGGTCCGCCGGCATGGCTCACCACCCGGCGCTGGGCGTCATCAAGGCCGGGTGGTGCTGCTGCGCGGAGCGGCCGGCGAACCAGCCGGTACGACGGCGATTGCCTGTCCATGTCAGTACCGCAAGGACGGGCCGTCTGGGGCGGTCCAGGGGAATCCGAGCGGGCCGCCTCTACAGGTAGCACGCGGCTACGACAGTCCGCGTGAATCCACGCCGATCCGGGGCGGATGGCTCCCGGGTTTGGCTCCCGGCTCCCGCTTACGACAGCGCGGGCCGCCGGATGATCCAATAGACAGCACAAGAGGCCGCCAGCCCGAAGGCTGGGCGCGCCTCTTGTGCTTACTTGATGGCCGCTGGAATTCTCGCTATGGCCGCCTAGGGCCTAAATCCCTACAGGTAGA